>CAYGSU010000166.1:0-1544 GCA_964352715.1 uncultured Flavobacteriaceae bacterium | reverse complement strand
CCCGGCCACCCACGGGATCGTACCGAATCCGGGGTCGGGCCGGCGCCGCTTTCTGGGAAAAGAAAATGAGTGACGAGACAGACAAGAAAAAGGCCTCGGGCTACCATATGGGCGACGTCGAAACGGTGATTTCCGTTGAAGACGTCAACAAGCAGGCCAAGGCGATGGGGGGCACCGTCGGCATCGACACGATAGCGGCGCTGGCGAACAACGACCCGTTTCTGACCATTGAAAATCTGCGCGCGGGTTACGGCAAGATGCAGATCCTGCACGATCTCAATCTGCAGGTCGCGAAGGGGCAGTCACTGTGTCTGATCGGGCCGAACGGTGCGGGCAAGTCGACCATTCTTCACTCGATTTTCGGATTCACGAATATCTTTTCAGGATCGATCAAGATTGGCGACGGGGCGGAAAAGCGCGATGTCACTAAATTGACGTCGAACCGCAAGCTGAAGGATGCCGGTATCGCCTATATCCTGCAGGATAAGTCGGTGTTCCCGAACATGACGGTGGAAGAAAACCTGTGGATGGGCGGCTATCTGATGGACAACCCGTCAGACGCCAAGGTCGCTGCCGAAAAGGTGTTCGAAAAGTACGACCGGCTGGCGGCGCGGCGCAAGCATCAGGCCAAGGTGTTGTCCGGGGGCGAACGGCGGCTGCTGGAAATTTCCCGCGCGCTGGTCATGAACCCGGAAGTGCTGCTTGTCGACGAACCGTCGATCGGGCTGGAGCCGCGCTTCATCGACATGGTGTTCGAAATTCTCGACGATCTGCAGCACGCCGAAGGCAAGACCATCGTGATGGTCGAACAGAACGCCAAGAAGGGCCTGGAATTCGCCGATATCGGCTATGTGCTGGTATCCGGCGAACTCGCCATCGCGGGGCGCGGCGACGACCTGCTGCAAAACGAGGATGTCGGGCGGCTGTTTCTGGGTGGGTAGATTATTCATACAGTCCGGAGTTATTTCGGGCCGCATGAAGAATACGTTCTATCCGAACGCCTTCATCATTTAGCGAGTAGAAAATCAGGTAGCGGTCCTGAACGATCATTCTGATTCCGGGGCCGATGTCATTTCTCAAAGGCGCGGCAAGCGGCGTGGCGTCCAGCACTTCACACCGGTTCCTGATTTTCCGGATAAAGGCGACGGCCCGGGAAGGGTTGTCCGCAGCAATATAATCACCGATGGATTCAAGATCGCGCTGGGCTGCCGGTGAAAAGACAACCGGCACAAATCAGTCCTGACGGTCGGCGAGGGCGCGATACCGGTCTTCCAGCCGGTCCAGAATCTTTTCGGCGGGCGCGCCGGGTCCGCTTTCAATCCCGGCCCGGACATAATCGCGAAGATCGTCCAGCGATACTGTTTCCGGCAGTTCAGCGCTCTGCACATGGTCCAGGCCATGCTGAACGCGGGCGATGTAAGCCTCGGTTGGTGTTTCGGAAAATCCCGCGCTGGCGCTTTGAACCAGCTCGGTTCGCAGGCTGTGGCGTTCCTTCTCCCGCCGGATCAGGCTGCGCACATATTCGCTGCTTGTCGTGTAGTCGC
>CAYGSU010000165.1:0-1571 GCA_964352715.1 uncultured Flavobacteriaceae bacterium | reverse complement strand
GGTCGCGTTCCACACCGGCCCGGTCCATTACCCGGTTGCACAGCTCTTCGCCGCCTGCATTTTCAAGCGTGCGCATCAGCACTCTTTGAATGATTCCGATCAAAACCGTATCCTTTGAAAAACCAAATTCAACATCTCGTCATGCTAGGAGTTCCCGGACCTTACGTGTCGGAGCCGACCCATCCAATTACCTGACAGTAGTGAATATATCCTTAAGGCTGACGACCATCTATTAGGGCTTTCCACAAGTGCCCCGACAGCTGCCTGACCGATCCGCGATCATGCATCCGCCGTATCAGAACCGGGCGTTGAACTCGGCGCAGATGAAATTCCTGAACGCAGCAGCGGTATCAGAGAAACCCGCCCCTTTCGGCCAGACAAGCCAGAATGCCTGCCCGGTCACGACTGTGGCCTCCACCGGTTCGACCAAACGACCTGCGCGCACCATTTCCTGCGTGACATGCCGGAACCCCAGCGCGATGCCGTCGCCTTCCAGCGCTGCCTGAAGCACCAGGGCGTAATCGTTCAGATGCACCCCTTCGCGCGGAATGGCCGGCTTTTTAAGGCCCATTCCCACCGCCCAGTCCGCCCAGCTCGGCCGGGGACGGTATGGCTCGTCGAGATGAATCAGGCGGTGCTGCAGCAAATCTTCGGCAGTGCGGACCGGTCCGGCTTCCTTGAGATAGCGGGGGCTGCAAACCGCGACAATTTCCTCGTCCGCCAGCTTCACCATGTCGTAGGACGGAAAATCGCCGTCACCGCGCCGGATACCCATGGTCAACCCTTCGGCCACCAGATCGACATCCTTGTCGGTTGTCTGAACCCTGAGGTCGAGATCGGGCAATCTGTCCTTCAACCGCGTCAGGCGCGGCAGAAGCCAGAACCCGGCAAAAGCGGTCGATACGGAAAACGTCACCGCCCCCGGCGCATGGTCGCGGCGGATGCCTTCGACTGAGCGGGCGATGTGGTCGAGGCCGATTGAAACATCCTGAAACAGCCGGTTGCCGGCCTCGGTCAGTGAAATGCGGCGGTGCTCTCGGCGAAACAGGGTCACCCCCATCGCATCCTCGAGCCGTCGGACCGCCAGACTGACTGCGGCCTGGCTGACATTCAGCTCCGCCGCCGCCTTGGTGAAGCTGGTCAGGCGGCCGGCCGCCTCGAACGTGATCAACGCCTGCGGCGACGGGACAAGGTATCTAAGCCTATGCATAATTTTGAGTTATCCGACGAACAACATTTTTCCCTGATTACAGCCGTCTGATACCATGTTTTCATAACAGGAGATACATAGGTCAGGGAAAACGCCGTGTCAGAACGTCACTCCGGTCGACGTCGCCCGCGCACCGGGCGCGATCCGTCTGCGCCGGCCGCGCCGGGCCCGGCCTATCTGAAACGTGAAATTCCGCCCTACGAGTTCATGAACGAGGAAGGGCTGGTGCGGATCGAAACCGCCGCCGACACCATTCTGTCGGAGATTGGCATCCGGTTTTTCGGCGACACCGAAGCGCTGCGCCTTTGGAAGGACGCCGGCGCATCGGTCGACGGGGACCGGGTGCGGTTCGACCCCGGCC
>CAYGSU010000164.1:0-1572 GCA_964352715.1 uncultured Flavobacteriaceae bacterium | reverse complement strand
GGTCGCGTTCCACACCGGCCCGGTCCATTACCCGGTTGCACAGCTCTTCGCCGCCGGCATTTTCAAGTGTGCGCATCAGCACTCTTTGAATAATTCCAATCAAAACCGTATCCTTTGAAAAACCAGCTTGAACATCTGGTCATGGCAGTTGGTCCCGGACCATCCCTATCTGAGCCAGCTTGTCCAGTTACCTGACAGCCGTGAATATATCCTTAACGGTTCACGACCTTCTATTAGGACTTTCCACAAGTGCCCCGAAAGCAATCCGACCGATCCGCGCTCATGCAATCGCCGTATCAAAACCGCACATTGAATTCGGCGCAGATGAAATCCCTGAACGCAGTGGCGGCATCGGAAAAGCCTGCCCCTTTCGGCCAGACAAGCCAGAATGCCTGCCCGGTGACGACGGTCGCTTCAACCGGTTCGACCAGTCGCCCCGCCCGCACCATTTCCTGCGTGACATGCCGGAACCCCAGCGCGATACCGTCGCCTTCAAGCGCCGCCTGAAGTACCAGGGCATAATCGTTCAGATGCACCCCTTCGCGCGGAACATCGGGCTTTTTAAGGCCCATTCCCGCCGCCCAGTCCGCCCAGCTCGGCCGGGGACGGTATGGTTCGTCGAGATGAATCAGGCGGTGCTGCAACACGTCTTCGGCGGTTCGGACTGGTCCGGCCTCCTTGAGATAGCGGGGACTACAGACCGCGACGATTTCCTCATCCGCCAGTTTCACCATGTCATAGGACGGAAAATCGCCGTCACCGCGCCGGATACCCATGGTCAACCCTTCCGCCACCAGATCGACATCCTTGTCCGTTGTCTGAACCCTGAGGTCGAGGCCGGGCAATCTGTCTTTCAGCCGCGTCAGGCGTGGCAGCAGCCAGAATCCGGCGAACGCCGTCGATACGGAAAACGTCACTGCCCCCGGGGCATGGTCGCGGCGGATACCTTCGACAGACCGGGCGATGTGATCGAGACCGATTGAAACATCCTGAAACAGCCGGCTGCCGGCCTCGGTCAGCGAGATGCGCCTATGCTCGCGGCGGAACAGGGTGACACCCATCGCGTCCTCCAACCGCCGTACTGCCAGACTGACTGCCGCCTGGCTGACATTCAGTTCCACCGCCGCCTTGGTGAAGCTGGCATGTCGACCGGCAGCCTCAAACGTGATCAGCGCCTGCGGTGACGGGACGAGGTATCGAAGTCTATGCATTAATTTGAGTTATCCGACAAACAACATTTTTCGCTGATTACAGCCGTCTGATACCATGTTTTCATAACAGGAGATACATAGATCAGGGGAAACACCGTGTCCGAACGCCAATCCGCCCGACGTCGCCCGCGCACCGGGCGCGATCCAACGGCGGCGGCCCCGCCCGGACCGGCCTATCTGAAACGAGAAATTCCGCCTTACGAGTTCATGAACGAGGAAGGGCTGGTGCGGATCGAAACTGCCGCCGACACCATTCTGTCTGAAATTGGCATCCGGTTTTTCGGCGACACCGAAGCGCTGCGCCTCTGGAAGGACGCCGGCGCATCGGTCGACGGGGACCGGGTGCGGTTCGACCCCGGCC
>CAYGSU010000163.1:0-1591 GCA_964352715.1 uncultured Flavobacteriaceae bacterium | reverse complement strand
GGCAGACTATTCTGGCAAAGGACGGCGGCGCGGATGAAGCCGTTCTGCTGCTGCGCGCCCACAGCAACCTGATGCGGTTGTGGGCTGAAATCTAGGCAAGGGAGGTTCCGACCGCTACCGTCATGCTGGAACTGTTGATCAGATTGGCTCGCCGCCCGACGACAACCGCCCTTTTGCTGGCGGCGACGCTGGTTGTGAATCTGTTGATGCTCGCGCCGCCGATCTTCGTCATGCAAGTCCTGAACCGGTATGTCGCATTCGGCGTCGATGGAACGCTGCTCGCGCTATCTGTCGGCGCGGTCTTTGCCCTCGCCATGGAATTCGCTTTTCGGTGGGTTCGCCTGCGTCTGGCGGCGGTGGTCTCGGTGCGGCCGGATGAGGAAGTTGCGATTGATAGTGCGCGCGGCCTCATCGAAACAAAAATCGGTATCCTGCGTCAGATTCCCAAGACCATGCGGCGCAGGATCAGCCGGGATGTCGATCTGATCCAGTCAGCCTACAGCCCACCGGTCCTGATGTCGCTGCTGGACCTGCCGTTCACGCTGATTCTGTTCACCGCCCTGTTTTTCATCAGTCCGATTCTGGCCTTTCTGGCGCTAGGTGCTTCTACGTTTCTGATTTTGGTTTCCTTTATCCAGGCCGGTATTCAGCAAGCAAACCCGCCGGTGCCGAGCGACAGCTCGTCCAGTGTCGACGATATGGTGGACCGGCCGGAAACGGTGCGGGCATTCAATGCCGCGCGGATGCTGATCCGGTCGTGGACAGTATCGATGCGGATGCAGCAGGCGAAAACGCGGCGCGCCGCCATTTCCCGGGGGCTACTGCAGGCGATATCGATGAGCATGACGGCACTGACCACAATCGCCATTGTCGGTATCGGTGCGGTGCTGGTTGTGCGGCAGGAACTGGATATCGGTGTACTTATCGCCGCCAATATCCTCGGAACGCGGGCGGTCGCCGGCGTTTCACGCGCTGCGGCGACGGCAGAGACCCTGGCGCATGCGCGAAAGGCGAAACAACGCATCAAGGATCTCCGGCGGCGACCCTCCGAAATCGGCAAGGGGACGGCGCTGGGTGTCTATTCGGGAAGGTTTGCCCTGACGGATCTTGTCTTTGCCTATCCCGGCCAGTCGTCGCCGCTGTTTGATCAGCTTTCGCTCAGTCTCGATCCGGGCGATATTCTGGTGATCCACGGAGCGAATGGCACTGGTAAATCGACCCTGGCGGCAATGGCGCTGGGTCTTGTCGAGCCATTGCGCGGATCGGTCGTGGTCGACGGCTTGGACCTGCGCCAGATAGCGCTAGAATGGTGGCGCAGGCAAGTCTGCTACCTGCCGCAAACGCCGGATTTTCTGAACGCCTCGCTTGCCGACAACCTGCTCACGCTGAACCCTGAACTGGATGATGAGGGGCTCAACAAGGCGATTCAGATGGCGGGGTGCCGGTCGCTTGTCAGCGCCATGCCGAACGGGTTTAAAACCGATTTGGGATTGCATGGCGAAACCCTGTCGCCCGGCGACCGCAAGCGGCTTGCACTGGCGCGGGCCTTGATTTCCAACGGGCGGTTGGCTGTTCTGGATGAACCGCTTGA
>CAYGSU010000162.1:0-1650 GCA_964352715.1 uncultured Flavobacteriaceae bacterium | reverse complement strand
GGCATGGCGGTCGCCTGGTTGAAGATCGAGAAAGCGCCGATCTTGTGATCGAACCTCGCGTCGGCGCGATGTCGATTGATCGCAAGACGACACTGTTCGGCATTCCCGCCTTTCCGATCCCGATTCCGCTGGTCGGCAATGTCGAGTTTCCCGAGCTGGCCCTCTACAAGCGGGATCAGCAGCAGGGTGTTATAAAACTGGCGATTACCAGCTTCGATGCGAAAACCGGAGCGCTGGAACAGTCGCTTAAACCGGAATACGGTTTTTCCGAGCACACAGACTGGGGCGTCCTGCTGTTTTTCCATTGGCAGGACAACAACCTGATCCCTTCACCGCAGGACAAGACCTGGGTCGGCAAATCTTCCTACTGAACGATAAACAGGCAACATCACGCCTGCCCTGTCATGATCCGGCCGTATCCGCTAGATTGGCATTTCCGCCGTGCTACGGAGACCCGCATGATTGATCGCAAGATTATCGAACAGACCGCCAACCTTTTGATGCAGAAGGCGGCAATCGAAATACCGGATGATTATCTTTCCGGCATTCGCGGCATGGCCGATACGGAAAGCGGCGACCTTTCCGCCTTCGTGCTCGAAGCGATGCTGGAAAACTACGAAGCCGCCAAGGAAGACCGTCGCGCCATGTGCGCCGATACCGGGGTGCCGCGCTGGTACGTCAAATACGGCAACGAGGCGCGGATTGACGGCGGCCCCGTCGAACTGGAAGCCTGCCTGCGCCGCGCCACCGCCGGCGCCACGCATGACGTGCCTTTGCGCCCCAACCGCGTTCACCCTCTGTGGCGGACCGACCATAACAACAATGTCGGCCTCGGCGCGCCGGAAATCGAATATTCCTACGAGCCAGATGCCGACTGGGTCGACCTGACAACCGTTCACAAGGGCGGTCTGTTCGGCACGGACTACCGGATGCTGTTTCCCGGCGATGGTATTTCCGGCATCAAGCGGTTCGTTCTCGACACGCTGATCGCGTTCGGCAAGCGCGGCCTCGCCTGCCAACCGGCCATTGTCGGCGTCGGTATCGGCGGATCGAAAGACACCTGCGTCGTTCTCGGCAAACAGGCCGCCTGCCTGCGGGTGGTCGGCGACCGCAACCCGGACCCGAAAGTAGCCGCGCTGGAGCTTGAATTGCAGGAAATGGGCAATTCGATCGGTATGGGCGCAATGGGCTTCGTCGGGTCGTCCATGGTCGTCGACTGCCATATCGAATGCGGCTTCACCCACACCGGCGGCATGCCGGTCAGCGTACATACGTTCTGTCTGTCATCGCGCCGGGCGACGGCGCGCCTTCATGCCGATGGCCGGGTCGAGTATCGTACCGACCCGAACTGGTTCACCCCTTACATGCGACGGGAGACGGTTGAATGGGCCGCCATGCCGACAAGCTCAGAAAAGTCCGCCTGAACGCGCCGGTCTCGGCCGCGGATATCGCCGAGCTGGAACTGGGCACCATCGTTTATCTCGACGGCACGGTCTTCACCGGCCGCGAAGGCGTCTACAAGCGCGCCATCGACGATGGCGTCCCCCTGCCTATCGATCCGCAACAGGTCAGCAATGTGAATTTTCACTGTTCGCCCGCCGCTGCCGACAACGGCGACGGCACCTACCGGGTCGGCGCGGTAACGGCGAC
>CAYGSU010000161.1:0-1651 GCA_964352715.1 uncultured Flavobacteriaceae bacterium | reverse complement strand
CCAGGCGCCATAGCCGACGACCCGGTCCTTTGACCCCGCCGTGTCGCCGGAATTGCACAGGGCGACCCGGTCGATCTTCATATGGCGGTTTTCCGCGCTGGTCAGCAGGCCGGAGATCGGCACCCGGCCGCAGGCCTGGTCGCGCCCGATAGATTTCCAGTCGAGCGCCTCGATGGCGGCGGCGGTTCTGCCGTCGATCTCGCGCGCCGCATCGTAGGGGAGGAAATGGCTCAGGTCCGACGAGATCACGATGACGGTTTCAGGCCCGCCCCACAGAATTTCCAGAACCTGCGAGACCTCAGCGTTTGATGCCTGTCCGACGGCGAAGGGAACCAGCGAAAACGACGGCAGCAGTTTCTGCAGGAACGGCAGATGCACTTCCAGCGAATGTTCCTGCGCATGGGCGGCATCGTGCTCGATAACGAAAGGCAGGTTGGATACGGCGGCGATCGATTCGCGATCAATCGGTATCCGGCCCAACGGTGTCTCCCAATTGTCAGCGCTGGTGGTGGCCAGGCCGCGCACGGCAACCCGATGGCATGGCCCCAGCAGAACGACGCGGGTGATTGTCTCCCGCGCCGGGGCGAAGCGGATATAGGCGTCGGCGGCGGCCCGGCCGGAATAGATATGCCCGGCATGCGGCGCGATGATCGCCTTCGGTGCGGTGCGGCCGTCCGGCGGCCCGGCATCGCGTGCCGCCGCGTTCAGAAAATCCGTCACCGTGCGGTCCAGTTCCGCCGCATCGCCCGGATAGAAGGTGCCGGCAATCGCCGCCGGTCTGATCCGCGCCAAGTGAGCCTCCTGTGATTTGCGTTCGCGTTACTATACAGAAATGCGCTGTTGCTAGAAACCGCGCCAGAATGGCGGCGGCGGGGCCGGCGCTGGCTCGCCGGTTTCAAGTGCGTCGATGACGGCGGCAAGACTGTCGCATAGCGCCTGTTCTTCCGCCGACAGTGACTGCTTCATGCCGATGGCGTCGCGCCAGCTATCCCAGTCCGATGTTTCAGACCCCGACAGCGACAGATAATCGCGCGTCAGATTGACCCAGACGAACCAGTCTCCCGCCGCGTCGCCATGACCGAACAGGGTGGCTGGCGCACCGTCGCGGATCGCCCGCAGGGCTTCGTTGGCGGTCAGGAACACCTCGTCCGGCAGATCGGCCGGGTCGAAACCGATGCCCAGATGGTTACGGTGCACGTCATCCATCTGCGCATCGGCGCGTCGCCACGGGCCTGTGCCGCCGGGCCGGTATTCGCAGATCCAGTGGTCTTCATACGCGCCGGGGGTAAAATAGGTCGCGAAGCCGCAGCGGACCCGCGCCGCAACCCCCTTGCACCGCAGGATGCCGCAGGTCGCGACGGCATAGTCGCGGCAGGTGCCGATTTCACGGTCTTCAATGGCGCGGCGTTCCGGCAGGGTGGCTTCCGGGTCGGGCAGCAACCGGTCGAGACGCTGACGGAAGGGCAGGGTCGTGCGCGGGTAGCCGGTAAAATCCTCCGGGTTCAGACCATAGAGCGGCAGGGAATCCGTGTGCACGAAGATCTGCTGAACCGCGGCGACGATGCCGGCGATATCGTCCGGCAAGCGATTCAGCACGGCGGCATGCCGGCCGGGATCGGTCAGATCGGTCTGACGGGTGAAATCGAGTGAG
>CAYGSU010000160.1:0-1679 GCA_964352715.1 uncultured Flavobacteriaceae bacterium | reverse complement strand
CAGAAGTCGGCGACCCGTCGGTCGAAGGCAATCATATCGGCCCGGTCGTCAGCAAGGCTCAGTATGAGCGGGTTCAGTCCTATATCGAAAAAGGTATCGAGGAAGGCGCACGCCTAGTAACAGGCGGCCCCGGCAGGCCGGAAGGCACAAATAGGGGATACTATGTGCGCCCGACGATCTTCGCGGATGTTACCAATGACATGACCATCGCGCGGGAGGAAATTTTCGGCCCGGTTCTGTCGATCATTCCGTTCGACGGCGAAGAAGACGCAATACAGATTGCCAACGATACACCCTACGGGCTGGCTGCTCATATATTCACCGGTGATCCGGAAAAGGCGCAACGCGTGGCGCTTTCCATTGATTCCGGAATGGTTGGTATCAACGGCACCGTGCAGGGCCTCGACGCACCGTTCGGCGGGTTCAAGCAATCCGGGAATGGTCGCGAAGGCAGCCTGTGGGGGCTGGAAGAATACACCGAAATCAAAACCGTCGCCGGCGTCTGATAGTCATGTGCGAGTGTGGTAATTTGAAAAATCGGCGGTAACGATGACTGTAAAACTTTGGGTTCGGGCGGAAAGCAAGACGAACGAACGCCGGGTCGCACTGGTGCCTGGCGATGCGAAATCGCTTGTCGCAGCGGGGTTCGATGTAACGGTCGAACAATCGGCAGAGCGCGCCATCCCCATCGGTGACTATGAACGTGCCGGCTGTGCAACTGCGGTAGAAGGCAGTTGGCCGGACGCGCCGAGGGATGCCTTTATTCTCGGCGTCAAGGAACTGCCGGAAGGCGATACGCCGCTTGTTCACCGCCATATCTATTTCGGCCATGTCTACAAGGATCAGCCGGGCTGGCAGCACACCCTGTCGCGCTTTGTTACCGGCGGCGGCCAGCTTTTCGACCTGGAATGCCTGGTCGACAACACCGGAAGACGAATCGCCGCCTTCGGGTACTGGGCAGGCTACGCAGGCGCCGCCGTTGCCGTTCAGGTCTGGGCCGGGCAGCAGCAGGGCGATAACCCGCCGCTGGCGAGGGTTTCCGGTTACCCGAATGTTGACGCCCTTCTTGATGATCTGAAGGCACGATTGGACCGGTTCAGCGCAAAACCGTCGATGATCGTGATTGGCGCGCTTGGCCGTTCCGGCAGCGGCGCAACCAAACTGGGTGAACAGTTTGGCCTTGACGTCACCAAATGGGACATGGCGGAAACCGCATCCGGCGGACCCTTTCCGGCCATTCGCCGGCACGACATTTTCGTGAATTGCATTCTTGCCTCACCATCCTGTCCGAAATTCGTCACGTCGGACGATGTCGCGGCGAAAGACAGGGCGCTTTCGGTGATTGCAGATGTCAGCTGCGACCCGGAAAGCATCTACAATCCGATTCCGATCTATAACCGGTCGACAAAGTTTACCGACCCGACCGTTCGGGTAACCGGCGGGCCGCCGCCGCTGGATGTGATGGCGATTGATCATTTGCCCAGCATGCTGCCGCTGGAATCCAGCATTGATTATTCCCGACAACTCACAACGGCCCTGATGACCCTGGCGAAACCCGATGAGGGTGTCTGGGGACGGGCGCTGGCCGACTTCAACAAGAACATCGCACGTTTATAAAAGGTTTTTCAGGGGAGAGAGAAAATGGCACGTATTCACTGGCTTGGCGCAGGCCTGTCTTC
>CAYGSU010000159.1:0-1693 GCA_964352715.1 uncultured Flavobacteriaceae bacterium | reverse complement strand
GCGCGATCATCAGGCCGGGGATAATCCACGGCGCGATGGTCTTGCCGTAGGCGACCGTCAGCGGCACAAGGCCGATCAGGCAGGCCAGCGCCAGCGCCGACACCCACATCGGATAGGCTTCCGACGCCTGCGACAGGTCGGCGGAAGGCGATGCGGGTTCCGGCTGTTCCGGTTCGGCCTCGGATGGCTCCATGCCGGCGACCGGCCCGGCCGGAAAATACCGTTGCAGCAGTTTCGCCATGAAAATCGCCATCGTGGTCGAACAGATCGTCGCGACCAGCGTGGTCGGCACAATCCCCGCCGGATCGGCGGACCCGGCGGCGGCGCGGATGGCGATCACCCCGGTCGGCAGGATGGTGACGCTGGACGTGTTGATCGCCAGAAACAGCGCCATCGCGTTGGTGGCACAGCCCTTGTGCGGGTTCAGCTTGTCGAGTTCCTGCATGGCGCGGATGCCGAACGGCGTCGCCGCGTTGCCCAGCCCCATGACATTGGCCGACAGGTTCATGATCATCGCGCCCATTGCCGGGTGGTCGGCGGGGACATCGGGGAACAGGCGCTTCATCAGCGGCCGCAATAGTTTCGCGATGATGACCAGCAGGCCGCCGGCCTCCGCCACCTTCATCAGGCCGAGGAACAGGGCCATCACCCCGATCAGGCCGATGGCCAGCGTGACCGACACATCCGCTGTCTCGATCATGCCGGTGCCGAGCCTCTCCATCGGGCTGGCGGCAATCGCATCGCCGACCGGCGGCACCCAGGTGATCTGGTGCCAGGCGGCAACCAGAAACGCAATCGCGACCATGGCGAAGAAAATGATGTTCATGGGGATGACCCGTCATTGCAAAAGATGACGGGTAAGATGCGGGGATTCGCGCGCAGCCTGCCAGCGGTTAGTTGGCCAGCAGCTTCTCATAGATCTGCGCAATCCGGGTATCGATCTCGGCGCGTGCCCGGTTGCGCCAGACCTTTGCGTCGGCTTCCATTTTCGGGGGCGGGTCGAGGACGGCGGCATCGTAGATCCGGCGCTTTTCCTCGTCGAACGCATAGAGGGCTATCGCATGCAGCCCCTTGCCGGGCACCATCAGATACCCCGCCAGCCCGACGCCGTATTGCATCGTGCCGGTCTTGGCCCACACGGCGAGGGCCAGGGGCGGTTCCTGCATCCGGTGTTTCAGCCCGCCGTCCCATCCCGCCGGCGTCAGGATGGCGGGGAAGGGCGTGTCGCCGGCCAGACGCCCGGCTTCCTTTGCCAGCAGGGTCGCCATGGCGCGCGGGGTCAGTCGCGCCGCCGCATCGAGACCGGAAAAGTTGGTCAGCGCAAAACCCGCAATCTCCGGATGCCGAAACGCCAGCCACTGGCCGGCATCCGGCACGCCGAGGGTGAACCGCCCGAGCATTTCCGCCATCGGGTTGCTGGAGGTCCACAGCATGTCGCGTACCAGATCCGACAAGGGTGGGCTAACCTGCCGGGCGATCAAACGGTCGCATTCGATCTCGCCCGTTTGTGGCGCTGGAAGGTCGATGCCCAGTCCTTGCGCGTAAAACCGGAACAGGTCAGCGGCCTGGCGCGGCGGATCGGGATGGGCGTACCAGTCTGTGCCCGGTTCGGTCGGGATGGGCGCGCCGCCGGGAACGGTCCAGCCGCCGCCGTCTTCCGAACGATGGCCGCGATACGCCCCTTCGGCGACCA
>CAYGSU010000158.1:0-1712 GCA_964352715.1 uncultured Flavobacteriaceae bacterium | reverse complement strand
CAACCTTGCCAAGGTTGATGTCGGGCGTTCGAATCGCCTCGCCCGCTCCAGTTTTTTCCAGATGGATTTTACTGGAGCATCCGGATGAAACGACATCCTTCCCCAGAAGATATCTTAGTTCAGTCGGTTTGAAAAATTGCTGCGCAGGCCCGTTGACGCCAATTTTCACACGGTGCAGCAAACCGCGAGGCAATCGTCTGGATGAACGCCATCGTCAATGCCGAGGATTACAATCTTAGTTCCTCTTCATTCAGGGGAAGCAAGTCGAAAGGCTTTACGCGCAGCCATTTACTGGTCAATCCGTGCAACGACGATTCTCCCTTCAGCGAAGGGCCTTTGGAAATGGTGCACAGGCTGTTCCACGATGCGGCCGACCCGTTTCTATAAGAACCCTCATTCCGTGTCCGCTACTGGCAGCAACTGGATACACGACGACGTTACAATAAAATCTGCTCATTATAAGAAAGCTTACGTCAGGGCTATCGCCGCATTGCCTTGTATCTGATGTGCGTGAAGCGAGGTTAGGATATCCGAACTCACGATCTTAAAGGACAAAAACAATCTGCAGCCAATGTTTTTTGGAGGACGTATGAGCCTGGAACGTTTTGACGCCGATGTAACGCCCGACGCCCTTGTCGCAGCGCTCAACCGGGATGGTGCGGTGATTGTGGAATCGCTTGCCGACGACGCCGCCGTTGATCGCGTCGTCGATGAATTTCGCCCTGAATTCGACCGGGTTGGCACCGCGGTTCAGAACGATTTCAACGGCTATACCACGCTACGGATTGCCAGCGTTCTGGGATTTTCCCCCGCATCAGCGGATCTGATCGCCCATCGTCTGGTTCTGGCGATTGCAGACAGTCTTCTGTTACCGAGGTGCATCAATTATCGTATCGGCAGCACCTCCGGGATTGAAATCCATCCGGGCGAAAAACAACAGGTCCTGCACCGCGACGACTCGATTTATCCGTTGCGGGTGCCGGGCACCGAATGGCAGTTCTCGGCCTTGTGGGCGCTTGACGATTTTACCCTCGAAAACGGCGCGACCCATGTGGTGCCGAACAGCCACAATCTGTTCGACCCGGATTCGACGCCCGCACCAGAAGAAAGCGTGCAAGCGCCGATGCCCAAGGGCTCGCTGCTGCTGTATCTTGGATCGGTGTGGCATGGCGGTGGCGCCAACCGTTCAAAAGGTCCCCGCATGGCGCTCATCAACACCTATGCGTTGGGCTGGCTGCGCCAGGAGGTCAACCAGTACCTGGACATTCCGGCGGATGTCGCGGCGCGCTACCCCGAGCATATCAGACGGCTTCTGGGGTACCAGATGCACGGCGATCATCTTGGTTTCAACCGCGCCGCCAACCGTAGTCCGGCCTGGGTCGCTGACTGGAAGCGCTCGGGGTTACCGGCGGATTGAGTGCCGCCCTGGCGGAGGCTTGGCTCCAGATCAGCGTTCATGATCGCGGGAAAACAGTGTTCCGGAGCCTTCAAAGAAATACCTGATCTGGTTTTTTGACGCTGTTTGTCGCTGCGGGTGCCATTATCGTTAGAAATTCCGGACCACCGGCGCGTTCGGCATGACACTGCTGATGGTGTTCTGCTGCCTTGCCTCCATATAGACGGACAGCACATGCGACACGTCCGTATCCGACGCCATCGGCAGATCGACGCCGACAACCCGGATAAAGGGTCTGGAATGCTGATCAAGGGCG
>CAYGSU010000157.1:0-1796 GCA_964352715.1 uncultured Flavobacteriaceae bacterium | reverse complement strand
CTGACGGCCGGGGAACGTCGCTTCGTTTTCGCGATACCCGCACTTGATGCGGGACCTTCCTCCGTGTGCCGCGATTCAGCTTGCTCAAGATCCCGGGTCAAGCCCGGGAATCCTTTACTTCGGCTATAAAAATACAAGAGTCCCGGACCTGATCCGGGACCCATTCCGTTGTCGTCCTGGCCTGTTCATGGGCCGCAGGAATGGACCCCGGCTCTGACGGCCGGGGAACGTCGCTTCGTTTTCGCGATACCCGCACTTGATGCGGGACTTTCTCCGCGTGCAGTGGGGCTACTGCCCGTACCGTGCCGCCGTCAGGCCTTCCATATCGATACCGGGTTTGTTGCCGACAACCAGATCGGCGACCAGCCGGGCGGAGCCGCAGGCCATCGTCCAGCCCAGGGTGCCATGGCCGGTATTCAGGAACAGGTTTTCATACCGCGTCGGGCCGAGCACCGGCGTGCCGTCCGGCGTCATCGGGCGCAGGCCGGTCCAGCCTTCCGCCTTGCTGACATCGCCGCCTTTCGGGAACAGATCGCTGACCACATGGCGCACCGCATCCGTCGCATGGCTGCCGAGCTTCTTGTTATAACCGATGATTTCCGCCTGCCCCGCCACCCGGATGCGGTCGCCCAGCCGGGTTACCGCGACCTTGTAGGTTTCGTCCATGATGGTCGATTGCGGCGCAGCGTCGGGGTCGGTCACCGGCAGGGTGATCGAATACCCCTTGATCGGATAGATCGGCACCTTGATGCCGATGTCGCGCAACAGCACCGGCGCATAAGGGCCCATGGCGCAGACGAACTTGTCAGCGTTGATCAACCCGTCTGTCGTATCGACCCCGGTGATCTTGTTGCTGTAGCGCGACACGCCCTTGATGGTGACATTGTAGTGGAATTTGACGCCCAGTTCGGCGGCCTTTTCCGCAAGCGCCTGCGTGAACATGCGGCAATCCCCCGTGCGGTCGGCCGTCAGCCGCAGCCCGCCAACGAATTTATCCGCGACATGGGCAAGGCCGGGTTCCGCCGCGATGCAGCCATCACGGTCCAGCACCTCGAACGGGGAATCGTACTTTGAAAGAACATCCTGGTCGGCCTTCGATGCATCAAGCTGCTTCTGTTTTCTGAACAGTTGCAGCGTGCCCTTTTCGCGCAGCTCGAAATCGATCGGCACGTCTTCCAGCAGTTCGGTCAGGGAATCCCGGCTGTAATTCGACACCCGCACCATCCGCCCCTTGTTGACGGCATAGGACCGCGCATTGCAGTTCAGCACCATACGCGTACACCAGGCCCACATATCCGGGCTTACCATCGGCCAGATGAACAGAGGCCGATGATGCATGAACAGCCATTTCAGCGCCTTCATCGGAATGCCGGGGGCAGCCCAGGGCGAGGTCATGCCGTAGGAAAGCTCGCCGGCATTTGCGAAACTGGTTTCCATGCCAGCGGCGCGTTGCCGGTCGAGCACCTCGACCTCCACGCCCTGCCGGGCAAGATAGTATGCTGTGGTGACGCCGATAATTCCGGCGCCGAGTACGACAACCCGCATGATTTGACCCCCGTTCCGCGTTTTTGCGGCTTTTTTCGTGGCAATTCGCCTTATGACGGAAAGGGTGGCACATCCTTCATGATTGCGCCAGCAGTCGCGCTAGCTGTCGATATCCGCCACGACCCGGAACCCCACATCGTAGGCGAGGTGGCCGGGCCGCGCCCCGTAGCGGTACGTGGTGGTGGAGACATAGCGGTCAAAGTACCAGGATCCGCCGCGTCTTGTGCGCCTGCTGCAATCCGCTTCTGCGT
>CAYGSU010000156.1:0-1832 GCA_964352715.1 uncultured Flavobacteriaceae bacterium | reverse complement strand
ATCCACGAGCCTTGCGGAAACACATGGTTTTCATCGCGAATTTCACCTTCCAGCACGATGAATTCCTCGCCGCCGGTGTGAATGTGTTCGGGGAAATGCGCGCCGGGTCGGATTTTCGAAATCCACACCACCTCGTCGCCATATTCATGCAGATACATCCGATCCGCACCGGGAATACGGCCTTCCACATATGGCCCGTCGTGGATATTGAGAACTTTCCGTTCCGTATCGCCGTCCTGAAACTGCCGCAGTTTCACGAAGATCGTGCACCCCTGCTCGCTCCACGGGGCATGTGACGTGCCGGGCGGGTTGCGCACATAGGTGCCGGGACCGTAGTCGCCGTCGGCATCGGAAAACACGCCGTCGATAACCAGAAATTCCTCACCCAGATCGTGGGCGTGGCCGTCGAACCGGCTGCCCGCCGCATAGCGCACGAACGAGGTGGCCCGCGCCACTTCATCGCCGACCCGGTCGAGCATGATGCGGTCTACGCCGGGCAACGGCGACGGCGTCCAGTCGACCTCGCCGGGCCGGACAATCGCATCTTCCGAGAAATCCGCGTTGATTTCCATCGCCGTCACCTTGCCTTCCGGCGTTTACATATTCGGATAGACCGGTCCGCCGCCGCCTTCCGGCACCACCCAGTTGATGTTCTGCGTCGGGTCCTTGATGTCACAGGTTTTGCAATGGACGCAGTTCTGGGCGTTGATCTGCAGGCGAGGGAGGGAGCCGTCATCTTCCGTGACGATTTCATACACGCCCGCCGGACAGTAACGCTGTTCCGGCGCATCGTAGTTCGCAAGGTTGACCTGGATCGGCACGCTGCTGTCCTTCAGGGTCAGGTGCGTCGGCTGATCTTCCTCGTGGTTTGTGCCCGAGAAGGAAACATTTGTCAGCCGGTCGAAACTGAGAACGCCATCCGGTTTCGGATAGTCGATCGGCTTGCATTCCGACTTCTTCTTCAGGCTTTCATGATCCGGCCCGTGATGCTTCAGCGTCCACGGCGCCCTGCCCCGGAACAGATAGGTGTCGATGCCGGAATAGATCAGTCCGGCCAGGAAACCCCATTTGAAGCTCGGCCGGATGTTGCGCACCGAATACAGCTCGTCCCACAGCCAGGTCTTTTTCAGCCGGTCCGGATAATCGGTGATTTCGCGCGGCGCTTCTTCTTCGCCGGTCAGCGCGGCATGCAGGGCTTCGGCCGCCGTCATGCCCGATTTCATCGCCGTGTGGGTGCCCTTGATTTTCGGCACATTCAGGAAGCCGGCCTCGCAGCCGACCATCATGCCGCCGGGGAAGGTCAGTTTCGGGATCGACTGGAAGCCGCCCTCGTTCAGCGCCCGCGCGCCATAGGCGACGCGCCGCCCGCCTTCCAGATACTGCTTGATTTCCGGGTGGTGCTTGAAGCGCTGGAATTCCATATAGGGCGACAGGTGCGGGTTTTCGTAATCCAAACCGATCACAAAACCGACCGCCACCTGGTTGCCGTTCAGGTGATACAGGAACGAGCCGCCATAGGTGCCGCCCGACATCGGCCAGCCGGTGGTATGGACGATCTTGCCGGGTTCGCAGCGTTCAGGCTCGATATCCCACAATTCCTTGATACCGATCGCGTAGGTCTGCACGTCGCAATCCTTGCGCAGATCGAACTTGTCCATCAGTACCTTGCCGAGCGATCCGCGACAGCCTTCCGCGAACACGGTCTGCTTGGCGTGCAGCTCCATGCCGCGCATGTAGTTCGGGCCTTTCTCGCCGGTTTTGGTGACGCCCATGTCGCCGGTCGCGACGCCCTTCACCGAGCCGTCTTCGTGATACAGCACTTCGGCGGCGGC
>CAYGSU010000155.1:0-1854 GCA_964352715.1 uncultured Flavobacteriaceae bacterium | reverse complement strand
GCAGATCGAACGCGTGAACCGTCACACCCTGATCGGCCAGAATGGCGGTGAGCTGCTCGATCCCCGCCTGGTTGGTGCGGAAGCCCCGCCCGACGGCAAGATTTGTTTCGTCCAGCCACAACGTGTCCCCGCCTTCGCCCGTGCCCGGATCGGTGATCTCGCCGACAATGGCGATCCGGTTTTCTTCGTAAAAGGCGCGGTGCAAATTCTGTTCGCCCTTGCGCAATTGCTTGCCCGGCGCCATCAGGATCGCGCCCTTAGGCGACATCAGCGAGGCGTCGTAGGTGAACACGGCGTCGGCGATGCCGTTATCGCTGCCGTTCATCCACATGATTTCCGCGCCGGATGCCGCGACAAGCTCGGCGAAAGCCGCATGTTCCCGCTCGATCCCGGTCGGATCGTAGGTCGGCCCGTAATGCCATTCTTTCGTATCGGCGGTCAGCATCGAAGCCGGGCGGCGCATGGCGACCCGCTTCAGCGGTGCGGTCATAGACGACAAACCAAACATTATTCGTTTCCCTGTACGCGGTTGAGATTGGGCGCATCGGCGGCGATCAGCCCCAGCGCATCGTGTGTCGAAACGGCGGTGCAGAATTCGCCATGCAGATTGGCGACGGCCATGGCGTGTACCAGTTCCGGTTCGTAATCGGCGCCGTCGAGACCCACCCGGTTGGTGGTGGCGCAGGCATCGTGCACCAGATACGCATCGAAGCCCATATTGCCGGCCATCCGCGTGGTCGTTTCAACACAGACATTGGTGAAGAACCCGGCAATGACCAGCCGCTGGATGCCGGCCCGGCGCAGATCCAGCTCCAGCGATGTGCCGATGAAGCCGCTGTTCACGCTTTTCGAAACACTGATATCGCCGGCCTGAACCTCCAGCCCGTCAAGCTGTTCACCGGTTTCCAGCGACAGTTTCAGCGGCGACCCGTCCTCGATGCTGTCATGCCGGGTGAAGGCGACACGCCGGTCGGCCTTGCGCCATGCCGTCAACAGGGCTCGTTGATTGTCCTCCGCCGCCGGGTTGTTGCGGCGGCCGGTCGGCCCGCCGTAATACTGCAGATCGTTGACGCCCTTCTGCACATCGATCAGCAGCAAGGCGGTGCGGTCGTCGAACTGTTTAATCATTGCCTGTGTTCCCAGCCTGTGAATTCCTGTATTAGAGACTATACAAACGTATAGTCAAGATCGATCGGAGAGCCTGATGGCGATGACGGAAGAGGGTTCGGATGGCAGAGCTCGCCTTGTCGATGCGGCGTTGGCCTGTCTGGCGGAACACGGCCACCAGGGCGCGACCGTGCGGCGGATCGCCGAGCGTGCCGGGGTGACGGCCGGCCTCGTACGACATCATTTCGACGGCAAGGACGCCCTGCTGGTGGAAGCCTACCGGCAGATCAACCGGCAGGCGCTGGGCCGGATGCAGTCGTTGCGGTTCGACCCGGCCGACCCGTTCGAAACATCGCTCGACCGGGCGGTCCGGGCGTTTTTCCCGGACAACCTGAACGACCCCGGCCAGATGCGCATCATGGTCGCCTTCTGGGGGCTGGTGCTGACCAAGCCGGAAATCGCCGCCGTGCAGCAGGAAATGGTGACCGCGTTCCAGACCTTCTTCACCGACCTCATCGAATCCATGACCGGCCCGCGCGCCGACGCCGCTGAGATCGCCATCGGCCTGATCGCGCTGGCCGACGGGTTGTGGCTGGAATGCTGCATGAACCCGCAGCGCGTTTCGCCGGAACAGGCAATCGACAGTGTTGTCACGTTCGGGCTGGCGCGAATTCAGAGCTAGAGGACTTTGGTCCGAACCGCGCCGTTGCAACCCGGCCGCAAGGTGAGGCGTTGTTCCCGTAACCC
>CAYGSU010000154.1:0-1880 GCA_964352715.1 uncultured Flavobacteriaceae bacterium | reverse complement strand
CCGAGCCCGCCGACAATGCCGGCGACCAGCGACGAGGCGACGCCAAGCGCGACGGGCAGCAGAAGCACAGTAACACCGGGCGACCACGACACATGCAGGCCCTCGGTCACGACGAGGTAGCCGATAAGCGCGCCGGCGCCGCCGCCGAGCATCGCGGCGATGGTTCCCAGCGTGGCGGCTTCCGTCAGGCGGACCAGGGCGATTTCGCGCCGCGACGCGCCGACGATGGAAAAGACCAGCGCCTCGCGCCGCCTTGCATCGACATCGGCGGCGACCAGCGCCGCGACCGACAGCGCCCCGGCCACCACCAGCAGCGCCGCCATCAGGAACGATGCCAGGGTTGCGCCGTCGATGACGCCGCGCACCTGCGCGACGAGGCGGCGGATGTCGATGGCGGTCACGTTGGGGTAGGTGCCGGACAGGTCGCCGATCAGCGCGTCGATGGCGCTGTCGGTGCTGCCCTGCAGGCTGACGATCCAGGTATGCGGCGCATTCCTGAACGGTTCCGGCGAGGCGATCATCAGGTATTCCGGCCTGAAGGTGCGGTGATATTCCTTGCGGATATTCGCGACCTCGGACGTGAAGGTCCGCCCGAGCACGCCATAGGTCATGGTGTCGCCGACCTTCAGGTCGAAGGCTTCCATCACGTCTTCTTCCGGCGATATCAGCGGCGGCCCGGCATAGTCCGCGTCCCACCACGAGCCCTGCAGCAATTCCGCGCCGGTCGGTTCCGCCGCCCAGGAAAAGCTTCTGTCGCCCTCGATCACCCAGGACTTGTCCGGCCGCTGCAGGGCTTCTGCCGCCGGGATGCCGTTGACCGAGCGGATGGTCATCCGCATGAACGGGTTTGCCTGCACGCCGCCCAGAGCCGGGTCCTGCCCGATGCGCTCGCGGATGCCGTCGATCTGCGCCGGCTGCACGTCGATCAGCACGAGATCCGGCACCCGTTCCGGTATTTCCTGGACCAGGGCGTCGTTCAGGGAGTTCTGGGCCGATACAATCGCCGTGATGCCGACGATGCCGACGCCGATGGCCACGGTGCGGGTGGCGGTATGGCCCGCATTCCCAAGATTCTGGCAAAGCACGGTCGTGAAGAAGCTTTTCGGCTTTTGTCGGGCGATAACGGCGGAAAGACAGGCGGCAGCGCCCGCCAGAACCGCCATTGCGGCAAGAAAGCCGGCCGTTGCCAGCCCGGCGAGGGAGGGGATCGGCAGGCTGAACGCAGCCGCGCCGATTGCCAGAAGCAGAAAGCCGGCGCCGGCGGCGACATGCCCGGCATGGGTTTGCGGCGGGGCATCGCCGCTGCGCATCGCCGCGCCGGGCGATATGCGGGCCGCGCCGGAAAGGGCGGTCAGACTGGTGCCGATCAGGCCCAGCACCAGAATGACGGCCACGGTCGCGAGCTGCCGCAACAGGTCGGCGGAGACCCAGTCGACATGAAGCCGGGATGTGACGGTATCCAGCAAGGGGGCGGCGACGGCGACGCTGACGCCAAGGCCGATCACCAGCCCGCCGGCGCTGGCAAGCGCCACGATTACCGCATGCAGCGCGAAAACCAGGCCCGGCGATGCGCCCGACAGGCGGTAGAGCGCGATGGTGCGGCCCCGGCGGCGGATCCAGGTATTCGCGGCGGCCCAGGCGCCGGACAGGCCGATGGCGAAGGCGACGACACCGGCGATGCCGAGGAAGGTCGTCGTGCGGTTCACTGTCTGCAACACGCGGTCGCCGGCATCCGCGGGGGTTTCGAATTCCCATCCGCCGGCCGGCTGCAACGCTCGCACCGCTTCGGCCAGATCGTCCGGCGACGCATCGGTCCGGCTCAGCCGGTAGCGGTATTCGATGAGGGAGCCGCGCTGGACAAGGTCGCCGCCGTGCAGCAC
>CAYGSU010000153.1:0-1898 GCA_964352715.1 uncultured Flavobacteriaceae bacterium | reverse complement strand
GTGACGGCGACCTGAAGCACGATGGCGCCGCCATAGATGGCAAGCAGGGTCAGGCTTTCGACGCCCATGCGGGCCGGACCGCTTCGCTGTCGCAGAATGAGCCCGCCCAGAAGAATGCCGGTCATCAGGATCGCGATGACGGTCCAGAAAAAATCATCCATGCCGACGGCGTGATACAGGGAGCCTGGCCGGTAGGATACATCGGCGATTGTCAGGAACAGCGTATCGAAGGTGTTGCCGCCGATGATGCCGCCGACCGCGAGCTGCAGCGCGCCGCGACGAACAGCGGCAATCGTCGTGACAAGTTCCGGCAGGGATGTCACCACCGCCGTCATCAGCGCACCGACAACCGATTCCGACAAGTCTATCCTGCCGGAAATCTCGGCCGCCGTTTTGGCGACAACCCAGCCGGCAATACTCATCAGCACCATCAGGATGGCGAATCCTGCCAGAAGCCGCGCAATGCTTTCTGACTGTTCATCATCTTCCTCATCGTCCGGGGTATCGGCGCGCGTATCCCGGGTGTCTACCGGAAGCCACATCGGCTTTTCGCGCAGTGCGTGCGTGGCAAAAACCGACCCCACAAAGATGACCGGAATCGCCAGCGAAACGGGGTGAATGGCAAAGAGGCTGACTTCTGTCACACTCATGGCAATCAGCGGCAGCGTCAGCAGCACAATCAGCACAACGGCCTGAAATATGTTGGCGAGTTCGGCGGCGGCATGCTCAAGGTTTGACTTGCGGTAGGTCAGGTCCGCGATTGCCAGAAACGCGGTTTGCGCCGCTATGCCACCGATACTGTTGGAATATGCCAGCGACGGATATCCATCCCACGCCGCCGTAATGGAAACCACAGTGCCGCCAAGCGATGTCGCCGCCCCCAACAGAACCGCGCCTGTAATCGCCTCACCGAGTCTGGTCCTGTCCGCCAGCCTGTCGGCCAACCCGGTCATGCGCAAACCGCTGAAAACGATCAGCACCGCGGCGGCGGAAAACGCCGCCAGCAGCATGAGTATCGACCATTGTGAAAGTATTCCGACCTTCCTTCCTCAGCGAACAATCAGGGGACAGAGTTCGAGGCACATATTCAAGTGTATCTGAACGACCAGAGCGCACCACTTTTTTGCAAAATATCATCAGATACGGTGAATGAAACAGCGGGTTGTGAAACGCCTGGCAAGGCAAGCTGCCGCCGAACCGGACGAACGGAGAAAACTTCGGCCTGATAACTGTTCACATAGGACTAAATTCGGTCTATATTCAGACCTTATTCAGTTTGCCTTGTTGGAGAAACACAATGCGTCTGTCGGATCGGGTGAAACCTGTCAGCTATCTGAAAGCCAATGCGGCCCGGATTCTGGACGATCTGAAAAAGGGCGGCGAACCGCTGATCATCACCCAGAACGGTGAAGCCAAGGCCGTTCTTCAGGATATCCGGCAGTATGAGGAGATGGAAGAAACGCTCGCCCTGCTGAAAATCCTCGCCCATGGCGAGAAGCAGGCGGCGGAAGGCAAGGTTGTCTCTGTTGAGGAGGCGTTCCGGCAAGCCCGCGCGGTTCTAGATGAAGACGAATGAAGTACACGGTCGAGTTCACTGACGCCGCTAGCCGTGATCTAAAGGACATCACCAGATACATTAGGCAAAACAGCGGTTCCGGAATCGCGAAACAGATTCTGTCCGACCTCTCTTCAAGGATCGATTCATTACGCGACCTGCCGGAACGCGGCAATATCCCGAAGGAAATGCTGGAAATTGGCCCGCATTCCTTTCGCGAATTGCACTACAAGCCCTATCGTATTCTGTATTCAACGCGCGACAATGTCGTGACCGTTCTGCTCGTTGCCGATGGAAGACGGGATATGCAGACACTTCTACGGCACCGATTGCTGAACGACTA
>CAYGSU010000152.1:0-1993 GCA_964352715.1 uncultured Flavobacteriaceae bacterium | reverse complement strand
CCGCCGCCCTCCTGAGGCGGTCAAGGCAGACAATAATTTCTCAGGTGTGACGGTCGTTGATGCAAAACCGAAAACGGTACGCTACTATGCCGATACTGCGGTTAATCTTTTGTCCACGACAGGTGCTATCCGGATGGCGCTCACACCTTTTTTCTACCCTGACAAGACCGGCAATTCGGTCTTCAGTATCGAAGCGCCGCGAATCAAATTCGGCACGGGTGCGTTGGCGGAAACCGGCTGGGATGCAAAAGCCCTTGGCCTCAAAAAAGTCGCCCTGATTGTCGATCCGGCAGTCAGGACGCTGCCGATGTTTGAAACGCTTGCAGGCTCTTTGGATGAGGCCGGTGTCGGCTACAGCGTCTTTGACCGGATCGTGATTGAGCCGACCGAACGGTCGATGCTGGACGCGGCCGAATTTGCGACGGAAGCCGGCGTTGACGGTTTCATTTCGCTCGGTGGCGGATCGACCATCGATACGGCCAAAGTCGCAAATCTGCTGTCGACCTATCCGGCGGATCTTAAAACCTATGTCAACAAGCCGGTCGGAAATGCGACGCCGCCGGCCGGCCTTCTGAAGCCGCATATCGCCTGCCCGACCACGTTCGGCACGGCATCGGAATCAACCGGCATTGCGGTTTTCGACTTTGTCGAACTGAATACGAAAACAGGCATCGCCCACCGGTATCTTAGGCCGACATTGGGGGTTCTGGACCCCAACTGCCTCGAAACGCTGCCGCCGCTTGTCCTCGCGGCCAACGGGTTCGATGTATTCAGCCATGCCATCGAATCGCTGACGGCACGATCGCACAAGCGCTACCCTGTGCCTGACGACCCGTCCACACGACCCCTCAGCCAGGGGTCAAACCCGTTCAGCGACCTGCATTGCCTTGAAGCGATCCGGATCATCGGCGCAAACCTGGTGAAGGCGGTTAATTCGCCAACCCCCGCCACCCGCGAGAACCTGATGTTCGCCGGCATGCTGGCCGGGTTGGGATTCGGCAATGCCGGGTGCCACATTCCGCACGGCATGTCCTACGCCGTCGCCGGGCTGGTGCGTGACTATTACCCGGAAGGATGGCGCACCAATACCGCCATGGCGCCGCATGGCATTGCGGTGATCGTGAATGCGCCCGCCGTATTGCGGCTGCTGTCGCCCATGCAGCCTGAACTGATGGCGAAAGCCGCGAAGGTGATGTCTGTCGACCTTGAAGATATAGAACCGGAACTTGCCGGCGATCTGGTTGCCGACAGGCTTGTCGAAATGATGCGTGACTGCGATATGCCGAACGGCCTGATGGGCCTGGGCTTCACGGAAGATGATATCGACGCGCTGACCGTCAAAACCATGCCCCAGCGCCGGCTGCTGGACAACGCACCGATGATTCTTGAAGAACAGCATATTCGGGGTCTATTCGAAGGCGCGATGCGCTACTGGTAGCACCGCCTGACCCGACACCGTCGCCGGCAACAGAAAGGGCCCCGCCGAAGCGAGGCCCTTCCTTGTTCCTTGGGACGGAACGGCCGTGATTACATCATGCCGCCCATACCGCCCATGCCACCCATGTCAGGCATTGCCGGACCGGCGCCCTTAGGTTCCGGCTTGTCAGCAACCATGGCTTCTGTCGTGATCAGCAGACCGGCGATGGAAGCCGCATCCTGCAGAGCCGAACGAACGACCTTTGTCGGGTCGATGATACCGGCTTTGACAAGATCAACGTACTTGCCTTCCTGAGCGTCGAATCCCCAGTTGGTGTCCTTGCTTTCCAGCAGCTTGCCCGCAACGACAGCGCCATCGACGCCGGCATTCTGGGCAATCTGGCGGGCCGGAGCCTGGATCGCACGGCGCACGATGTCGATACCGACATCCTGGTCGTGGTTTTCACCCTTCAGCTTCTCCAGGGCCTTCGTCGCGTAGATCAGCGCGGTACCGCCGCCCGGGACAATGCCTTCTTCAACCGCAGCGCGGGTTGCATGCATCGCATCGTCGACGCGA
>CAYGSU010000151.1:0-2030 GCA_964352715.1 uncultured Flavobacteriaceae bacterium | reverse complement strand
GCCAGTCGCTGTGGATTTCTCCGGAAAGATAGACGCTCCAGATACGGTCGCTCATGGTAAATTCTCCTTTTTCCTATCCGCTTGCGCGGCAGTCGGGTCCGGCCCGCTCCGTTACCAAGGCTCCACATCGTACGCTACGGGTGTCCGGGTGGAGGAGAGGGCTGGCACCGTTAAACTTACATCGCTTCCTACAGGATAGAGCAAATCATCCCATCGGCAATGTTCTACCCGATTCACTCCCGGTTTTTGGCGAGGTCCTCGGCTTTTTCCGCACGATCGACAAGCTCCAGAAAACCGGCGCGCAGTCTGGACGAATCATCCCCGATGCTGTTCATAGCAAGGCTCTTGACGTTGTAGTAGCTGAACTCTTTTCCGATGTATTCGTCTCTCCGCAGCTTTCCGGCAAAAGCGGCCAGGGAAGTCGCAAACATGACATCGTCCGATATGTCGTTTCTGTTGGCGCGGTACCGGCTGTCATCGACTATCATCTCGACACGCTGGTTCCTGATTTCACCCGGATTTTTGTAGCGCAGGCGGATCAGGGCGTATTCATTGCCGTGGTCAGTTACGGCGTCTTCGGGTTCCGTGCCGTACCGCAGCGGCAGCAATCGCCGCGCCGGGCTGTCGGGCGGTGTGATTTCATACAGCATCGTGACCGACTGGCCCGATCCGATTTCTCCGGCATTGTTGTTCGGGTCGGTAAACTCGCTTGCGCTCTGGAGGCGCGTTTCATAGCCGATCAGCCGGTATTCGGCGACGCGCGCCGGGTTGAATTCCACCATGAACCTTGCGTCGTCGGCGATCGGGTAGAAATTGGCCTGGAATTCCGTGACCAGAACCTTAGTCGCTTCCTCCAGCGATTCGACATAGGCGGCGGTGCCGTTGCCGAGCTGCGCCAGCGATTGCATCATTTCATCATCCAGATCGCCGGTGCCGATACCGATGACGGACAGGTAAATTCCTTTTTTTCTTTTTTGCCGGATCAGATTCTGCAACTGCCATTGAGAGGATGCTTCGTCGTCCCAGACATTGAAATCGCCATCGCTGATAAGGATGATGCGGTTGACCGCCTTGCGGTCAAACGCGCTTTCCGCCTGGTTATAGGCTTCCCTCAGCGCCGGGCCGCCGGCGGACGACCCGCCCGGATAGAGATCGTCGATTGCGGATTGAATGGATTTGATGTCCCTGGCGACCGTATGCCGAAGATTGACCTCGACTGATGATGCGTAGGAGACGATTGATATCTGATCCTCCGGCTGGAACCGGTAAACCGCCTCGGAAAGAATTCTCTTCATCAGCGGCAGTTCGTTCTCGTCCTCCTGCGAACCGGACGTATCGACCAGAAAGACGACATTCAGCTTTGGCCGTTCATCGGGCTTCAAATCATAGGCCTTCAACGCGATATGAAGCAGTTTGGTATCCGGATTCCAGGGTGTATCGAGCACTGTGCCGGTCAGGCGCACCCGTTCGTCCAGCGAGCGCGGTTTCGGGTAGTCGTAGGGAAAGTAATTAATCAGTTCTTCGGTCCGGACCGAATAGGGCGGCGGCATTTTCCCGTCGCGCAGATAGCGCCGCGTGATCGCGTAGCTTGCAGTGTCGACATCCAGGGCAACGGCTGAAACCGGGCTCTGTTCGGTTATTTTGAAGGTGTTGGCGCTGAACCAGCGATAGCGTTCGTTGTTTGCGGCGGATCCCGTGGCGTGTTGGCGCGCCTGATAGCTGTTGTCCCTGTAGAAGGGGCCGGATCCGCATCCGGCGACGGTGACGGTCAGTAACAGCACAAGTATTGTATTGATCGGTTTCATCTTGCCCCCCGGCGATGTGAATTACGACAGGAGGAAGACATCCGTGATTATTGGGACAACCTGGAGGCGTAATTGCGGCAATCCGGGGGCAGAGCGGTTGCCGGCCTGTCTGTCAGGCCAGCGATCCATACAGGATAGAGCAAATGACCACGGCTGCAATGATGCCGACGAGATCGGCGGAAAGCGCGGCGGCCAGCGCGTGGCGGATGCGCTTGATCTGCACCG
>CAYGSU010000150.1:0-2080 GCA_964352715.1 uncultured Flavobacteriaceae bacterium | reverse complement strand
AGGCCATCGCCGAAGTGAAAAAGGGCGAGGTTCTGCGCAACGTCATCGTCTTCGATTGAGCGGCCGTGCCCGGGAAACCTTCACTGGCAGATCGCCCGTAAGAGCTTTAACGTTGAAATCGGGTGAATCAGAAACTTTTTCTCACCAACGATTTAACCGGCATACTCGCATTGGCATCTGACTGATGGAGCTGGCAAACGAACTGATAATTCTCGGCGCGGGACTGATCCTAGTCAGCATTATTGCGGGCATGCTGTCCAACCGGTTCGGCGCACCGTTACTTCTCGTCTTCCTTGTTCTTGGAATGCTGGCGGGGGAAGACGGACCAGGTGGAGTCGATTTCGACGACTTCGAAGCCACCTATCTTGTCGGCAGCATCGCCCTTGCCATCATCCTGTTCGATGGCGGCCTGCGCACCCGCTGGCGGGATTTTCAGAGTGTATCGGTTTCCGCCTCGATTCTGGCGTCGATCGGCGTATTCATAACCGCAGCCGTCACAGGCATAGCTGCGCGATACCTGCTGGGTGTGGGGTGGCTCGAGGGAATTCTCGTCGGCTCGATCGTTGCGTCCACCGATGCCGCTGCCGTTTTCCTGCTGCTTTCCGGCCGTGGATACAGGCTGCGTGATCGTCTCCGCACGATCCTTGAAGCCGAAGCCGGGCTGAACGATCCGATGGCTGTTCTTCTGACGGTAACCTGTGTCGGTTTGCTGATCGGGACACAAATGGACCTGACTGTCGACACCGTTGCGGTGGTGGCGGGACAGTTCATCGCGCAGATCGCCGGCGGTGTGCTGGTGGGGGGCGTCGGGGGCGGCGTATTGCTGATCCTGATCAACAGGCTGAATATTGCCTCCGGCCTGTATCCGATATTCGCAGCGTCGGGCGCATTGCTGCTTTTTGCCGGCGCACAGGAAGCGGGTGCGAGCGGTTTTCTTGCCGTCTATATAGCAGGTCTGGTAATCGGCAACCGGCGGCACAAGGCCACATTGCTGATAAACCGGTTTCATGACGGGCTGGCTTGGCTCTGCCAGATTGTCATGTTTCTGATACTGGGGCTACTGGTGACGCCAAGCGCGCTGAGCGTCGCAATACTTCCCGCCCTCGGCATTGCATTTACACTGATCTTTGTTGCCCGCCCTGTCGCCGTCATGGTCTGCCTGCCGGCGTTTCGATACGATTTCAAGGAAAGCCTGTTCGTTTCCTGGGTCGGGTTACGGGGCGCAGTGCCGATTTTTCTGGGAACGATCCCGGTTATCGCCGGCGTCGAGAACGCGGAAACCTATTTCAGCGTCATCTACATCATCGTGCTGGCATCGCTGCTGGTGCAGGGCTGGACCATCGGAAGCGTGGGTCGACGGCTGGGCGTGCTGTTGCCGCCGCGCGCGCCAGAACCGCCGCGGGTAGAAATCGATCTTCCCTC
The DNA here is from genome assembly GCA_964352715.1 of uncultured Flavobacteriaceae bacterium. GTDB lineage: Bacteria > Pseudomonadota > Alphaproteobacteria > UBA8366 > Aestuariispiraceae > JAVKBW01. Next base: position 658 of record CAYGSU010000150.1, on the reverse strand, counting down.
CGATGCCGGGCGGGATATGGCGGCCTACACGGTACAACCCAACAGTTGGGCGCTACGCCGAACGATTGCGCGAATGCCGATTCCAACCGATGTAGACATGATATCCGTCATTCGTGACGGCAAACTGCACAAACCGGAGCAGCTGGAGCGTTTATCCGCAGGCGACGATGTTCTGGTCATGACCCCGACCGACCAACTGCCGCTGCTCGACCGCCTGTTCGGAACACGGAAACCCCGGTCATCCGATACTGAATTGCTTGGCGAGTTTTCATTTGAGGGTGAAACAGAGGTCGGTGCAATTGCCGATGCGTATGAGTTCTGGGTGCCGCAAAACCAGCGGTCGCTTCCGGTCGCCTACTTCCTTCACCGGCATCTCTTCGGCGCCCGTGTTCCGGGTCAACGGTTAAGGCTTGGACCCGTGGAACTTATTGTCGGATCTGTATCAGAAGGAAAAATCATCCGCGTTCATGTCGAACTTGACCCGCCACCCGGATGGACATGGCATCGGCTGGATAGTGCCCATGTATGGCTGAAAAGCATCTTCTTCAAAAAGCAGGATAATCCGGACGAGACCCCCTGACGATACCGACAAGCGGCAGCTTCGATCAGCTATGCCGTGAGAACCGGGCATAGAGGCTGTACATTACCATCGACAGAA
>CAYGSU010000149.1:0-2212 GCA_964352715.1 uncultured Flavobacteriaceae bacterium | reverse complement strand
TCCGGGGTCTATATCGAAGACCGCGACGGCAACCGTCTGCTTGACGGATTTGCCGGTCTTTACTGCGTCAACGTCGGCTACGGCAGGCCGGAAATCGCCGAGGCGATCGCCGATCAGGCAAAGCAGCTGGCCTACTATCATGCCTATGTCGGGCACGGCACGGAAGCGTCGATCACATTGTCGAAAATGGTTCTGGACCGTGCGCCGTCGAACATGTCGAAAGTGTATTTCGGGCTGGGCGGGTCGGATGCCAATGAAACCAACGTCAAACTGGTCTGGTACTACAACAACATCCTGGGCCGGCCGGAAAAAAAGAAGATCATCTCACGCTGGCGCGGCTACCACGGGTCGGGTCTGGTGACGGGGTCGCTGACCGGGCTTGAACTTTTCCACAAGAAATTCGACCTGCCGCTCGACCGCATCCTGCACACGGTTGCGCCGCATTACCTGCAGCGCAAGGACGGATCGATGTCGGAATCCGATTTCGTCGCCCATTGTGCAGCGGAACTGGAAGCCCTGATCGAGCGGGAAGGACCCGACACCATCGCCGCCTTCATCGGCGAACCGGTGCTCGGAACCGGCGGTATCGTGCCGCCGCCGAAGGGGTACTGGGAAGCGATCCAGCCGATCCTGAAAAAACACGACATCCTGCTGATTGCCGATGAAGTCGTCACCGGGTTCGGCCGGCTCGGCAGCATGTTCGGGTCAACCCATTACGGTATCGAGTCCGATATCATAACCATCGCCAAGGGCCTGACATCGGCCTATGCGCCGCTGTCCGGGTCGATCATTTCCGATCGTGTCTGGAAGGTGCTGGAACAGGGAACCGATGAAAACGGCCCGATCGGCCATGGCTGGACCTATTCGGCGCATCCGATCGGCGCGGCGGCGGGTGTCGCCAATCTGGAACTGATCGACAAACTGGGTCTTGTTGAAAACGCGAAAACAACCGGGGCCTACTTCAATGCGGCGATGCAGGATGCCTTCGGGGATCATCCGCATGTGGGTGAGGTTCGCGGTGAAGGTCTGCTCTGCGCCATCGAATTCGTGAAAGACAAGGCCAGTCGCACGTTCTTTGACCCGGCACAGAAAGTCGGCCCTCAGCTTTCGGCCGCCCTGCTGAAGGAAAACGTCATCGCGCGGGCGATGCCGCAGGGAGACATTCTGGGTTTTGCCCCGCCACTGTGTCTGACGACGGATGAGGCGGATCTCATCGTCGCCGCAACCGTCAAGGCGGTTGATGCCGCAGCGGGTGTATTTTCCGGATAGAATTGATTTCAGGGCGGATCTGGCGGAGAGGGCAGGAGTCGAACCTACCGGGCCTGCAATCCGCACGCCCCAACGGGTTTGAAGCCCGCGCCCGTCACCGGACGGGTTGCCTCTCCACCGGCAAATCTATCTTCTGGCGGCGGTGGCGCAAGCGCAGTAGTAACGATTGTGTCAGCCGCAGGTTTCCTCTCCATCGCGGCATTGACCGGGCGGGCCGCTTCGCGCGACCATGTTCTAAAGTAAATGCAAGAGGAGACTTCATTTTGGTTCGACTGACCGATCTGCCGGATGCGTTGCGCGCGCTTGTGCAACGCTGCGAAGTGCCGACCCATACCGATACGCCGTGGACGCCCGGCGTGCCGATGGCCGAACAGCGTGTCGCCATCGTCTCTACCGCCGGGTTGCAGCGGGCGGGCGACCGGCCGTTCGATTTCGATTCCGACGATTACCGGGTCATCCCCGGCGATGTCGATCCGGCGACTATCCTGATGAGCCATATCTCCAGCGATTTCGACCGGTCCGGTTTCCAGCAGGATATCAACGTGGTGCTGCCGTTGCAGCGCTTGCAGGAAATGGCGGCGGATGGCGACATCGCTTCGGTCGCCGGCTATCACTATTCCTTCATGGGCGCGACTCATCCGGACGATATGGAGGAAAGGGCGCGCCAGCTCGCCGGCCTGATGAAGGCCGATGGCGTCAACACGGTTCTGCTCGCCCCCGTCTGACCGTTCTGTACGCGCGCCGTGTGCGGGCTTGCCAGAACGATCGAGGAAGAGGGGCTGACCACGGTACTGATTTCGCTGGTCCGTGAACAGACCGAACCGATGCGCCCGCCGCGCGCCCTGTGGGTGCCGTTTCCGATGGGGCGGCCTTTCGGCGCGCCGGATGACGTGGCCTTCCAGAAACGGGTTTTGCGCACGGTGCTGAGCCTGGCGGAACGGGA
>CAYGSU010000148.1:0-2223 GCA_964352715.1 uncultured Flavobacteriaceae bacterium | reverse complement strand
TCGCATCGCTGTTTGCATGCGGGGCGAAAAGGGCGTCGTAGAGTGGGTTTGTCATCGTCACTATCACTTGTGAAAAAAAAGAGGTGCGGCGAATGCCGCACCTCCCTTAACAGACTAAAGCCGCAGGATCAGCCTTTAAACCACCAGCGTTCGATGGCCCGGCTGCCGTCCATCGCCCAGTTGCCCGACAGCTTCTCGGGCACGTGCACGTTGGACCGTGCGGCGTATACGAAGTTGCGGAAGAACGGGATGATGTTTCCACCGTCATCCTTAACGATCATCTGCATTTCCTTGTACATTTCCGCCCGTTTGGTCTGATCCAGTTCGGCCCGCGCCAGAACCAGCAGTTCATTGAACCGCGGATCGGCGAAGTGAGTTTCGTTCCAGTCGGCGCCGGCGGCGTAACCCAGCGAGAAAATAACATCCGGTGTCGGACGCTGACCCCAGGAGACCAGGCAGAACGGTTTCTGCAGCCAGACATTCGACCAGTAGCCGTCATTCGGTTCGCGAATGACGTTGAGGTCGATGCCCGCCTTGGAAGCCAGTTCCTTGTAAAGGATCGCCAGATCGACGCCACCCGGCATCGGTACTTCGGAAGTCGAGAAATCAACCTTCAGGCTGCTCAGACCGGCTGCTTTCAAGTGATCTCTGGCGCGATCCGGGTCATAGGTTCGCTGTTCCAGATCGGCCCAGTACGGCATCACCGGTGCGATCGGGTGGTCGTTGCCGATTGTGCCATGCCCGCGCAGAATTTTCTTCAGGCCTTCTTCGCGCGGGAAGGCGTATTTCAGCGCCAGCCGCACATCCTTGTTATCGAACGGCGCGACATCGACATGCATGGCGGCAGTAATAAATGTGCCGCTGGCGACTTCGATGACATTTACATTCGGATTCTTGCCCAGCAAGTCTGCGGTTTTGGTGTCGACCTCAATCATCATGTCGATTTCATCAGTAGACAGCGCGTTCTGCCGTGCATTGACGTCAGAAATCGACAGCATCTCTGCGGAGTCGAAATGCCCCTTGTCACGGTAGTAGTTCGGGTTCTTTTTGAAATCAGACCGCACGCCGGGTTCAAAGCCGGTGCAGATATATGCCCCTGAACCAGCGCCGATGCTGGTATCGACCTTGCCTTCGCTGTCCGACGGAAGCATCGCAAAGTGATAGTCTGTCAGCACATAAGGAAGGTCGGCGCTTCCATTGTTCAGCGCAATGATGACCTTGTTCGGGCCATCTGCCTTGATTTCCTTGACATCGGTCAGCAGTGCCGCGCCGGCGGACTTGCTGGCCGGGTCGCGGTGATAGTTCAGCGAATGGACGACATCCTGCGCCGTCAGTGTCTTTCCGTTGTGAAATTCGGCACCCTTGGTGATGTCGAAGACCCAGGTCGAAGCGTCGGCAGAGGCTTCCCAGCCCGTTGCCAGTTCCGGGCCGACCACGTTGTCCGGCGTGATTTCCGTCAGCCAGCTTCGATGGGTATAGCCCATTGCAATCTGATACTGGCCTTCGTACAACGCCGGATCAGCAGTGTCTGTCGTGTTGCCGTCGTCCATTGCGATGCGGAAATGGCCACCCTTTTTCGGTGTCGCCGCTGCCACTTTCGTGGACCAGACGGATGACGCCGCTGCAACGGTCAGGCCGAGCGCCATCGCACCCTGCATGAACTGGCGTTTGTTAATGGATCCGGCCAACGCCTTGTTGGCCAAAGAATCGACAGTAGGCTTATCGTTGTGTTGTGACATTTTTGTCTCCCAGACTTTCCTGTTCGCGCCATAGATGATGATACGTGTTATAGTCGGCTGGTTTCAGGCGAGAATAAGATTAAAGTGTTGCAGATACTGAAAAAAAGATCAAATGCATAGCTGGGTGGTTCTTGTGAATAACGGTCACTGAAATAGCGCCGCTCGGTAATACTTCCGGGACCGGTTTCCTGGCTCGGATGCGTTTGACCTTTGCCGAACAGACCTGGTTCTCCGATAGTGTCTCGTTTGACTGGCCGTTGCGAGCGAGTTACAGCCATGAGATCAAACACAAAGCTAATCAATACGGGGTATATGATGAGAACCAATGACCAGCTTGACCAATGGGATCGGCAGAATTTTTTTCATCCTTCGACCCACCTTGCGCAGCATGCGCGGGGCGAAAGCCCCAGCCGCATCGTAACCGGCGGGTCCGGGGTCTATATCGAAGACCGCGACGGCAACCGTCTGCTTGACGGATTTGCCG
>CAYGSU010000147.1:0-2584 GCA_964352715.1 uncultured Flavobacteriaceae bacterium | reverse complement strand
AGAGAAACAGCTCTCCGTTCGGCGTCACTATGACACAATCAAGACAGACAAGAGGTTCAAGGTGAGGGTGGACAATATCGAACCTGTTTACCTACCCTTGTCTGCATGACGGCGAAGCGAAAAATAGCGCCCGCGACGAAACCGTTGCGACGGTCGATGACGGAAGCCGAAGCATTGCTTTGGAGCAAAATCAGGAACCGGCAACTCGAAGGATGGAAGTTCCGTCGACAGCATATTATTGACCGCTACATAGCCGATTTTGTGTGTGTGGAAGTCAACCTGATTGTCGAAGTAGATGGCGGCCAGCACACGGAAGCAGGCGATATGCACAGAACGCAGTTTCTGGAATCCGGGGGATGGCGCGTGATGCGTTTCTGGAACAACGAGGTGCTGGAGAATACTGAAGGAGTTTGCGAGGCGATTATCGTAGCGCTTGAGAAAGGTTATCCACCCTCACCTTAGTCCTCTCCCGCCAGCGGGAGAGGAAATTGAAACAGACACATCTCACCTTCTCCCGCCGGCGGGAGAGGAAGTCCCAAAACGATCCCCGGGCTTGACCCGGGGTCCAATCCTGAGACCGTTGAGCGTGTTGCGACGGTAGCGGATTGGGTCCCGATCAAGTCCGGGACTCTGTTATCTTAAGTCTATGAAACGTCAGTGCTGTTGACGACCGTGACGCCGTTGTCAACGAAGGCGGCACGGGCGGCATCGAGCGAGCCGTTGAAGTCGATGGCGCGGCAGGCATCGTCGACCAGCACGGCGTCGAAGCCTTCCTTGCGGGCGTCGAGCGCCGACCAGCCGACGCAGAAATCCGTCGCCAGACCGGTGAAGAACAGCCGTTCGAAGCCGCGTTCGCGCAGGTAGCCGGCAAGCCCGGTCGGGGTATTCTGATCGTTTTCATAGAAAGCCGAATAGGAATCGATGGTGCGCCGGTACCCTTTGCGGATCACCAGTTCCGCTTTCGTGATCTCAAGCCCTTCATGGAATTCCGCGCCTTTCGAGCCCTGCACGCAGTGGTCCGGCCACAGAACCTGATCGCCATAGGCGACCGTGATCATCTCCATCGGGTTCCTGCCCGCGTGGCTGGAGGCGAAGCTGTCATGCCCGGCCGGGTGCCAGTCCTGCGTCAGCACCACATGGTCGAATTTTTCGATCAAGCGGTTGGTTACCGGCACGACCGCATCGCCATCCGGCACGGCGAGCGCGCCGCCGGGACAGAAATCGTTCTGCACGTCGACGACGACCAGTGCATCGGTTTCGGTGTTGATGGCGATACCGGTCATGGCGATCAGGCTGCGCGGCTGTCGAGTTCAGCGATCAGCTTGTCGCCCATCTGCTGGGTCGAGACCTGGGTGCAGCCCGGAGTCATGATGTCGCCCGTGCGGATGCCCTGCCCCAGAACCGCCTGTGCGGCGGCTTCAATCAGGTCGGCGTCTTCCTGCAGATCGAAGGAATAGCGCAGGCACATCGCGAACGACAGCAGCATGGCGAACGGATTGGCGAGGCCCTTGCCGGCGATATCCGGCGCGGTGCCATGTACCGGCTCGTACAATGCCTTGCGGCGGCCGGTTTCATCGACCGCGCCGAGCGAGGCAGACGGCAGCATACCGAGAGAGCCGGTCAGCATGGCGGCGACGTCGGACAGGATATCGCCGAACAGGTTGTCGCAGACGATGACGTCGAACTGTTTCGGGTTGCGCACAAGCTGCATGGCGCAGTTGTCGGCATACATGTTGCCGAGCTCGATATCGTCGTAGCCGCCGTTTTTATGAACTTCGGCGACCGTATCGCGCCAGAACACGCCGGTTTTCATCACATTGGCCTTTTCCGCCGAGGTGACCTTGCCGTTGCGCTTGCGGGCCAGATCGAAGGCGACCTCGGCCACCCGCACGATTTCAGCCCTGGTGTAGGACTGGGTGTCGATGCAGCGTTCGGTGCCGTCGGGCAGGGTCTGCATGCCGCGCGGTTCGCCGAAATACACCCCGGCGGTCAGTTCACGGACGATCATGATATCCAGCCCCTGAACCACTTCCGGCTTCAGGGTGGAGGCATCCAGCAGTGCGTCGAAGGTGACGGCCGGGCGCAGGTTGGCGAACAGGTCGAGATCCTTGCGCAGACGCAGCAGACCGGCTTCCGGGCGGACATCCCAGGCCAGCTTGTCGTATTGCGGGCCGCCGACCGCACCGAACAGAACGGCGTCGGCGTTCATCGCGTCTTCCACCGTTTCATCGCGCACCGAAACGCCGTGCGCGTCGTAGGCAGCGCCACCGACCAGGTCTTCCTTGACGTCGAAGGAAACGGCGCGGCGCTTGTCCATCCAGTCCAGAACCTTCCGCACTTCACCGCATACTTCAGGACCGATGCCGTCGCCCGGCAACATCAACAAGGTTTTGTTCGACGCCATCTGCGTTACCCCTAATCAAAGACAAATCCGATGCGGCTGTTTACGCCGCGACGCAGCGTTTTACCCGCCTGAACGGGAAAGCGAAAGAGGGCAGGCGAAATCGCGGGCGATGTTATACCAGCAGTCGGCTTTTCGGCGCGCGCGGGCGGACCAGGGTGAGGGCGACCATCAGCACCGCCA
>CAYGSU010000146.1:0-2729 GCA_964352715.1 uncultured Flavobacteriaceae bacterium | reverse complement strand
GCGAAGGCGTCGTCGAGCGGCGTTTCGGCGATGTGGTTCGTGTAGTTCGACATGACCTTCAGGCTGGTGCCGAGGATAACGTCCAGGACCGTCTGTTTCGTGTAGCCGGCGGCAAGGAAGGCGTCGATATCGCTCTCTTCCGGCCAGCCGCGCGTTTCGTTCACCACTTCGGTGAAGGTGCGCAACGCCTCCAGCTTCGGATCGGCGATCGGCGTGTTGTTGCGCAGGGCCGCGATAACGTCGGACGGCACCTTCGCCATTTGCGAAATCGTCGTATGCGCCGCCATGCAGTAGGTGCAGCCGTTGAGGCGGTTGTTGGTCATCAGAATGATCTGCCGTTCGGTCTCCGACAGGTCCGTTTTGTCGAAGATGCCGGCCAGCGTCATGTAACCTTCAAGCAGCGCGGGTGAACCCGCCATGGTGCCCAGCAGGTTCGGCACGAAGGAAAAGGCTTTCTTCGCTGCCTGCAGAAGCGGTTTTGCGGTTTCGGGGGCTGTTTCGATCGTATGGGTGGTGAACGTGGTCATGGTCTTGTCTCCTGTTGATGAAGTGGTGGGGTGGTGTCTCCGGCCGCCCGCCAGGGGAGTGCGGATGACCGGAGACGGGAACGCCGAGGGGTAGAGGTCATTCGGCGAAGGGGGTTGTCGGTCAGTCGACCGCCGCAACGTCGGTCACGGCAACCGCGATTTGGGCGCAGGGCCTGGGCAGGCCGCTGTTATCCGCCTCGACCGCGCCGCCGATAAGGGTCGCCGCCAGCGCAACCAGCATGGTGAAGGCAATGGCCCGCAGACGAATGCCGCCATCGAACAAACGGGTCGAATAGATGCTCATGATGATCTCCTGTCCGTTTTCTGCGCATTGCGCGGTGAAACAATCATTAAAGGTTACCGATCTGTACACCTTACAAACAAACATATGTACCGATCGGTTCACTTTTTCAATATATTTTTTCGGATTTTCTTCAGATTTTTCTGTGACAACCCAATAATACATTGTTTTCTATGGTTTTTTCCGTTGACATTTTATGACAGAAGTCACTTATATATGTACAGATCGGTAACTTATTGGATTCGCGATGAGACAAACAAAGCGCGACGAACTGGTTCAGAAAGCGCTGCAGGCGTTTTACCGGAACGGTTTCAACGCGACCGGCATGGACAGGCTGGTCGCCGATACCGGCATTTCGAAAACCTCGATGTACAAGCATTTCCGCACCAAGGAGGATCTCATTCTCGCCGTGCTGCGGCTGCGGGACGAACAGTTCCGCAACTGGCTTTACCGCCGCATGGAGGACCTCGGGAAAACGCCCCGGCAACAGCTTGTCGCGCTCTTCGACGCACTGGAGGAATGGTTCGACGAGCCGGGCTACAGGGGCTGCATGTTCATCAAGGCGTCGTCCGAGTTTCAGGACGCCAAGCATCCGATCCACAAACAGTCCGCCGACCACAAACGGATGCTGGAAGACCACATCACGAAACTGGCCGCGCAGGCGGGCTATGCGGAACCCGGCGCCCTCGCCCGTCAACTCCTGCTTCTGAAGGAAGGCGCGATTGTAACGGCCCATCTGGGCCACACGGAACATCCCGCCCGCGATGCAAAGGCGGCGGCCCTGGTGCTGCTCGACGCCCATCCCGAAACGTAAGTCGTTACCGGCGGACAGCCCGGTGCTGACGATACGGCATGCCGGCGCCGGATGTTGACTTTGTGGCGCACCCGACTAGGTCATGTGCTCATAATGAACACAAATTCGTGCGTTTAACCGGTAGCCCAAGCCCCTACGTCCTTTCCATGCCTGTGACTCAACCCCTGTCGGACGAACCCCAGATGCAAGCTTCATCCCCGGACAGCGGACCCGCGCCTGCGGTCGCCCTGTCGGATACCCGCCTTTCCTTCCCCACCGCCGACGGCGACGTTTCCGTGCTGTGCGGCATCGACATGCGGATCGAAGACGGCGAGATCGTCGCGGTGACCGGGCCGTCGGGGTCCGGCAAATCGTCGCTCATCGCCGTCATTGCCGGGCTGGAACCGGCCAGCAGCGGCACGGTGGAAGTCCTCGGCGTCGATTTCGCGACAGCGAATGAGGCCGCGCGGACCGACCTGCGTCGACGCGACATCGGCATCGTGTTCCAGTCGTTTCATCTGGTGCCGGCGATGAGCGCCCTGCAGAACGCCTCCCTGCCCCTGCTGCTCGCCGGCGACCCCGACAGCGAGGAAAAGGGCGCGGAAATGCTGCAGCGTGTCGGCCTTGGCCACAGACTGACCCACCGGCCCGCCGCGCTTTCCGGCGGCGAACAGCAGCGCGTCGCCATCGCCCGGGCGTTCGCGGCGTCTCCCCGCCTCGTGCTGGCCGACGAACCGACCGGAAACCTCGACCAGGAAACCGGCGCGGATGTCGTCGGCACGATGTTCGACCTGGTTCACGCCTCCGGCGCGTCGATGCTGTTGGTGACGCATGACAAGGCGCTGGCCGCGCGCTGCGACCGCACCATCGACATCGATGCAGGCCAAGTGCGCGCATGAGTGTCGCAGAGACGAAAACGCATCGTCCGAATTTTTTGAAGGCCCTGCGCAAACTGATCGGCGCGGAATGGGTTGCCGGCATTTTCGGACTGTGGCTGTTTGTCAGTTGCGTCGCCGTCGCGTCCTTCATGATGGGCACCACCTGGATTCTCGGTGGCGGGTTGTCCGACATCCTGACGCGCGGCGGCACGGTGTTTCTGGGCGGCGAC
>CAYGSU010000145.1:0-2798 GCA_964352715.1 uncultured Flavobacteriaceae bacterium | reverse complement strand
ACCGCCGTGAAATGGCATCAGGATTTTCCCTTCACCCCGCATAGCAATGACAGCGTCATCACGGCGCTTTTGATGGTCGATGACGTGACCCTGGAGAACGGACCGCTGGAAGTTCTGAAAGGATCGCATAAGGGCGAGATACACGGCCTGTGGCATGACGGCGAATTCACCGGCGCAATTGCCGATGATGTCGCGGCGGAGTGCCAGGCCAGGGCTGTGACCTGTACCGGACCGGCGGGGTCGGTGTGCCTGATGCATACACGGCTGCTGCACGGGTCAGCGCCGAACCTGTCGAACGCGCCGCGCACGTTGTTCATTTCCGTCTATTCGGCGGAGGATGCGGTGCCGTATTCTCCCAACCCGGTGCCGCACAAATATGAAGGGCTTGTGGTTCGGGGCGAAAGGACCAACCGGGTCCGGTCCATCGCCTACGATATCGAACTGCCGCAACTGCCCAGCACCGCTTCCTTCTTCGACCAGCAGGCAAAGCATAAAGGCTCGGCGACGGCGGCCTGAAATTTTATTTCCTGCGCTAAGGCATTTATCGTATCAAACGGGATGCAAGGAAAACTGGACCATCGCGATTTTATCCGCTCGCTGTCGCCCGAACAACGCCGCGCGCTGATCGAGAAATCCGATATTCAGGGCCTGATTCACCTCACCGGCCATTGGGGGCTGATTGCGCTGTTCGGTTGGCTGATCGCCATCGAGGTTCCGTTCTGGCCGGTGCTGATGCTGCCGCAGGGTATCCTGCTGGTTTTTCTGTTCACCCTGCTGCATGAAACATCGCACCGCACGGTGTTCGAAAAGGTCTGGCTGAACAGGGCGGTCGCATCCGTGTGCGGTTTCGCCCTGGCCCTGCCGCCGGACTGGTTCCGCTATTTCCACTTCGACCATCACCGCTACACGCAGGACCCGGAAAAGGACCCGGAACTGGCATCGCCGAAACCCGCGACGTGGCGGCAGTATGTCGTTCATGTTTCCGGTCTGCCGGTCTGGAAATCGCATCTTCAGACCCTGTTCCGCAACGCGATGGGACGCTGCACCGACAGCTATGTGCCGGAGACAGGACGCCGGAAGGTGCAACGCGAAGCACAGGTGATGATCGCGCTGTATATGCTCGCGCTGGGCGGGTCGGTCGCGCTTGGCTCGCCGTTGCTGCTGTTCGTCTGGATTCTTCCGCTGCTGCTGGGTCAGCCGTTTCTGCGGCTCTACCTGCTGGCCGAACACGGCAAATGTCCGTTCGTCGCCAACATGTTTGAAAACACCCGTACGACCTTCACCAACCCGCTGGTCCTGAAACTCGCCTGGAACATGCCGTATCACGCCGAACACCATGCGCTGGCCGCCGTGCCGTTCTACAAGCTACCGGAATTCCATAAACTGACAGCGGCGCATCTTCAGGTGACGGAGCGCGGATATGCCCGGTTCCACCGCGCCTTTATCGCTGGACTGGCCTAAAGCCTGCGCTTTGCGCTTGCGTCGTTATCGTGTCGGTCTGCTATCGTGACCCCGCACAGGCAACAGGAGCAAACGAAATGAAGATCATCGTTGTTGGAGCAGAAGGCGATATCGGGCGGGCGGCCTGCGCCGCCCTGTCACCGCATCACGACCTCATCAGGGTCGGGCGCAGCAGCGGCGACATCCACGCCGATCTCGGCGACCGGGCTTCCATTGAAGCGATGTACAAACAGACCGGCACGGTCGATGCCGTTGTCTGCGCCGCCGGGGCGGTGCATTTCGGCCCGCTGACGGAGTTCACGGAAGAGCAGTTCATGCTGGGCCTGACCAACAAGGTGATGGGCCAGGTCAATCTGGTGCTGGTCGGCATGAACCATGTCAGCGACGGCGGGTCCTTCACCCTGACCAGCGGCGTGCTGGACCGCGACCCGATCCGCCTGGGCACCGGTGCCGCGACGGCGAACGGCGCGCTGGCCGGGTTTGTTGCCGGCGCTTCGATCGAACTGCCGCGCGGCCTGCGAATTAACGTCGTCAGCCCCGGCATGCTGGATGTGTCGGAAGAACGCTATGGCGCGTTCTTTCCCGGGCATGAGCCTGTACCGTCCGACAGGGTCGGCCGCGCCTATCGCAAAAGCGTTGATGGGGCAATGACCGGGAAAGTCATCATCGTTGAATAGGTTCGGCGGAACCTTCAGCGCATTATCATGCCGAAGGGCAGCCATCGAACACGGAAGTCCGTCAGTGCCAGGTTGATCGGGCGATGAAGTCCAGAACATCGGTTTCTTCCGGCGCCCATCCCAGTTTGCTCTTGATGCGGTCCGCCCCCATCTGCTGATCGATCGTCGGGCCGACAGCCCACGACCCGTAGGCTGCGACAAGATCATCGACTGACCGTGTGACCGGCTGTTTGGTCAGCCCGAATTTCCGGCTGACGGCATCGGCCATATCGGATACCGGAACACCGTATTCTGCCGCCACATTGAACACATCGCCATGCCGGCCCCGTTCCGCCGCGAGCAAGTAAGCCTCGGCGAGATCCTTGCTGTGGACAACCGGCCAACGGGTGTTCAGCGCGCCCCAGACTTCGACCTGTCCCTTGTCCCGCGCCGAGTCAATAAACCGGTCCAGCACGCCGCCTTCTTCCGAATACACCATCGCGGGGTGAAGCATGACGATTTCCAGCGATTCCGTACTCATCGCGTATTGATAATTGTCGATTGCCCAGGAAAAGGCATCGATTGAGCGATAGCCATCCTCTTCATGGGCAACCCGGTCGCCCGTCTCGCCGTAAAGCCAGCACCCGCCGGTATAGAGCAGTTTCGGCGATGTCGTGCGTT
>CAYGSU010000144.1:0-2934 GCA_964352715.1 uncultured Flavobacteriaceae bacterium | reverse complement strand
AGCTTCAGGTCCGGCATGCCGCCCATCCAGATCGCGTTGTCACGATGGTCTGCCAGATCGTCGCCGGTATCAGTGTGGATGAACACCGTCAGGCCGCGCCGGTTCAGCGCCAGCCACGGGATATAGGTGCCGAAAAGCTCCGGACCGAAGGCGGTCTGATAGCTCCAGCACGGATGCGGGCCGACCTGTTTTTCCCACCATCGCCCCATTTCGATATCCGGGAATTCGGTCTCGATCGCCGCACGCAACGCCTTCGCCGGTTCCCGTGTCTCTGCATCGAAATAGATATGGGCGTGATAGCCGGCGATATCGCCGATCGGCCGGTTTGCGGTGCTCTCCGTCATCGGATCTTTTCCTCGCGCAGCGGTGGATATACCGCCAATCGTGATTAACTATTGCCGAATGGCAGGTGACATGCCTGCATATAGGCATGCGAACCGGCAATTGGGAGGGGCAATGACCATCGCAACGAATGTTCTGGACCTGATCGGCAATACGCCGATGGTGCGGGTAAACGGGCTGGATACCGGCCCCTGCGAGCTGTATCTGAAGCTGGAAAGCCAGAATCCGGGCGGGTCGATCAAGGACCGCATCGGCCTGTCGATGATCGAGGCGGCGGAGAAGGACGGCAGCCTGAAACCGGGCGGCACGATTGTCGAGGCAACCGCCGGCAACACAGGCCTCGGCCTGGCGCTGGTCGCCGCGATGAAAGGCTACCGGCTGGTTCTGGTCATTCCGGACAAGATGAGCGCCGACAAGATTTTCCACCTGAAATCCCTCGGGGTCGACGTCATCATGACACGGTCCGATGTCGGCAAGGGCCATCCCGAATATTACCAGGACATGGCCGAACGCATCACCAGCGAAACCCCCGGCGCGTTCTGGGTCAACCAGTTTGCCAACCCCGCCAACCCGCAGGCGCATTTTGATACGACCGGCCCGGAAATCTGGGAACAGATGGGCCACGATGTCGACGCCGTGGTGTGCGGCGTCGGGTCCGGCGGCACGATCAGCGGGCTGGGGCGGTATTTCGCGACGGTTAATCCTGACCTTAAAATGGTCGTCGCCGACCCCGACGGATCGGTTGTCGGCCATGCCGCACTGACCGGCGAAGTGCCAACCGATGTCGGGTCATGGCTGGTCGAAGGCATCGGCGAGGACTTCATTCCGCCGAACTGCGACCTGTCAGTTATCAAGGACGCCGTCTATATCAGCGACAAGGAAGCCATGAACACGGCGCGTGATCTGCTGCGGGTGGAAGGCGTACTGGGCGGCACGTCAACCGGCACTTTGGTGGCCGGCGCGCTGAAGTGGTGCCAGAAACAGACCGAGAAGAAGCGCGTCGTCACCTTCGTCTGCGATACCGGCAACAAGTACCTGGGCAAGGCATTCAACGACGCCTGGATGATCGACAACGGCTTGCTCGACCGGCCGGTGCATAACGATCTGCGCGATCTAATTACACGCCGCGCTGACAAGGGCGATGTCATCAGCGTCGGCCCGGACGACACGATCCTGACCACCTATGCGCGGATGCGGATGTATGACGTGTCGCAGCTTCCCGTGCTGGACGGCAAGGGCGGAATTGCCGGCATCGTCGATGAAGAAGACATCCTGTTCGGCACCTGCGGCGATGCAACAAAACTGAAGCAGCCGGTTTCGACCGTCATGGCGAAAAGCATTGAAACCGTGCCGCCGAATACCGACCCGGATGATCTGATCCCGCTGTTCAAGGCCGGCAAGGTGGCGATGGTCGCCGAAGACGGTGTCTTCTACGGCCTGATCACGCAGATCGACTACATCAATCACCTGCGCCAGAAACTGGCGTAACGAAAGGCTTTCAACCATGGATTCCACGACGCCGAAAAACCGTCACGGCTTCGCGACGCGCGCCATTCACGCCGGGCAATCGCCCGACCCGACGACCGGCGCGATCATGACGCCGATCTACGCCACCTCAACCTATGTGCAGGAAAGCCCGGGCGTGCATAAGGGGTTCGAGTATTCCCGGTCGCACAACCCGACCCGGTTCGCGCTGGAACGCTGTGTCGCCGACCTTGAAAACGGGTCCAGCGGGTTCGCCTTCGCTTCCGGCCTCGCCGCCATGGGCACGGTGCTGGAACTGCTGGATTCCGGCGACCACATCATCGCGATGAACGACCTGTATGGCGGCTCCTACCGGTTGCTGGAAAACGTGCGCAAACGCTCCGCCGGCCTCGACATTTCGTTCGTCGATCTGGCCGATACGGATGCCTTCGAAGCGGCAATCACGCCGAAGACCAAAATGGTCTGGGTCGAAACGCCGACCAACCCGACCCTGCGGCTGGTCGATCTTTCCGCCATTGCGAAAATCGCCAAGGCGAAGAACATCATCAGCGTCTGCGACAACACCTTCGCCAGCCCGTATGTGCAGCGCCCGATCGACCACGGCATCGACATCGTGCTGCATTCCGCCACCAAATATCTCAATGGCCATTCCGATGTTGTCGCCGGCATTACCGTGTTCGCGGAAAACCATGAGCTTGAAGAACGGTTTCGCTATCTGCAGAACGCCGTTGGCGGCGTGCTGGGGCCATTCGACAGTTTTCTTGTATTGCGCGCGCTGAAAACCCTGCCGATCCGCATGAAGGCGCATCTGACCGGCGCGCAGGCGGTTGCGGAATATCTGGAAGGCCATCCGAAGGTCGAAAAGGTGCATTACCCCGGCCTGCCGAGCCACCCGCAATATGACATCGCACAGAGGCAGATGAACGGCGGCGGCGGCATCGTCACCGTGATCCTGAAAGGCGGGCTGGAAGAAGCGCGGACCTTCCTGGAACGCACCGAGCTGTTCGCGCTGGCCGAAAGCCTGGGCGGTGTGGAAAGCCTGATCGAGCATCCGGCGATCATGACCCATGCCTCGATCCCGCCGGATATCCGCGCCGAACTGGGCAT
>CAYGSU010000143.1:0-3105 GCA_964352715.1 uncultured Flavobacteriaceae bacterium | reverse complement strand
GCGCGACAAGCGGCCGGGCGCAGTGGAAACGCTTGAACAGCGGCGCTGGGCACAGTCTGCCGACGGTCGATTGTGAACGTTCTGTTCACAGGAAAACACCTTGAATTGCCGATTTACACAGTAACGCCGTGAATTCGCAATTAGCGTAGAAACAATGTCAATACGGGTTCACTGATCCATACATGCTGCAATCGAATTTCGCATGCATTGCAACGGTTTATCTCTTATACGCTGGGTTGTGGACGCGTTGATGGCAACGCGCCTTTTGTATTCCGCCCCAGGAGGGCGCCCCTTACACTATGATCCTTTCAGCAATGGCGATCGGATTGAGACGGTTCTCAATCGCAGCTTCGATCGGCAGCGTGTTGATGCTCCAGGCAGGTGCTTCCGCCCATGCCGCCGCATATTCCTCCTTTGACCTTACCGGTCCCTCGGAAAATTCTACAGGAACCTCGCAGAACCATCCGCAATCCCGTCAGTTCAGCGGTGTCGGCAATGTTTCCGGCGCAACCATAAAAGCTTTCGGCTTTTACACCCGCGATGACGGGTCGGTGCATGGCCCTGCCGGCATCACCAAGACAGCCGATGGGCTCGGCGTCAGGGGCAAGCTCGACAACAACAACAACGCCGGCGGTGCGATTGAAGACAGCGGTAACCGCGACTGGCTGGTGCTGTCTCTTCCGTCGCCGAAATGGCGGCCGGTGGCGATGACCTTCGGTGGGCTGGGCGATTCGAGCAAATACGATGTGTATGGCTATAATGGCGAGCTGAATGCCGGTGATTCGACAGGGTTCCGCAATGCGTTGCGGGACGGACTGTTCGAAAAACTGGTCCTCGGCGGCGGCAGTGCTTCGCTGAGCTTCCTCGGTGTCACCACGCAGCAGTACCTGTATATTATCATTGCGCCGCACGACACGAATGGCGACGACCTGTTCGATGGCGAAGCGGAAGTGGACCGGTTTCGGGTGAGCGGATTCACCGGGTCGGTGGATGTGCTGCAATCGGTGCAGGCCGTACCTTTACCCGCCACAATGCCGCTACTTCTTATCGGGCTTGTCGGGTTCGGCTTCATGCGCGGGGTTCCTCGGGTCTGGCCCCGGCACCGGGTTTAATCTGGCCGGGCAGACCCGGTCCAGCCCGGACGATACGGAATGCCCGTGAAAGCGGGGATTCCGTGATCGGGCGACGTGATTTGCATGGTTGCCCTTCAAACCGGATTAAAAAACACCAATTGACCTTGTGAACGGATTTCGCTACCAATTTGGCAACGGAATTCTCTTCCATATCCTTTTCCCGCTTGATCAGGTCGGCCTATTTATACCCGACTTCCCGGTTCAGCGCAGGTTTTCAAGGTTTTTCGGCCCTCTTGCCGTATCCCGATTTCCCCCGTCGGCCTGTCCGACCTTCCAATTCCCACTGTCGAAGTGACCAAAAATGCATCTGAAGGAACTGAAAAAGAAAACCCCGCCCGATCTTCTGGCCTTTGCCGAAGAGCTTGAGATCGAGAACGCCAGCACCCTGCGCAAACAGGAACTGATGTTTGCCTGCCTGAAACAACTGGCGATGAACGACGTCGCCATTTACGGCGAAGGCGTGCTGGAAGTGTTGCAGGACGGGTTCGGTTTTCTGCGCTCGCCGGAAGCAAACTATCTTGCCGGACCGGACGATATCTATGTCAGCCCCAGCCAGATCAGGCGGTTCAGCCTGCGCACCGGCGATACCGTGGAAGGCCAGATCCGCGCGCCGAAGGATGGCGAACGGTATTTTGCGCTGCTGAAGGTGAACAACGTCAATTTCGAGGAACCGGACAAGGTTCGCCACCGCATCAACTTCGATAACCTGACGCCGCTGTATCCGGACGAAAAGCTTCATCTGGAAGTCGAACAGACCGATTCCAAGCAGCGCGATGTCTCGACGCGGGTGATCGACCTGGTCGCCCCGCTCGGCAAGGGCCAGCGGGCGCTGATCGTCGCGCCGCCGCGCACCGGTAAAACCATGATGATGCAGCATATTGCGGCATCGATTTCCGAAAACCATCCGAATGTCTATCTGATCGTGTTGCTGATCGACGAGCGGCCGGAAGAAGTGACCGACATGCAGCGCTCGGTGAAGGGCGAAGTCGTGTCATCAACCTTCGACGAACCGGCCAGCCGCCACGTGCAGGTCGCGGAAATGGTGATCGAAAAAGCCAAACGGCTTGTCGAACACAAGCGCGATGTCTGTATCCTGCTGGATTCCATCACCCGTCTGGCGCGCGCCTACAACACCGTGGTGCCAAGCTCGGGCAAGGTATTGACCGGCGGTGTTGACGCCAACGCCCTGCAACGGCCGAAACGGTTCTTCGGCGCGGCGCGGAATATCGAGGAAGGCGGGTCGCTGACCATCATTTCGACCGCGCTGATCGAAACCGGCAGCCGGATGGACGAAGTGATCTTCGAGGAATTCAAGGGTACGGGTAACTCGGAAATCATTCTCGACCGCAAGCTCAGCGACAAGCGTTCCTTCCCGGCGATCGATATCACCAAGTCGGGCACCCGCAAGGAAGAACTGCTGGTCGACAAGGGCATCCTGTCGAAAATGTGGGTCCTGCGCCGCATCCTGATGCCGATGGGCACCGTCGATGCGATGGAATTCCTGCTCGACAAGCTTAAATCGACCAAGAACAACGACGATTTCTTCGAATCGATGAACCAGTAGCGCTGGCCCCGGGTCCCGGCCTTGAGCCGGGATCCTCATCAGGAAAATCAGGAATACGCATCAGGCCCAGCAATATGCGTGTCCTGACTCTGTGTTGACGCGCGTTATAATATCTGTCGTCAGATAAATATATACAGCAATATCAGATGGTTACGGATTTCCATTCCGGACCGTTAGGCATCAAACCCGGTTTTGCCGGCCCGGAATGCGCCGACAAAGGGCCTTTGACGTAACAGGGCGACGCCAGGCCGCAATCACCTACATATGTCGGCAGGTCTGGTAGATGTCGCTATATATAGTGTCATATGCAGGCACATACCCCTTGATGAAGACGCATTGGCCCGGCAGGCATCACGGAATCAGGATCGTTGACCCGGTGGTTTTCCGCGCTTCCAGGTCACGATGCGC
>CAYGSU010000142.1:0-3160 GCA_964352715.1 uncultured Flavobacteriaceae bacterium | reverse complement strand
GCCTGGCCTGGACCCGGCGTTTCAGATTTGCAGTTCAAGCTATCGGCCAGGGGACTGGTGGCGGCAGACAGCGACGCGGGTACGGCGAGCCTGACAATCGATTCACCGCAGACCGTCGGTTCGCAGGCGGGCAAGTGGTGCGCCTATGGCGTCGGTGCAGACATGCCGGGCGATCAGCGGCTGGAAGCCGGCTTAAGCCTTGTTATCGATGGGGACGTTTTGACTGAGGATTGTCAGATACTCGGCGCGCCAATGCTGGATATCGATATTGCTTCCGATAAACCGAACGCGATTTTCGCGGCGACCTTGTCGGAAGTCCGGCCGGACGGGTCCGTCACACGCGTCAGCTACGGCATGCTGAATCTGGCGCATCGCGATGATCATGAAGCGGTCGAGCCTCTCGTGCCGGGCAAGATTTACAGAAAAAGCCTTCAACTCTGCGAATGTGGACACCGGTTTTCGGCAGGAAGCAAGATCCGGCTGGCATTGTCGAACGCCTATTGGCCGATTGCCTGGCCGTCGCCTGAGAAAACCGTGCTGACCGTCGTTTGTGGTGAAAGCGTGCTGACGCTGCCGCTCAGGCCCGATCAGGCGGATGACGCTTCGCTGCCGGCTTTCGCCGAACCGGAAACGCCTGATCCGCTCGAAATGACCGTTATCGAGCCGGGTGAAAAGTCACATGAGATCATCCAGGATGCCCTGACCGGGGTATTGACCCAGCGCTGGCGGAACTTCGACCCGTTGATCCGTATCGATGCTTATGACTGGAGCTTCAGTGCGTCTGTCGACAAGAGCTATTCGATCCACCCGGACGATCCCCTGTCAGCCTATGTCGATATTGCATGGGAGAAGCATTATGAGCGGGGAGAGTGGTCGGTCACCACGAATGGCGAAATCACGATGCGGACGGAAGCAACGGAATTCGTCATCGATGCGTGGCTGGATGCCTATGAAGGCGAAACACGGGTGCATTCCCAGGTCTGGAACGAGCGGATTCCGCGCAACGGCGTATAAGCGGACAGACGGACAGCCATAGAATAAGGACAGAAATGACTGATATTCCAAATGCCATCGACATGATGGAGCATGTGCTGATTCCATTGTCGGACGGCATTAGACTATCCGCCCGCATCTGGCTGCCGAAGGACGCAGAGACAAATCCGGTTCCCGCGATTATGGAATACATCCCGTATCGCAAGCGTGATGGGAAAGCGGAACGCGATGCCCTGACCCATCCGTTCTTTGCCGGCCGCGGGTATGCAGCGTTGCGGGTCGATCTTCGCGGATCGGGCGATTCCGAAGGGTTGTTGACCGATGAATATCTGAAGCAGGAACAGGACGATGCGCTGGAAGTGATTTCATGGATCGCGTCGCAGCCCTGGTGTTCCGGCAATGTCGGCATGATCGGTATTTCCTGGGGCGGCTTCAACGGGCTTCAGGTGGCCGCCCGCCGACCGCCGAATCTGAAGGCCGTGATATCGCTGTGTTCCACGGATGATCGCTACGCCGACGACATTCACATGATGGGCGGCTGCCTGCTGACCGACAAGATAAGCTGGGGCAGCACCATGATGTCGATAAACTCGACGCCGCCGGATCCGATGAATGTCGGTGCTGAATGGAGAAATCTGTGGCTTCAAAGACTGAACGGGGCCGGCCTGTGGCCGGTTGACTGGCACAAGCATCAATTGCGTGATGACTTCTACAAGCATGGCTCGATCTGCGAGCATTACGACGACATAGAAGCTGCGTGTTATCTTGTCGGTGGTTGGGCAGACGGCTATTCCAACGCGATCTTCCGCATGCTGCAGGGTCTTTCCTGTCCGAAAAAGGCGCTGGTCGGGCCTTGGGCGCACCAGTATCCGAACCTTGCGCATCCGGGGCCGATGATCGGGTTTCTGAACGAATGCGTCCGCTGGTGGGATTATTGGCTGAAGGGTGAAGAAAACGGCATCATGGACGAGCCGGAATTGCGCGCCTGGATCAATCATTCTGAAAAGGCGAAAGCCATGTATGGCAACCGCAAGGGACACTGGGTCGCCGAACCCGGCTGGCCGGGACCGGGTGTTTCAAGCAGTAAAATGAAATTGGCGCCTTCAGGGCTGGTTCCGGCGTCGAAGAAAATCAGTGCACTGCCGTTAATCGTGGATTCGCCTCAGACCGTCGGATCGCAGGCTGGAAGATGGTGCCCCCACGGCGCTGTCACGGACATGCCGGGTGATCAGCGGGTGGAGGCGGGGCTGAGCCTCATTCAGGACAGCGACGGGCTGACAGAGGACTTTCAGATACTTGGCGCGCCGGTGTTGAACATCGACATTGCGTCCGATCAGCCGAATGCGCTTCTTGCGGCCACCCTGTCAGAGGTCAGGCCCGACGGCTCCGTCACGCGGGTCAGTTTCGGCCTGCTGAACCTCACGCACCGCAATGGTCATGAAGCTGCCGAACCGCTGATCCCCGGCGAGACCTATCGCATTCGCCTTCAGCTTGGTGAATGCGGACACCGGTTCGCAGCCGGCAGCAGGATCAGGCTGGCGCTGTCAAATGCCTATTGGCCGATTGTCTGGCCGTCGCCGGCAAAGACCATACTGACGATCACCTGCGGCGAAAGTGCGCTGACCCTGCCGGTCAGGCCCGATCTGCCGGAAGATGCGTCATTGCCGCTGTTCGGCCCGCCGGAAGCGATGGAACCGCTCAAGATGACGATCATCGAACCGGGCGAGACCGCGCATGAGATCACAGAGGATGCTCTGACCGGCGTGCTGACCCAAAGATGGCTGGCAGTTGAGCCGCTGGCCCGGATCGATGAATTCGACTGGACCTTCCGGTCATCGGCCGAGCGGACCTATTCTATCCACCCCGACGACCCGCTTTCCGCCCGGTTCAGCATTGTGTGGGAGAAGCATTTTGAACGCGGTGACTGGTCGGCTACCACGTCAGGTAAAGTGGTGATGCGGGCGGAAGCGTCGGATTTTGCTATCGATGCGTTTCTTGATGCCTATGAAGGCGATACAAGGGTGTTATCGCGGGTATGGAATGAACGCATTCCACGCATCGGCGTCTAGCGATCCATCGCTTGCAAAACAGGGCTGAAAGCAATAGGAAACGAGCGACGTTGGCGAGGCGGAACGTAGCGCAGCCTGGTAGCGCACTTCACTGGGGG
>CAYGSU010000141.1:0-3193 GCA_964352715.1 uncultured Flavobacteriaceae bacterium | reverse complement strand
CCGGAAACGAAGTGTTTAACTGTAGCTGGAACGAAACAATTCCCCGCGACGGGAACTGCAAAACGAAAGGCGAAGCCGGATGCCGTTCAACCTTGAAACATTTCGTCGGCACGGCATCGTGTTTCCCGCCGGACAGATCGATGTCACCGGGTTCGAGGCCCGCTACGAGGCGTTCCAGCAGGAATCTCGGCGGCTGCGCGGCAAGGAAACCTATATCAAGCCGCACCTTCTCAGCCCGTGGGTCGACAGCATCGCCCGCCTGCCCGCCCTTCTCGACCCCGTGCATCAGGTATTGGGGCGGGACGTGGTTCTGTGGACATCGGACTGGAACGTCAAACGCGCCGGCACCGGCGACTATGTGCCCTGGCATCAGGATTCGCCCTACTGGAATCTGTCGACCGACGAAGTGGTGACGGTCTGGCTCGCCATCGGCGATGTCACCGTCGCCAACGGTGCGATGGAAGTGGTGCTGGGCTCGCATGCCGACGGACGGATCGGCGAGATCAATGCCGACGGCAGCATCTACGAGGCCTACGAAACAGGCCAGCGCAAAACCGACGACGACTGCATGTTCCCGTTCGCCCATCTGACCGATGAACACGGCCGGGCCGCGGTACCGGTCGAGCTGAAATCCGGCGAGTTTTCGGTTCACGACATCAACATCGTGCATGGCGGCGGACCGAACAAATCCGACCGTAACCGGGTCGGCCTCGGCCTGCGCTATATTTCGGCCGATACCCGGTATCTCGGCAGAATTGATTCCGTGACCGCTATTTCCGGCAATTGCCACCGCGACTATTTCGTATATGAACCAACGCCCGATGGCGAATGGACCGAAGCCGGTCTCGCCGCCTTCAACGCCGCCATTCCCTATCCCAGCGGCTTCGGCGAGACCAGGCGGAAGCGGTAGGCGTCAGAATACCGCACACGCAACTGATTTTTCCTTCAGTGCCTGCCGATACACGATCTCCGCCGCTACCAAATCCTCCATCGCAATGCCCATGGCCTTGTAGACTGTGATCTCTGTGTCGCTTTCTCGCAGCGGTGCCTTTCCGATCAAGGCATCGCCTAGCGAAACAGCAGTCGACGGATGAATCGACTGCAATTCTCCGCAACCGACCGGCGGCTTGTCGAAAGCGCACAGGTCTTCGACATACAGTTTCGCTTTGCAGAGCAGATCAACGGGCAGTTCGCCTGCAGGCGGCGCATATCCTACCGAGCTTACATGAGTGCCACACCTCACCCAGTCGGCTTCAATAACCGGATTGTAGGAATGGGTCGCGAGGCAGACAACATCGGATCGCCCGACTGCTTCCTGCAAATCACTAACCGCACGCACACCGTTGAATTTAGCGGCCAGCCGGTGCGCGTCTTCTGGATACAAAGACGACAACAGGACTTCATCGAAATCCCGGACCAGCGGCAACAAACGCAAATGCTCGCGCGCCTGCACGCCTGCCCCAACAACGGTAACGACTTTGGCATCGGTTCGCGCCAGTTCCCGCACTGAAAGAACTGCGGCACCCGCTGTACGGATGCCGGTTATATAAGTTCCGTCCATCACGCATAGCGGCACACCGGTATCCTGATCGAATAGATTGATCATCGCCAGATGGTTCGGTAGATTCTTTTGCAGGTTTTCTTCATAGACACAGACCATTTTTACCATAACCGGCGACCCGTCTCGCCAGGCTGGCATCGACAGCATGAAACCTTTGCCGGGTACGGTAATTTCCGGTCGGTCCGGCGCTTGAATTTTGCCGTCTGCGAGGTCTCGAAATCCGTTCGCCAAGCCATCGAGTAATTCCGGAAGTCCGAGTAGCCGTTCAACCTCCCTTTCACTGAGTGTCATTACATTCAGTTCACCTTTTGTGATCTCAGCCGCGCTTCGGCCCGATAGCTTTGTGTCAGGCATGATGCAGTTCCTCTATCTCGTATTCCCTGATTTTTCTGCATCTATCGGATGGCTGGCACAAATGATTACTTGTTCAAGAGCCATTACCTGAGGTAATGCAAACAATGCATAAGTTACCGTCCTTCTCTTCATTAAGAGCCTTTGAGGCCGTGGCTGAAACGCTGAGCTTCACCGCAGCTGCTAAGAATCTGACCGTGACTCAGGCTGCCGTCAGCCGGCAGGTAAAGAATCTGGAAAACGAGCTTGGTGTGACTCTTTTGAACCGGCTTCCTGCGGGCAACAACCTCACCCCCAACGGACATCGTCTTTATCGAGGCTTGCGCGACGGACTGGATACAATCGACGCCGCTGTCCGGTCTGTTTCCACCCATCCCGGCCGCGTATCGTTAACCGTCAGCGTTGCGCCGTTTTTCTCGGCGAACTGGTTATCGCCCCGTATAATGACATTCATTGATCGGCACCCGGATATCGATCTTCGTCTGCATCATTCCTATCAGCCTCCCGACTATCAACGGGAACAGGTCGATCTTGGTATTAACTGGGGAACCGGCATCTGGAAAAATGTTGAAGCAGTCAAGGTTCTCGACGGAACATTGATCCCGTTGTGTGCGCCATCATTTATTCAAAGCGCCGGCCCCTTCATGTCAGCCGAAGACATAGCGAAAGCACCATTGTTCTGCGAATTTGCAATGGATGACTGGCGACAATGGTTTTCCATGTCGGTTGTACAATCGGAAAGTCTGAACATCACCAGAATCGACGATTCGCATGCTTTGCGGCGTGTGGCGCTGGAAGGCCATGGCATTGCCCTGTTTTTCAAATCGCTGGCGCAGGAAGACCTGGAGTTCGGCCGTTTGGTCCAGCCGTTGCCGCACGGCGTGAATACCGGCTATCACTACTTTCTGAACTATCCCAAATCCCGCGACCTCTCCCGTGCTGCAAAAATCTTCCGGCGTTGGCTTCTGGCTGAGGCAGAAAACTGCTCTGTCTGACCCGTGGACCGCACCAAGTACGTGGATGACAAGCAGGCGTGGCTGGCGATATGCTTTCAATGACGATGGAATGCGATGGCACGACGAAGGAACAATACAGTGAAACGACTTGACGACGGTATTGCAAAACAGTTTCAGGAAGACGGCGTCGCCGTGCTGCGCCAGGTCATTCCGCCGGAATGGGTCGATGTGCTGCGTCAGGGGCTGGAGGCGAATATCGCCGACCCGGGGAAGTACCGCCGGGAATACAGCCCGGAAGGCGCGTCCGGCCATTTCTTCGGCGATT
>CAYGSU010000140.1:0-3322 GCA_964352715.1 uncultured Flavobacteriaceae bacterium | reverse complement strand
GAAAACCAGGTTGCAACGCTGTCGACGGTAAAGGAAAAGCCGGTGAATCGGCCGATCAGCTCTGCTTCCTCGACGGTTGACGGGTCGGCGGCCTCGACAATCAGTTTCGCCTGACCGGTGTCGAAGATTGCAGTTTCGTCGTCGTGATGCAGCAGCGGCAGCCCGAGCTTCTTGTCGTAGAAGTCGCGCGCCGTATCAATATCGGCGGTGAAGATGCGCACGGCGCCGATTGTCAGGCTGGAAGTCACGGGTCAATCTCCTTTCGGCAGCGTATATCTACGGCGGAAACGATCTTGTGAAAACGCTTCCGCACACTTTACCCGGCAGGCCCTGTTCTACCATTGGCGACATGACGCCTCTCTAGTAGACTGTTTATCAGATAAGGCGAATGGCGGGCGGCGGTCAACTGGCGCGGCACCGTACCAGTGCTGACTACCGTAAGGTAAAGAGTTAATTTCAAAGGGAAAATGATCGAATGCAGGCGCGAAATAATGGATCGGAACAAACCTTTGGTCGTTCAGGTATCCGGCTTTGGCAATCGGGCGTTCTGGCGGTTTGCCTTACATTCGTCGCAACCGGCGCTGGCGCAGCGGAGACGGCAGGCGATGATCCGGCGGCGCCGAGCCTGCTTGAAACGGTATCCGTAACCGGTTCCTATCTTGCCGGTCGATTCGCCGAACAGCGCAGCGATCATCGCACCGCCGCCATCTTGCTCGACCGTGTTCTGGAAGAAAACCCGGATGATATGGCGTTGGTTCAACGCACGTTTCTGGCCCATCTGCGGGCCGGCCTTTACGAGCGTGCGCTGGAACTTGCAGAGCAGTCGGGTAGCGATGGCAATGACTATTTCGCTGACCTTTTGCTGGCTGAAAAGGCGCTGCACGACAGCGACTGGGATGGTGCGCTTGCCCGCGTTGACTCCGACAATGGTTCGGGGCTGGGTCGCTATGCGACGCCGATGGTAAAAGCGTGGGCGCTTGCCGGACGCGGCGATACCGACGCGGCGATCAAGTCGATCGGGGCGCTGTCGGATCAGGGTGGGTTTGGCCGTTTGCGAAGCCTGCATGAAGGCTTGATCTATGCCCGCGCCGGCCGCTTTGCCGAGGCCGAGGATGCGCTGGTCTCGCAGGATCCGGATCTGCTGCTGGCGCCGGTTCGGGTGATCAGGGCGCTCGCCCGGGTCTACACGCAGCAGGACCGTGGCGCTGACGCGCAGGCGCTGATCGACAGTTATATTGAACGTAATCCCGGGGCCGATGCGCTGCGTGACGAGTTGACGTCCGCGATGAATGGTGAAGATGACGACCGCCTGTTCGGGCCGGTCGCGGCCGTAGCCGACGGGTTCTATCATCTGGCTTCCGGAATCCGTGAACAGAGCACGGAAGCGGCGCTGATCTTCGGCCGACTGACCCTGTATCTTGATCCCGATTTCGATCTGCCGATCCTGCTGATCGGCGACCTTCTGGAAACCAGCCAGCGGCACAATGAGGCGATCGAGGTGCTGAGCCGCATCACAGACGCATCGCCGTACCAGTGGGATGCGCGGCTCCGGATTGCTGACAATCTGGCCGAAATTGACCGGACGGACGAAGCCATCGACCTGCTTGAGGAGATGGCGAAGGAGCGGCCGGACAGTACCGATCCGCTGGTAAAGATCGGGTACATTTACCGTGCCGACGAGGCCTGGCTGGACGAAATCGACATTTACAACCGCGCCATTGCCCGGGTGGCAGAACAGGAACAGCGCCACTGGCTTCTGTTCTACAACCGGGGCATTGCCTTTGAGCGGTCGGACCAGTGGCCGAAAGCCGAGGACGATTTCAAGCGGGCGCTTGAATTGAAGCCGGACGACCCGTTTGTGCTGAACTATCTCGGCTACTCCTGGGTAGAGAAAGGCATGCATATCGCCGCCGCAAAGGAAATGATCCGCAAGGCCGTTTCGCAACGGCAGAATGACGGTTATATCGTCGACAGCCTGGGCTGGGTTCTTTACCGAACCGGTGAGTTCGAGGAAGCGGTACGGCACCTTGAGCGCGCCGTGTTGCTGCGGCCGCAGGACCCGGTGATCAACGATCATCTGGGCGATGCCTACTGGCGCGTCGGCCGGGAATACGAGGCAAGGTTCCAGTGGGATCGCGCTCTGCACCTGGAGCCGGAAGAAGACCTGATCAGCACGATCCGGCAAAAGCTGGACAGCGGGCTTGGCGATGCGGAGATCATTGAGGTGGTGGAATAGAGCCTGTGAACAGTTTCCCTGACGATCATACGGTGCTGGCGCCGATCAAGTTGAATCTGTACCTGCATATCACGGGGCGACGGGAAAGCGGGTACCACGATGTCGACAGCCTGATCGCCTTTACTGATTTCGGCGACGGTGTGCGGGTTGAACCGTCGGACCGGCTCGAAATCGCCGTTGAAGGACCGTTCGCGGAAGACCTGCCGGAAACCCAGGCCGACAATCTGGTGCTGAAGGCGCTGGATCGTATGCGCCGTGAAGTCGGTGTCGAAGGCGGCGCCCGCGTGACGCTGATCAAGAACATCCCGGTCGCAGCCGGAGTCGGCGGCGGCTCGTCGGATGCGGCGACCGCTATGGCGGCGGCGGCGAAATTGTGGGGTCTGCCGAAATCTGCGATGCCCGCAATGCTGAAGGTCGCGGCAAAAATCGGGTCGGATATCCCGGCCTGCCTTTTTCGCAAGCCGTCTTTCGCCAGCGGCTATGGCGAGATACTGGACGAGGCCCCGCAGATGGCGACAATGGGTGTGCTTCTGGTCAATCCCGGCATCAAGGTATCAACCCCGGCGGTGTTCGAGCGACGACGCGGCGGGTTCTCCCCGTTCATGGCTGACCCAAACGCGCAACTTCGCACCATACCGGCCCTGATCGAGTTTCTGAAAGAGCGTGGAAACGACCTGACCGAAGCGGCCGTCAGCATGTGTGCGCCGATTGAGGATATTCTCTGGGCATTCCAGGATATCAAGGACTGCCGGCTGGCCCGCATGTCCGGCAGCGGCGCAACCTGTTTCGGTCTTTTTGATACGGTTGAAGCGGCAGAGGCAGCGGCCAGCACCTTTTCCAACCCGAACTGGTGGGCCCGCGCCGCGAAACTGACGGCGCCGGACCCGATATTCTGATTGGACGCCGGTTGTGTCGTAGGTCGGGTCGCGCAAAGCCATCTTGATGCACCCGACGGAACGCCATATAAGGGCTTCGACCGGGCCGGGGCCTGCCCCCGCGCCGTTCGTCTGGTGGGGTGTAGCCAAGCGGTAAGGCAGCGGTTTTTGGTACCGCCATGCGGAGGTTCGAATCCTCCCACCCCAGCCA
>CAYGSU010000139.1:0-3361 GCA_964352715.1 uncultured Flavobacteriaceae bacterium | reverse complement strand
GGCAACTGGAACCTCGACGGATACAAGCTGATCGAGCGTTGGTGGATCAAGTAGCAGCGAAACCGGTTCACACGGAAGCGGGGCGACCTGGCGGTCGTCCCGTTTTCTTTTGCCCCGTCAGGTAAACCACCACCGTTCGGCGAGTTTGCCGCCATCAAAGTCCCAATTGCCGCCAATAACTTCGGGATGCGACAGGGAATCGTTGTGCCCGAACACGTAGGAAGCATACATGGGCACGACGGTGCCGCCGTCATTCGAGACCAGGGTCTGCATCTCGTAATACATCTCCCGGCGTTTCCCCTCGTCCAGTTCCGCGCGCGCTGCGTGCAGCAGCGTGTCGAACCGTTCGTTCGACCAGTTGGTATCGTTCCACGGAACGCCGGTCTCATAAGCGGTGGAAAACATCTGGTCTTCGGTCGGCCTGCCGCCCCAGTAACAGGCGCACCACGGCTTCTTGAGCCAGACGTTCGACCAGTAGCCGTCATTCGGCTCGCGCACGACATTGACCTTGATGCCGGCGTGAGCGGCGCTTTCCTTATACAGAACCGCTGCATCAACTGCGCCGGGAAAGGCGGCGGTGGCGGCGCTGAGATTGACGGACAATCCTTCGGCACCAACTTTTTTCAGGTGCCACTTTGCTTTTTCAGGATCGTAGCCGCGCTGCGGCAACTCGCCATTGTGATAGCGATTGGCCGTCGATATTGGATGATCGTTTCCGACTGAACCGTATCCCTGCAGCACTTTCTGGACCAGCTCCTCGCGCTTGAACGACAGTTTCAACGCCATGCGAATGTCGATGTCGTTGTAGGGTGCGACATCGACATGCATAGGAAACGTGTAATGCTGGTACCCGGTAATATTCTTTACGACCATGCCCGGCGTGCGCTTTACCCGGTCGACGGTTTTCAGTTCCAGCCTGTCGGCGACATCGACAGAACCTGTAAGCAGGGCGTTCTGGCGCGCGTTCGGTTCGATGATCGACAGCGCTTCCACCGCGTCGAAATGGCCGCGGGTATTGTCCCAGTAGTCGTCGTATCGCGACATAATGATGCGAACGCCCGGTTCGAAGGAGTCGAGTTTGTAGCTGCCGGTGCCGACACCGGACAGATCGATTCCGCCGTCTGTTTCCGGCAGGATAGACAAGTGGTAATCCGCCATGATGAAGGGAAAGTCGGCATTGCCGCCTTCAAGAGAAATAACGACGGTCGATGGATCGTCTTCCCTGATATCAGTAACGGCGGCTACGATGGGTTTTGCGGCCGAAGAGGTGCCTTCACCCCGGTGATGGTTCAGCGAGGCGATAACATCGCGTGCTGTCACCGTCTTTCCGTTGTGGAATGTCATGCCCTTGCGGATTCTGAAGGTCCAGGTTTTCGCATCGGGCGAGGCGTCCCAGCTTTCAGCGACATCGCCGATCAGGGACCCGTCCGCGGCGATTTCCGTCAACCGGTTATGGATGCTGTGGAAGGTGTAGTTCACGAAACCGTTGTCGAATGTTCCTGGATCGGTTGAATCCGTTGTCGATCCGTGGCCGATTCCCATGCGCAAGGTGCCACCCCGTTTCGGAACCGCGGCAAGCGTCTTGTCCATCAGCGCGGTTGCCGCAGCAACCGAAAGACCCGTGACGAGTGCCCCTTCCATGAATGCGCGGCGGGATATGCCACCTCGCCGAAGCCTGGCCGAAAGGTCTGCTAGTCCTGACGATACGCTCTGTGTTCTCATAGACTCTGCCCCTCCTGCTGATCGTTCTTTGTTATTTGTCCACTATATCGGCACTGCTTTGCTTCGCAAATGTCAGCGCATCGGGATTGGCAAAAGAAAAGGGAGGCCGAAGCCTCCCTTTCCGCGTCAAACGGTCGATGGTTCTTATGCAAACCACCAGCGCTCGAGCAAGCGGGCGCCGTCCAGCTCCCAGTTGCCGGCAATGACATCCGGCAGCATGATCTTGTCGCTGTGGGCGTTGACGTAGTTGTAGAAGAACGGAACGACGGTGCCGCCTTCGTTGGCCACAATTTCCTGCATTTCGTAGTACATGGCACGACGCTTCGTTTCGTCCAGTTCTGCGCGTGCTTCGGTGAGAAGCGTATCGAACCGTTCGTTGTTGAAGTTCGTGTCGTTCCACGGAACGCCCGACTGATATGCGGTCGAGAACATCCAGTCTTCCGTCGGGCGGCCGCCCCAGTAGCAGGCGCACCATGGCTTCTTGAGCCAGACATTCGACCAGTAACCGTCACCCGGTTCCCGCACCACTTCGATGTTAATACCGGCAGCTGCGGCATGCTCCTTGTACAGAACCGCAGCATCGACAGCGCCGGCGAAAGCCGCATCTGAGGCGCTGAGTTCAACCGTCAGGCCTTCCTGACCGGCCTGCTTCAGGTGCCACTTTGCTTTTTCCGGATCGTATGTGCGCTGCGGCAGATCCCGGTTCATGTACCGGTTGGCGGGTGAAATCGGATGATCGTTACCGACCGAGCCGTAACCTTTCAGAATTTTCTGCAGAAGCTGTTCGCGATCGAGAGACAGTTTCAGCGCCATCCGAACGTCTTTGTTGTCGAAGGGAGGAATGTCCGTCAGCATCGGGAACGTATAGTGGCCGTAGCCGGTAACGTCTTCAACGACGACGCCAGGCTTGCGCTTCAGCAGTTCGACCGTTTTCAGATCAATACGGTCGGCGACTTCGATTGAGCCTGTCACAAGTGCGTTCTGGCGGGCATTCGCATCGATGATCGACAGAATTTCACCGGAATCGAAAAACGCCCGGTTGTCGAGATCCCAGTGGTTTTCGAAGCGTTCGACCGAAGAACGGACGCCGGGTTCGTGGGCGGCGATCTTGTAGCTGCCGGCGCCTGTGCCGGTCGTTACATCCGGCTTGCCGTCTTTGGACGGCAGGATCGCCAGATGGTAGTCGGTTGCAATGAACGGGAAGTCGGCATTACCGTTTTCCAGCGTGAAGACAACGGTGTCGTCTCCGTCGGCCTTGATGTCTGTGATCGGCGCAACGATCGGGGCCGCCGCCGACTTGGAATCCTCACCGCGGTGGTGGTTATAGGACGCAATAACGTCTTCGGCGGTAACGGTTTTACCGTTGTGGAATTCAACGCCCTTGCGAAGCTTGAACGTCCAGACCGAGGCGTCCGACGATGCTTCCCAGCTTTCCGCAATTTCGCCGGTCAGGGAAATATCCGGTGCGACTTCCGTCAGACGGGCATGCGTGTTGTGCGTAAGTGTGTTGATATAGCCGTTTTCATAGGTCGCCGGATCAAGCGAGTCCGTGGTCGAACCATGACCCATGCCGACACGGCAATGGCCGCCCCGTTTTGGCGTGGCCGCAATCGCCTTGCCCATCATCGCCGTGGCGGCG
>CAYGSU010000138.1:0-3447 GCA_964352715.1 uncultured Flavobacteriaceae bacterium | reverse complement strand
TCCGTCCAGTCCATCATCGGCGCGACGGAAAGGCGGCGGTCGACAGGGTTTGGCGACGCCTGGATGGCTGCGTTCAATAGCATTCGGTGATCTCCTCTGGACCGTCGTTTCTCAGACGGGACATGCGCCACACACTATATGCACGTGGCCTTGGCCCTGCCACCCCACTGCTTACAATGACAGGGACGCGGTGCTGGTTGGCTGGAGCCTCGCCTGTGCGGTGTTCATCTGCCGAGAACGCGCAGGCTACCCGGCAGCATGGACCGCGCGGTCTTGCCTTGGCGGCAAACCGAACTGGCGCGCGTATTCCCGCGAGAACTGGGCCGAGCTTCCGTAGCCGACCGCGAATGCGATCTCTGAGACTTTTTCGTTCGTGCTCCGCAACGTCTCGCGCGCACGCAACAAGCGAAGGTCTTTCTGGTATTGCAGCGGCGAGGTGCCTGTCACCGCCTTGAAGTGCTCGAAGAAGGCTGAACTGCTCATGCCGGCCTGCTTTGCAAGGTCCCCGATCACAATAGGTCGCGAAAGATTCGTCTGGATCTCTCGAGTGACCTCGAAGATTCGGCTGGCGGTCGTTTCAAGCCATTGGAGCTTGCGAAGCGGCTCGGCATGCGGCCCGAGCAGGAGCCTCGCATGAATCTCCCTCGCCGTGATGGGGGACAGCAGGCGACGCGCCTCAGTCGTTTCGCACTGCCGGAGATAGCGCAGCAGCGCCTCCTCCATCTCCGGATCACCCGGACTGAGTGAGATCGAGAACGGGTCGCGCAGGTTGGCAGCGGGCGTGGGCACCACGTCGGCGGCCAGCCCCCGCAGAAGATCGAGGTTGATCGGGAACACGAGCGCAAAATAGGGGCGTTCCGGTGCAGCTTCGGTGATGCGAGAAACGACCGGAAGCGCGTGGCTCACAACGAGGGATTGCCCATTCGCAACGCGCAGGGTGCGTGCGCCGGCGCTGACTTCCTTGGCACCCTGAAGCACGAGGCAAAGCAGCGGTCGGTAGACGGTCGCGTCCTGCCCGGTCGGGGATGAATATTGCAGGAAATGCATGCCGCTGGGTGCGTGGGCAAGCGCACCCTGCGCCGGACCCAAACGGTCGAACAGTGCGGATATGTGATGCAACAGCGGTGTGGCAACCATGGATCTTTCTCCTTGCGACCCGGCTAGCACGGATTTTCCAATAACATGATCAATAATTTTATCTCTCAGAGGATTAGGCAAGAAATTTGGTCTACCAGGAAAGAATTATCGCTGATGAAAAAGTAAAGTGATGAGATGAAGAGGTGAGGGGTGCGAACATGATGAAGGTCTTGATCACGGGTATAGCGGGCGGCTTCGGCAAACCCACGGCATTGGCGCTGCTGGAAAAGGGACACACCGTTGCAGGAACCGTGCGCAGCCGTAACGGACGGAACGCAAATACTGTCGCGCAACTGGAGGCCAGTGGCGCGCGGATCATCGAGATGGACGTGACGGATACGGCCGGCACCGGGCGCGGCATCGCCGAGGCCATTGCCGCTCTTGGCGGTCTGGATGTCTTGTTCAACAATGCCGGGATCGGTTCCTATGGCATTCAGGAACTGATGTCGCCCGAGGACATGGCGCGCGTCTTCGACGTGAACGTCATCGGCGTCCAGCGGGTCATGCGCGCCGCCCTTCCCCACATGCGCGCGCAGGGGCGCGGCACGGTCCTCTACACTTCCAGCCTGATCGGCCGGATCGCCACCCCGTTCTATGGCACCTATTCAGCCTCTAAATGGGCGCTGGAAGCCATCGCCGAGTGCTATCGGACAGAGCTTTCGGGATTCGGTATCGAATCCTGCATCATCGAACCCGGGGCGATGCCGACGGCCTTCTTCGACGGGATGGTCGCCCCCGAAGACCCAGAGCGGGAAGCCGGCTATGGCGAGTTCGCGCAGGTGCCCGGGATTTCGGCAGCCGGGCTTGCCCAGATGCTGGATGCGACGCCGGAGCAGCGTCCCGAGCGGATCGCAGAGGCGGTGGTCACCCTGTTGGACATGCCATTCGGGCAGAAACCCTTCCGCAAGGTGGTCGACCATACCGGCGTCGGCCCCGAGATAGAGCGCTATAACGACGTGTTGCATGACGTGACGCGGACCGTCCTGACCAATTTCGGCATCGCACAGATGCTCGACCTGAACGCTTGAGGAGACGCTCATGAAGACCATCCTGATCACCGGTGCATCTTCCGGCATCGGCAAGGCAACAGTTCTGCGGTTTCAGGCCGAAGACTGGAACGTGATCGCCACGATGCGCGACCCTTCAGCGGGGGCTGACCTTCTGGCGCTCGCCAACGTTCTTGTAACCAGGCTCGATGTGACGGATGCAGGTTCCATTGCGGATGCCGTCGCCGCCGGGATAGACCGGTTCGGCAAGATCGACGTGCTTCTCAACAATGCGGGATACGGCGCCTACGGCCCGCTGGAGGCTTTTTCAACGGACCGCATTCGCCGCCAGTTCGACACCAATGTCATCGGCCTCCTGGAGGTGACAAAGGCGGTGCTGCCGCATATGCGGGCAAACCGCTCTGGCACGATCATCAACATTTCGTCGATCGGCGGGCAGATCACCTTCCCGCTGGGTACGCTCTATCATGGCACCAAGTTCGCGGTCGAAGGCCTGTCCGAAGCGCTGCACTACGAGCTGGAACCGCTCGGTATCCGGGTCCGGATCGTTGAGCCGGGCATGATCAAGACGGATTTCGGCGGCCGGTCATTCGATTTCGCGATGGACGAGAGTATGTCGGACTACAGCCCGACAGCCGAGGCCATGGGACGTCTGTTCGGCAAGCTGGCCGAAAATCCGTCCGCGCCGGAGGTTGTTGCCGAGGTGATCTGGTCAGCCGCCAACCACACCGGAAACCGCCTGCGTTTCAGGGCCGGTCAGGATGCCCATGCCCTGCTCGATGAACGGAAGGCCAAAGATGACGAGACCTTCATTGGCCGCGTCAAGGCGCTGATGGCGTCGTAAAAGCGGTGCTGTTTGCAGCTAGCATGCGATTGCCCTGACGAAATGCGATCCACAACGCCTCGGAAAGACGGCGGTCGACAATGGTGGCGCGGTCTCGGTCATGGCGCGCGGAAGGCAATTCCGGGTTTGCTTCAAGGCGAGGTTGTCGCACACTGCAGGCGGAAAACGAAGGTACCGCCGTCATGCAGTATACAGACCTTGAAACCCCGGCCCTGATTCTCGACGCAGACCGGCTGGAAGCCAATGCGAAACGCATGCGCGATCATTGCGCATCACTGGGCGTGACGCTGCGGCCGCATGTCAAAACGCCGAAATCGGTCGATGTGGCGAAAGTGGCGACCGGCGGGCGGATGTCCACCATCACGGTCTCCACCGTGGCGGAGGCGGAATACTTCGCCACTTCTGGGTTTGACGACATTCTCTACGCCGTCGGCATTTCGCCGAACAAGTTTGCCCGGC
>CAYGSU010000137.1:0-3453 GCA_964352715.1 uncultured Flavobacteriaceae bacterium | reverse complement strand
TTGCAGCCGCATCATGCGATGAATTTACGGGAACTTAAAGAAAAACACGGTGACAGTTTATCGACCCGTCACCATTCCGCTGTGTGACTGCCATGCCTTACCGACGGAAGCCTCCAGAACGGCTGTCAGGCAAGAACTACTCGTTCCGGTCGGTCAGGCGATGAGCCAGAAATTGTAGCCGATATACGTGAAGAGCAGGATCGCGCCCTTCGGTCGGGTGATGCGCCCCTGCCCCCGGAAGCTGAAGCAGAAAACGAGCAGCAGGACCGTCGCCAACGCGACCACGATAATGTCCCGCGACAGAATTTCGGGCGGAACAGCCATCGGTTCGATTATCCCGGCTATCCCGACGACCACCAGCGTGTTGAACAGGTTGGAGCCGAGTATGTTGCCGAGCGCCAGATCCGGCTGCTTTTTCAGCGCCGCCGAAAGCGATGACGCCAGTTCGGGCAGGGATGTGCCGACAGCGACAATCGTCAGGCCGATCAGGAGATCGGATACGCCCAGCGCACCCGCAACCTCGACAGCCCCCCAGACCAGCAGCCGGGAGCTGAGGATCAGAACGACCAGACCGGCAATCGCCCAGAAAAGAGGCTTGCCGGTGCCGCCGGCCTGCTGGGGATAATGCTCTTCCACCTCCTGGCCGAAGGAATCCTCGCGATTGCGAAACCCTTCCCGTACGCTCCAGCCGATCAACGCAAGGAAGACGGCGAAAAGCACGACCGCGTCGATCCGCGACAGCGCACCGTCGTACAGCTGGGCAACGGTCAGACCCGTTATGCCAAGCAGGATCGGAATTTCCCGCCTGACGGCGTCGGAATGAACGGCGATCGGGGCGATCACCGCCGTGACGCCGATGATCAGGGCGATATTGGCGATGTTCGACCCGTAGGCGTTGCCCAACGCCAGCCCGGGATTGCCCTCCAGGGCGGCGAAGGCGGAGACCATCATTTCCGGAAACGAGGTACCGAACCCGATGATCACGATCCCGATCAGCAACGGCGGAACGGAATATTTGCGGGCCAGTTCTGCGGAGCCGTCGACGAACCTGTTCGCACTCCAGATCAGCAGCGCGAGACCGGAAACGATAGCAATTGAAGGTAGGACCATGGATGCCAATTCAATAGGGTAACCGCGTCAAACTACCGGGCGCCCTGAATGACGCGCAACGATGCAGGACGGCGCTTTTACCGAGCGCCGAACATATGGTGCCGCCACCCCGCCCTTCCCATATCTATTTGTACTATTTTCGCGGCGCCGGTATTTGCCGCACCGGCCCGGCGTTTTCTGTCTTCCGCGGCGTCACCCAACCGGCCTGTCACGGCGTCGGCTGTCTTTCCGAACGCCCGAAAGACCGCAAAGCGAACGCGAAACAACCGGTTTAACAAAGGACTGTCCCGGTATGCACGATCAGGCGGAGTCTCCTGTCGAGAACGGCGAAGCGCGCAACGTACCGCCGGCTTCGGATATACTCACATCGGACCTGATCGGCGACGTCGCAGACAGATTGACCGGCGAGACTGTTCTGATCGGTACGCTGATCCTCAAGTTCAGGCGCCGGTCGTTTGGCGGTATCTTCCTGATACTGTCCGCGCTGGGCCTGTTGCCCGGCATTTCCACTGTCGCCGGCGTGGCGATGCTGATCCCCGCCGTACAGCTGATGCTGGGTTTTCGCGCGCCCTTGCTGCCCCGATTTGTCCGCCGCCGTCGTATCAGAGTGGAACTGGTGCGCAATCTCGCAGCGCGGGCGATCCCGATTGTCAGGAGGATCGAGAAACTTTCAAAGCCTCGCTGGCCAAAGGCTGCGGGTGCATCGGTTCAGGTTCTGGTCGGCGCGCTCAGCATCGGCCTGGCGCTTCTCATCATGTTGCCGCTGCCCTTCACCAACTTTCCACCGGCCCTTGCGTTCCTCGCGATTTCCATCGGATTGATGGAAAGAGACGGTGTGTTCATCTGCATCGGCATTGCCCTGTCGATCGTCTCCATCCTTACCGGCGTGTTCATCGGCGTTATCGCGTTCGATGTGCTGGTCCTGTTCCTTA
Source organism: uncultured Flavobacteriaceae bacterium (assembly GCA_964352715.1). Classification (GTDB taxonomy): domain Bacteria; phylum Pseudomonadota; class Alphaproteobacteria; order UBA8366; family Aestuariispiraceae; genus JAVKBW01. Next base: position 1,411 of record CAYGSU010000137.1, on the reverse strand, counting down.
CTTAACAGATTATTTTCAATGGTTTGCGCCTGTCATGACCGGGGGCTGAATTGTTGGCGCACGCGCAAGGACGCTAATATTCGCGGGGCAATTCGACAGGTACGAACTCGCTGAGTGTACGCCTCCATCCGCTCAACCACTTTGCTGCAATGCCGCCGCTTTCTGTACCGCGAGTATGGTTTTACCGTGACGGGTGTGGGCCGTCGCCGCCGGAAACCGGCCAAGCCACTGAAATCACGCCATAAAAAATCCTTCAAAAACTGCACCATACGACACCTATCGGATCAGGCAGCCTTCGCCTAGTTTGCGGGCCTCGCTGGACGCACTGCGGACTGGACCCGGTGTGGCCGAACAACACTTACTGACTTGGAAAGAAGACCCGATGGCCCTGCACAACCCAATTACCACCCGTCCCGCCGGCAAGGCGGATGCCCGCGACCTTGCTCAACTGATCGATATCGCCGGCGAAGGCGTTCCGACCTGGCTGTGGAGCCGGTCCTGCGGTGATGGACAGTCCCCGCTCGATGTCGGTGAAGAGCGTGCGCAGCGCGACGCCGGCGGGTTCTCCTACATCAACGCCGAAGTCGCCGTGACCGGCAACGAGATCGTCGGCATGGTGCTGAGCTACCCGATCGACACGGCGCCCGATGACGATCCGGCCGACCTGCCCGCCCCGCTCAGGCCGTTCATCGAACTGGAGGCGAAATCCGTCGGCACCTGTTACGTCAACGCGCTCGCCGTGCGGCCGGGCCATCGCGGCCGGGGCATCGGCGCACGGCTGATCGCCTGCGCCGAGCGGTCCGCGCGCGACAAGGGATATGCGAAAGTCAGCATCCAGGTGTTCGAACAGAATGCCGATGCGCTGAAGCTGTACCGCCGGCTGGGCTATCGCGATATCGCGCAAAGCCCGGTGCGGGAGCATCCCTGCCAGCCGTACTACACGGGTAATGTCATTCTGCTGGAAAAGGCGATCTAGCCACAGGTAAGCCACCGCCGCAGTCGCCGAGGCAACCTGGCGGCAAGCGGATGCCTATTTTCGCATAAGTGTCTTTGAAAAGATGGTGCGGTCGAGAAGACTCGAACTTCCACGGGATTTCTCCCACAGCGACCTCAACGCTGCGCGTCTACCAATTCCGCCACGACCGCACGTGCCTGTTTAAGAGTACTCTCGCGGTTCCTGCCCTCTCCCCCACCCGGCCACCCAACGGAATCGTACGCTGTGGGTGGCCGGATGGGGGAGCGGGCCGGCGCCGACGAAGTATTGATACTCCAATGGGCAGCAGCGTGTACCAAATCAATGCCCCCCGATCAAGCAGCCAATCGAGCGGTTGCGCTTTATTGTCAGGTGACGATCACCCTTGCTCCGCGCCTGCCGGTTGGGGCACATAGACCGGATGGACGGTATCGACAC
>CAYGSU010000136.1:0-3539 GCA_964352715.1 uncultured Flavobacteriaceae bacterium | reverse complement strand
TCAGACTGGTATCGGCAAAAGAGTAGAGGTGGCCTGCCTAAAGACCTGTGCCACGATACATGGAAATTTGCTTCGCCATGCCGGTTATGCTGATGGCGGGATGAGGTAGACCGGGCTGGTCCAGGCCTGAAAACCGTCCTCGGTCGTCACCCGAATCCACAACGGGTTATCGCGAGTCCTATCGAGCGGAATCTCGACTTCACCCGACAAAACTCCTGGCTTCAGATCGGACGCAAGACGGGAGATTCGAACCTCGAGATCGAGCCCGCCAGCGTCCAGAACATGATCGTCCAGGCCAATCTCAGCAAGCGCGATCCGCGCCGATACATGGTTGGTTTCAAGGTCCATCAATGCTGTATCGCTTTCATCGAGCCAGACATCGAAGGCGCCGAAATTTCCGGCGGTCACCGATTCCCAGGACAGGGTATTCTCATTCTCGCGGCGCAGGCGCCGGTCGGGATTCCATGCATTGATTTCACGCGTGCGGAGAATTCGGCAGCCATCGAACGTTACCGACCCTTTCCAGTCAGCCCGCGCACCGCGCCCCTTCACCACCGCTCCGCGCCACAGCACCCGCAACCGGCTTCCGGCTTCCGCCGGCGCGGGATTTCGGATGGTCGATATGACGGACATGCCGTTCAGCACATCGACCCGCTCCACCGGGGTCGGTGCAAGAACACTGAATGACAGCCTCGCCGTGTCGCCACCGGCCACCGCGATATCGCCCATGGCCAGCGCATCGACGGCATGCCGATCACTTTTACGAACGGCCGGATCGGCATCATAGCGTTCAAGACCGGCACCCGACGTAACGTTCAGGTCGATATGGATGCGCTCGCCAGTCGTTGCATAGTGGCGGCGATGGCGCAAACAATCGAACAGATCATCACGGATCAGGTTTTCCATCAGGAAACAGGTCAGCCCGCCATAGGCGCCAAACTGCGATGCGCCCGGATAGCTCGCGCCGGGCCGGCCCTTGTGGCCGTCGCTATTGGCAACGATGCCGACACGGTATCCCTCTCTGAAGCAATCTTCCATCAGCCATTCGAACGTGCCCCAGGCGGAATGAATTTCCATTGCCGTTTCCAGCCGCGGATCATGCGAATAGGCGACATCCGCCGGACGGCCGCCGATATGGGCGTATACGGCGCAGTCGACTTCCTGCAGGTCTTTGAACAATTGTCTCGCTGTCGGCGCATCAGTGCCGATTTCCGCCCGGTCCTCGATCAGCGCATGCGAAGAGCGGTGGATGGTGCATCCCTCATGCCGGAAATAGACATTGCGATCGCCGCCGACGCCCGTATTGCCCGACCATTCGTAGCCCGGCAGGGTCAGAAACCTGTGGTCTTCGTGAAATTCCGCCGTCAGCTCGTTGATATGGGCCCAGAACGCACCGTTTATCTGAAAGTCGTTTGCCTGATGGCTGGTCGCATCGAGAAAGGCGAGGTCGCGGGCAAAGGCGAAATATTCACGCGCCGTGTTGATGCCGACGGATTCTCCGCTCTGCCCGTGCATGTCCGCCCAGAAAGCAACACGATCATCGTTCCGCACAAGCATCGGGTTGGAGGTTGCGAGCAAATCCCCCTGTTCGTTCAAGACATCGATCGCAACCGTTCCGTCTTTGGCGCAGGAAAGTCCGTCTACAACAACAGCGCGTTTCCCCGTGTCGAACCGGATGTCGGCAGGCAAACCGTCTACCGCACCCGTGGTACGCAGGCGCACTGTCTGCCCGACCGGGTCCGACGGGTTGCCATATTCGTCTTCCGCCTTGATACCCAGACGGAACCCCTGCCCCGGGCGGCGCACTGTCGGCAGCACGGCTTTCCACACCTTGGGTTTTCCGGGCACGATGGAGATTGTCGGGCTTTCCGCAACCGGCACGTAGTGACCGGTTGCGCAGACATCCGCCAGAACCCGCCAGGCGAAGGCCGTTTCGCACATCGACTGCAAGCGCAAGCCGGGCGACCCGCCGGACGTATCACCCAGCACGACCTCCACCGTGTCCCCTTCCCGCAGATAGCCGTGCGAGACAGTAACGGTAAGCGCCTGGTACCACGGGCGCTGGTGACCGTCGGCGCTGAAATGCAACCGCAGCGGCACATTGTTCGAGCTTTTCGCGGTAACGTAGTTCACCGCCGTCGGATCGGTTGTCTGTAACGGCCCGCCATCGGCGGTGAACCGGAAGACAATGCGGATGGAACCGGTATCGTCCAGACCGTAGCGGCCGGTATGATAGGTCAGGCGAAAGGTCTGAAGACTGCGCGCCTCGAACGCGCCCTTCGGCGTCAGTTCCGCCGAGCCGTAGAGAACGGGATCTTCCGTCGGCAAAGCCGCTGAAAATACCTGCCCTGAAAGTCGGTCTGATGGTCCGGACATGGTTGGTATCCTACTAGGTGAATTGAACAGATTGAGAAACTCTCCAAGAGAAATCACAAACAGGAAATTTTAAAATAGGTTATTAATATAAACGTTGAATTTTATATACATCACTGTTTTTTATATATTTTTTGTCATACTCATCATTATACACAAAGAGCATAAATATAACCTAGTTTTTTATTATCTGTCTTGGACCAGATCAGGCTTTAGATGGCATGTTGTGGGACTCGTTTGGTACTTCGGTTTCGTTGGTTCGCAAATCCGACCGGGCCGCAGGAAAGGCAGACAGGATTACAATGACGACAAAGAGCAGGAACGAAAAAACCGAACACACCGCCAGAGCCTTGCGGACAGACGCTCTGTTGAGTTTCTACAATGAAACTGCTACCCGGTCCGGGCCGAAGCGGATGCGACTGCACAGCGCCATGCTGAAGATGATCGAACAGGGCTTTTGGAATCCGGGCGATCGCTTGCCCACAGATGTCGAGTTCACGAACGCATTGCCTCTCAGCGTCGCGACCGTGCAGGCAAGCCTGAACATGCTGGCCGAACAAGGGTTAATCACCCGTGCGAAACGGCGCGGCAGTTTTGTCTCGCCGGAAGAACAATTGCCACGAGATTACCTGTACTTTCAGTTCCTGAATGCGCAGACCGGCAAAAGAATTACGTCAGAGGTTCTCAATATCGAGGTATCGGAAACCACCGACCGCGGCCTCTGGTCGCTGTTTCTTGGCGACCGGCCAACGTATCTGCACATCTCCCGGATCCTGAAGTTCGGTGGCACTTTCAGTGTGAGCAGCGACTTCTACTTCGCCGATCCGAGAATCCGGATTCTAATGGATTTTCCGCCGGAGGCTCTGAAGGACGTCGCAATCCAGCAGCTTATCCATGTCCGTCTGGGCCTGCCGGCGCTGAAACGGGACTGGACGGTATCTTTCAGAACGATCGACGCGCTGCTGGCCAATAAAATCAATGTCGATGCGGGAACGATGTGCCAGCAATTCGAAGTCCGGGTTCTGACCCTCGGCGATGTGCCGCTTGTCTATCACCGGTTCATCGTGCCGCCGAACGACCATTCCCTGCATATCGCGTCATAGAATAGGACCACTCATGAACCAGATCCTTTTCGGCGGCCTCAGCGCGGCGTCCCTGGGTACGGC
>CAYGSU010000135.1:0-3570 GCA_964352715.1 uncultured Flavobacteriaceae bacterium | reverse complement strand
TGGCGTTCCAGTTCCTCGGCGACGGCCTGCGCGACGCGGCGGACCCGTACAAGTAGGCCCGCTCTTAGACCATCACGGACTTTTCGACCGCGCCGGCGCGCCACAGATAGGCAAGCAACAACGGCTGGTCCCGATCCGTACGCATACCATGCGGCCGCCACGGCGGGTTGTGCACGACAGCACCGGGTTCAAGCTCTGTCCAGTCTTCGTCGCCCAGTTTCCACGACGCGGCTCCGGAAATGACCAGATAGATTTCCTCTACCGAATGCTTGTGGAACGGGTATTCGACATCGGGGCCCAGAAACAGAAAGCCCGAGATCATAGATGTGTTGGGTACCGGTGCACGCGGCCCGACAAGGCTCGTCCATCCGTACCGGTCGAGAAAGCCATTGTCGAAATCGGCTTTGGAATAGGTCTGACCCCAGTATAGCGCCGGGGCGGCATCACGCAGCGCGTCCGTTAGATGGCGGTGGGCCGGCGGTGCATTTCGGCAGGCTGTTTGAAGAAAGGATAGAACCGGCAGCGAAGAAGGCGCCGTGCAAGAAGATGCCGGAGAAACATCTGCCGGCCACGACGACAATATGTCCTGGATGACGGCATGACGGGACGCTTCGAAACTATCCCGAAGCGTCACCGCCAATTTTGCAATGCTGGAGTCACTCACCGTGGTTGTTCGCTTTCGGCTGAACGATCATGCGAACCACCATCGCTCAAGCGACCGACCACCATCAAGCTCCCACGCGCCTGACATGATGTCCGGCGTGCCGATTTTATCGGAAACCGCAAAGACATTGCTGGCGAAGAGCGGGATCACCGCGCCGCCTTCGTCACGCAGGATGATCTGGATATCGCGGTACATCTGACGGCGGGTTTCCTCATTCAGTTCCGCCCGCGCGGCCTCAAGCAGCGTGTTGAACCGCTCATGCTGGAACTGCGTTTCGTTCCATGAACTGGAAGCTGAAAAGGCGGCGGTGAGGATCATGTCTTCCGTCGGGCGAGCGCCCCAGTACGAAGCGACAAATGGTTTTTTCAACCAGACATTTGAAAAGTAGCCGTCCGAGGCCTCCTGCTTCACGGCAATTTCGATGCCGCCTTTTCGGGCAGCTTCACGGTACAGCACGGCCCCGTCGACAGCCCCGGTATACAGAAAATCCGAGACGCTGAGATCGACCGCCAGTGACTCCATGCCGGCTTTCTTCAGATGGAACTTCGCCTTGTCGGGGTCGTAGGACGTCTGTTCGATGTCTTTCGCCAGAAACTGGTGGGTTGGTGCAATCGGATGGTCGTTGCCGATGGACCCGTATCCCTGAAGCACTTTCTGGAGAAGTGCTTCGCGGTCTACCCCGTATTTCAACGCCTTGCGGACATCGACGGAGGTATAGGGATCGGTCTGCGTGTTCATGCCGTAGACATAATGCAGCGCCCCTTTGGTCTCCAGCACCCGAATACCGGCCCGCTTTTTCATCAGGCCGACGGTCTTCAGATCAACCTGGTCGATATAGTCGACGTCGCCGGAAGACAGCGCGTTCTGCCGGGCCGAGATATCGGGAATCCGCAACACTTCGGCAGACTCGAAATAGGCGGCATCCGATTTCCAGTAGTCGGGATTGCGCTTCAGGCTGGCCCGAACGCCGGGTTCGAAGCTCTCCAGCGTATAGCCGCCCGTGCCGATGCCTGACTGCCAGTCCGCTTTGCCGTCTACAGCCGGCATCATCATCATCCGGTAGTCGGTCAACACGAACGGGAAGTCTGCATTGCCCGCCGAAAGCGTGACCGTCATCGTGTGGTCATCGTCCTTGCGGATATCCGTGATGTCCTTCAGCTGAGATTTCATGCCGGATTTGCTGTCTTCACCCAGATGATGCCTGATCGAGGCGATGGCGTCGTCTGCGGTGAAGGACTTGTCATTGTGGAAGGTTACGCCCTTGCGCAGCTTGAAAGTCCAGACAGTTGCGCCCTTGCCGCCTTCCCAGCTTTCCGCCAGATCAGGCGCCAGTGACCCGTCACCGGCAATACCGGTCAGCGTGTTGAAAAAACCGTAGCCGACGGTGCGCATGAACACGTCGCCGAAGGTTTGCGGGTCCAGCGTATCCGAGGTTGAGCCGCCACGAACGCCGATGCGCGCATGTCCGCCTCGCTTCGGGCCTGTGGCACGGGCCGCACCGGGGCAGGCGAAAGAAGCGGCGAAGGCGCCGCCACCAAGCAAAAGGGCATTGCGGCGAGTGAGTCCGTCGCGGGCTGTCGTATCGGGTCCAAAAGTCATGATCTGTTTCCTCTCCAAGAAGGCGTCATTCGATTTTCTCGATGCGTGAATTTTGTTATTCGTAAAATTTATTGTTGAACCGTAGAAAAATATGCACAAACAAAACTATTGGTTCTTTGACCAGTAAAAATTTTATGGCTTATGGAGGCGTCAGCAATGTCCGGCATTCCACCCATGGAGTATCTCCGCACGTTCGAATGCGTCGCCCGCCACGGAAATTTTACGCAAGCCGCCGGTGAATTGAACCGGACCCAGGCGTCAGTCAGCCAGCACATCAAGGCGCTTGAGACATTTCTGGGCCGGCCTTTGTTTTTCCGGCAGCGGCGGGGCGTGTCGCTGACCGAACTCGGTCGGGCGTATCTGCCGACCGTGAAGGCGGCGATGGATAACCTCGGGGTGGCGACCTCGACCCTGTTTGGGTCGAAAACCGCTAGAAAGTTGGTCTTATCCGCGCCGGTCGCGCTGCATACGAGCCTGTTGATACCCGCCATAAAGGAATTTGGGGTCGCGCATCCGGACGTTTCCTTCAACTTTGCCAGCACGATCTGGTCTGATCCGGCGTTTGATGAAACGGTTCTCTATGGCGAATTCGGCGCCGGCAAATGGGAAGGTATGCATGCGCGGCAGATCACCTGGTGCCGTTTGGTTCCGGTGTCTGCGCCCGATTATCGGGTGAGGGGCGAAAAGCTGCGGGAGCCCGGAAATCTTATCGACGTTCCGCTTGTATCGGTGGTTGGTTTCGCTGACGGCTGGTCGCGGTGGTTCGAAGCCGCAGGCGTCGATGTGCCGGGCCGTACGACATGGGTCAAGACGGACAATTCCCTGACGGCGATGGAAATGGCGCAATCAGGCTATGGTGTGGCGTTGGTGCCGCATATGTATGCAGCGCTGCCGCTGCGGGAAGGCAAGCTCATCGTTCCCTTCAACATCAGTATCGCTGCCGGCGGAAATCACTACCTGCTCACACCGCGCAAGCTGTTTCAGCGCGACAGCCTGTACAGAGAGTTCGTGGAGTTTGTCGTGGCGGCGTCGGAAACCATGGAAAAGTCAGAATTCAGAATCGGTCTGCAGGAAAAGACTTAAAAGAAAAAGGCCTCCGCGAGGGGAGGCCTTTTCCTGAATTCTGTTTGAAGCCGATACCGGGTTACCCCGGAAGAGTCTTCGATCTGTCTGTGCCGATCAGGCGGTGCGCTGGCGCAGCCGCAACAGGCCAAGACCGCCGATCGCGGCTGCCAGAAGCGGCAGGGCCGCCGGCAGCGGCACGGCTGAAAGCTGACCGGTGAAACCTTTGACGCGGAAGAAGTCCG
>CAYGSU010000134.1:0-3623 GCA_964352715.1 uncultured Flavobacteriaceae bacterium | reverse complement strand
GCCGTATAGGCGGCTTCCTCGCCGTCGAAACAACGCGCAGGGCCGACGAAGCGCTGGGTTTTCAGACCGGCGACCTTAACCACCGCGCCATCCGGTGCGAGGTTGCCCTTCAGGCCGACGACGCCGCCGGTCTTCGTGATCGGGGTCTTGATGGAATACACCACATCCTGATCTTCCGGACGTTTCACATCGGCCAGGTTTTCGGCAATCGTCTTGCCGGAAACGGTCAGACAGTCGCCGTGCAGGTAGCCGCCATCCAGCAGTTCCTTGAGGATGACGCTGACGCCGCCGATTTCGTAGAGATCCTTGGCGACATATTTACCGCCCGGTTTCATGTCGGCGATGTACGGGGTCGACCGGAAGGCGTCTGCCACATCGAAGATATCGAAATCGATGCCCGCCTCGTGGGCAATCGCCGGCAGATGCAGCGCACCGTTGGTCGATCCGCCGGAGGCGGCAACCACGCGGGCGGCATTCTCCAGCGACTTGCGGGTGACGATATCGCGCGGGCGGATGTTGTCACGCACCAGACGCATCACCGCCTCGCCGCTCGCCGCGCACATTTCGTCACGGCTTTCATACGGCGCCGGCGCCCCGGCGGAGCCCGGCAGGGCAAGCCCGATGGCTTCCGAAACGCAAGCCATGGTGTTGGCTGTGAACTGGCCACCGCAGGCCCCGGCCGACGGACAGGCGACGCATTCCAGCGCGTGCAGTTCCTCGTCGTCGATTTCGCCGGCATAGCGCTTGCCGACCGCCTCGAACACGTCCTGCACGGTAACATCGCGGCCCTGATAGGTGCCGGGCAGGATCGACCCGCCATAGACGAAAACAGACGGCACGTTCAGACGAACCATCGCCATCATCATGCCGGGCAGCGACTTGTCGCAGCCTGCAAGGCCGACCAGCGCATCGTAGCAGTGGCCGCGCATGGTGAGTTCAACCGTATCGGTGATCGCATCGCGGCTGGGCAGCGAGGAATACATGCCGGCATGGCCCATGGCGATGCCGTCGGTAACGGTGATGGTGGTGAATTCGCGCGGCGTGCCCTTGCCGGCCTTCACGCCTTTCTTCACCGCCTGCGCCTGGCGCGACAGGGCGATGTTGCAGGGCGCGGCCTCGTTCCAGCAGGTGGCGACACCGACCAGCGGCTGGGCAATCTCCTCATCCGTCATGCCCATGGCGTAATAATAGGACCGGTGCGGTGCACTGGACGGCCCTTCGGTGACATAACGGCTAGGCAGTTTCGATTTATCGACACCCATGATGGCGGTTCCCCCTCATTCAGAAATACGGTACGCGCAACCTTACGAGAAAAATCCCGTTAGGCAACGTCAACCCGCTGCAAACCTGCCCTGCATGAAACTGGAAGCTGCTATGCGCTGTTTTCCCGGCGAAAGTCAGGCCCGGGATCAGGAAACGGCCGGGCCTTGCCGCCGCCGGGCCTTCGACGTCGCCAGCCAGACCGCCGCGACGACAATCGCCGCACCGGCGATAATGGCGGGTGTCGGCACCTCGCCGAAGAACACGTAACCGGCCAGAAACGCCATCGGCACGGTCAGGAAACCGATGCTGGCCATCAGCGAGGCCGGGGCGATCTTCAGGCCCTTGATCCAGAACACGCTGTACAGCGACCCGCAGACCGCAACGCCGAACAGGGCGGCATGGGTATCGAGACCGATTAGTCGCCAGTCCAGCATCGCGCCGGGGGTCGCCATGACGGCGCTGGTCGTCCCCAGCCAGAACATCAGCGAGAAGGTGGAATTACCGCCGCCGTATTTCTTGGTCGCAACATGCAACAGTCCCCAGGCCGCCGCCCCCGCCAGCGCCATCAGCGCAGGCACAATGGCAATGCCTGACGCATCGTTCCACGGTTCGGTCATCACCAGCACGCCGGCAAAGGCAGCGGCCACGCCCAGCCAGCGGCGCGGCGGCACCTTTTCGCCCAGCAGCGGCCCGGCGAAGGCGGTCGCGAAAACCAGCTCCAGAAAGAAGATCGACAGCACGACCGACAACGGCAGCCGCGCCAGCGCGTAATACAGCGCAAAGCTGGCCCCGATGTTCAACACCGCCCGGATCATATGCGCCTTTGCGCCGCCCCGGAACAATTGCCTCGCGCCCAGCATCGGCAGCAGCATCGTCATGATCGCGACGGCATAGCCCCAGCGCAGCAAAACGATCTGCCATTCGCCGGCGGCATCGGTCGCCAGCTTGCCGAACACATCCATGCCAACCCCGGCGATCACAGCCAGAAAGGCGAACGACATCGCCAGCGGCGCTTTGTCGCCGTCGCCGATATCGACTGGTTGGTTCGTCATCGCCAGTGCAGGGTCGTTGAACTTGCGCATGCGCCTTCATGCGACAGGATCGCCGGTTCGTCCAATTCAGAATATCCAGGCGAACGGTGTTACCGGATTAACCAACCTAATCCGATTGCAGAGCTGTGCCGTGAACGCCGGCCACCGAGCCGGGGCCTATTTCAGAGACCCTAGACCACGCGGTGACAATACCGGAATGGGTGCCGGCTTGGAGGCGAGACTCCGGGTTGGTACTAGACGTCTTTATCGACGCGCCGCTTCCGCCAGCCGATGAGCCCGATACTGATCAGGGCCGACCCCATCAGCGGCAGAGCCGCCGGTAACGGAACGGCCGCAACCGCCGCGGCGATGAACTGCGTTTCGCCCGCCGCCAGCTCGACATCCAGGAACCCTTCACCCAGGAATGACGCGCTGAAGGTCGTGCCGTCTTCCGGGATCAGCGTCGCAAAAACCGACAGTCCCGGCAGATCGAATGGAATATCCGCCAGGAAGCCGATGCCTGAGGAGTCCGGATCGACCCCCATCTGCGCGCCCGAGACCGAGTTTTCCGTCAGGTTGCTGAACAGCAGCATGTCGAAACCGGTGAAATCGCCGCCAAGAAGCGACGTATCGTCCACCCGCGACAGGGCCGCGAGCGCGGTGTCGTCAAACGCCGGTATAACCCCCTGATCCAGCAGGAAGCCCAGATTATCCGGCTCGGGATTCAATAGCCCGGCCACATCGACGAACTCAAACCCGCCTGGCAGGAAAACGCTCGCAAGGAACGGCGTTTCCAGACCGCCGGCGATAAACCGGTTGAAGCTGCGCGGGCCGGTAAATGTCTCGGTCCGGGCTTCTACAGCGACAAAGTCAGCCAAATTAACGCTAGTGTTGGTCTCAATGATGAACCGCCCGATATCGGCCCGATTGCCGCCCTGAGCCAGAATTGAACTTTCACCCGGGATCACACTGACAACAGACGCTGAAAGCTTCACGGTACCTCCGGCGCCGCCGCCGCCCTGCCCACCGGCACCGCCTGTGCCGCCGTCTCCGCCCCGACCGCCGGCCCCACCCGCATGGCCATCTTCATTGGTGTTCGCTAAAGTGCCGTTTCGGCCAATACTTCCTTGAACCCCGGCTTCACCGGCGCTCCCATCAGCACCGTTTGCGCTTACTGTTGAAGCGAAGACACTCAATTGGCCGAGCGCTTCAAGGGCAACGACACCGCCCCCGCCACCGCCGATACCTCCCGCGCCACCTGCGCCGCCATTACCGCCCGTGCCGCCGCGACCGCCATCATTGCCGTTAGGATCGGGACCAAATTGATCT
>CAYGSU010000133.1:0-3647 GCA_964352715.1 uncultured Flavobacteriaceae bacterium | reverse complement strand
TCGCCATCCTTCATGCGCGTCAGGGTGAAGACGCCGCGATAGGTGCCGGTATCCCACGGTGTGGTGCGGTCGGCGGCCCCGGCCCGCAGCAATTGCACAGCGGCGTTTTGGTCGATGATCCGTTCGGCGTCGATGAACGTGTCGCCGGCCGGGTCGGTTAGCTGAAAGCGCGCAATATCGCCGGTTATCAGACCGGCGACGTAAACATGCAGCAGCAGCATGTCGGCGTCGCGATCAATCGGCTCGTCGGTCTGGTGCAGGCCGTATTCGATGGCCGCGCGGTTGAGTTCGCGGTCTGAAAACCCGATCCGCATCACCAGCGATGGAATGTAGCGGAGGTCTTCAAGCGTGGCTTCGTTCCATAGCGATTCGAGCGGCACACCGCAGCCGGTTTCAGCGCCGGTGCCGGTAAACGGATCGACGATGATGTTATTCTGCCGGACTTCGAAATGCAGATGCGGAAATTCGGAGAGGCCGGACAGGCCGATCTGGCCGATTTTCTGGCCGGCTACGACGGTGTCGCCTTGCCTGACGATGATGCTGGCGCGTTTCATGTGGCCGTAGCCGGTAACCAGGCCGTCGGCGTGTTCGATGATCACCGTGTTGCCGAGGCCCCGGTCGGTAACGGCTTCGCGCCCGACGAGGCGGAAATTGACATCCGGCATGCCGTCACGCACCCGCCGCACCACACCACCGGCAGCAGCCAGCACATCGACGCCGGCTTCCATTTCCTTGTGGCTGGGCAGGCGGATATCGGTGCCGTGGTGTTCGTCATAGGACAGCGAGCCGCAGGTGTAATCGCCGTAATCCTGTCCCGGTTTCATGTCCACATAGTTCTGCACGACACAGGTGCGCCCGATAGCGCAGTCGACCGGCAGCACAAACCGCACCGGCCCGTCTTCGGTCTGTGCCGGTTCCGTTGCAGCCGGGTCTGTATCGATCGCCGTGTCGATCGCCGCATCTGAATCCGAATCCGATGTCGTCTCTGCTGTATCGTCCGATGTTTCCGACATCGCCGGTTCACCGCCCTGATCCTGTTGGGCGGCGCTGCTGTCGGCGGTGATTGCTGTCTCGTCGGGCAGGCGCGGCGGCGGCTGACGGGTTTTCGAGGCGCTGAACAGGGCGGGCAATTCGCCGTTGTTGACGAACAGATAGCCACCGGCGCCAAGCGCGCCGATCAGCAGCAATCCGCCAAGCACGACGGCAAACTTCATGCTTCGGTCTCCGTTACGGGGGAACCTCTATCCGACATCGGCAGAATCTCGACCTTGTTGCCCTGTACTGTTAACGCGAGTCGCCCTGCCTTCAAGTCCAGCGCATCCTTGCCGAACAGCTCGTGCCGCCAGCCGTTCAGGGCAGGAAGGCCATCGGTTTCGCCGGCGGCGAGGCGGTTCAGTTCATCGGCATTCGCGACCAGCCGGCTGACGATGCCGGCTTCCTCGCAGCGCTGTTTCAGCAGAATTTTCAGCATGTCCGATACCGGGCCGATGCCCTGCGGCAGGGCATCGCGCTTCTCCGGGTGGGGCAGGCTTTCCTTCGGACGCTCCAGAACTGCGCTGACGGCTTCCATGATCGCTTTACCGACCGAGCCGTCGACATGCCCCTTCGACAGGCCGCGAATGCGCGACAGGGCCTGCGGGGTGGTCGGAGCGGAACCGGCGATATCCAGCATTGTATCGTCGCGCAGTAGCCGGTTGCGTGGCATGTCGCGGCGTTGCGCCTCGGCCTCGCGCCAGGCGGCTATTTCCTGCAGAATGGCAAGCCCGCGCGCCTTCAGTCCGCGCGACTTGATACGCTTCCACGCATCCGCCGGGTCCATCCGGTAGGTATCGGCGGAGGTCAGCACTGCCATTTCCTCGTCCAGCCAGCCGGCCCGGTTGTTTTTCTCCAACCGATCCCGCAGCTTTTCGTATGCCGGGCGCAGAAAGATCACATCCGACAGCGCGTAGCTGATCTGCCTTTCCGACAGCGGCCGTTTCGACCAGTCGGTGAAACGCGAGGATTTGTCGATGGCCTGGTTCAGCAGCTTGCCGATCATCGGCTCGTAGCCGATCTGGTCGCCAAGGCCGCAGACCATGGCGGCGACCTGGGTGTCGAAAATCGGCGCCGGGACGGACCCCATCTTGTTGTAGAAGATCTCGAGATCCTGCCGCGCGGCATGAAATACCTTCAGTATCTTCGGGTTGGCCAGCAGATCGTAGAGCGGGCCGAGATCCAGCCCGTCGGCCATTGTGTCAACGGCGACCGCTTCGCCGGTATCGCCCGCCACCTGCACCAGACAGAGGATCGGGTAATACGTGCTTTCGCGCACGAATTCGGTATCGACCGCCAGATAGGTGCTGTTCGCCTGTTCGGCGCAATAGGCCGCCAGCGCGTCTGACGTTGTGATCGGTGTCGGGGAATCGTTTGTCATTGAAAAGCGATACGGCATCCGGACGTGAACGAAAAGCACCTATCGGCTCCCAAACACGGAAAACCGCTCGGCACCTTGACAATCAGGCGCGAAACATGCCCTTTCCGGCGCAGTTCGCATACTGAACTTTCAATGATCTTATTGCCTCGATTCGCGCTTTCGGAGTTAGACAAATGCACGCCTATCGCACCCATTCCTGCGGCGCCCTGCGCCTGAGCGACGCCGGAACCACCGCCAGGCTTTCCGGCTGGGTCCACCGCCAGCGCGACCACGGCAATCTGCTGTTCATCGACCTGCGCGATCATGAAGGCATCACCCAGTGCGTGGTGGATTCCTCCAGCCCGCTGTTCAAGCAACTGGAAGCCCTGTCGAACGAAAGCGTCATTTCCGTCACCGGCGAGGTGCTGAAACGCACCGACGACACGGTGAACCGGAATGTGCCGACCGGCGAGGTCGAAATCGGCGTTGCCGAATTCCAGCTACTTTCGTCGGCCGAGCCGCTGCCGATGCCGGTCAACCAGGATGCCGGCTACCCGGAAGACATTCGCCTGAAATACCGTTTTCTCGATCTGCGCCGGGAAGACATGCACAACAACATCGTGCTGCGGTCGAAGATCATCACCTCGATCCGCCAGCGCATGGTCAATCAGGGTTTCACCGAATTCCAGACGCCGATCCTCACCGCGTCCAGCCCGGAAGGCGCGCGCGACTTTCTGGTGCCGAGCCGGCTGCATCCCGGCAAGTTCTACGCCTTGCCGCAGGCGCCGCAGCAGTTCAAGCAGCTGATCATGATCGCCGGCTTCGACCGCTACTTCCAGATCGCACCGTGTTTCCGCGACGAGGACGCCCGCGCCGACCGCTCGCCGGGCGAATTCTACCAGCTCGACCTGGAAATGAGCTTCGTGACGCAGGATGACGTGTTCGCCGCCCTGGAACCGGTTCTGCACGGCGTGTTCGAGGAATTCGCCGACGGGCGGCAGGTGTCGTCCGCGCCGTTTCCGCGCATCCCGTACCGCGAGTCGATGCTGAAATACGGCTCCGACAAGCCGGACCTGCGCAACCCGATCGAGATCGCCGATGTGACCGACGCCTTCCGCGGGTCGGACTTCAAGGTGTTCGCCGGGCTGATCGAAAAGGGGTTCGTGGTTCGCGCCATTCCCGCGCCGGGGGCCTCGGCCAACCCGCGCAGTTTCTTCGACAAGCTGAATTCCTGGGCGCAGGGCGAAGGGCAGGC
>CAYGSU010000132.1:0-3737 GCA_964352715.1 uncultured Flavobacteriaceae bacterium | reverse complement strand
GGTCTTTGTCGCACGCAGAAGTCGGGATTGGCTGCGTTCACGCTGTTCGGCCTGAAGAAAGGCGTAGCGAGCCCGGGAGGCGTGAAAGTCGAGGTTGGCCCCGTGAGCGACAGTGTAGTACTGGATTGATGTCTCAAACATATTAGTAATCCTTTCCAATATTCATTGCGATCTCGCTGTGTGCGTTCGATCTGATGATTGGAATATAGGGAACTTCCTGTCGTTTTAGAAACGATGCTTTTTCACCTTATTATTAAAAATATTTAATAATAATAGAAACCGGATTCGCGGATGCGGGGGCTCAGATCGTCAAGCCCCGGGCCAGACCTTTCATCAGGGCATCCACAACCTGCCCAAGGAAACTGTTTGGTTGCAGACGGAGGTTTGCCGTGTCCCGGTCGATCGTATCATTGCATTGCGTTGCAAGCAGATGATCCGTGTCCTGCGAAACCATGCCGTATTCAGGATGCTGTTTCATGTCATTTTACCTTACATTAAGAGAGTGATGTTCCTTCTTGAATTGTTATTTAATGCTTAAAATGATTTGGGAGAAGGCAATAAGATTTGATAAATATGTAAGAAAAAATTACATATAAATAATGCGCAGAACCCTGCCTTCATTGTCTTCACTAAAGGCCTTTGATGCCGTCGGCCGTCATCTGAACCTGTCGGAAGCAGGGGCAGAACTGAATGTGACCCACGCCGCCATGAGCCAGCAGATCAGGAATCTTGAAGAATGGCTTGGTGAGGCGCTGTTCGACCGGACGCATCGCAGTATGACATTGACCGAATTGGGAGCCAGCTATCATCTCTCGGTACGGGGTGCGTTTGATGCGCTGGAACGGGCGACACGGGAAGCCATGCGTTCTGATGATCGCCGTCCGTTGATGGTCACGACAACGCCGTCATTCGCATCACGCTGGCTGGTGCCGAGACTGCGCCGATTTCAGTCGAGGCATCCTGATATTCCAATCTATATCGCCCCGAGCAACGGCCTTGTTGATTTCAGAAACGGTACAACTGATATCGGCATTCGGTTCGGGTCCGGAAACTGGCCTGACCTGTCGGCGGAACGCTTGCTGAATGCGGATCTGATACCGGTTTGTTCCAGGCAATACCTGGCGAATAGCGAGCCGTTGGCCCAGCCATCCGACCTCACGAATCACTTTCTTCTGCACGACAGCGATGAGAGCGAATGGCGCCATTGGATGCAGGTAAACGGTGTGCCGGATCTGAAGCTGGATAAAGGCATCGTTTATTCAGACGCCGTATTCGCCTATCAGGCGGCTCTGGAAGGGCAGGGTATCTATCTGGCGGAACTTGGCTTGGTGCGTGAAGATATTGCAGCAAACCGGCTGGTCGAAGCGCTTGACGGACGAAGAGGCATAAAGGGGTTTTACCATGTTGTTGTGCCGGCTGACCGGCTCGTCCGGCCCTTTGCGCAGACGTTCAAGGATTGGATAATTGAAGAAGCTGCGGCAAATGTTGATACCCGGGACTTGGCAGGACCGCCTAAAACCGCCATGTAAGCTCTCATGAACAAGAAACCAGCAAAGTCCCGTCCGTGGCTGTCCTATCTGCCCTGGATCGGTAAAGTTTTTGATAATACACCCGTCGTGCCGGTTATCCGGATGACGGGGGTGATCGGCGCGACCGGTGGCCTGCGCCGACCGGGCCTTAGCCTTGCCGAACTGGCGGAACCGATCGATACGGCCTTCGGCACCAGAAACGCCAAGGCCGTGGCGCTTATCGTCAATTCGCCGGGCGGATCGCCGGTGCAATCGGCCCTTATTGCGCAGCGCATCCGGCTGCTGGCGGCTGAAAAGGAACTGCCGGTCATCGCCTTCTGTGAGGATGCCGCCGCTTCGGGCGGTTACTGGCTTGCCTGCGCAGCGGATGAAATCATCGGCGCGGATGCGTCGGTTATCGGGTCGATTGGCGTGATATCGGCGGGTTTCGGTTTTCAGGACGCCATCGGCAAGCTGGGCGTCGAACGCCGGGTCTACGCCGCCGGCGATTCCAAATCGCAACTTGATCCGTTCCTGCCGGAAAACCCGGATGATGTGAAACGGCTGCGGGTACTTCAGGATGATATTCACGCGCAGTTCAAGGAATGGGTTCTCGAAAGACGCGACGGCAAACTGGCGGAAAAGGATCACAAGGTTCTGTTCTCAGGTCAGTTCTGGACGGGGCGCAAGGCGCTGGACCTGGGGTTGATCGACGGTCTGGGGGAAATCAGAACCGTTCTGCGGGATCGCTACGGCGATGACGTGCAGACGCCGGTCGCCAACAAGCAAAAGGGCTGGGTTGCCAAGAAACTGGGTCTGGATTCACGAGCCGGTTTTTCAGCCGGGCTTGCTCATGGCGCATTCGATGCGGCGGAAGAACGGGCCTTCTGGAACCGTATCGGCCTTTAGACGAAAGATGGCTGGTAGGTGCGGTTGCCGGTCGGGGAGCTTAGATGTTCGGTATTTCATTAGGTAAGCTGCTGATTCTGGCGATTGCTGTCGCCGTTGCCTGGTACGGCTTCAAGACTTTCGACCGGAAGCGGCGTGTCGATGAAGGCGCGCGCCGCACCGGTGAACGCAGCATGGGCGAACGGCTGAAAAAATCGATGCGCGACAAAGCGGGCCGCGGGGCCGATACCGGCGAAATTGAAGATACGGAAAAGTGTCCGACCTGCGGTGCGTTCGTCTCGGTTGCCGGCGTCAACAACTGCGGCAAGAAAAACTGCCCGTACTAGAGATAGGCTGATGGAGACCGTTCTTCCTGAAATACCGGTGGAACGGTTGGGCGCAGCGGGTCTGGGGCAGCTTGCCGATCGCCAGCGTGACCGGCAACGGGCCTTGTTGACAGCCGGACGGAAGAAACTCACGCCGCCCGGTCTCGCCTTTCTGGACTATCGGTCCCGGTGCTGGTCGCGCCGTACCGAAAACCCCTATCACGATGAAATTGCTGCAATCGATGCTGACGCGCCCGCGCCAGGCACGTGGTTCATGAATTTCTGCTACGAATGGGGCTGCACGGCAGGCCTGAAACCGACCGGCACTGCGCCGACCCTGTTGCGTACGCTGGATTGGCCGTTCGACGATGTCGGGCGAAGCGTGGTCGTTGCCGGGCGGGAAGCCTCGGCTGGTCCGTACTGGCTGGTAACATGGCCGGGGCATGTCGGCGCAATCACCGTGATGGCGCCGGGTCGGTTTTCGATTGCCATCAATCAGGCGCCGATGCGGCGGCGAACACCGCTGCTGGCCTTTGACTGGCTGCTCGACCGGTTGATGGTGAATGGGTCGCGTGGTTTGCCGCCGGCGCATCTGGTGCGTCATGTGGCGGACAATGCCGCGACGTTCGAGGATGCCGTCGATATGTTGTCCCGGACGGAAATCGCCTTGCCGGTGATATTTTCGGTCGCCGGCATGACCGCAGACGCGTCGATTGTGCTGGAGCGGACGCAAACCAGCTGTTCGGCGCGTTCAGGCGTAACCTCTGCCGCCAATCACTGGGCCGGGTTTTCGATGCCGCAGCGGGACCGCGGGCATCACAGCCAGCGACGGCAGGATGAGATGAAAGCATATCTGAATGATTCAGAGGCCGATCCACATACGTTGGCCTGGCTGAAACCGCCGATTTTGAATGCCGATACGCGGCTGGCAACGGTGATGGATCTGGCGCAAGGAAAGCTGACGGTGCAGGGGCTGGAGGCGGATGGCCCGGCGACGCGAATTCTGCATCTGGCA
>CAYGSU010000131.1:0-3842 GCA_964352715.1 uncultured Flavobacteriaceae bacterium | reverse complement strand
CGTCTACACCCTATTTCAAGGGAATGTACGAAGAGGCTGACGGCGCGGACGCGGTGCGCCACGCCGCCCGCAAACAGCTGGCCCAGGGGGCAGACCTGATCAAGGTCATGGCGTCGGGGGCCATCACCTCGTCGGAATATGAAAGCGCGGACGCGATACAGTACCGGCCCGATGAATTGCAGGCTGCGGTGGAAATCGCGACGGACAATTTCAAGCATGTCGCCGCCCACGCCCACTGCAACGCGGCGATCATGAATGCGGCGCGGGCCGGTTGCCGGACAGTCGAGCACGCGGCGCTCGGCACGAAAGACGCCTTTGTCGTGATGAAGGAACACGGCACCATCCTGATCCCCACCCTGTGCACCATCAGCGCCATGTTCGCAGACGAAGCGTTCGCAGCCAGGGTGCCCGATCACGTGCGGGCGGAATACGCGCGAGTTGAATCCACCCGGATTGCCGCGATGAACGCTGCCCGCGAAGTCGGCGTGAAGATCGCCATGGGCACGGATATCGGCACACCGGGCAATCATGCCGGCGACAACATGCAGGAACTGGAAGTGATGGTGAACAGCGCCGGCTTTTCGCCGTTGGAAGCCATCCATTCAGCCACCGTCAACGGGGCCGGCGTGGTCGACCAGGGCGCCACGTTGGGCCAGATCACCGAAGGCCGGCTGGCCGATATCATCGCCTGCTCGGAAGACCCGTTGCAGAACATTTCCGCCCTGCGCGATGTCTGTTTCGTCATGAAGGATGGCAAGGTCTTTCGCGACGATCACGGCTTCGGGCCGGGCATCGAACAGATCGGCTTCTAGGCCTGAAACCCTCACCGGAGACCGATATGTCCGCATTTGGCGCTTTCGACCCGTCCGTCACCGTCCGCATGGTCGAAACCAGAAACACGAAAACCCGTGTCGCGCAGGTTGGCGACGGCCCTGATATCGTCTGGATTCCGGGCGGCGATTCACCGGCCGAAACCTGGGCCGGGCAAATGATGCACTTCTCGGACAGATACCGCTGCACCTCGTACGATCCACGTGGCGTCGGCGAAACCACCAGCGCGCCGCCGCCCTGGACCATCAAGGATTTTGCGCGCGACTGCGCCGAAGTCATCGAGGCTACCTGCGATGCGCCGGTCATCCTGACCGGGCTATCGATGGGCGGATTGATCACGCAGCAGGTTGCGATCGATTTTCCGCATCTGGTCAAGCTGGCCATGCCGATGGGAACCGCCGCCTATATCGACGGCTTCACACGCGACTGGATGCAGGCGGAAATCGATATCCGAAAGGACGGTATCGACCTGCCGGATTACTTCCTCGCACCGCACTATGCTGTCTACGCGCTTCCGGCCAACGCCCTGCAGGACAAGGAATTATGGGGCCGGATCAAGGAAGCCTATACCGCACGATTTGCTGGCCGCGCCCCGAAAGACCTGATTGACCAGTGGGAAGCCTGTCTCGACATGGATTGCCGGGAAGACCTGAAAACCTGTCCGGTTCCGATCCATGCCATTGCGTTCGCTGAAGACATCCAGACACCCCCGGCAATGGTGAAGGTCGTCGCGGACTGCGCCATGAACGGCTATTATCATGAAATACCCGGTCTGGGTCATGTCTCGGTTACGCGGCATAAACCCGATATCGTGAACGGCCTGCTGGCGGAGATCATGGCGACCGTCGACTAGAACGGCGCGCAGCCTAGGACCATTCCTCGGCCATGCGTCTGCGGTAGTCCTGTGCGACAGCCTCGTCCATTTCCTGACCGGTATAGCAGCGGAAATACGCCGACAGGTAACTCATTCGGCGGTCCATCGGCTCCCGTATTTCCAGCGCATAGTAACTGACCTGCGTGAAGTAGATCACCCGGGCGCGAATGAACGCTTCCGGGTCCTGGTAGCCGAACCTTCTGAAAAACTGGGCGATGGTTTCTATCCGCCGGTCATCCTCCTCGATGACAATGGCATGCACCTCTTCCGACCGGCGCGCCCAGTCGCGCATCGCCTGATCGAGTTTCGGATCAAACTGATCGTGATCCACCCAGACCGAAAACAGACGCAGAATTCCTTCAGTCAAAGACCCGGACCCTTCAAGCGCATCGACCATTACGCCGGTATTCTGGTTCCGCCAGGCATCGATCAGCGCATCAACAAGGTCGCCCCTGTCGGTGAAATGCCAATAGAAACTGCCTCGTGTGACCTCCAACCGCGTGGCGAGCCTTGTGATCTGCACGTCTTCGATGCCGGAATCAACCAGCACGGCGAGCGCGGTTTCCAGCCAGTCCTCGCGGGAATGGCGGCGGGGTTTCTCCGAACGCTCGGTCGATGCTGTCATAGTGTATGTTCCGGGCTGTTCTGCAGCAGTTCACAGCCTATTGCATGCCGCGCGAATGCTCCAGTTTTACCGGGACGGTCGGTTTCTACGCAGTCCCGAACGCCAACGCACCGGTTTCCAGCATCACATTGACGCCAAGACCAATCGCCAGGACTGCCGCGCCGATCGAAAGGCCGGTATGGGCGAGCCTGGCATGTTTTTCAATCGCGCCGAGGGGCCAGGCGGCGACAAAGCTGAGCGCCGCCATGCCGAGAATCGAGCCGAATCCGAACACGGCAACATAGGCGACCGCCAGCCACGGATCCTGCGTCGCCGCAACCGCCAGCGCGATCAGCCCCGCCGACCCGGCTGCGCCGTGAATCAGGCCGATAAACAGCGCGCGCACCGGAAACCCTGTCGGGTGGCCGTGAACATGCGGGTCTTTCGTATGCGGCGCCGATTGGCCTTCATGGCTGTGGGCATGCAGGTGAGGCCGACTGTCGTCATGCGTATGCACATGAAAGTGAATCCGCTTCTTGCGCATGCGGCGGATAACATCAATACCCAGCAGAACCAGCATGACACCAACCGCGAATTCAAGGCCGGCAGCCGCTCGGTCGGTCAGCGACATCCCCAGCACGATGGCGGCAGAGCAGATGGCGAACAGCGTTATCGTGTGGCCAAGACCCCAGACCGCGCCGCGCAGGGCGAGCCCGCGCCGCGACGATTTCTCATTGGCCGCCATTGCACCGACAGCGGCCAGATGGTCCGCTTCCAGCGCATGCTGCATACCGATCAGAAATCCCAACGCCAAAAAACCGCCCACTGCCGCGTGCTCCTCAAGACCTGATGTTGGAATACTTGTCGGCGATCCGGCGACCCTGTTGCAAGCCTTTTCTATCGATGAAAGGCTTGCATGCTATGGTGCCAGTCTGGCACCACGATTGGCCAGAACTGGCCCTGCGTTTCAGGCTGCATCCGGGCTAGAAAACAGCCTGAAAATCGCCACACCACAGCCTGCTTCCGGCCCTGCCGAAGCGGCGATGTTGAATGAGGAAAACAAGAAATGAAAATGACGACCGAGGAAGCCTTCGTAAAAGTTCTGCAGATGCATGGAATCGAACATGCCTTCGGCATCATCGGGTCGGCCATGATGCCGATATCCGATCTGTTTCCTCAGGCCGGAATAAAATTCTGGGACTGTGCGCATGAATGCAATGCCGGCATGTCGGCCGACGGCTATTCCCGCGCGACCGGCAAGATGGCGATGGCCGTGGCGCAGAACGGCCCCGGCATCACCAACTTCGTGACACCCATCAAGACCGCCTACTGGAACCACACGCCGATGCTGCTGGTAACGCCGCAGGCGGCCAACAAGACCATCGGCCAGGGCGGTTTCCAGGAAGTCGAACAGATGGCCCTGTTCAAGGACATGGTGTGCTATCAGGAAGAAGTGCGCGACCCGACGCGGATGGCGGAAGTACTGAACCGGGTGATCGAAAAGGCCTGGCGCGGTTCTGCTCCGGCGCAGAT
>CAYGSU010000130.1:0-3869 GCA_964352715.1 uncultured Flavobacteriaceae bacterium | reverse complement strand
TCGTCCGGATGAACAATCTGTTGAAACATCATAACTGGAGCGAATCAGTCGATGCTGGCGGGGGTCTCCACCGTGTCGATGCTGACGCGGATGGAATCCCGTTCCTCGCGCAGTTCCTTCAGGATGCGATGATATTCCAGCACGGTATCGCCCTTTGCTTCCCGGGCCAGCTTTTCGTGCTTTTCGATGGAAGCGTTCAGTTCATCCAGCTTTTTGTGCAGTTCGGAATCGAGATCCTGTTTGTCCTTTTCAGTGCGACTCATGAAAGTTCTCCTTGTTAACGGCCATCGGGCTGGCATGGTTCACGGATTAAATCCGCAACAGTCTGCCGGCGGGTGCGTACGCATCCTGATGTCCTTCATAACAAATATAGGTATAAATGCGCCTTTCGTAACCCGCAGACGGAATTTCACAGCAAAATCGCAAGGAAATAACGATGAGTGACCGGTTTGATATCAGTGAAGGCGACCGCACCATGAAGGCGGTGGTAACCACCGGTAATGGCGGCTACGACAAGCTGGTTTATCGCGATGTCCCCGTGCCGAAGCCCGGCCCGGGCGAGGTTCTGCTGAAGGTTCTGGCCGCCGGGGTGAACAATACCGAAATCAACACGCGGCTCGGCTGGTATTCGTCCAGCGTCAAGGGCGGCACGGAAGAAACCTCGGGCATTCAGGGCGAGGCAGCCGAACAGAAGGCGGATGGCGGCTGGAACGAGGCGACGCCGTTTCCCTTCATCCAGGGCACCGATTGCTGCGGCGAGGTGGTCCGGGTCGCCGACAGCGCGGATGACGGCCTGATCGGCAAGCGCGTGCTGGTGCGCGCCTGCATGCGGCCGAACGGCTATGACACGTTCGACAACATCTGGATGGCGTCGGACTTTGACGGCGCGTTCGCGGAGTATGTGAAAGTGCCGGCGGGGGAAGTGTTTCCGGTCGATTGCGGCTGGAGCGACGCCGACCTGGCGACCATCCCCTGCGCCTACGGCACGGCGGAAAACATGCTGCACCGGGCCGGCGTCACGTCGGGCGAGCATGTGCTGGTCGCCGGCGCATCGGGCGGGGTCGGCTCCGCCACCGTGCAGCTGGCGAAACGGCGCGGCGCGACGGTGACGGCCGTTGCGGGCGCGGACAAGGCGGACAAGGTGCGCGAGATCGGCGCGGACAGGGTTATCCTGCGCGATGACGACCCGGTCGAAGCGCTCGGCAAGGACAGCGTCGACGTGGTGGTCGACAATGTCGGCGGCGCCGGGTTCGGCAAACGGCTTGATGTGCTGAGGCGGGGCGGGCGGTTCGTCTCCTCCGGCGCGATCGCCGGGCCGGTGGTGGAGCTGGACATGCGGGTGTTCTACCTGAAGGACCTGCACCTGATCGGCTGCACGGCGTGGGATGAACCGGTGTTTCCGAACCTGATTTCGTATATCGAGCGCGGCGAAATCAGGCCGCTGCTGGCGGCGACCTATCCGCTGCAACAGATCGCCGACGCCCAAAAGGCGTTTCTCGAAAAGAAGCATGTCGGGAATTTTGTATTGATACCGTGAGGGCGCGATTGGCTCGCGCGGCCTCGCTGTACTCTTCGTATCGATATATCTATGCGAGGAACGCCGAAAGACAGCCTATATCGATACGAAGTGACCAAGCGAGTTGGCATGGTCGGCTGGTTCCGCCAGGATTTCTGACATATTAAATATCAACTGACGATCGCTTAACTTTGGTCGGTTCACGCTGTTGGCTCTTGAATGGTGCCTTGACGCTCCATATCGTGTCTCATCACGCTCTGAATGCAGTTGGATCGCCAACCGCACCCTTTTGTGCCGCTGAAAAGCTTTCACCTAACGATCAAAGCCGAACAAGGGTTTACCTCTCTTGCTTTACCAACGTGTTCTGGACCTAATTGATGCTGGTGGCCGGCGCCTTGGCGAAACGCGTGGCGTGGATCGGACGAGTTTTGAATTGGCTAAGCTCCCGGAGGAAAATGGCAAGCCGGCGGGGTGGACGAACATCGCGGCCTACCGCCAGTTTCTCGGCAATGAAAAACGTGTCTTCGGGTTTATGCGGTATGTCCGCGGGGTGTTCTATCCAGAGGGCCATGCGCTGACCCTTGATCAGGCGCGGATCCTTTCTTGCGGCATCACCTGTGTGCCGGAATATCTGCTCTACCGCCATCGGATGACATGGAATGACCGGCTTCCCGAGTTCATGGCGGCCGCGATCAAGTCATTCATGGGCATGAACAAGCTGCTCTATTGGTGCACGGCCCAAAATATCATGGCGCGCAACAATGCCGCGACCGCGGTTCCGGAAGTGCTGTTGGCGGCGGCGCGAAACAATGACCTTTTTTGGGATCGCGATGAACGTTGCCCGGTCAGCCGGACCAAGTTCCTCGAGCTTGCCAATATTTTCTCCGAACCGTTAGCGGAATCTGAGGAGCCGCCGTTCGATCTGCATGGGCTTTACGATTATGCGGTTATTGCGGATCGTTATTTGAACTGTTCTATGGCGCGGTTCCATCTTGCCGTAGCGCTTGTGGAAACGTGCGAAACCGAACCGGAGGCGCTGTACTCGGTCACGACGAAGGAAAAAATCTTCAACTATCTGAGACATTTTTCGGATGAAAAAGCGACATCTCAATTGCGGCGTGAGGATGCTCTTCAATTGGATATGCCTGAGCTGTGGTCGCGGGTGAACCGCCAATGCATGGCGGAGCTGGGGCGTACCGAAAACGCGCTGAGATCATTGTTCCCCGAACAGCCCTGCGCCTTTAAGGGTGAGGAGATCGCCTATAACCTCGTCGAAACTCCATTCGACCGGCTTGCCGACCTGGCGGAGACAGAGCCTGCGCAGCCGGCAGACCAGGTCGGCCTTTAGGCGTAAAGCGTGTAACCGGCTTTTTCAACGCAGCCTAAATGGCATTCTCTGCATACAGGTCGTCGATCGCTGCAGGGCTATAGCCGTATTCTTCCAGAATGGACCGCGTGTGTTCGCCGAACTCGGGCGGGGTGTTTGTTACGGCAGGTCCGTCTCGATCGTTCACGCGGTCAATTGCCGGACCATCTGGCCGCGGCCTTTCGGCGCTGCCCCGAGCCCGCCGACAATGCCGGCGACCTGCGACGAGGCGACCAGCGACCGGCGCGCCTTCCTTGTCCGAAGCGTCATCCGGGTTTGACAAGGGCACGCACCTGACGCATCAGCGCTTCGGCGCGGTAGGTCCCCGACGCGTTGACATCGAACCCGGCGGCCATGAGTGCGCGCGCTGTCCAGGTATTGCAGGTATTAAAAAGATGAAAGCGCCCTGTTGCGGGATAGAAGAGGCTCGTCGCGTAAAGCCCCGGTCCCCTGGCCTGGACGCGCGCAGCTCCGGAACGCTCGAAACTCGCGTCCAGGAATTCGATAAGACGGCCGAAATTTTCGTCGTCTACGGGAAGTGAAATTATCTCGGCGCCCGGATACGAACGGGCGGGTTCCGCCGTGAGGCCGGCGACGTGAACGACAGCCGGTGTCGGCACAAGCGCGGCGCTCAATGTCACGCCTAGTGTCGCCTGCTCGGCCGGATAATAGTCTGCGTCACCCCAGCCGAACTCGAGATAACGCGCGTCCGGAAAATCCGCCGTTTCGGCAAGCCGGTCAGACGGCAGGTCCGCCTTCGCCAGAATGATGCTGCTGTGCCAGCCATTGCTGGCAACGAAAATCTCTGTATCCGTGTCCGTGTAGGCCTGGCTTGAAAGCGGGGCGGGCGTCTTGGCCGCACACGCCGTGAGTAGCGACAGAAGCACCAGTGCGATCCAGGAACGGGGGCGTACAGAATGACTCTGATCGGATTGCGTTGCGCATCTCGGCATGCCGTTCATCGTATATCTCCACCGGGCATTGCGA
>CAYGSU010000129.1:1766-4066 GCA_964352715.1 uncultured Flavobacteriaceae bacterium | reverse complement strand
GACCTTGCCGACCGGCGCCTTGAAGGCACGATCAAGGCCGCTTCCTTCGTCGCCGGAACGCCTTATCAGGTAGCGGCGGCATCCCTGCCGCTTCGCCAACAACCCCGCCCCACCGCGCCGCAGGATACTGTTCTGCTGTTCGGCGAGACCGTCCAGGTGTTCGACACGACAAATGGCTGGGCATGGATACAGAACGAAGCTGACCGGTATGTCGGCTATGTCGACCTGAACGGACTATCGCGTTCGATTTCCCGGCCGACGCACAGAGTTGCGACCCTGCGGACGCTGGTTTTTCCGGACGAAAGCATCAAATCTCCACCGCTGATGGACCTGTCTTTCGCCGCCAGCGTTACCGTAGTGGAGACCACAGGTAGAATGGCCGTGCTGGCCCTGCCAGACGGCAGAACCGGGTTCGTTCCGGCCCAGCATCTCGCCCCTGTCGACAGCATCGAAACAGACCCGATATCCATTGCCTTGCAGTTTCTCGGCGCACCTTATCTCTGGGGAGGCAAAACCGCGGATGGGCTGGATTGTTCAGCACTGGTCCAATTGTCTTTCAATGCCTGTGGTCTGACCTGCCCGCGCGATACCGACATGCAGGAAGCCGGTTTCGGCACGCCGGTCGCCTATTCAGGTGACGAAAGCGTTTTGCAAACCGGTGATTGTGTCTTCTGGCCGGGTCATGTCGGGATATGGATCGACAAAATGCGCTTTGTGCATGCAACCGCCGCTTTCATGAAATGCGTTGTCGAGCCGCTCTCAACGGCCATTCCCCGTATTTCAAGAGACGCCGGTCTTGATGTCAGCTCGGTGCGGCGCCCGGGCGTTGGACGGTCCTGATCCGATGGCGGCGAAAAAGTCTGAACAGCCCCGGGCGTGGCAACGGATGCTGAGCGGGCGAAGGCTCGACCTGCTGAACCCGTCGCCACTGGATATCGAAATCGAGGACATTGCTCACGGGCTTGCGCGGATGTCGCGCTGGAACGGTCAGACCGTAGGTGATTGGCCCTTCTCGGTCGCGCAGCATTCATTGCTGGTTGAAGGTCTTCTGGTCGATATGAAACCGCAGGCGCCGGCTGCGTGGCGAATGGCGGCCCTGCTGCACGATGCGCCGGAATATGTGATCGGCGACCTGATTTCGCCCTTCAAGGCGGCGGTCGGATTGGATTACAAGGCGTTTGAATTACGCCTGCTAAGCGCCATTCATATCCGGTTTGGTCTGCCGGCGGAACAATCTGTGACACTGGCGAAGGCGATAAAAAGGGCCGATCAGGCCGCCGCTTTCGTCGAGGCAACCCAGCTTGCCGGGTTCGAGCGGATGGAGGCAAAACGGCTGTTCGGCGCGCCGCCTGCAACCATCGACAAGTATCACCTGACCCCGACGCCGACTGACGCCGTGAAGCAGGATTTCCTGAAACGGTTCGATTCAATCAATGCGACACTGGCAGAGAAAACAAAGTTGCGCTAAAAGTCTCGGGTAGAAACGGCACCCGCCTTTTTACAAACAAGAAATCTGGTCAACAGTCGTGGTGAATTCCGTATGCCTTCCAAAGCCAAAGTCATCCGTCTCAAGGAAGTTCGTCCGGCCGAACACCCTGATTCTGCACGGCCCAGCGCAACACAAATTGCCTATCTGAAGCGGGGACTGGACCAACCGGGCGGCAAACTTCCCCTGTTTGATTTGCAGGGTCAGCGCTACAACGACCGGACAATCCGTACCTGCATCGAACACGGCTGGGCCGAACCCTGGTTCAACAACCCGCTGAAGCCGGACTGGCTGGTCTGCAAACTGACTGAGGACGGCCGTTCGATTTTAAACGGCAGCGCCTGATTTATCGCTCGAAAGCAGGCTATTTTCGATCTGTATATACGTATGGCGATATTACGTTAACGTTTGTTGACACTCCCCCAATAACCACATGCTAGACATACCTCAACAACTTATGAATTGAGGGTTACATGCGCGCACTGAAGTCTACGATGATCGCCGCTTTGATGATGATTGGCGGAAACGCCCACGCAGCAGGCATCACGACATTCGATCTGACAACCGTCAGCGGCGGAACGAATTTCACTGATTCCGTAACCGGTGATGTCGGCGGAGAACTTAACCTCTATGCCTTCGGACTATTCAATGACGGCACCTTGATCCGCCGTGAACTTAAGCAGTTGGATGGTGTCGGTATCGACGACGGCAATTCCGGTACACAGGTTGATAACTTTGAGATTGGCGGCGCACCCTCACCCGCCCCTGAAACAGACCTGCTTGTCGTTGAATTCACAACGAACGACTGGATTCC
>CAYGSU010000129.1:0-1666 GCA_964352715.1 uncultured Flavobacteriaceae bacterium | reverse complement strand
GCTTCCCACCAGCCAAAGGCCAGTGGCAGCGTCACGATCTCAACCCAGGCAACAACATAGTTCGGGTGTTTGAAAAACCGATACGGCCCCTTCCGAACCAGAGGCGCATCCGGCACGGTGATGATGCGGGTCGTCCAGAACCGACCGAGCGATGCGATCACCCAGACACGCGCAACCTGCATTGCCAGAAACACGGCGAACGGGAACCAGATCAATTCCGGGTCCTTTACCGCATACCAGCACAGCGCTGCCAGCCAGGCGGCATGAAGAATCACGAACAGGGGATAGTGCCGCGCGCCGATTTCAACCGCGCCCTGCGCCTTCAACGCCTTCGTGTTGCGCGCCGCCAGCACCAGTTCGCCAAGCCGCTGTACGGCCACGGCAACAACGATCCACAGCGCCAGCGTCATCACGCGAAATCCAGCAGGCCCATTCCGACCGAGAAACCCGGCCCGAGACCGACCATCATCCGTTTCCCGCCCGCGCCTTCGTCTACCGTTCGCCTGAGAACCGCCAGAACCGTTACCGCTGACATGTTGCCGGAAAATTCCAGGATATCCGCGCCACGGCGGATGTCATCTGCCGGAACAGGAATGGCATTGGCATAGGCTTCCAGCACCTTGGCGCCGCCCGGATGCAAGACGAAACCCGAAAGCGCCTCCCAACCGAGCCGATTGTCTGCCAGAAACTGTTCCAGCAGCGGGCGCAGCCGGGTGCCGACAATGTTTGGAATATCGCGCGAAAACAGCACGCCGAACCCGTCTTCCTCGATTGTCCAGCCCATCACCTGATCGTCTTCCGGCCAGGTATGTTCCGCCATCGGCCCGAAGGTCAGGATCGGCGTTTTGTCCGTTTCTCCGGATTGCAGAACCGCTGCCGCCGCACCGTCGCCGAACAGGGCCGAGGCGATAACATTGGCTTTCGATGTATCCTGTGGACGGAAGGTCAGCGCGCAGAGCTCGACAACCATCACCAACACCTTTGAGCCGGGCCAGGCCCTTGCCAGATCGGCGGCCCGCGCCATACCGACCACGCCACCGGCGCAGCCGAGACCGAAAATCGGTAGTCGTCGCACGTTATTCTTCAAGCCCAGCTTCCCGATCAGCCGTGCTTCAAGGCTGGGCGTCGATAGGCCGGTTGTTGAAATACAGACAACGGAATCGATCTGGTCCGGCCTCAGGCCTGCCTCTTCTATCGCCTGCCTGCCCGCCTGCTCCAGGATAGCGAGGGCGTTTTCGACATACAGATCATTGCGTTCCCGCCAGCCGTGCGGTTCCCGATACCAGTCAATCGGCACGCAGGACCGGCGTTGTTTTATCCCCGCGTTGCGGTACGCCGTCTGCATCTTTTCAAAGAAAGCCGGACGATTGCCGTAGAGATCACGGCACAGGTCGATGACCTCTTCCTGTTCTAGAATATGCGGCGGTGACGACAGGGAAAGCGAGGTCAGAGAGACCGGTGTCACGTTACGTCTCCTCAACAACCCAACCCGAACCGTAACCTAGACTGCGGAACCGCCGGACCCAAGATAAAACAAAAGGGGTTCGCGGCAAATGCCGCCAACCCCTGTTTCAGTCGGCTATCCGTTGGTCGGAACGGCAGGATTCGAACCTGCGACCCCTTCACCCCCAGTGAAGTGCGCTACCAGGCTGCGCTACGTTCCGCC
>CAYGSU010000128.1:0-4529 GCA_964352715.1 uncultured Flavobacteriaceae bacterium | reverse complement strand
GGGTTTGACGACATTCTCTACGCCGTCGGCATTTCGCCGAACAAGTTTGCCCGGCTGGGGCGCATCAAGGCGGAAACCGGCAAGACTGTTATCCTGACGCTGGATTCGCTCGACATGGCGAAAGCCGTCGCGGCGAGCCGGCTCGACAACCCGGTGGTGATCGAGGTCGATTGCGGCGAACATCGGGGCGGGCTGATGCCGGGCGACCCCTTAGTGGCGGAA
Organism: uncultured Flavobacteriaceae bacterium; assembly: GCA_964352715.1. GTDB lineage: Bacteria > Pseudomonadota > Alphaproteobacteria > UBA8366 > Aestuariispiraceae > JAVKBW01. The sequence goes on along the minus strand of CAYGSU010000128.1, from coordinate 4,307 downwards.
ATCGCCGCCGTGTTGGGCAACCGGGTGATCGGCGTGATGACCCATGGCGGCCAGTCCTATGCCAGCGACGATGCGGCGGAAATCAGGCGTATCGCGCAGGCGGAAGTTGCGGCAGCGGTAACGGTGGCCGATCAGTTGCGCGATGCGGGCGTGCTGGTTTCTGTCGTTTCGGTTGGGTCGACCCCGACGGTCCAGCATGCCGACAGTCTGGACGGTGTGACGGAAGTGCGCGCCGGCATCTACCTGCTGTATGACCTGTCGCAATACAGCCGCAATATCTGCCGGCTGGAGGATATCGCCGTCAGCGTGCTGGCCTCCGTCATCGGGCATAACCGGAACGCCGGCGTGATGACGCTGGATTCCGGCGGCCTTGCTTTGTCCAAAGATCTCGGCGCGAACGCCTTTATGCCGGACGCGAAATACGGCCTGGTCTGCGATGTCGAAACGCTGCAGCCTTTAGGCATTTGCGTGAATATCGTGCATCAGGAACACGGCACGGTGCGGGTTGAAGACCCTTCCCTGTTCGACCGCCTGCCGATCGGCAGCCTTGTCCGCGTGCTGCCCAACCATGCCTGCATGACGGTGGCCGGCGGCTACGGCAAATACCACCTGACCGATGGCCGCGTCTGGGACCGCATCGACGGGTGGTGAGGGAATGGTCGGGCAACCAATAGCAGGAACAGACTGGACCGACCGAGAAATCGATCTGATCGTTGCCGACTATTTCGCGATGCGCCAAAAGGAGTTCGCCGGCGAGCCCTATGTAAAGACCCAACACAACGCAGCGTTACAGGAACAGATCGGCCGTTCGAAAGGGTCCATCGAATTCAAACATCAGAATATCAGTGCCGTTCTCATGCAACTCTGCGAGCCATGGATTCCAGGCTACAAACCGGCCATTAATTTTCAGCGAGCGCTTGTCGAGGGTGTCGAACGATTTCTCGATAAAACCGTGCTGCCGGCTATTGAGCCACAGAATCGGCTGGAACTGGCGGACAGCCCGATCATTTTCGTTGAGCAGGCCCCTGCATTCACTCCAGGTGCAAATCCGCCACCTGACCATGTGGCTCGACTGGTCCAAAAGTTCGACCCTGCTGCCCGCGATGCCCGGAACCGGTCGCTTGGGGAACGTGGTGAAGAGCTGACACTGCGATCAGAACATGCACGCTTGCGCGCGGAAGGCCGGGACGATTTGGCCCGGAAAGTCCGCTGGGTATCGAAGGAGGATGGAGATGGCGCAGGCTACGATATCCTTTCCTTCGATACGTCCGGGAAGGAACGGTTTCTGGAAGTAAAAACGACGAACGGCCACAGCAAAACGCCCTTCTATATCAGCGCGAATGAAAAGAGTTTCGCTGACGAAACGAGCGACCGGTTTCGGCTGTTTCGATTGTACGACTTCGCAAAGGAGCCGAAGGCATTCAAAATTCAACCTCCTCTGGAATCGCATTTGAATTTGGAAACGGCGACCTACAAGGCCCGGTTTTGATACGGATCAAACGCGGGGCGTTCGGCTTGTGCCACGCCGCGCGATCCCCATATAGGGGATGTGGATGCCTTAAAGGGTCCATGTTGTTGAAACTGTAACTCTTGACCGGCCTGCCGAAAACGGGGGCCCAGTAGGAGGGGTTGAATTATGAACTTTGAAAAATACACCGAACGGGCGCGCGGTTTCGTGCAGTCCGCTCAAACATCAGCGATGACCTCCGATCATCAACGGCTGACCCCTGATCATTTGCTGAAGGTGCTGCTCGACGACCCGGAAGGGATGGCGGCAAACCTGATTATCGCTGCCGGCGGCGATGCCAAGGCAGTGCACCGCGAGGCCGATCTGGCCCTGAAAAGAATGCCGAAAGTCGAAGGTTCGGGCGCCGGGCAATTGCATCTTGAGCCTGCCCTGGCGAAGGTCTTCGACCAGGCCGAAAAACTGGCCGAGAAAAACGGCGACAGCTTCGTGACGGCTGAAATCATGCTACTGGCGCTCGCCATGGCCGAAGGCACGAACGCCGCCAAGGCATTCAAGGCTGGCAACGTCACGCCGCAGGCACTGAACACGGCCATCACGGATATGCGCAAGGGCCGCACGGCGGACAGCGCCTCGGCTGAATCTTCCTATGACGCGCTCAAGAAATACGCCCGCGACCTGACCCAGGCGGCGCGTGACGGCAAGCTTGACCCGGTGATCGGCCGGGATGAGGAAATCCGCCGCACCATCCAGGTCCTGTCGCGCCGCACCAAGAACAACCCGGTGCTGATCGGTGAACCCGGTGTCGGCAAGACCGCCATCGTCGAAGGACTGGCCCTGCGCATCCTCAACGGTGACGTGCCGGAAAACCTGAAGAACAAGAAACTGATGTCGCTTGATCTCGGCGCGCTGGTCGCCGGGTCCAAATTCCGGGGTGAATTCGAAGAACGCCTGAAAGCGGTGCTGGAGGAAATCAGCGCGGCGGCGGGCGAGGTCGTGCTGTTCATTGACGAGCTGCACACGCTTGTCGGCGCCGGTGCGGCGGAAGGCTCGATGGATGCGTCCAACATGCTGAAACCGGCTTTGGCGCGTGGCGAGTTGCACTGTGTCGGCGCAACCACGCTGAACGAATACCGCAAGCATATCGAAAAGGACGCGGCCCTGGCGCGGCGCTTCCAGCCGGTTGTGGTGCCGGAACCCAGCGTGGCCGATACCATTTCCATCCTTCGGGGATTGAAGGAAAAGTACGAAATGCACCATGGCGTGCGCATCACCGATGCGGCCCTGGTGTCGGCGGCGACGCTCTCCAACCGCTACATCACCGACCGGTTCCTGCCGGACAAGGCCATCGACCTGATGGACGAGGCGGCCAGCCGGTTGCGCATGGAAGTGGATTCCAAGCCGGAAGAAATCGACGAACTCGACCGCCGGATCATCCAGTTGAAAATCGAGCGTGAGGCCCTGAAGAAGGAATCCGATCGCGGCTCCAAGGAGCGGCTGGTGCAGCTTGATCGCGAACTGGAAGACCTGGAATCGAAATCGCTGGATCTGACCACGCGGTGGGAAGCGGAGAAGTCGAAACTCAACACGGCCCAGGAAACCAAGGAAAAGCTGGACGCCGCCCGCTACGAGTTGCAGCAGGCGCAACGCGAAGGCAAATTCGAGCGCGCGGGCGAACTCGCCTACGGCATCATTCCCGATCTTGAGAAATCACTGGTGTCGGCGGAAAACGTTTCCGAACAGCATATGCTGAACGAGGAGGTGCGCGACCAGGATGTCGCCGCCGTGGTTTCCCGCTGGACCGGTATTCCGGTCGACAAGATGCTGGAAGGCGAACGCGACAAGCTGATGCAGATGGAACAATCCATCAGTCAGCGGGTAATTGGTCAGGGCGAGGCGGTGGAGGCCATTGCAAACGCGGTGCGCCGGTCGCGCGCCGGGCTGCAGGACCCGAACCGGCCGATCGGCTCGTTCCTGTTCCTCGGCCCGACCGGTGTCGGCAAGACCGAGCTTACCAAGGCGTTGGCCGAATTCCTGTTCGATGACGATCAGGCGATGGTGCGTATCGACATGTCCGAATATATGGAAAAGCATGCCGTCTCGCGGCTCATCGGTGCGCCGCCCGGCTATGTCGGGTATGACGAAGGCGGGGCGCTGACCGAAGCCGTGCGCCGGCGGCCGTATCAGGTCGTGCTGTTCGACGAGGTCGAAAAGGCGCATCCGGATGTCTTCAACGTGCTGCTGCAGGTGCTGGATGACGGCCGCCTGACCGACGGCCAGGGCCGCACGGTCGACTTCAAGAACGTGCTGATCATCATGACGTCAAACCTCGGCTCGGAATTCATCGCCAACCAGACGGATGGCGCCGATATCGAAGAGGTTCGTCCGCTGGTGATGGATGTGGTGCGGTCGGCCTTCCGGCCGGAATTCCTCAACCGGCTCGATGAAATCCTGCTGTTCCGCCGGCTCAGCCGCGACAACATGACGGGCATTGTCGATATCCAGTTGCGGCATCTGAAGGCGCTGCTGGAAGACCGCAAGATTGCGCTTCAGGTCGACAAGGCGGCGCTCGTCTGGCTCGCCGAAAAGGGCTACGACCCGGTCTATGGCGCACGGCCGTTGAAGCGGGTGATCCAGCGGTCGCTGCAAAACCCGATGGCGGGAATGATCCTGTCCGGCGCCCTGGGCGAGGGCGATACGGCGAAAGTCTCTGTCTCCGGCGACAGCCTCGCGATCAATGGCGAGGAAGTCTCGGACGCGAAAGACTGGCGCGCCGCCCCGGCCAACGATGCCGGCGATGACGCTGGCGACGATGGCGGAGAAGCCAGGGTTATTCACTGAT
>CAYGSU010000127.1:0-4644 GCA_964352715.1 uncultured Flavobacteriaceae bacterium | reverse complement strand
GCCCTGAAATAAGGCTCCCCCATTTCTCAAGGCATCAGGTAAAAATCCCCAGTTTGCCGGCTTCCCCCGATGCGAATCCGGCTAACAATGACGAATGCAGGAAACCAGACAGATTGATCGATTGCTGGGCATCATGGCGGCGCTCAGAAACCCGGAAACCGGCTGCCCCTGGGATGTCGAACAGACCTTTGCGTCCATCGCGCCCTACACGATCGAGGAAGCCTATGAAGTCGCCGATGCCATCAGCCGAAATGACCTGCCCGACCTGAAAGACGAATTGGGCGACCTTCTGCTGCAGGTCGTTTTCCATGCACGGATGGCCGAAGAACAAGACGCCTTCGATTTCAACGCGGTAGCTGCCTCCATTTCAGATAAAATGATCCGCCGGCATCCGCATGTCTTCGACAATGGCGACGCAGATACGCCGGAGGCCGTGAAAGTAAGTTGGGAAAGCATCAAGGCGACGGAGCGCGCGGAAAAACAGGCAGATAATGTGCCGCCGTCAGCGCTGGACGGTGTGGCGATGGCCCTTCCCGCCCTGACCCGGGCCGAAAAACTGTCGAAGCGCGCCGCCCGCGTCGGGTTTGAATGGCCTGCAATATCAATGGTTTTCGACGATATCCGGGAAGAACTGGGCGAGCTTGAGGCAGAACTCAGCGACACCCCGGATCCGGATCGGCTGGAAGATGAAATGGGCGATCTGCTGTTCTGTATCGCCAATCTTGCCCGGACCCTGAAGGTCGATCCTGAAGCGGCGTTGCGTCGGACCAACGAAAAATTCACCCGACGGTTTCACTATGTCGAGGCCCGTGTCGCGGAATCCGGTGGTGCGGTCGATAACACCGACCTGGCGCAGCTCGATTCCTACTGGGACGAAGCGAAGCTGGCCGAACGCGAATAAACTGCTGCAAGTCTTTCTGTATAAAAAAGAATTCCAATTCATTATAGAATCGTAATGAATATTGTTGATGATTGCCAAAACCTTTCAGAAAATAGGCTTTCTGAAACGATATCGGTAAAACAGAACGGAACCGGGACCGATCGTGAACGCGCCACGAAAATGGACCGAATCGGGTACAAAAATTATCAGGCTGTATAGACGTGGATCGGATGGCTGACGCCGCGCAGCATCCGTTCACCCCGGTCGGTCAGGCCGTCTCTGTCGTGCAAGGAAGACACCAGATCGTCTGACGCGACAATGCGGCAGTGAAACTGCTTGTTCAGGTCTTCCAGACGGGCGGCTTCATTGGCGGCGGAGCCGATAACCGAGAATTCAACCCGGCTGGGAATGCCGATATTTCCGAAAATAACCTCACCCGCGTGCAGCGCAATGCCGAGATCGAAGGGTTCTGTGCCAGTTTCAGATGCCAGTCTGTTGTGGTCAGTCATCCGCTGAATGGCCCGGTTTGCGGCCCGCATGGCGGCGGTGGCCGCCTGCTCCGCCGTTCGGGCCTCATCGATCCTGAAAATACCGAGCACTGCATCGCCAATGAACCGTAGCACTTCGCCGCCCTCCTCGATCACGGCGGTTGCCGTGGCATCGAAATAGGCGTTGACCAGGGCAAGGAACGCTTCGCGCGGCAACCGGTCGGCCAATGGCGTGGAATTTCGCATGTCAGAATACCAGATCGCCGCCTGGATGCTCTCGCCGTCGCCGAGCTTGATATGGCCGTCCAGAACGCGTTTTCCGGCATCTACGCCAAGATAGGCATGCAGGATGTTTTCAGCCATCGCTTCGCGAACATAAAGCTTGGCGCAGAGTGCAAGCCGGCTGACCAGCCGATCAACGGCCGCCTGCCCCTTATCGCTGAAACCCCCGCGCGCATCGGTCGCCCAGGACGATATCATCCCGTCGCGTTTGCTGACCGCCCGTTCCTGGGGAGAAACAAAGCCCTGCATTACCGCATAGTACCCCGTGGCGCCGTTCTGCCGCAGATCGGCCAGGATCGGAAAACCGTGATCGGTCTCCCGGATGTCGTAGTAACGGTTATAGACGTGGTCGATGTCCATCATTTGATGGAATGGGCTGCTGAACCAGTCGTCATCCGGGGCCCGTGCGGTCGTAAATTGACCCCGTTTTATCCCCTCTCCCCGATGCCACGTCATCGACGTAACATCGAAAAGCGGATGCAGGGTGGTCATTGATACATGCACACGGAGCAGCGGGAAAACCGTCCTGTCGAATTCCGTGCAGGCGCAGGAAAACATTGCCTCGAAGTCAGACGATCCGAGTCCAGCGTCAATCAGGCAATCGATGATCGGGGCAAGTGGGTCTTTCATGCCCCGATCCTAGATCAATTCAGGCAGGCTTGTCAGTCGTTTGCGACCAGATGCATCAGGCTGGAGGTGTCCCAGCGGTTGCCGCCGCGCGCCTGAACCTGGGCATAGAACTGGTCGACAAGTGCGGTGACCGGAAGACGTGCGCCGTTGCGCTTGGCTTCGCCGAGACAGATCGACAGGTCCTTGCGCATCCAGTCGACGGCGAAACCGAAATCGAACTTGCCCTCACACATGGTCGAGCCGCGATTGTCCATCTGCCAGGAACCGGCGGCGCCCTTGGAAATCACGTCGATGACGGCTTCCATGTCGAGACCGGCGCGCTTGCCGAAATTCATGCCTTCCGACAGACCCTGCAACAGACCGGCGATGCAGATCTGGTTGACCATCTTGGTAAGCTGTCCGGCTCCGCTTTCGCCCATCAGGCGGCAGGATTTGGAGAAACAATCGATCAGCGGTTCGGCACGGTCGAAATCCTTCGCGTCGCCGCCGCACATTACCGTCAACTGTCCGTTTTCAGCCCCGGCCTGACCGCCGGAAACCGGCGCATCGACGAAACCGATACCCTTGTCTGCGGCCGCCTTGTACAGCTCGCGCGCAACATCCGCGCTGGCTGTGGTGTGGTCGATCAGTACCGACCCTTTCGACATGCCGGCGAGAGCGCCGTCATCGCCCAGGGATACCGAACGCAGATCATCGTCGTTGCCGACGCACATGAACACGAAATCGGCCCCGGCAGCGGCTTCCTTCGGCGTTGCTGCGGCGGCGCCGCCGTATTCTTCGGCCCACTTTTTGGCCTTCGCGCCGGTGCGGTTGTAAACCGTCACATCGTGTCCGCCTTTTTGCAGGTAACCCGCCATCGGATACCCCATTACGCCCAGACCGATAAATGCTGCTTTCGCCATGCTGTTATTGCTCCTCTTTCGTGTGTTAGTTCATTCCGGTTCGACAGGCTATGCCGGTGTCAGAACCGATTTCAATGCCATCCATGTGTCCTTGTCGGGTGCGGACAGCAATTTGTAGGCCCGGTCGACCGGTCTGTATGCTGTATCGTCTATGCGTTCAACATAGCCGCCGGCTTCCTGAAGTATCAAAACGCCGGGCGCGTGGTCCCACATCCAAATTCTGTTATAGAGCGCGAAGTGCCGTTCGCCCAGAGTCTGGGCCACGAAATCATGTCCAGCGCAGCGCAGATTGGACAGCGAGCCGAACGCGGATTCGCATATTTCCTTCATCGCCGGGCGCTGTTTCGGGTCGAAACAGTTCAGGCTGACCTGGCCGGTCATCGAGCCCAGCGCCGGCGCCGGACCGACTTGCAGCCGGTTTCCTTCGACATAGGCGCCCGCGCCCTTCCCGGCAACGAACATGCGGTCGGTCAACGGGTCATACACCCAGCCGTTCTGCGTCACGCCATCGGCGATCAACCCGACCATCATGCAGAATGTCGGCGTGCCGTTTGCGAAATTCCGGGTGCCATCGATCGGATCGATAACCCAGACTGGCGATGAACCGGCAAAGCGTTCCTCGATAGAGGCGTCGCGTGAATAGTGTTCCTCGCCGACCGTGGTCGAGCCGGGCAGAATATCGATCAGCCTGTCGGTCAGGAAACGTTCAGCCTCGATATCCGCCACCGTGACGACGTCGCCGGGTGATTTTTCATGGATATGGTGGTCGGCCAGCGCCTGGTATCGGGGAAGAACGATATCCTTGGCGGCGTCTCGCAGGGCCGTGGATACCAGGTCGATGTCAAAGTCTTTCACGCCGTTTACCGTCGCTTGTTGTTGAAGTGAGGCTGTGATGATCGTGGCGAAGAACAAAGCCGCGCCGGAGGGTCCCCGGCGCGGCTTGTCTTAACATGCAGCGTCGTGGGAACCAACCCGCAGCGCCGAATGGTGGATGACTTACATCATGCCGCCCATACCGCCCATGCCGCCCATATCGGGCATGCCGCCGCCAGCGCCCTTAGGCTCCGGCTTTTCGGCAACCATGGCTTCGGTCGTGATCAGCAGACCGGCGATCGATGCTGCGTCCTGAAGGGCAGCGCGAACCACCTTGGCCGGGTCGATGATGCCGGCTTTGACAAGATCGCAATACTTGCCTTCCTGCGCATCGTAGCCCCAATTGGTATTGCTGCTTTCCATCATCTTGCCGGCGACAACCGCGCCATCCTGGCCGGCGTTTTCGGCAATCTGACGGGCCGGTGTCTGAAGCGCGCGACGCACGATTTCGATCCCGACATTCTGGTCGGCATTCGCACCCTTGAGTTTGGCGAGGTCTGCGATGGAATACAGCAGAGCTGCGCCGCCACCAGCGACAATGCCTTCTTCAACCGCAGCGCGGGTTGCATGCATCGCATCGTCGACGCGA
>CAYGSU010000126.1:0-4775 GCA_964352715.1 uncultured Flavobacteriaceae bacterium | reverse complement strand
CGGTTCAACGAAAACAGGGACGAACGCTGCGCGCCCGTTAACGAAACGTCAGACATTGCACTCTCCTCGGGTTCTCCCAAGACGCAGCCCAAAGGCCGCATCATTCTTCTCTCCCTGACAATATGGCATGAAACAGCAAAAAATTCAATTTTTCCGCAGCCGAACATTTAAAATGCCGGATAAACATCCGGGCAAAGACCAACCCAAGTTAAGCTCGGGTTTCTTTAATTAATTCTCAAGTATTACTTCAGAATATCCGGTCAAGCATAAGTAATAATGGTAACAATACGGGTTTTTCCTCTATGGAATGAAGAAAAGGGTCGCCGCCAGCCCTGACCAGCCGCCGCCGGTAGCAATCCGCAATCCGGGCCAGCGCAATCACCGCAAAGGCCCCAGCGGGCCTGACTGACCGTGCCGCCAGGATATGCGCTTCAGACCGGCTACAAAGATCGGTGACAAGCCGGCCGAGCGCGGGATGGAACCGCATTTCCGCCAGATCCGAACGGTCGACGCCGTGATCGTCCAGCAATTCGCCCGGCAGCCGGTGCCGCCGCTGGCGCAGCAGGTGCGGCAGGGCGCGGATCTGTCCGATGGTGGCGAAGGCAAGCGCGGCTTCCCTGCTCGCTTTCACCCGTGACGGATCATCGACACCCAGCACAGCGAGCGCAAGATCAGCCAGCGGTGTCGCCGTGCCGTCGAGATAGGCGTTGAAGTCGTCCAGTGTCGCCGGCGGTTTGTCATCAAGGTCGTTGGCCCGGGCTTCCAGCAGCCGCTCAAATGGCTCGCGTGGCAGATTGTGCCGCCGAATGGTGCCGGCCAGCGCTTCGATCACAGCATGGCGGCGCACTGACCCGCCGGAAAAGCATTCTTCCACCGCCTCGCGCCACCAGTGCAGCCTGATATCGCCGATCAGCCCTTCCGACACCGCTTCGCGTGTTTTCGCCACTTCCAGGTTGAAGGCATAGAGGCTCGCGAGATCGCCGCGCCGCGCCATCGGCGCCAGCATCACGGTCAGGAACCGGTCCGGGTCGTCCCGCTGCACCATATCGGCGCAATAGGCGATTGCCGTGGAATTCGGCTCCGTTCCAACCATTCCGATCAGACCGACAGGCCGGCCGCAGCCAGAATTTTGCGGCGTACGCCATCGCCGAACCCTTCCGGCCGCCGGATCACGCCTGCCGGATCCTTCAGCACCCGGTCGTGCAGCCCGAAATAGACGGCCAGCAACCCGTCGAGAATCGCGGCTTCAGCCTTGCCCAGACAGCCGTTCAGCGACGCCCGGGCCCGCACTGCCCCGTCGCGGTGCGGCGTGGCCCGGTCTGCGATATCCTGAACCAGACCGACAAGCTGATCGGCCTGTTCCGCCCGGGCGGTTCGCGCAAGGCCGGCCCGGTCGAGACCGTGCAACGATAGGATTTCATCCGGGATGGTCAACAGGGTTTCCCCCTGTTCCGCATCCTTCCGCAGATCGCGCAGGATGTGAACCAGATAGCAGAACACGCCCATGTCGCGCGCCACGTCCGAGGGGTCGTTCGCCGCGCCCGGCAGACCGGAGACGAAACCTGCGTCCACGTTCCCCTGCATCGCCAGCACGTACAGAAAAACCGAGGCCGGCGCGACCGTCGCGCCTTCGCAATAGGCGAGGAAGTCGCCCCAGGTGCGAAACGGCTGTTCCTCAACATCATGCCGCATTGCCTGCGCCATGCGCCGCCATGGCAGGTCGCCGAGATCGCTGCCACCCAGCGTAACGGAAAGAGCGCTGAAGATGCGGGGGTCGAACCCGGCGGCTGTCGATGCCTCGCCGTGTGCCGCCATGACACAGGCTGACTGCCAGTCATCGACCTTTTCGATGGCCGGGGCGCGGTTTGATTCCCGTTCGGCGGCGGTACGTTGCAGGAAGTCGTCATCGACGAAATCGTCGACCACCCGCATCGAGGCGTAGGAGGCCGAAAAGAAAGCCCGCCTTTGCGCCTTCAGCAGCCGGCCGACCAGCCACAGATTGGACTGGCTGGCCTCCGCCACCGCCAGTGAATGACGGATATCGTCTCGGGAAAGCAGAGGGTCGGTCATGCCGCAAAGTCAACGCGATGCAGCGCTGTAAGGCAATCTGCAATTTTCCATGATTTCTTGCAATTTAATGAAGACTCTTAGTATTTAGCTTTGTGAATTATTATAATTCCAGACTGCACGGCCGCGACGCGCCGGGGCGCGCCTGATCTATCGGTCGGCAATTTTGTGGGGGAAAACACAATGGCTGCCATTCTATCCAATCTGCGATCTACGGTTATCGCCGGGATCATTCTGACGATCATCATGGTGATCGGCATGGCCGCTGGCTTCGGCCAGGACGCCACTTTCGACCATGCCTGGTTCGCCTTTTTCTTTCGCTGGCTGCATGTTCTCAGCGGGGTCATGTGGATTGGCCTGCTCTGGTATTTCAACTTCGTGCAGATACCGAACATGCCGAACATTCCCGACGACCAGAAACCGGCCATCGGCAAGGTCATCGCACCGGCGGCCCTGTTCTGGTTCCGGTGGGCTGCTCTGGCGACGCTGGTCACCGGGTTGATCGTGGCAATGATGAACGGCTATCTGCTGCAGGCCCTGACACTCGGCCTGATGGACGGCGTATCGAAGCACACCGCTATCGGAATCGGCATGTGGCTGGGCGTTATCATGGCCTACAATGTGTGGATGGTTATCTGGCCGAACCAGAAACGCGCGCTGGGCATTGTCGAGGCCGATGCGGACGTCAAAAAAGCTTCGGCCCGCACGGCGATGCTGTTCTCGCGGACCAATACACTGCTATCAATTCCAATGCTCTACGCCATGGTTTCGGCGCAGAATATCTACTGATCTTCCAGCAATCAGATCGACGATCCGGGCCCCCTTTCTAGGGGGCCCTTTTCGGTCCGCCGACCCTTTCCCCGAACGCCGTATTCGGTTGCAGGAATTTTCTTTCCACACCCTCCAGACCGGCACAATGCTGCGGTTGAACGGACGCTCAGCGGCAATCGTCATGGCATTTTCTCGCAACTGACACGAGACATTTCAGAATTCCTTACTATATTACCCTTGAGAGATAAAAGCCCGCCGGACATGCAGCGGGCTTCGTGTTTTGACTATCGCCGGTTCGGGGGGACCGGCTCCATCCTGTAACGAAAGGAAAGCAATAATGGCTTTTGAACTACCCGATCTTCCCTATGACAAAGACGCCCTGGCGCCGCATATCAGCGCCGAAACGCTGGATTTCCACCACGGCAAGCACCACAACAGCTATGTCGGGAACCTGAACAATCTGGTGAAAGACAGTCCGATGGCTGACAAGTCGCTGGAAGACATCATCAAGGAAACCCACGGCGATTCCTCCAAAGCCGGCGTTTTCAACAACGCAGCGCAGATCTGGAACCATACCTTCTACTGGCATTCGATGGGCCCGAACGGCGGCGGCAAGCCGACCGGCGCCATCGCCGACAAGATCGACAGCGATCTCGGTGGTTACGACAAGTTTGTCGAAGCCTTCAAGACCGCCGGCGCGACGCAGTTCGGCAGCGGCTGGGCGTGGCTGGTGCTGGATAACGGCAAGCTTTCCGTCACCAAGACGCCGAACGCTGAAACACCGCTGGCGACGGGCCAGACCCCGCTTCTGACGATGGATGTTTGGGAACACGCCTACTACATCGATTTCCGAAACGCCCGGCCGAAATATATCGAGACCTTCCTCGATCACCTCGTTAACTGGGACTTCGCGAACAAGAATCTTGCGGCAGCATAACGCGGTTCGATACTGAACAACGGAAAGGGCGACCTTCGGGTCGCCTTTTTTGTTGCGCCGCGCCTTGCTTAACCACCGCTGGTCGGTCTGGTCGAGATCGTGTAGACTATTCTGCATGAGCAGCATTGGTCCGGGCACCACACCGGACCCGATTTTCCGCTCTCCCGACAAGAAAATCCGAAAAATGTGGCGTGCAGCACTCGTCGCTATACCATTTGCCAACAAAGGCCCCCTGTATGCTGATCCGTTTCGGTTTCGAGATCGTTGTTTCCTGCCCTGAACCCGTGCCCATGCTGCTGGCTCTGTCAGTTCACAGCGATTTTACCGGCAGGCTGGTCGGCAGCGACCGGGTCCGAAGCCCGGACATGGCGAACCTGCCCGGTTATATCGATCTGTACGGCAACCGGATCACCCGGGTAACCATGCCGGTCGGCGAAACGATGATCTGGTCCGACTGCATTGCGGAAATCGATGCGTTGGGCGACGAGGTCGTCCCGCTCGCCCAGCAACACGCGCTCGAACAATTGCCCGACGAAACACTGACCTACCTGTTGCCCAGCCGGTACTGTGAATCCGATTTGCTCGGCACCTTCGCATGGAAAACGTTCGGCCAGACACTGACCGGATGGCCGAGGGTTCAGGCGATCTGTGATTTCGTTCATAACCATGTCAGCTTCGACTACAAGTTCGGCCGGCCGGACAAGACCGCGAATGATGTGCTGACGGAAAAAACCGGGGTATGCCGGGATTTTGCGCATCTGGCGATCAGCCTGTGCCGGGCGATGAACATCCCGGCCCGCTATTCAAGCGGTTATCTTGGCGATATCGGTGTTGAAGATACCGGCTTCGACGATTACTGCGCGTGGTTCGAAGTGTTTCTTGCCGGCCGATGGTACACCTTTGATGCCCGCTACAACACGCCAAGAGTCGGCCGGATTCTGATGGTTCGGGGGCATGATGCTTCGGATGTCGCCATCATCACGTCCTTCGGCGCGTATGA
>CAYGSU010000125.1:0-4891 GCA_964352715.1 uncultured Flavobacteriaceae bacterium | reverse complement strand
TCTGTCAGCGTCTCGACCTGGGCGGCGGAAACGTCCTGACGTGCAATAACAATGCTCTCGTAGAACGGCACTGTAGTCTCCTTTCGGTTCGTTCATGATCCAGCGCAGTGGCTTTGAAAGCTCTGCCGCCTGGCTCTAGCCGACATTTGTTCGGGTGCCCTCGTGCCGAAGTCACCGCCGTAATGCCGGCAAGGAGTTATGATCAACCGGATGGCGGACCATCCGAATTCACCGGGCCGGATCCTCCGAATCCCGACGAACCGCGGGCTTATACAGGGGCGGGGGTGCGCTGACAACCGTTTATACCGGTCTGCCAACCCCTGTTTCGACCCCCGAAATGCTTGCTTTGTGCCGTGACGGGCGGCAAAACGCTTTCAAGCGGCGGTAAGTGTGCAAGAGGGGGATCAGCATGGCGCGTGCATTTGTGTTTCCGGGACAGGGCAGTCAGGCCATCGGCATGGGAAGTGACCTTGCCGAGGCGTTTCCCGTCGCCCGCGAGGTATTCGAGGAAGTCGATGACGCGTTGGACCAGAATCTGTCGAAGCTGATGCGCAACGGGCCGATTGAAGACCTGACGCTGACGGAAAACGCCCAGCCGGCACTGATGGCGGTGTCGCTGGCCGTGACGCGGGTGCTGGAAAGCGAAGGCAACAGGCCCTTGTCGGAGATGGCGGTGCTGGTCGCCGGCCATTCGCTGGGCGAATATTCGGCGCTGGCAGCGGCGCGGGCCTTCACGCTGGCGGATGCAGCACGGCTTCTGAAACTGCGCGGCAAGGCGATGCAGGCAGCCGTGCCGGTCGGCGTGGGCGCAATGGCGGCGGTGCTGGGCCTTGATCTCGACGTCGCCGAAGCAGTCGCTGCGGAAGCGGCCGGCGACGATGTCTGCACGGCGGCGAACGATAACGCGCCGGGGCAGGTGGTGCTCAGCGGTTCCGCTGCTGCCATCGACCGGGCAATCGTCATCGCCAAGGAAAAGGGCGCGAAACGCGCGCTGCTGTTGCCGGTCTCCGCGCCGTTCCACTGTTCGATGATGCAGCCGGCGGCGGAAGCGATGGCGGAAGCGCTGGCCGGCGTGACTATCGAAGCACCGTCGCTGCCGCTGGTTGCCAATGTCACCGCAGGTTCGGTGATTTCGCCAGACCGGATTCGCGACTTGCTGGTGCAGCAGGTCTGCGGTCGCGTCCGCTGGCGCGAAAGCGTATTGTTCATGAAGGAACAGGATGTCGATACTCTGGTCGAACTGGGCGCCGGCAAGGTGCTGAGCGGCCTTGCGCGACGGATCGATGGCGATATGACGGGCGTTGCGGTCAACGGCCCGGCGGATGTCGAAACATTTCTGAAATCGTTGTAACTTGAAAATCCGGCGGCGCGTAAACACGTTGCCGATAATCGATAGGGAGTTTCCATGTTTGATCTGACCGGCAAGACAGCTTTGGTGACGGGCGCCTCCGGCGGCATCGGCGGCGCGATCGCGAAAGCCCTGCATGCACAGGGCGCCAGCGTGGCGCTTAGCGGTACGCGGGCCGAGGCGCTTGAAAAAGTGGCGGCCGAACTGGGTGACCGCGCCTTCGTGACCCCGGCGAATCTGGGTGACCCGGCCTCGCTTGATGCGCTGATCGGCGATGCCGAGAAGGCGCTGGGTCAGATCGATATTCTGGTCAACAATGCCGGCCTGACGCGCGACGGCCTTGCGATGCGGATGAAGGATGAGGACTGGCAGCAGGTGCTGGATGTCAACCTGACTGCCGCTTTCCGCCTGTCGCGCGGGGTTCTGCGGGGCATGATGAAGCGCCGTGCGGGCCGCATCATCGGCATTACCTCGATCGTCGGGGTCACCGGCAACCCCGGCCAGGCGAACTATGCGGCCTCGAAGGCGGGCATGATCGGCATGTCGAAGGCGCTGGCACAGGAAGTCGCCAGCCGCGGCATCACGGTCAACTGCATCGCGCCGGGTTTCATCACCAGCGCCATGACCGATGCCCTGAACGACGCCCAGAAGGAAGCCCTGATGAAGGGGATTCCCGCCGGGCGGATGGGAGAAACCGCCGAAATCGCCGCCGGCTGTGTTTATCTCGCCTCCGACGAAGCAGCCTATGTTACCGGCCAGACGTTGCATATCAACGGCGGTATGGCCATGATCTAGGGCCGTTGCGGGAAGACGGCAAAAGGCGGCTTCACAGTCTTTCCGATACAGAACAAGTATGATACCTAACGCGCCGCCGCTGAAGTACCGGAAGCATTCAGGCGGCGATAAGGCTGGACCACAACGAAGGAATCGGCCATCGAAGACCAGAGCTTCCGGGCTTGTAACGTTAAATCGGGGAGGAACGGTTGCAACCGCACCCCACCAAGAAGGGAAAACAGTAGAATGAGCGATATTGCAGACCGGGTTAAGAAAATCGTTGTCGAGCACCTTGGCGTTGACGAAGCCAAAGTGACGGATCAGGCCAGCTTCATTGACGATCTTGGCGCAGACAGCCTGGACACGGTCGAACTCGTCATGGCATTCGAAGAGGAATTCGGTGTGGAAATCCCGGACGACGCTGCGGAAAAGATCCTGACGGTCAAAGACGCGATCGATTTCATCGAGCAGAATTCTGACTGATCAGGCGGGGCCCGGGGTGCCGGGGCTTCTTGATTTCCCCCGAACAGTAACTCGGCGAAGGCGGTGTTCATGCGACGCGTAGTCATCACCGGTGTAGGCGCTGTTACGCCCTTGGGCGTTGGCGTGGACCATGTCTGGAATCGGCTGATCAACGGGGAGTCCGGCATTTCGGCGATTACGGACTTTGAAGTCTCCGATCTGCCGTGCCGCATTGCCGGAACGATTCCCAAGGGTCCGAAAGCGCAAGGCGGGTTCGACATCAACGAGCATGTCGAGCCGAAAGAGCAGCGGAAGATGGATCACTTCATCTCCTATTCCATTGCTGCCGCTGACGAAGCGCTGGAAGACGCAGGCTGGGCGCCGCAGGGCGAGGAATCCCAGAACATGACCGGGGTCATGATCGGCTCCGGCATCGGCGGGCTCGACGGCATTGCCGCTGGCGGCAAGCTGGTCGACGAACGAGGCCCGCGCCGGTTGAGCCCGTTCTTCATTCCATCGAACCTGATCAACCTTGCGTCCGGATTCGTATCGATCAAGCATCAGTTCCGCGGTCCGAACCACGCCGTGGTGACGGCCTGCGCCACCGGCAGTCATGCCGTTGGCGATGCGGCCCGCATCATCATCTGGGGCGATGCCGATGTGATGGTGGCCGGCGGTACGGAATCTGCCGTTTGTCGTATGGGCATGGCCGGTTTTGCCGCCGCCCGGGCGCTGTCGACGGATTTCAACGACACGCCGGAAAAGGCATCGCGTCCGTGGGACAAGGACCGTGACGGTTTTGTCATGGGCGAGGGCGCCGGCATCGTGGTGCTGGAAGAACTGGAACATGCGAAGAAACGCGGCGCCAAGATCTACGGCGAAGTTCTCGGCTACGGCATGAGCGGCGACGCCTATCACGTCACGGCCCCGGCGGAAGACGGCAGCGGCGGTTTCCGCGCGATGAAGGCCGCCCTGCGCAACGCGAAGATTGATGTCGACAGGATCGACTACGTCAATGCCCACGGGACATCGACGCCTTTGGGTGACGAGATCGAACACGGCTCGGTGAAGCGGCTGCTGGGCAACCATGCGCCGACCGTCGCAATGTCCTCCACAAAGTCGGCGATCGGCCATCTGCTGGGCGCGGCAGGGGCTGTCGAGGCGATTTTCAGTGTCAAGGCGATACAGACCGGCATCATGCCACCGACGCTGAACCTGGAAAACCCGTCAGACGGCTGCGACATGAACCTGATTCCGAAAACCGCGCAGGAACGGAAGGTCAACTACGCCCTGTCGAATTCGTTCGGCTTCGGCGGCACAAACGCCAGCCTGATTTTCGGGCCTGCCCCATAGTTTAACGATGCTGAAGTCGCTTCTCAGCACCCTGTTAAGTCTGATAGTCGTCGCCGCCGTTCTGGCCGGCGGCGCTTTTGTCTGGGTCGAGAAGGATTTCGAAAAACCCGGCCCGCTGGCGGAAACCAGGTCCGTTGTCGTGCAGTCCGGCGACAGCCTGCGGACGATCTCCGAAACACTGACCGATGCCGGGGTGGTCGCCAATGCCGATGTGTTCTTCTGGAAAACACGGCTCGACGGCGTCGGGTCGCAACTGAAGGCCGGCGAGTACCAGTTCGAGCCGGCGATCAGCCAGCGCGCCGTGCTGCAGAAACTGATCGACCACGACATCGTGCTCCGCTTCCTGACAATTCCTGAAGGCTTGACCAGCAGCGAGATCGTACAGCTTGTTTCCGCCACAGAAGGGCTGGCCGGCGATGTGTCAGACAATCCGCCGGAAGGAACCCTGTTGCCGGAAACCTACAGCTATTCGCTTGGCGATACGGTTTCGGATGTCATCGGGCGAATGCAGCGGGCGGCGTCAGCGCTGGAAGCCGAGCTATGGCCGACGCGTGCGCCGGACCTGCCGATCAGCAGCTGGGAGGAGGCGGTGATCCTGGCCTCCATCGTCGAAAAGGAAACCGGCGTTGCCGCCGAACGACGCACGGTCGCCGGCGTGTTCGTTAACCGGCTGGACAAGGGCATGCGCCTGCAATCCGACCCGACAGTCATCTACGGCATTACCGATGGGTCAGGGCCGCTCGGCCGCAAGCTGCTACGATCAGATCTCAATACCGATACACCCTATAACACCTATACAAGAGACGGCCTGCCGGCCGGGCCGATCTGCAACCCGGGCCGCGCCGCGCTGGAAGCCGTGCTGAACCCGGAAGACACCGACGCCATTTTCTTTGTGGCAGACGGCACCGGCGGCCACGCCTTTGCGAAAACCCTGGCCGAACACAACCGCAATGT
>CAYGSU010000124.1:0-4936 GCA_964352715.1 uncultured Flavobacteriaceae bacterium | reverse complement strand
CAAGTGCGAAAAAGACAGGCCAATACCGGCCGGATAGGGCAAACAAGGATTGCATGGTCGGCTTTTACTACTTTCCGAAGGGCGTTATTCGGCGAAGGCCGACAGGATTTCTGAAACCGCCCATGGCGATACCATATGCTCCGCGTGAGAAACATCGATAAGTGCAGTGAAATCGCCTTCCCCCAGCCTGGTCACTGCATCAGCAACAGCCGGGGCATAAAGCTCGGAAAACCGGTTCCGGTAACAACACCGATCGAACTGATTGAATATCTGAATAAACTGCCGACCTTCACCCTGCGAGGCCAGCACATAGATGTCCAGATAACTGACAGAATCCAGAAGTGGTTTGTACAACTGCGGCAGGGGTGTTTCAGCATCCCAGTTCACCGCACGGATATACAACGGATATCCTGAGGCAACGGCCACGGTTGATTTCACCCGGTCATCGACAGCCCCGATCACCGTCGTCACCCATCCGCCGGCGGAAAACCCGACTGACGAAATATCGCTGAAACCGCCATTCTGAAGATAGTTGATTGTCACCACCATCGGCTCAAGGTACCAGCGCAATGGGTGAGTAACATAATACATCTGGCGGTCGTTCTCGGCACTGACAACACCGAACCGGGGATGCTTTATTTTGCCGATGGAATTCTGTCCGTAGCCCGGGTAATTGATCGCTGCGACCAGATATCCCTGCTTCAGCAGCGCTTCGAGAACGGTTCGGGACTGATCGACGCTTCCTGCATAACCATGATGATAAACAACAGCCCGCCCGTTCGGCGATTCCGGATGAAGCAGATAGGCATAGGCCGTATAGCCCAGCTCGAACGGGATCACCAATCGTTCGACGCGATCTACCCCGTCAAATTCGCGCAGTACCGGCGGTTCCTTTCCGGTATCGACGGATGCCGGCTGCCTGTCGGGAAGATCGGGTGTGCCCCACAACACCGTGTTCAGGCGCGTCTTCAGCGGCGCGATTCCCTGCGGGGTCAGATTGGCGATCAGGCTGGCCGGATCGGTGCGCAAAAGAAAATCCGGAATTTCGTCATACACATAGGGTGACGGCGCTTTCATGCGCTTGTACCAGATCCGGCCGGCTGCCCAGTCATGCGTCGCCCAGTATCCAAATCCCGCTAGGCTGCCAAGAACGACAAGAACAGCAATCGACGCCGATACTATTCGCCGACCAAGCGTCATCAGTCGACACCCGCCATCGTCTGAGAGACCGAAAGAACAAGATCATCGCGATGGATCATCGCCGTGCGGCCTTCATATCCCAGAAGATCAGGAATTTCGGAACTCTGGCGGCCGATAATCAACGCCGCTTCCTCAGAGGAATAGGCACAAAGGCCGGTGCCGATCGTGCGGCGTTGCGGGTTGAGAATCCGGATGGCGTCACCGCGGTCGAAACTGCCGGAAATCGACGTGACCCCGGCCGGCAACAGGCTTCTGCCGGAAGACAGGGCCTTGACCGCGCCGGCATCAATGACGATCGCGCCGGCGGTGTTCAGGCTGCCGGCAATCCATTTCTTCCGCGCCGCGAGCGGCTTGTCGGACGGCACGACCCAGGTCGAGCGCGCGCCTTCCTGAAGATTTCGCAGGGGATGCAGGACCGACCCGAGACCGATCACCGTGGCGCAGCCACCCTGATAGGCCAGCTTTGCCGCCTGGATTTTTGTCGTCATGCCGCCAGTGCCAAGGCCGCTTGGGTCACGGACTGACCGGCTTTCACCTGCCATCGCCTCGATTTCGTCAGTGATGGCATCTATAAACGGCAGATGTTTGGCATCGGGCACAAGGCCGGGGTCAGCCGTATACATGCCGTCGGTATCGGTCAGCAGGACCAGGGTGTCGGCGCTGATCATCGTCGCGACGCGCGCCGCCAGCCGGTCATTATCGCCATAGCGGATTTCCTGGGTGGCGACCGTGTCATTTTCATTCACCACCGGAATTGCACCGAGCTTCAGTAATTGCAGCAGCGTCGCCCGGGCATTGAGATGCCGGCGACGTTCTTCCGTGTCGGTGGGGGTCAGCAGGATTTGCGCAACAGCAATGCTGTGCGCGGCAAGCGCTTCCTGATAGGCATGCGCAAGACGGATTTGCCCGGCAGCAGCGGCGGCCTGTTTTTCCTCAAGCTTCAAATCCCGGCCGGTCAGACCAAGATGGCGGCGTCCGGCTGCAATGGCGCCGGAGGAAACAACCACGATTTCCTTACCCGCCTTGCGGAAGGCCGACAGATCTTCAGCAAGCGCTGCAAGCCATTCGGTCCGCAAGCGCCCGCTGCGATCATCGACCAGCAATGCCGACCCTATCTTAACGACGATGCGCTTCGCATCCTGCAATCGGGGTTGGGCAGCGGAAGACGCCATGACCTTCAGGCCTCCGACAGGGGCGACCAGGCGCCGGAAGCGTCGGTGTCACCTTGCTCCTCGTCATCTTCATCGCCCAGGCCGTCAATCGCGCGGAGCAGACGGCGCAGGACTTCCGTGACCCCTTCGCCGGTCACGCCGGACAGAACAAAGATCGGGCTGTCGGTCAGCGTCTTCAGTTCCGCGACCTGTTCATCCGTCAGTTCAGGGATCAGGGCATCGGCCTTGTTGATGCCGATAACTTCGGGTTTTTCATCCAGCCCGTGACCATAGGCCGTCAGTTCGTGCCGGATCGTCCGGTAGGCTTCGACGACATTCTCATCCGTCCCGTCGATCAGATGCAGAATTACCCGGCACCGTTCGATATGGCCGAGAAAGCGGTCGCCCAGACCCCGCCCGTCATGCGCGCCCTCGATCAGGCCGGGAATGTCGGCCAGTACGAATTCGCGCTGATCGACCCCGACCACACCCAGTTGCGGAGCGAGCGTCGTAAACGGATAGTCGGCGATTTTCGGCTTCGCCTTGGTGGAGGCGGACAGAAAGGTCGATTTGCCGGCATTGGGAAGCCCGACCAGCCCGGCATCGGCGATCAGCTTCAGCCGCAGCCAGACCCACATCTCCTCGAACGGGCCGCCGGGTTGCGCCATGCGCGGCGCCTGGTTGGTGGACGTCTTGAAGAACGCATTGCCGCGCCCGCCCTCTCCGCCCCGGGCCAGCACGACCCGCTGGCCGACCTCGGTCATGTCGGCGACCAGGGTCTCCTGGTCTTCCTCCAGAATCTGGGTGCCGACCGGCAGTTTCAGAATAATATCCTCGCCGTCGGCGCCGGTCCGGTCGCGGCCCATGCCGTGGCCGCCGGTGCTGGCCTTGAAATGCTGCTGGTAGCGGTAGTCGATCAGGGTGTTCAGGCCCGGCACGCATTCGGCGATCACATCGCCGCCACGACCGCCATCGCCGCCGTTCGGACCGCCGAACTCGATGTATTTCTCGCGGCGAAACGAAATCGCACCACCGCCGCCGCCGCCGCTGCGCAGGTAAATCTTGGCCTGATCAAGAAATTTCATCGAAAGACACTCTGGTCCATATAGTTATATCGCCAACGAAAAAGGGGAACGGCGACCCGTTCCCCCATAACGTCAGCTACCGAAGGACGGGTTGTTATTCAGCCGCTTCCGGTACCGGGTTTACCGCAATATAGGTGCGCGCCCGGGTTTTCTTGAACGATACATGGCCGTCGGCCGTTGCGAACAACGTGTAGTCCGACCCGACACCGACATTGGCGCCCGCATGGAACGTCGTGCCGCGCTGGCGAACCAGGATGTTGCCGGCACGAACCGCTTCGCCGCCGAATTTCTTGACACCGAGGCGTTTGCCCTCTGTGTCGCGACCGTTGCGTGAACTACCGCCTGCTTTTTTGTGAGCCATCGTTGCGTCTCCTTACGCTTCAGACGCCGCGGGCGTTTCGGCCGCGGTATCCGCATCATCTTTCTTGGTTTCAGCCTTCTTGGCTGTCGCCTTCTTCGCTGCCTTCTTGCCATCGGCCAGAATGTCGGTCACGCGCAGAACTGTCTGGTGCTGACGGTGACCCTTCGTGCGACGGTAGTTCTGGCGGCGGTTCTTCTTGAAAACGACGATCTTGTCTGCCCGGCCCTGTTCCAGAACCTCGGCGGTGACAACCGCGCCTTCAACCAGCGGCGACCCGACTGTCGAGGCCGTGCCGTCATTCAGCATCAGAACCGTATCGAGGGATACGGTGGATCCAGCTTCGCCGTCGAGTTTTTCAACCTTGATCACGTCGTTTTTCGCGACGCGGTATTGCTTGCCGCCTGTCTTCACGACTGCGTACATGGCGTTCATCCTTTTATCATCCGCGTCCTGTGGCGCCGGCAAACAGGGATAACCCTACTACCGATCTTGCGAAACCGGTTGTTTTCCAACCGAAATCAGCCTCAAACTGCGCTTTCGCCCAAGCGGTTCCACATGAACCGCAAACCGGCGCGCACTATACGGATAGCGCCCTTTTAGTCAATGCCTGAGAAGTGGCCCTCAAACCTTCCTCCGAGCGCATGCAGGCCCGAGGACGGGCTTGCTTGCCGGTTCCACTTCCTGTAGGTAATCCGCCGCTTGGATATCCCGCGACGAACGGGGTCTTCCACGCCCCTAGGAGAGGTGCCGGAGTGGTCGAACGGGGCGGTCTCGAAAACCGTTGTGCGCTTGCGTACCCAGGGTTCGAATCCCTGTCTCTCCGCCATTTTATCTATCAATAATCTTTGACGACCCTCGAGCGGTGATCACGCGCGTCCGGCGCTAGCATCCTTCCGGCCGGCATCATCCTGATTTCAACCCTTTCCTTACGTGCGAAGCCGACCATGAGGCGGCGCCCGGCATTTTTCCATCACGAACCGATTGCTCATTTAAAAAATACCTCTAGTATACTAGCAGTATAAATCATTTCCTCGAGTGATCCATGGCAGCGTTAGAGAGTTCGGTCGTTTCAGCCTCCAGCAGCAAGTCGCGCAAAAGCGACTCCGCCTATTCGCAGCTGAAGGAGCTGATTCTGAAGG
>CAYGSU010000123.1:0-5283 GCA_964352715.1 uncultured Flavobacteriaceae bacterium | reverse complement strand
ATCCTCGCCGGCGAGCACGCGGCGGATCAGGTCTTTCGATTCCGGGATGCCGTAGAGCGCGAAGAACGAGCCCATGCGCGGGCCCTGATCCTGCCCCAGCAGGGTTTCGTACAGGGTCTTGAACCAGTCGCGCAGGTTTTCATAGCCGTGCCGTTTGCCGACTTCATAAACTTCGGTCTGGATGTCTTCCGCCGATGTGTCTTCCGCGAGGCTGTCGAGTGATGACAACAGATCTCCCAGCGCGGCGCGGTCCTGATCGGTCGGCGCGCGGTAGGATTTCTTCGGCTTCACGAAATCCGTGTAATAACGAATGGCCTTGCCGACAAGCTGGTCCAGCATCGGGTTGGTCTCCGGCGAGGCATCCGGCACGTAGCGTGAAATGAACCCCCACAGGACGTCCTTGTCCTCGGTATTGCAGACCCCGGCGAGGTTCAGCAGGATCGAGAAGGAGAGCGGCGAGCCCTTGCCCTTCGGCGCGCCCTGGTGGATATGCCAGACCGGGTTTTCGATCTGCGCTTCCGGCTCCTGGTCCGGGAACTTGTCCAGATGGGTCAGGTATTCGTCGACCGTTTTCGGGATGACATCGAAATAAAGGCGCTTCGCCGTCTTAGGCTTCTGGAACATGAACAGCGCCAGACTTTCATCCGGCGCATAGTTTAACCATTCCTCGACACTGAGGCCGTTGCCCTTCGACTTGGAAATCTTCTCGCCGGCCTCATCCAGGAACAGTTCATAGGTGAACGGTTCCGGGGGCGGGCCGCCGAGGGCGCGGGTAATCCGGGTCGACAGTTTTACCGAGTCGATCAGGTCCTTGCCGGACATTTCATAATCGACGCCCAGAGCATACCAGCGCATGCCCCAGTCCGGCTTCCATTGCAGCTTGCAGCGGCCACCGGTGACCAGGGTTTCGACCTCCTTGCCGTCGTCACGGCGATAGACAATGGTGCCGGCATCGGCGTCGGTGGCGATTACGGGCACCTGCAAAACGTGGCCTGTATCTTCGTCAATCGGCAGGAACGGGCTGTAGGTCTGGCGGCGTTCCTCGCGCAGGGACGGCAGCATGATCGCCTGGATTTCATCATAGCAGCGCAGAACCTGCATCAGCGCCTCGTCGAACCGGCCCGACATGTAACAGTCGGTCGAACTGACGAATTCGTAGTCGAAGCCGAACTGGTCGAGAAACGCCTGCAAACGGGCGTTATTATGCTCGCCGAAACTGGGATGCGTGCCGAACGGATCGCGCACCTTTGTCAGCGGCTTGTTCAGGTCTTCCGCCAGGGCTTCCTTGTTCGGCACGTTGTCGGGCACCTTGCGAAGCCCGTCCATGTCGTCGGAGAAGGCGACCAGCTTGGTCGGGATCTCGTTGCCGGTCATCAGTTCGAAAGCCCGGCGTACCATTGTGGTGCGCACGACTTCGCCGAACGTGCCGATATGCGGCAGGCCGGAAGGGCCGTATCCGGTCTCGAACAGAACGAAGCCTTTTCCCGGCACCTTTCCGTTGATGCGTTTCAGCACCTTGCGCGCTTCCTCGAACGGCCAGGCTTTGGCGACAAGGGCGGCTTCGCGCTGCGACGACATGACGATCTTCCTTCTTTTCAGATACGGGTTGAAACGGTGGCGGAACCTATGCCGGGCGGGCGTTGGCGTCAATCATCGGTGTAAGGGTGTTTGGCATGGCCGTCGCGTGCCGAATCGCGGAAAAGCAGGTAGATTGATCCTGTTTCCCTGACCGATCACCGGAAAGCCGCACCCTTTATGTCTGTCCCATCCCTGCCGCCTCTGCCAAATGCCGTGCTGGTCGCCGGCATCAGCGATGCGGTGTGGCTGGATGCGGAAGACGGCACGCTGGACCGGATTCCGATAGCGGAAGCGGCGCGACGGGCGCGGAACCAACCACCGCTGTTGTGTCACCTTCCGGCGACATCAAGGCGATTGCGGTGCGACCCGTTTCCCTGTTTCGACATGCTGGAACTTTATGCCTTCGTGCGGCCGGCGAAATTCTGCGTGCCGACCGCCGCCGGCCTGTCGGCCGCGATGGGCCTGCCGTTGCCCGACACGCTGGAAGACGCGGCTCTGTCGCTTTTGCGGGTGCGGGATGCGCTGCTGGCCGATCTGAAACGCGAAGCCGGGCGCAAGGAACCGTCGCTGCCGCGTATCGCCACCGCCATGGCGCGGGGCCTGTGGAGCTGGGGGGCGGC
This sequence comes from uncultured Flavobacteriaceae bacterium, assembly GCA_964352715.1. Taxonomy (GTDB): domain Bacteria; phylum Pseudomonadota; class Alphaproteobacteria; order UBA8366; family Aestuariispiraceae; genus JAVKBW01. The sequence goes on along the minus strand of CAYGSU010000123.1, from coordinate 3,085 downwards.
GGTCTTGTCGGTCATCGGTGTCGAGGATGACGGGCTGCGGGCCGCAACCTCGGGGCTGGATGTCTGGCGGCGTCTGCCGGAATGGCAGGAACAGGCGCCACCGCCGCCGCCTGCCGGTTATGGCGTCGATCCGCGCGACACACGCCGCAGGCTGGCCGAGTTGCTGGGCACGGGCGCGGAAGACAGGCCGAGCCAGGGCGATTACGCCGCCGCCGTGACCCACGCGTTTCAGCCGCGTCTGGAAGACGGATCGCCCAATGCCGTGCTGGCGGAAGCGGGGACCGGCGTCGGCAAGACGCTGGGCTATATCGCGCCGGCCAGTCTGTGGTCGGAACGCAATGAAGCGCCGGTCTGGCTGTCGACCTATACGCGGAACCTGCAGCACCAGATCGACAGCGAGGTCGAACGACTTTTTCCCGACGAAAAGATACGCCGCAGGAAAGTCGTCATCCGCAAGGGGCGGGAAAACTATCTCTGCCTGCTCAATCTGGAGGAAGCGGTGCGCGGCACCGGCGTCAACAAGGCGGATGCGGTACCTTTGGGCCTGATGGCGCGATGGACTTTGGCGACCCGCGACGGCGACATGACCGGCGGCGATTTTCCGTCCTGGCTGTCCGATCTGTTGGGGCCGCGCCGCAGCACCGGCCTGACCGACCGGCGCGGCGAATGCATCTTTTCCGCCTGCGCCCATTACAGCCGGTGTTTCATCGAACACAGCCAGCGCCGCGCCAAGCGGGCCGATCTGGTGATCGCCAACCATGCGCTGGTGATGATCCAGGCGGCGCGCGGGTTGCTGGAACAGCAGAACCGGGTGACGCGGCTGGTCTTCGACGAAGGCCACCATGTGTTCGACGCGGCGGATAACGCGTTCGCCGCCCATCTGTCGGGGCTGGAGACGACCGAATTGCGGCGCTGGATTCGCGGTGCGGAAACGAGAGGCTCGGGCCGGGCGCGCGGGCTGAAGAACCGGCTGGACGATCTGCTCAGCGGGGACGATGCGGTTCAGGCGCTGGATGCGCTGATGTCCGGCGCGGCGGCGTTGCCCGGCGGCGGCTGGCGGGAACGCTGTTCGGAAGGCCGGCCATCCGGTCCGGCGGAAGCGTTTCTGTCGCAGTTACGCAGCCTGGTGTTCGCGCGGTCATCCGGCCGCGACGGCGGCTACGATCTCGAAGCGCCGGTCGATCAACCGCCGGCAGATCTGATCGAGGCGGCGGCGGTGCTTTACGAAGCGCTGGACCGGATCGAACAGCCGGCGAAACGGCTGGTGAAGTCGCTCGCCAAACGGCTGGATGAAGAGGCGGACGAGCTGGACACCACAACCCGCACCCGCATCGAGGCCATCACGCGGTCGCTGCAATATCGCTGTATCGATCTGGTGCGGGCCTGGGGCGACATGTTGCAGGCCTTGCAGCAGGGGGTGCCGGAGGCTTTCGTCGACTGGGCCAGCGTCGACCGGTCGGACGGGCGGGAATACAATACCGGCCTGCATCGTCACTGGATCGACCCGACCCGGCCCTTCGCCGATGTGGTAATGGGGCCGGCGCACGGGGTGGTGATAACCTCAGCGACTCTGACCGACCGGCAGGCGGAAAAACCGGAAACCGCCGATCCGGTGGATGCCGACGCCATTGCCGGGTGGCTGGCGGCGGAAATGCGCACCGGTACGCGGCATCTGCCGAACCCGGCCTTTCGCGCGAAGGTCGATTCCCCGTTCGATTATCCGGCGCTGACGAAGGTGCTGATCGTCAACGATGTGCGGCGCGACGATGCCGACCAGGTGGCGGCGGCGTACCGGGAACTGATCGGCGCGTCGGGGGGCGGTGCGATCGGCCTGTTCACCTCCATCGCCCGGCTGCGCGGGGTATACCGGCGGATCGCCGCGCCGCTGGCCGAACGCGGCCTGCCGCTGCTGGCGCAGCATGTGGATAACCTCAATCTCGCCAGCCTTGTCGACATCTTCCGGGCCGAACATGAAACCTCGCTGCTGGGCACGGACGCCCTGCGCGACGGCGTCGATGTGCCGGGGGCGTCCTTGCGGCTGATCGTGTTCGACCGCGTGCCGTGGCCGCGCCCGACCCTGCTGCACAAGGCGCGTCGGACCGAATTCGGCGGTAATGCCTATGACGATCAGGTGACGCGGCTGCGGCTGAAACAGGCTTTCGGCCGGCTGGTGCGCCGGGCCGATGACCGGGGCGTGTTCGTGATGCTGGATTCGCGCACGCCGAGCCGGTTGCTGAACGCCTTTCCGCCAGGGGTCAGCGTTGAACGGGTCGGGCTGGCCGAAGCGGTAGAGACCGTCGGCGGCTTCCTGACACGGCAAACGGTCGCTGCGCTTGACGGTTCCAACCCTAACAGTCCATAAAGCGCAAGCGAAAGGCGCAGGGATGCAACATTCCTCGCCATCCAATATTTTTTCGGAGCCCTACCAGACATGACGGAACAGACCGGGTCGATTAACGTCCACGCCGCCCTTATCTATGCCATGACCATAAGTGCCGCCGCCGACCGTGAAATGACGGATGCGGAACTCCAGAAAATGAGCGACACCATGCATCTGCCGGTGTTCCAGGATTTCAATGCCGACAACCTGCCGCATGTGGCTGCCGAATGCGCCGACCTTCTGATTGATGATGACGGGCTGGACACGGTGATCGGGCTGATCGCCAATGCGCTCAGCCCCGGGCTGCGGGAAACCGCCTACGCCCTGTGTCTGGAAGTCATCGCGGCGGATATGAAAGCCGGTCAGGAAGAACTGCGCCTGCTGGAACTCGTCCGTTACGGGCTGGAAATCGACCGCCTGACGGCGGCGGCCATCGAGCGTGGCGTCAGAGCCCGGCACAGGCTCGCCTGACCGCGACCGGGGTGACGGAAACCGGATGGTTTTGGTCGCGATACACCACAATCGAATAGCTATGCTCGAAATGCATGCCTGATCTGTAAATTTCGTTCTGGATTTCCGAATCCGGCACCCCTATGTAGGGGGTGCTTCAGTTGTTGCGTTGCAACAACCCAAACCGATGGCGAGATATTCTCCCTATCGTTTTGGATTTTACGTCTCCCAGACGTGAAGCCTCCCTGTTCAACT
>CAYGSU010000122.1:0-5550 GCA_964352715.1 uncultured Flavobacteriaceae bacterium | reverse complement strand
ACCGGCCATACCATGTTTGTGTAACGATGCACGGCTGTCGTAATTCAGGGAATACCGTTAATGGCGAAAGAACCAGGGCGACGGATCGCGGTGCTGGGTGCAAGCGGCACGGTGGGAAGACGCATCGTCGATCGACTGCTGGACCGGGGCTGCGATGTTGTCTGCCAGACACGATCCGCCGACACGTTGGCGCCCCTTGCCGGGCGCGTAGAGATTCATGCATTCGACCCGACAGATACGGCCGGAATGTCAAAGTTCGTAAGCGGGACAGAGGCTGTGATTTTCGCGCTGGGGACGAACACGACAGGGGCAACGACGTTGTTCTCGAAGGCGACCAGGGCGGTGATTGCAGCAATGAAAAAGCAGCAGGTGCGCCGGCTTATCGCCATTACCGGGGTCGGTGCGGGAGAAACGCGCGGGCATGGCGGGTTTCTGTATGACCGGATCATTTTTCCGTTTTTCACCCGCAAGCGGTATGCTGACAAGGACCGGCAGGAATCGTTGATCGCGGCGTCCGGTCTGGACTGGGTCGTCGTGCGCCCGGCCGCATTTTCCGGTCGGAAGAAGTCCGGCGCGCTGGAAGTCTACACGGAGATCGGGCCCGAAACGCGGCTCACCTGGATCACGCCGGATGAGGTCGCGGACTTTGTCGTCGCACAGCTCGATAGCAATCGGTATCTCGGGCAGCGGCCGTTTATCGGCCATGTCTGAGATGCAACAACCCATACAGAAATCGCTGTTCAGGGCGGCTGCTGCGGGCGCCGCCTATTTCGGCGCGGTTTTCGTCATCGGCTTTGTTCTCGGAACCCTGCGGGTTTTCATCGTGATGCCGGTGGTCGGCGAGCCCGCTTCCGTTGCAATCGAGCTTCCGGTTATCCTGACGCTGTCGTGGGTCGCGTGCCGCTGGCTGATCGCGCGGGTTGATGTCGCGCCGGAACTTGCGCCGCGTCTGGTTATGGGCGGGATTGCCTTCGGCATGCTGATGGCAGCGGAACTGGGCCTGTCAGCCTTTGTGTTCGGGCGCACCTTCGCGGACCATCTGGCGCATTACAGAACATTTTCGGGCTTGCTCGGACTGGCGGGGCAGATTGCTTTCGCGGCCTTCCCGCCACTCCACCTCACAACAAACCGCCAGCGATAATCACGTCCGCTCCCGGAATGTCCGGGCAGGTCTAGGCCGCCGGCGGCCGGGGGAGGGGAAGCATCAACCGGGCGGAGACCAGCTCGATGGCCTTTTCATCCTCGCCGTCGGCGGCGAGCCTCATGGCGGCAATGATCAGGTCTTCGTGCTCGATCATGTATTTCACGACCGGCTTCAGCGCGTCGGGCATCGTTTCGGCAAGCTCGCGATAGCGGTCCCGGAATTCCTCGCTGGCCGCTACCAGGGTGGCGGCCGCCTCGGCCCAGCCCATGTGTTCGACTGTCTGTATGTAGTCCCGCGCCTCGGCCCGTGTGGCGTCGCTCTCGACGATATCGCCGCCGTACTCGAAGACGATCCGGCGCAGGCGCGCCTTGTTCTCGGTTTCGAGTTGCAGCAGCGAGCCGAGCAGGCGTTGCTGAACCGGGCTGTCGAACAGCGGCAGCAGGGCGCAGTAATACGCCTCGCCGAGCACCTCGCCCTGGTACATTTCCTCCACTTCCCGTAACTGCTCTTCCGATATCATCCGGTGCCTCCTGCATGGCTGCGCCCGGCAAGCATGCCGGCTTTTCCACGCCGTACAAGGTCCGGCGCTTTTCTCCGCCCACTGTAACGCTGGCCTTCCGGACTACTCTGGCCGGTTTGCCTCTTCGCTCAACCACGAGAGGAAGTGTCGAACCTTCCCGGTTTCCGCATGCCCGGGCACAGCGACCGCCGTATAGCGAAGACCGGCGATGCGCGTCTCCGGGTGCAACGCCGCAAGCCAGCCGCGACGGCACATATCCTCGACCAGCAGGTTGCTGGTCATGACAATACCCTGACCGGCCAATGCAGCCTGAATTGAATGCTGCTCCTGATCGAAAACGCGGCGGTTCCTGAACATACCGGGATCAAGATCACGCGCCACAAGCCAGTGGTCCCAGCCGATCGGCTGCAGCGCCGCCGACCGCCAGCGCGTCTCGATCAGAACCGCATCCCCGATTGTTGCCGACGTCCCGAGATATCCGGGATGGGCGTAGGCGCCGAACGTCTCCTGCGCGACGGGCACTGTCGCAAACCCCGGATAGTCACCGGCGCCATAGCGGATTGCGACATCGATCCGCCGATCACGAGCCAGGTCAACCAGCTCGGTGGACGTTTCGACATGAACGCTTGAAGCAGGATGGCGTGCCTCGTAAACGGCGAGGCGCGGCACCAGCCACAACGCCGCGAATGCAGGTGTGGCCGCAACGGTCAGACGCGAGGAAGCGTCGCGGAGTTCTTCCAGTGCGTCATAGATCTCGCGGAAGCCGCGTGATGTCGCAGCGGCGAGCCGGCTTCCTTCCATTGTCAGGGATATCTTGCGGGTCTCCCGCACGAACAAGGCGACGCCCAGCTGTTCCTCAAGCGAACGGATCTGATGCGAAACGGCTGTCGGTGTAACCCCCAGTTCTGTTGCCGCATCCTTGAAAGAGCCTGTCCGCGCCGCGGCATCAAAGGACCGCAGCGCCGGAAGGGAAATCGAGGAGACATTCATCGGCATTCCTCATACATGAATTATATTCATTCATAGATGAAGTCTTACCTTTTGTCGATCCGCTCCTGGAAGGTCATTTCTCTTCCTATCCCGGGCACATCGGCGTTCTTCGGTTCGAACGTGAGCTGACCCGCTAATTCCAAACTGCAAGGAGATTTTGAAATGACAACACTGCTTCGCATCGACGCCAGCGCGCGGACGTCACGGTCGATCACCCGTACACTGGCGGATCGTTTCATCGACCACTGGAAAATCCGCAAACCGAACGACGCGTTCATTGTCCGCGATGTCGGCAGCAATCCACCGCCCATCATTACCGAAGACTGGATCGCCGCCGCCTTTGCAAAGGACCGCTCGTCGGAACAGGCGGATATTCTCGCCCTGTCGGATGAACTGATCGCGGAGGTCGCCGTCGCCGACATCCTTGTCATGGCCACACCGATGTACAATTACGGCATGCCTGCCGCCCTGAAGGCGTGGTTCGACCAGGTTGTCAGGATCGGCAAGACTTTTACATTCGATCTCGCGAGGGGTGATGCCCCGCTCGAGCCGGTATTCTCCGGCAAGACGCTCGTGCTGCTTACGTCCTCGGGCGAATTCGGATTCGGACCGGGAGAGATCAATGAAGGTCGCGACAGCCTGACCCCGCATGTCCGCACAGCATCGCGCTATCTCGGTGTCGATGCGGTCCATCACGTCGGCGTCGAATTCCAGGAATTCGGAGACCACCGCTTCGAGGCCTCACACAAGGCTGCATACGCCGCGCTCGAACCGTTGGTCGACAGGCTCACCACTTCGTCCGGCCTGGGCGATACAGAGCAGGAGGCAGCGGCCTGACCAGGCCGAAGGGCCAATCGAACGTCTGCTACTGCCCCGCAACCGTTTTATGGCACTGACCGGACCGATGGCTTGGCGCGATGATATCGCCGCCGTATCCGAAGACGATCCGGCGCTTACGCGCCTTGTTCTCGGTTTCGAGTTGCAGCAGCGTGTCTCCGGGTCCCTTGTCATGTACCGCCTTGTTGTATCGGGTTCCGTCGTCCTGGAGGCAATATTTGCCCTCAATTCCCTGGTTCAAAAGAGATTTTGCAGGTTCGAGACACTTTGTGAACGATGGTTTACGTCTTTAGTGACTGCGTTGACACCCTGGAGTTTAGGCCGTGTTACCAAGGTTCAAGATAGGTGAAATACAATCAGACGTTCAGGAGTTGCAGGTCGATGCAGGTTTTTAAAAGCTCAATTTTAGCAATTGGATTAACAGTTTTCAGTTTGCCAGCCTTAGCGGCAGGGGTGTCCATTTTCGATTTTAATACGTCCTCAACGCAGTCCTATTCAAATGGCACTGAATTTCTTCCCAGCAATTCGGGTGGTCCGGGCAGTATTTTCGGCTATGGCTTTCATCTTTATTATGAAGACGGACCAGCCTACGACACGTCAACGCCCACGAGTCATCAGAGCTTTGACCCTTCATACACGTTTGATGTAGGCATGAAGTCGAATTCCAAAGGCATTGGTGTTCGTGACATTCAAGTCGGAAATATTGGTGATCTGGGCGGTGCTACGTCAGGTTTGAACAAGCAGGAAGTTCTTCTTTTTGAATTTGGCAGCTCGTTCGACTGGACCCCTGTTTCGGCCACGTTCAAAACCGGCAATCCGACCACTGCGCTGGTGTTTGGCGGAAACAACGTTGGCACAACTGCCGGCACTTTCTCTCTCGATCAGATGACGCTTCTTACGTCGATCAGCATTGATGACGATCCGTATACGGAATCGTTTGGTCTGGATCAGACCTTCAACTTCATCGCGTTCGCCGCTGTGCCCGACCTTGATGGCACTTTCCCGAATGAGAATTTTCAGGTTCGCCAGGTTGTCGGCGTCGTCCCGGTGCCTGCGGCTCTGCCTCTGCTGGCAACAGCCTTCGGTGCTCTTGGTCTTGTCTCATGGCGTCGTAAGCGGAAGCTGGCTGCTTGATCGGTCTACCCCATCGACATACACAAAGGCCTCACTTCGGTGGGGCTTTTTTGTGCCCGAATTTGGGCGCATTGAGGCACTTTCCGTTGTTGCATTCGATTAGTGCCCGCGTTCTCCAAGAAACGCATCGACGGTCTTGCGGTCGGGGACGGCGCTGCTGGACCCGCGTTTGGTGACCTGAAGCGCGGCGGCGGCGGAGGCCCGGCGCAGGGCGGGTTCAGGGTCGCTGCCGCTGTCCAGCGCGGCGATGTACTTTCCGAGCAAAGTGTCGCCCGCGCCGTCCCTTTCCCATCATGATCAGCGGTCGACATTGGCGAGATCCGGCAGGCGGCCGGGCAGGCGTGGTTGAGAATTCTTCAAAATGTGCATGCTTCCTGTGATGCTGGCACTGGCAAGGCCGGAACCGCCAAGGTGGCCATGCCGCGCCGAAAATGTTTTCATGGGGAACCGAAAAAAGGGGGGGTAAGCGCATGTTCACGAAAATTCTGGTTGTCACCGACGGGTCGGACCATGGCACAAGGGCGGTGAAAACGGCGGCCGTACTGGCCGCGAAATTCGATGCCAGCCTGACGGTCGGGCATGTTCTGCTGCACGGCGAACCGCCATCGGCCTTTCGCCGGATGGCCAGCGTGGAACATCTGGTCGGCAATCCGTCGATGCCGAATCCCGATTCAACAAGCGCCACGAGCGGCCTGCTCGCGCAGATCAGCAAGGCCGAACAGAACCGGATGTCGCACGAGATCATGGAGAAACTGGCGACCAGCATCACCGACCACGCGGCGAAAATCTGCAAGCAGCTGGGGGTGAAGAAGGTCGGCATCGAGATCGAGGAGGGCGATACCGCCAACCGCATCCTGAAGATCGCCGACAGGGTGCAGGCCGACCTGATCGTCATCGGCACGCGCGGCTTCGGCCCGATCAAGGC
>CAYGSU010000121.1:0-5716 GCA_964352715.1 uncultured Flavobacteriaceae bacterium | reverse complement strand
CCAGATCTACACCCGAACCGACGGGCTGGTATATTCCGGCGAATACCGCCAGCGCTTCAACCGGGGTGAATTAACCTTGTCCGGCAGTGGCTCGATTGCAGACCGCGATGTTGGCAGCCCCACACTGGTCGAAACGCGGGAAGACGTGTTCCGCGGCCATATCTTTGCCGTTGGCCAGTTCGACATCGATGATCAGTGGCGCACCGGTTTCGACATCGAACGGTCGACGGACCAGACCTATCTGCGCCGGTCACCCTTCTTCTTCGATCCTGGAAACTCGGCAGATTCCACGGTCTATGTCGAAGGCTTCAACGACCGTAACTCCCTTTCGGCCAAGGGCCACGCCTTCCAGGATCTTCGGCTCGGCCAGCGACCGGATTCGCCGCTGGTGCTGCCGATTGTCGAATATCAGGGTTTTGGCGACCCGGATTCGATCGGCGGGCGCTGGGAGCTGGATTCCAGTTTTCGCTACCTGACCCGCGAGGACAAGGCGGACAGCCAGCGCGTATCGGTCGAAGGCGGCTACAAACTGCCGCTACAGTCGGGACTGGGGTCGATCACGACATTCGGAGCGTATCTGCGCGGCGATGCCTACTACACCGATCATCACATCCAGCGAGACGCACAGGGCAACAGGGTCGAAGACGGGGCTGAAGCGCGGCTGGTGCCGCAACTGACGGCCGACTGGCGCTTGCCTTTCGCCCGCTATGGCGACAGCGGCACCACGCTTATCGAACCGATGGCCGCCGCGTTCTTTTCACCGCAGGGCGGAAACAACCCGAACATATCCAACGACGACAGTCTTGTTGTCGATCTTGATGCGACCAGCATTTTCTCCCGTCAGCGTACCCCCGGTCTCGACCGGGTGGAAGGCGGCCAGCGCGCTGTCTATGGCCTGCGGGCTACGCATGATTTCAACTACGGCGGCTCGGTCGCCGGATTCCTCGGTCAGACATACAAGTTCAACGAAGACCAGAAGCTTTTCTCGGAAACCGCCCTGAATGACGGTGTCAGCGATATTGTCGGCAACCTGGATATCCGCCCGACCAAGTATCTGGATGTTTTTTACCGGTTCCGACTGGATGAAGACAGCTTGCGGTCGAACCGTAGCGAGGTCGGCTACACGCTCGGGACCTCTGCGCTCGGCATGTCCGGCGAGTATGTGTTCGTTCGTGAGGGTGTTGCCGTCGATACATTCTCCATCGAAGAATTGCGCTTGAGCGGCTTCGCCAAATGGGATGACAACTGGAGCGTTCGCGGATCGACACTGCGCGACCTGGAACGGTCAAGCAACGGCGGGTCATTGAAACACACAGCATCGCTCCGATATGAAGATGAATGCTTTATCTTCGACGGCAGCTTCACAAGAAGCTTTACCCGGTCGACCGATATTCAGTCTTCGGACGAATTTCTGGTCAGATTGACGTTCAAGACGCTGGCTGAATTCGAAACGCAGGCTTTTTAGAGACAGTGACCAAAATTCTTAAACCACTGCTAACCGGCATCTGCATGCTCGTCACCGCTGTGCTGATTGCGCCGAATGCCGTGCAGGCTCAGGAAGTTCTGCGCATTGCCGCTGTTGTGAATGACGACGTTATTTCCGTGCTCGACGTTGAAAACCGGCTGCGGCTGGTCTTGCTGGAATCAGGCCTGCCGAACGATGCACAGACCCGCCGCAGGCTGGTCAGCGAAGTCGTGCGTCAGCTCATCGACGAACGCTTGCGGATGCAGGAGGCGGAGCGGGCGGGCGTTCGCATCGGCCAGCGGGCGCTGGACCGCGAACTCGAAAAGGTCGCCCAATCCAACAAAATGACCGCAGAGCAACTTCAAAACCTGTTCCAGCAGCAGAATATCGACCCGATAACAGTGCGGGCGCGTCTGGAGGCAAATCTGGCGTGGCAGGGCATTATCCGCCGGCGGCTGCGCCGGCTGGTCGATGTCGGCGAGGACGAGATAGACGAAGAACTGGAACGCCTTCGGCAGGCCTTGTACAAGCCGCAGAAACTGGTGCGTGAAATCTTCCTGGCCGTCGAAAACCCCGATCAGGAAATTGAAATCCGGCAGTCGATCAGCCGGCTGCGGCGTCAGATTGAGGAAGGGGCCGATTTCGGCGCCCTTGCCCGCACCTTCTCGCAAAGTTCTTCTGCGGAAGACGGCGGCGAGATGGGCTGGGTGACCTCCGATCAGTTTCAGGAGGATATCAATGCGGCGATCCAGGCACTGAAACCGAACGAGCTGTCGCCGCCGATCAGAAGCCTTGGCGGCTATCATCTGTTCCAGGTACTGGATGAACGGAAGCCGAGCACGGCCGAAGATCCGATGGACGCGCGCTTGAGCCTTTCACAGATCACCATTCCCATCGACAGCGCCGCCGCTCAGGATGTACGGGCCGAGGCGAGACGCACCCTGCTGGCGGCGCGGGAAACCATCGAATCCTGTGCCGATGTTGAAACCAGCGCAGACGAGATCGAGGGTGCGAAAACCAACCAGATTGACGATGTGAGACTGGGCGATCTGTCGCCTGCCCTGCGCGACACCCTTGCGCCGCTTCAGACAGCGCAGACGACCGATCCGCTGGATCTTGGCCGTTCGATGGCCCTGATCACCGTGTGCAAACGCACCCAGGACAATCCGAACCTTCCCTCACGTGATGAAATTCGCAACAAGATCGGCACCGAACGCCTGAACCTTGTCGCCCGCCGGTATCTGCGGGATGTCCGACGCGACGCGTTCATCGATATCCGCCTTTGACATGACCGCCGCGATTGCGTCCTTGCCGCCGCTGAGGGATGTCATCGCCGATGCCGGGCTGCGCGCCGACAAACGCCTCGGCCAGCACTTCCTGCTCGACCTCAACCTGACAAGCCGGATCGCCCGGGCAGCCGGCGACCTTGGCGCCGGTACGGTGATCGAAGTCGGCCCCGGGCCGGGTGGCCTCACCCGCGCGCTGCTGGCGCAGGGGGCGGCCCGTCTGGTCGCCATCGAAAAGGATCCGCGCTGTCTGGCGGCGCTAAGGCCCCTTGTCGACGCTGCCGCCGGTGTGCTGCAGGTGATCGAAGCTGACGCCACAAAAATCGATTTCGCCGGGCTGGGCCCGCCCCCCTACACCATCGTCGCAAACCTGCCCTACAATGTCGGCACGCCACTGCTGATCGGCTGGCTGACCGGCCCGACGCCCATCACCTCGCTGACCCTGATGTTTCAGAAGGAAGTGGCGGACCGCATTACCGCCGCACCCGGTGAATCTGCCTATGGCAGGCTGAGCGTGATCGCGAACTGGCGCTGCGAAACCGACTACGCCTTCACCGTGCCGGCCCGCGCCTTCACACCCCCGCCGAAAATCGATTCCGCCGTCGTCACATTGCGGCCGTACGAAACCCCGCCGTATGACGGCGACATCCGCGTGCTGGAAAAGGTCACCGCCGCCGCCTTCGGACAGCGCCGCAAGATGCTGCGGCAATCGCTGAAATCGCTGGGCCTCGATGTCCCTGTCCTGCTGGAACAGGCCGGGCTGGACGGCACTGCACGGGCCGAGGAAATCGATATCGCCGGTTACGGTCGTTTGACTGCGGCTGTCACTGGCCTTCGCGCAACCCCTTGACGAATTCGCCGAGGCCGACCTGGCGGTGCCGCCGCAGCCGTTCCGAATGCAGGATCGACCGGACGCTCTCGACGCTCTTGTCGATATCCTCGTTGATGATGATCCAGTCATATTCCGGGTAGTGGCTCATTTCGTCGGCGGCCTTCGCCATCCGCCGCGCCACGACATCCGGCGGGTCCTGCGCCCGCTTGTTAAGGCGCTTTTCCAGTTCGACCGTCGTCGGTGGCAGGATGAACACCAGCACCAGGTCGTCGACCGCCTGTTCGGCAAGCTGCTGGGCGCCTTGCCAGTCGATATCGAACATCACATCGAGGCCGTTCTCCAGTGCTTCCATCACCGGCCCTTTCGGCGTGCCGTAGTAATTGTCGAACACCTTCGCCGATTCCAGGAATTCGCCGCGGTTCACCATCAGGTCGAATTCCGTCTTGTCGACGAAATAGTAATCCTTGCCCGCCGTTTCGCCCGGCCGCATCGGCCGTGTGGTCGCGGAAACCGACATCGTGATCTCGTCGTCCTCATCGAGAATGCGCCGCGAAATGGTCGACTTGCCGGCCCCTGACGGCGACGACAGCACCAGCATCAGGCCCCGCCGCTTCACCTTGAACGGTTCGATATAGCCGCCCATGCGCATCCCTTTCCTATTCGACATTCGCGGCCTGCTCGCGGAACCGGTCGATGCTGGCTTTCATGGCGAGGCCGATTTCCGTCAGGTCGATCGAGGCCGACTTGCTGCAGATCGTGTTGGTTTCGCGGTTGAGCTCCTGCACCAGAAATTCGATCTTCCGGCCGACCGACCCGTCTTCCTGCAACAGCGCGTTGGCGCTGTCGATATGCGCTGAAAGCCGGTCCAGCTCTTCCCTGATATCCGCCTTCGTCGCCAGCAGCGCCGCTTCCTGCGCCAGCCGGTCGTCCGGCACCATATTGGCCAGCAGCTTGTCCATCTGCGCCTTCAGTTTCGCCGAGATCATATGCGGAATATCCTCGGCCAGCGCCTTTGCCTGCGAATGCGACTCCGACAGCGCCGACAGGCTTTCCTGCAACGCTGCCTGCACCGCCGCGCCTTCCGACGCCCGCGCCGCTTCCAGACCGGCGGCGGCCTCGTCGAAACTCGCCAGGATCGCTTTCATCCTGTCCTCGTCATCGCCGGCCTTCTGCCGGTCGTCGCGCGGTTCGACGACGCCGCGCACCAGCAGCAGCGATTCGATGCGCGGCGTTTCGCCCCGCGTCCGGCAGGTGTCGATCAGCTGTTCCAGCAGGACTTCGTTGACCACCAGCTCGGAGGTTTCAGTGCCCGCTTTCAGATCGAGGCTGCAGGTCACCGATCCGCGCTTGAAGCGTTTCTGCAGCCGCTGCCGGATTTCCTGTTCCAGTGAATCCACCGCCGACGGCAGGCGCAGCCGCACATCCAGCCCCTTGCCGTTGACGGAGCGCAGTTCCCAGATCCAGGTGAAATCGGCATCGCCGCCTTCCGCGCGGGCGAACCCGGTCATGCTGTTGACGGTCATGGAGCCTCCTGTTTGCCGTTGACCGGTGATACCGGGCGCCGCGCGGGGTTGCAACACCACCGGCCCATCGTCGACACTGCGTCCACGGAAGGTTAGGTGACGGAATGGAGAATCCAAACACGATTCTGATCACCGGGGCATCCTCCGGGATCGGGCGGGCGCTGGCGCTGGTATACGCCGCGCCGGGCACACGGCTGTTTCTGTGCGCGCGCCGCCGCGACGCGCTGGAGGAAACCGCCGAGGCCTGCCGGATGTTCGAGGCGGAAGTCGAATGTCACACCGTCGACGTGGAAGACCGCGAGGCGACCAGCCGGTATGTGCTGGGGGCGGACAAGCTCGCGCCGCTCGATCTGGTGATCGCCAATGCCGGCGTTTCGGGCGGCACCGGCAACGGCGGCGAGGACGACGACCAGGCGCGCGAGATCTTCTCGATCAATCTGGCCGGCACGCTGAACACCATCCATCCGATCATCCCGCAAATGAAAAGCCGGGGACGCGGGCAGATCGCGCTGATGGCCTCGCTGGCCGCCTATCGCGGGTTTCCCGGCGCGCCCGCCTATTCCGCCGCGAAAGCCGCCGTGAAGACCTATGGCGAAGCCCTGCGCGGCAA
>CAYGSU010000120.1:0-5915 GCA_964352715.1 uncultured Flavobacteriaceae bacterium | reverse complement strand
TCTTTATCAGGAGAAGGCGCGCACCCGCCGCAGCAGGGCGGCGATGGCCCGAACGACCGGGCGCTTGCCGTTGCCGGTCTGGATGACCAGCGTGGCGCGGCGGCATTTTTCCCGGTCAGGCATCTGTTTCGCGCGGATCGCCTGCATTCTTTCCGGCGTCATGCCGGGGCGTTTCAGCACCCGCGCGGCCTGCACGAAGGGCGGGGCGACCACGACGACAATCTCGTCGCACAGCGCATCGCCGCCGGTTTCAAACAGCAACGGAATATCAAGCACGCAGGCGGCGACCCGGCGCATCCGGCAGCGATCCAGAAACCTGTCGCGCTCCACCCGCACGGCCGGATGGACGATGGCTTCCAGCCGGGCGATTTCTTCCGGCTTGCCGAACACCTTCGCGCCAAGTTTCCTGCGGTCGATCCGGCCATCGGCCACCACGCCCGGAAAGGCTGATTCCACCTGGCCGATGACGGTCGTGTTGTTCTGAAACAGATTGTGCACCACGGCGTCGGCATCCTGCACCGGCACGCCGAACCGGCGGAAGATCGCCGCCGCGGTCGATTTGCCCATGCCGATGGAACCGGTCAACCCGATGACGATCATGGTCGTATTTCCCGCTTCGGGGAATCAATCTGCGAGAACCGCATCGCGCAGCTCCTGATCGACCTCAGGCTCCCGCCCGAACCACGCGGCGAAACCGGGAGCAGCCTGGTGCAACAGCATGCCCAGCCCGTCCACCGTCTTGTTGCCGTGCTTTTCCGCCATTACCAGTAACGGGGTTTGCAGCGGCGCATAGACGATATCGGTCACCACCGCCGAGGTCGGCAGGGCATCAAGGCTGATATCGAGCGGTGGCTGGCCCTGCATTCCAAGACTTGTGGTGTTGACCAGAAGCGCTGCGCCATCCATAGCCGTATCAACGGTATCAAACCCCATCGGCTGGATTGGGCCGCCAATTTCGTTTGCGACATGCTGCGCCTTTTCCACCGTCCGGTTGACGAGGCGGATCTCCGGCACGCCGGCCTCGACCAGCGCAGCCAGCACCGCGCGCGACGCCCCGCCCGCACCCAGTACCGCTGCCGGGCCGGTCGGGCCCTTCCAGTCAGACCCGCTTTCAAGGTTGCGAAGGAAGCCGATGCCGTCGGTGTTCCAGCCGAACAGCGAGCCGTCGTCTTCAACCCGGATCGTGTTGACCGCGCCGATCTTTTTCGCCTGCGGCTCGACCGTATCGCACAGCCGACAGGCTTCCTCCTTGTGCGGCACCGTGATATTCGCGCCGCGGAACCCCATCACCGGCAGGGCCCGCAAAGCCTGTTCCAGCATCTCCGGCTTCACCGCCAACGGCAGATACGCGCCGTCGATGCCGTAGCGGGCGAGCCAGTGGCCATGCAGCAACGGCGATTTCGAATGCGAAACCGGCCAGCCAAGGACGCCCGCGAGTTTTGTCGTGCCTGTCACCATGGTCGTTCCGTTTGTTCCGGTTTCAAGATTCAAGCGCCCCGTTCTGCCGCAAAAAGGCTAAAAGCGGTAAAAGCGGCAGGCCGAGGATGGTAAAATAGTCGCCGTCGATCTTCTGGAAAAGCTGCGCGCCGACCTCTTCCAGCCGGTAGCCGCCGACCGACGACAGCACGCTGTCGCCGCACTTTTCGATATACGCGTCGAGAAACCCGTCGCTGAAGGACCGCATGGTCAGCGACGCGGTTTCCCGGTGCGACCAGATCCGAGTGCCGTTTTCGGTGACGCAGACCGAAGCCAGCAGATGATGGGTCCTGCCGCGCAGGGCCAGAAGCTGGTCGCGCAACGCGGCCTTGTCCGCCGGCTTGTCGAACCACGTTCCCTCGCAATCCAGCATCTGGTCAGCCCCGATCACCACTGTGTTCCGGTGCTTCAGGGAAATCCGTTCCGCCTTCAGCGCGGCCAGCGCATCGGCCACCTCACCGGGCGACGCGCCGTCGGCCTTCATCGCCAGCTTGATCTCCTCCTCGTCGATATGCGCCGGATGGCACGCCACCGTCAGCCCCGCCTGCGCCAGCAGCGCGGCGCGCGATGGGCTGGCCGAAGCCAGGATAACCGGTTTCCGCAGACCGGCCGGCATCAGTCAACGCCGCTCTGGCGCTGTTCCATCATTTGCAGGATCGCCGCGGCGGTTTCCTCGATCGAGCGGCGCGACACATCGATGATCGGCCAGCTTCGTTCGTTGAAGAACCGGCGGGCGGAACTGACTTCCTCCCGCACGGTTTCAATATCGACGTAATCCGTATCCGCATGTTCCTCGATCATCCGCAGACGGTTTCGGCGGATCTGCACCAGCTGCGCCGGGTCCTTGGTGAGGCCGACGATCAGCGGGCAGTTTTCGCCCTTCAGCGCCAGCAGTTCGTCGGGCAGGGCGATGCCCGGCACATACGGCACATTGGCGGCTTTCACCCCGCGATTGGCGAGATAGATGCAGGTCGGCGATTTCGAGGTACGCGACACCCCGGTCAGGATCACGTCGGCCTCGTCGATATCGTAAACCCCCTGGCCGTCATCATGCGCCAGCGCGAACTGCATGGCGTCGATACGCTGGAAATATTCCTCGTCCAGCACATGCTGCCGCCCGGGCAGGCCGCGCTTGTGCAGGCCCAGATGGTTGGCGAAGGCGGCGAAAATCGGGTCCAGAACCGACACCGTCGGTACGCCCTGTTCGCGGCAGCCGTCGTCCAGCGTCTTGCGCACGTCCTCCTCGACCAGCGAATAGAGCACCAGACCGGGGTTTTTCTTCACCCCCTGCAACACCGCCTCGATCTGTTCGTTCGACCGCGTCAACGGCCAGAGATGTTCCTGGATATCGACCGATTCGAACTGCACGGCGCAGGCCCGTCCGAGCGAGTGGACGGTTTCACCGGTGGAGTCGGAAACGAGATGAAGATGCACGATGGACACGGGTCAGGTACCTGTCTTGAGTAATGTGTATAAAGAAGGGGAAAACTAGGGAAAACACGCCCCTGTGGTTCATAATGCCGGATACTCCGATTATCGGGCCGAAATGTCCACACCGGGTGCACCTGTTACCGGTTTCGGCGGCCGGTCAGGATCGTGGGGAAAACAGACAGAAACCGGATATCCGTCCCCAGTGTTGAAACCGGTGTTATGAACAGCCCGCCTGCCGGGTTTCAGGCGTCATCTGTGACAATCCGATCTGTTATCCCCGGTCTTTCCACACCCGTGCGGCAAAACCGGTTTTGTGTGCAGAACCTGTGCATGGTAAATAATCCCCATGATTCCACCCTCCTAACACTACCCCTTCTCTTCTATAAATATATCTATAAGAAGAAGAGGTGCATTGCATAAGTCCGTCGTTTCGCCTTTTCTTGCACCCGAAACGGAACAGGGAACGAAACGCCAATGACCGACAAGCCTCTTTTGGATGTATTCAAGGGGAAGACCCCGAAACGGACCCCGATATGGTTAATGCGCCAGGCAGGCCGTTATCTTCCTGAATACCGGTCCGTGCGGGCCGAGGCCGGCAGTTTTCTCGATCTCTGCTATACACCCGATTTCGCCGTCGAAGTCACCCTGCAGCCGATCCGGCGCTATGGCTTCGATGCAGCGATCCTGTTCTCCGATATTCTGGTCGTGCCGGATGCGCTGGGCCAGAAGGTAGACTTCGTCGAAGGCGAAGGCCCGAAGCTGCAAACCATCCGGAACGGCGGCGGCGTCGCCAAGCTGTCGACCGACTGGGTGCGCAGCCGCCTGGAGCCGGTCTACGACGCGGTTGGCCGGATCCGGCAGGAACTGCCCGCCGAGACCACCTTCATCGGCTTTGCCGGCGCGCCCTGGACCGTGGCGACCTATATGGTCGAAGGCGGATCGAGCAAGGACTTCATCAACACCAAGACCTGGATGTACCGCGACCCGGATACCTTCGGGGCGCTGATCGATATCGTTGTCGAAGGCACCATCGATCACCTGTCGGCGCAGATCGAGGCCGGCGTCGACATGGTGCAGATTTTCGATACCTGGGGCGGCATCCTGCCCGAACAGGCTTTCGCGAAATGGGTCATCGAACCGACCGCGAAAATCGTTGCCGCGCTGAAGAAGAAGTTTCCCGATACGCCGGTCGTCGGTTTTCCGCGCGGCGCCGGCCCGAGCTACATCACCTATATCGATCAGACAGGGGTTGACGGCGTCAGCATCGATCAGGCCGTGCCGCTGCAATGGGCGGCGGAAAACCTGCAAAGCCGGGTCGTGGTGCAGGGCAATCTCGATCCGCAGCTTCTGTATGTCGGGGGCGAAGGGCTGATCGAGGGCGCGAAACGCATTCTGGAAACCCTGGGCAACGGGCCGTTCATTTTCAATCTTGGCCACGGGGTGATGAAGGAAACCGACCCCGATAACGTGGCTGACCTCGTCCGGACCGTGCACCGGGGCGTTTGATGCATCGGAAAAGCGTATGAAAACCGCTGTTGTCCTGTTCAATCTCGGCGGACCGGATTCGCCGCAAGCGATCAAGCCGTTCCTGTTCAACCTGTTCAATGACAAGGCGATCATCGGCGTGCCGCAACCGATGCGCTGGCTGATCGCGAAGCTGATTTCCGGCCGCCGCGCCCCGATCGCAACGGAAATCTATGCCAATCTGGGCGGAAAATCGCCGCTGCTGGATAACACCATCGCGGAAGCCGATGCACTGACAGAGGCGCTGGCCGATATCGGCGGCGAGGTAAAAAGCTTCATCGCCATGCGCTACTGGCATCCGTTCGCCGCGAAAACCGTGCGCGAGGTCAAACAGTGGGGCGCCGACCGGGTGGTCCTGCTGCCGCTTTATCCGCAATATTCGACCGCCACCTCCGGTTCGTCGATTCTCGACTGGAACCGCGCCGCGAAAAAGGCGGGCCTGTCAGCCCCGACATTCAGCCTGTGCTGCTATCCGGCGGAACCGGGCTTTATCGAGGCGCTGGCCGATACGGTGGCGGAACAACTGCCATCGGCCGCAAAACACGGCAAACCCCGCATCCTGTTTTCCGCGCACGGCCTGCCGCAGAAGGTGGTGGATGCCGGTGACCCGTATCAGGACCAGATCGAGATGAGCGCGAAAGCCGCCGCCGACCTTCTGGCCGCGCGCACCGATCTGCCGGAGCATGAATGGAAAGTCTGCTTCCAGAGCCGCGTCGGCCCGCTGGAATGGCTGAAACCCTATACCGAGGATGAAATCCGCAAGGCGGGCGAGGAAAAGGTGCCGCTGGTCGTTGTGCCCGTCGCCTTCGTTTCGGAACATTCCGAAACCCTTGTCGAGCTTGATATCGAATACGGCGAACTGGCCGAGGAAGCCGGCGTGCCGGGCTATTTCCGCGCCCAGACAGTGTCGGTGCGGCAACCGTTCATCGACGGCCTGGCCCGGCTGGTGCGTGGCGCGATCGACCGGGAAACCGGCCTTTCAAGCGGATCGGGCGACCGGATCTGCCCGAAGAAGTTCGGAAAATGCGCCTGCCAGACACAGGCGGAACTAGGGGTAAGACAGTGACCTATGAATGGGTGAAAGCGCTGCATGTGATTTCCGTTATCGCCTGGATGGCGGGGCTTTTGTATCTGCCGCGGCTGTTTGTCTATCACTGTGAGGCGACGGTTGGCGGCGAACATTCCGAAACCCTGAAAGTGATGGAACGCCGGCTGCTGAAAGCCATCATGAACCCGGCGATGATCGCAAGCTGGGGCTTCGGCCTGTGGGCCGCCGTGCTGATCGAGGCGTGGACGCAACCGTGGTTTCACGCGAAAATGCTGCTGCTGGTCATCCTGTCGGCTTCGCATATGGCGATGGGCGCGTGGCGCAAGAAATTCGAGCGCGACGAGAACACGAAAAGCCAGAAGTTCTTTCGCATCGTCAATGAAGTGCCGACGCTGATCATGATCGCGGTGGTTATTCTGGTGATCGTCAAGCCGTT
>CAYGSU010000119.1:0-5993 GCA_964352715.1 uncultured Flavobacteriaceae bacterium | reverse complement strand
GAGGCCAAACCGGGCCGCAAGATGGGCCACATCACCCGGGTCTTCGACTAGGTCGTGTACCCGGCTGTCGCTGGCGTACCGGCGCCACGATAGGCATTCAGGATCAACCGGTTTACAAACAATACCGGTCCTTCCTGAGAAAGGACATATCTGGGTCTTGGCAGCCGACCGCTTCTGATACCCGTCTGCTGTATTTGGGTCGCCAGCTGATCTTCGCTGAACGTCTGATGCCAGAGATCGATCCAGCGGCTCGCGAGATCCTTGTCACCCTCTTTTCTGACCAGACAATACATTGTTTTCTTCGTCGTCTCAGGCCCCGTCGGCAGGGCCTGATAAACCAGCAGAATGTCGTCTTGCATGGTGATGCCAATTGCCGGGAAAATCTGCAGCGCCCGTTGCCATTTCGCCTTCAATTCACCTTTCACATGCTCCTCACCCATCGGATCGAACGAGAATGTCATGAACTGATCGACTTCGGAAAAGCGCATGGAATCCTGGTTCGTGCTGAACGCTGAAGCAAAACTGCCCGCATGAATGGTGGGACAATGGTAACATTCCGTGTTGTTGTCGTACCAAAGTTTCCAGTTCGATTCGAAATCGTAATGTACGGTGCGAACCAGCTCGTAGTTATCGAGGTAGAAACCGGGATCGGTTCGAAACTCCATGGATTCGGCATACGATTGCAGCCTGGGATGCGATTCCCGCAATGGTTTTGCGCCCGGATCGGCATTGACGAAGATACCGGGGCCGAATTCATCGACCGAGATCGGCAACAGTGACAACTCGCTTTTATCGAAGCCGGCATCGTCGTCCGTATTCGGTGCGTTGCGGAGCGATCCGTCGAGATTGTAGGTCCAGGCGTGATACTGGCAAACCAGATTGCGGCAATTCTTGTCTTTGGTGGCCACGGCATACCCGCGATGCCTGCACATGTTGACGAAACCGTGCAGTTTTCCGGTCTGGTCCCGGGTCACCAAAACCGGCACATCGCCCGCCCAGCCTGTCTTCGTATCGCCCTTTTTGCACAAGTGATGGACAGGCGCGAAAAACAGCCAGCTTCGATTGAAGATGGCGGCCATCTCGTACTTGAACACGTCAGGATCTATATGATGACTGGACGGCATTCCCCAGCCATCTCCAAGATCCCGTAAAAGCTTGTCAACGTCGATACTCTGCATGTCGATGGTTCCCATCTAAATATGAAACACAGAAATTTTCCTGCTCACAGTATTCATCAAGGCCTGCTCTGCCGGGTTTCTACTCTGTTCCTGTCTTTGCCAATCGGGCTGTTTCCTGCCTTTCAATTACCATACACAGGCGCGGCACCTGCATCCCGGCATCAAACGCCAGAACCGATCCTGTTGCCAGATCGATAATTTCACCCTGTTTTCCGGATTGAAGATTGTCTTCGGCGCCATTCACCACAAGGCGAGCATAGTCGCCCTGCCGGTTTCGCAGTATCACTGTAATCGTGGCAGCGCCGGCCTCCGTGTGTCTTTCTTCCAGTAGCCAGCCGCCCTCCTGAAAAAGCCCGATCAGATTTTTGACAACATGGCTTGAAAGCCTGGGGTTATACCGTCGGTCCACCAGACCGGTACGCGCAAAGTAGCCCCGGTCTATATCTGCAAACGTGTCCAGAACGGCGCTGATGCGCGGTCCACCGCCAATGCAGGAGACAACGCTTTCTGCGATCCGAGCGGCGTTTTCCTCATCATCGATATACGCCTCGGCAGGGCTTGCCGCAGAGGTTCGGATGTAAAGACAGGCGTCGCGGTCAAGCGATTCCGTCAGGTCCCGCGCTTCGATGACAGCATCTGCAGGAGATGCGTCGTTCGGAATCCGGAAGACAAACCCGTCCAAGACCCCGTCAGGATCATGCGTATTCGTGAAATCGGCCAGGTCCGCCCGTTCCGCCAGCACGAAACCATGACTTATCAGGTGATTGAACCGGGCCCCGGCGACTTTAGCAGCATCCTTGCGGTTAACCCGGGAAAGATACAACCGCACACCGGTTTTTGCCTTGATGCTGCGCAACTCCTCCATCGCACCCGGTGTCTTGTCCCAGGGCAGGACGACTTCGAGGATATCGACAAGACCGCTGGCATCAGCGAGAGAAGACAGCAAGGCATCGTTCGGCAGGCCGTAACAGAATACCTGAAATGTGTGGCCGATCCGCTTGAGTGCCTGCATCCGCTTGCGGGTTTTCGGATTGGCGACATCCTGTATCGGCACCCGCATCCGACGCAGCCCCATCTCCCATAACGCAAGAACTGGATAGTCGTTTCGGGCGATTTTCCGTTCGAACTCATCAACCGCACCGGATGGGGCGATTTCCAGTTCTTCCGCCCAGGGATGGCGCATGTCCACCCCAACGGAGTCGATTGTCGATTCCCGTGACAGGACCGGTCGAACGGATTTGACCTCCGGCGCTAGCGCTTGCGCTTCGTCGAGGGTGCGGCCGTAGGTTCTGATCGTCTCGACGATCTGTTCGTTCTCGTAGACCCGAACAACGCAATAGCCGAGCTTCGGCTCGTCGTTCCGGCCATACTGGTCGCCAGGCTCGATGCGATAGAACTCACTGTAGTCGTGCCGGACAAAGGCTGTGGACGGAAGAAGATACATCTCCGAATCCGCCAATCGGTCGTACCAGAAATTGTGCACATGCCCGCAAAAAATCACTTCAACCCGGTGCTGCCTTATTAGCCCCAGCAACCACGACCGGCCAGGTTCATCTATATTGTCGTAGGACCCGTTTTCATCCGGGTTCGAGACGTAGGGGGGATAGTGCACGCAGAGGACAATCCGCCTGCCGGCATTTTCTTTCAGATCGTCTTCCAGCCAGGCCTGTTGTTCCCGTTCCGCATCAAGACCGGAGTTGATAAGCGGTGTGTTTACGATGACGACGTGCAGGCCCTTGTGATCGAATGAATAATAGTGTTTTCCAAAATGTGACTCATAAAGCGCGATGTGCTCTTCGGTGACTGTCCCCGCCGGCATCCACGATACCGGCTTGTCGCCAATATCGTGGTTTCCCGGAACGAGGTGGAGCGGCGCATCGAGAGCCTTCACAAGATTCTTGAAATGATTGGCGGCATCGGTGTAGGTCGGCAATTCCGGTACCGGATTGACGATATCGCCCAGATGCACGACGAAATCCGGCTTCAAACGGTTCAGTTCCGCAATTACATACCGTGTGCGGGCATTCGCCAGCGCATTACAGGGATACGGGGAAGAAGAATAGTTTTCTTCCTGATTCATATGCGTATCCGCAATTACCGCATAGGTGAACAATGGATCTGACCGCAAAGCCGGACTCCTCTTAATCTATATTTACAGAACCGCGTCTTCACGGTTGAGCCGTCGCTTTTCCGGATCCCGCAAGATTGTCAGAAACACGTCCCCTGCGGCGTCCGGAGACAACCGCAAGAACCGGTTAAGCGTCGGAAATCAGAAGTACGGTCTTACGCCTTGAACCACCAGCGACGAGCCAGCCGGCCATCGTCCATCCGGCGGTTACCGCTAACAGCGTCATGCCCGAGTTTGTCGGAAAGCGCATGCAGATAACTCGCGAAAGCAATGACGGTCGTACCGCCTTCATTATGCAATATCTCCTGCATTTCGTAGTACATTTGCCGGCGTTTTCCCTGGTCGCGCTCGACACGCGCAGCCAAAAGCAGCTCATCGAACCTTGCGTTCTTGAAATATGTATCGTTCCAGCCGGAAGTTGATACATAGCCCAGTGAAAAATTCCAATCCGCCGTCGGCCGGCCATTCCAGTACACGCAACACCATGGATTCTTCAGCCATACGTCAGACCAGTATCCGTCGCCGGGCCGGCGGTCGACTGTCATGTTGATGCCGGACTCCCTCATCGACTCCTTCATCAGGACAGCCATATCGACCGAACCGGAAAACGCGCCATCGCTGGCCGCCAGCGTAAGATCAATCGACGAAAGGCCAGCCTGCTTCAGATAAAATCGGGATTTGTCCGGATCGTATTCCCGTTGGGCAAGGTCCTTGTTGAAGAAGGGGACATTGCGGCCGATCGGATGATCGTTTCCAACATACCCGAACCCGCCAAATACCTTGTCGACGATTGCCTGCCTCTCGATACCGAACTTGACGGCCATTCGGATGTTATTGTCCGTGAACGGATCGGTGTCCGTGCGCATCGCCGTCGTGAAGTGCTGGCCGCCGGCGGCTTCCAGCAACGAGATGCCATCCACTTCACCAAGCCGTTGGGCGGTTTTTGTATCCGGCTGTCCGATAACATCGACGGAACCGGTTCTCAGGGCATTGGACCGTGTCGATGAGTCCGAAATGTTCAACAGATCGACAGATTCGAAATGGCCTTGATCATCGCGGTAGAAATTCTCGAACTTCCTGCCCTTGAAACTGACGCCGGGTTCGAAATTTTCAACGGTATAAGGCCCCGTTCCATTACCGGAATTCCAGTCGGTTGTTCCTTCCGGCCCGATGAAAACTCCGAATGACGTCAGATGCGCCGGAAGATCGAAATTGATTTCCTTCTGCACGAGCACAACCGTGTCCGCACCATCCGCCTTGATCGTTTCAAAACTTTCGGCAAGAGATTTGCCCTCGGCATATTTGTTGTTTTCGCTCAGATGATGTCTGATCGACCAGACCACATCATCTGCTGTCAGCGTTTTCCCGTTATGGAACTCCACGCCCTTGCGCAGCTTGAAGGTCCAGGTTTTTCCGTCCGATGATGTATCCCAGCCTTCCGCCAAACTCGGCACGATATCGCCGTCTGCAGTGATTTCGGTCAACGTGTCATAACAGAGCATGATCGTCTGTGTGATATGGTCGGTGCCGATTGATTGCAAAGGGTCCATTGTATCGGTTGTCGCACCGCCATCGGTACCGACGCGCAGATGCCCGCCCTTTGCGGGCGTTGCCTGTGCCTTTTCGGTCCAGAGAGCTGTCGCCGCCGTTACCGAAACGCCAAGCGCCGCAGCCCGTTCCATGAACTGTCTGCGCGAGATATGCTTGTCAGCACAGCAGGACAGTGTTTCGCGTGTCGAATTGTTCAGATCAGTTTCCATTTTCTATCTCCAAAATGCTCCCCAATGTCCCGGGTCTAACGCTCGAGATTCATTTCAAGCTTTACAAAATCGCCTCGGTACTTCGTTTCACCGACATAGATGACCTTGCCATCCGGGTCGGTAATAACCCGACGCACTTCGCCGATCGGTGCATTCACCGAAATTTTCAACATTGCCGCCGTTTCCGGATCGGCCGTTGTGAAGGAGATGGTCTGACGCATGTTTTTGGCATTGATCCCCTGCGTCTTTGCCAGCGTCGAAATGACCATGTTTTCTGCAAACTGCTTCGGCGCCATCTTGTAGACGGCCCGGTCCAGATAGATGTTGATCAGCGCATAGGCCTTGTCGTCCCAATAGTGGACACGACGCATGTACTTGTACGAAGCCGCAGCCGTGCCGTCTCCGGATGACAAAGTCGGCTGGCCGATCGTATCCGCCATCTGGACCAGATGTGGTTTTTTGCCTTCCAGATGCCCCAGCAACGACGACCAGTCCGACCCCAGGACGATCCATCTTTGCGTGGGCGGCGCTTCGGTCACGAACGTCCCGAGTCCCTGCTTCCGGATCAACAACCCTTCTTGTTCCAACAGCGCCACCGCCTGGCGAATGGTCACAACGGCAACCCCCAGATCTTCTGCAATCCTGGCAAGAGACTGCAGCCGATATCCCGGTTCCCAATTTCCGCTCTCGACTTCGCGCCGCATTTGAGTGGCGATTTTGAGATACAGCGGCGAGCGATCCTCCCGCAGCTGTTCTCTAAAAATGCTGTTTGCTGTATTCATTCTATCAATCTATCATTCTATTAATAGAATGTGTCAAGATATTATTTCGACCCGATGCCATGCTTGCGTCGTAGCATCCTTCTCTTTCGTTCAGACTGGTATCGGCAAAAGAGTAGAGGTGGCCTGCCTAAAGACCTGTGCCACG
>CAYGSU010000118.1:0-6096 GCA_964352715.1 uncultured Flavobacteriaceae bacterium | reverse complement strand
CCATTCATCGGATATTCCGGCAAAAGTCTCCGGAGGCCTGTTTGGCGGTCACACGGATTTATCCGCAACGTTGCACGAACGTTGCTCAGATGATTGTCCCTACTAGAAACTTAATCCGGGCGTATCGGTGATGTAGTCCGCCAAGCCTCGGAAGGGAAGTGTTGATTCCAGTAGCCTGGACAGACCGTTCGCTAGGCGTATCTTTTCCCAATACCAATTGAGTTCGATCACCGTTGTAATATTCGGCATACTAAAGAAGCAGTGTTCGAAAATGCTGTTCATTCAGCACGACGACTTGGTCAAGCAGGTCACATCGGATCGTTCCGATTACGCAATCAACATTTGCATTCTGATACAGCGATCTCGGTGCGACCGAGCCATCGCGTATCACCATCATCTTGAGTCGTTTCTTGTAAATGTTTCCATACGATGCATCCTGGTCGCGCAAAAGGTGTTCGGTAATCTGACGCACCGCATCACGTTTGAAATCGTCGCTGAAATTTGCTTTGCCCATGTCGGCCTCCTCGCCTCAAATTCAGGGAAGAAAGCGTCTACAAATCGAGGGGCACCTCAGCCCGCCATGGCCTGTCAGAACAACAGCATGCATGATATCAGGCAGCATCATGAGTTGGGCTTCTTCTAGCGTGAACACATCATTGGCGAAGACGTTCGTTTTCCGGATCCCATGGCGCATCCGGCAGCACTCTGGCCGCGACGGTTTTGCCCAGGAGAGATATCTTCAGCGCTGTCCCCGGATCGCGCGCGCCGTCACGCAGAAACGCGATGGCAAGGCTCTGTCCGACACTATGGCCATATGCCGACGAGGTGATCGAGCCCACAAGGCGGTTGCCCATGAACACCGCCTCACCCATCAACGCATCGGTCTCTTCGCTCTCCAGCGCCAACAGCGCAATCTTGCTGCGAGGCTCGCGTGCCAACATCGCATCCTTGCCGACGAAATCCTTGGTCAGATCGGCGAACCGCATCTGATCCACATCCTTGTGGCTTGCGTCATTAGCCAATTCGTGCCCACCGCGATAGAACTTCTCAATCCGTAAGCTGTCGAGCGCTTTTGACCCAAACGGGCCGATCTCGTGAGGTTCCCCAGCTTGCCATAGCGCGTCCCACAGGTCACCCAACCGGTCGTTCGGCGCGTGCAACTCATACGCCAGTTCACCGGAAAAGCTGATACGCATCGCCAGAAGCGGGATTCCGGCAACGGTGATGGTTGCCGCCCGCATCCAGCGCAGGGCGGCGTTGCTGACATCGTCATCGGTGCAGGTGGCAAGGACCTCGCGCGCCTTTGGGCCCGCCACAACAAGGATTCCGGTTTCATCGGTGACGTTTGTGATGGTGCAACCGTCCATGGCAACCCCGCAATGCAGGGTCAGCCAGTCCCAGACCCGCCGTTCCGACGGTCCACCGGTAACGAAATAGAAGCTTTCCGGTCCGGTGCGGACAATTGTCGCCTCGCCTTCGATCGTACCGCGCCGGTTCAACATCAGCGTCAGGCAGGTGCGGCCTTCTGCAGGCATCTTGTTGGCGCAGACAGCGTTCAGAAATGCTTCGGCCCCCGGGCCTTGGATTTTGAATTTTGCAAAAGCCGAAAAATCTCCAATCCCGACACGGTTGCGAACCGCATCGCATTCTTGTGCAATTTGCTGAAAGGTTGCATCGCGCCGCCACGTCAGCGATTCAGCATCGTAAAGGCGTGGACGTTCCCAGCCGCCTGCCTCTTCGAACGTGGCGCCCAGTGCCGCCGCACGTTCATACGCACCCGACAGTTTAATGCCGCGCCCTTCGTGCATCTGGTGCTGCGGATAGGGCATTGCCTGCCGCAACGTATAGTCTTCCTTGGCACGGGCATGGGCGAACGCAACATCCGCCCAGATGCCGAACCGGCGGGGATCGAAGGCTCTGGTCGAGAGATCCGCCGAGCCGTGCACGATCCATTGCGCCAGCGCGTGCCCCGCCCCCGGTCCCCAGGCAATTCCCACCGTGGCCCCGCAAGCCAGCCATGAGTTTCGCAAGCCGGGCGCCGGTCCCAGCAACATCGCCCCGTCCGGCGTGTAGGTAATGCCGCCATTCACCACGCGCTTGATGCCGCGGTTCATCAGGGCAGGCATGCGTTCGAAACAGTTCTCCAGCCAAGGCGTGATCCCGTCCCAGTTGGGTTCGAACAGTTCATTGGCGCTGTCCCAGGGGCAGCCATCCAGCCAGACCGATTGCGGATCCTGCTTGTCATAAAGCCCGATCAGAGCCGAACCCTGTTCGCGCCTTATATAGCCGCAGAAATAATCATCCCGAGTGACGGGTATCTCGAAATCCATCGCGGCGAATTCAGGTACGGCGTCAGTGACGACATAATGGTGCAGCATCGTCGTGATCGGTAAGTCCAATCCTGACATCGCGCCGACCTGGCGCGCGTGATAACCGCCGGCATTGACCACATGTTCGCAGGTTATCGAACCTTGATCGGTGGCCACTTCCCATTCGCCCGAAGGCAATTGCGTCACTGCCGTTACGCGGGTGTTGCGGATAACCTTCGCGCCGAGATCGCGCGCGCCCTTTGCCATGGCCTGACAGGTACCCGACGGATCGACGTGACCGTCATCAGGTGTATAAACCGCGCCCAGAACGCCCGCCGCTTCGATGTCATACAGCGGGTTCAGGCGTTTAACCTCGTCAGGGCTGATAATGTGCACCTCTTGCCCACGCGCCAGCACCGCATCGCGGATATGGTTGATCCAGTCCATATGTGCCGGGCTTGTCGCGACCCTTAAAGAGCCACAGCCATGCCAGCTGACGCTCTGTCCGGTCTCTCGCTCAATCTTCTTGTACAGATCGACCGCATAGTCATGCATTGACCCTAGCGAATAGCCCCCCACCATTCGGGAAACCAGACCGGCGGCATGCCACGTCGCCCCGCTGGTAAGTTCTGCCTTTTCGATCAGAACGCAGTCGGTCCAGCCTTCAAGCGCAAGATGGTAGAGCACACCGGCCCCCATATTGCCGCCGCCGATAACAACGACGCGCGCGTAGTCTTGCATTGATGTTACCTTTTGAGAGAGATCGGCGTGTTTGCCCATATCAGTTTCGCAGGGCCGGGACCGGGATTGAAATAGCGGTGCGGAATGTTGGCTGAAAACGAGAAGCTGTCACCTGGCTCAAGTTCGAAATGCTTACCGTCAAGCTCGATGACAATTCGCCCCTCGAGCAGGTATCCGGCTTCCTCACCTTCGTGGGTGTAGGCATCATCCCCGGTGCTGCCGCCCTCGTCATAGGTTGAAATGCCAAGCGCCAATTGGCTATCCAAAGTGGCTGAAAGGAGGTGATCCTTGAACCCCATGTATTCGGTATCGGTAATGCCGGAATAGGTCAGCTTGCGACGCCGGTCCTTACGCACGATGAAAGGGCGTTCATCTGCCGGAACTGGCCCGTCGCTATCAAAGAACCAGCCGACCGGAACGCCAAGGGCTTGCGCGATTTCCTGCAAGGCCGTCACCGAGGGCCTCGCCAGACCGCGTTCAACCTTGGAAAGATAGCCGACGGACTTTCCTGTCATTTCAGCAAGATCAGCCAACTTCAGTTTCTGCGCACGGCGCAAGGCGCGCAAATCCTCACCAAACCGAGAAACTTGCTCAGTGTGTGCTTTCAATTTTGTTTTATTGACTTTCATGAAAATTTATAAGCATATATTTTCCTAATGAGCAATTAAAAATCTAAAGATTGATCATGAGCAAAATTCAAAAGTTTCTTGATGCCACCAGTCCCGCTTACCGCAACGTCGCAGAAATTATCGGCGAAGACGGTATCCGACAGACTTTCTCGTCCATTGACGATCTATCAGGACTACCAAATGCTGCGTATCAGTCCGCTGAATGGCTCGATCTCGAAAACAGACGGATTCTAGCCCGAAATTGGGTCTTTGCCGGTGCCGACGGCGACGTGCCGAAAACCGGCGACATCAAACCGATAGACATAGCCGGCACACCTATTTTCCTGACCCGTGGCAACGACGGAGAGGTCCGCGCCTTTCACAACGTCTGTCGGCACCGGGGTACCCAGCTGATTGATGCACCGTGTCAAAAAACCGCTATCATATGCCCGTATCACGCCTGGGGCTACCGGCTTGACGGCACGATTCGCTCACGCCCTCACTTCAATGGTGCCAATCAGACCGAAAAGTTTCCGGCCGCTGGAGATGACCGGCTCAATCTTCATGCCATACGCACCGCGAGTTGGAATGGATGTCACTTCGTTGATTTGTCGGGCAAGGCGCCAGACCTTCTCGAGTTTCTGAAGCCTCTGCTCGACAGGACCCAGCAGTTCGATTTCTCACTAATCCGGTGGATTGGTAAAACAAGTTACAGAATCAAGTCTAACTGGAAGTTGATCCTGGAAAACTTCATGGAAGGCTATCATGTGTTCGCCGCGCATCCGCGCCTCATCGCACATGCGCCGATGGAAATCCGATGGTCAGGCGAATGGACGCACCATGTGTTCTACAACGACTACATCGCGCCGCACCTGACCGAAGGCCGGGGCGATGGCCTGCCCCACTATCCGAACCTTTCGGAAGAAGATGTCCGGCGCGGCATGTGGTTCGCCGCGTTTCCAAACTTCGCCGCAGAGGTCTATGCAGACCAGTTCGTGGTGCTCGCGACCTATCCGGTTAGCCCCGACGAGACCCTGGAGGAACTACATTTCTTTGTCGTGGGCGATGAAGCGCAAACCAGTTCCGACCACGCCCGGGGCCGCGAGGAATTGATCAGCATGTGGCACAACCTCAATCTTGAGGATGTCGAACTGCTCGAGCGATTGCAGCGCGGCCGCCGATCGGTGGCCTTTGATGGGTCAAGAATGTCACCAGCCTGGGAAGTGCCGGCCCATGAACTGTCACAGCAAGTTATCCACGCGATATGCAAGGAATAGCAATGCCAAACGACCTGTCTGATGAAATCCGCAATAAAGGCGCACAGAAACGTCGTGATATCCTTGGCGATAAGTACTTGGATACTCTGACATCAGAATCGAACACTTTCGATCAGCCGTATCATGATTTCGTGACCGAGGTTCTATGGGGTCGCGCCTGGTGCGAATCAAGCATGAATGACGATCTCAAGCTCCGCCTCAATATAGCAATGTTCACAGTGCTCGGGAACACTGAGGATCTCGCACCCTACATCCGCGCTGCCGTGAAACACGGCATTCCAGTTAAAGAAATTCGAGAAATAATAACGCTTGCGGCGTTGTACTCGGGTCTTCCGAACGGGTTTCGGGCAATGTATGTTGCTCGCGACATACTTTCGGAAACTGCGCCATCCGCTTCACAGAAAAATAGGGCTATTCAGGTGTTCGATAAAAAGGACGCCATCTTTGAGACCTTCCGTAGTGCCGGAAAGGGACATCAAAGTGTTTGCGAGTGGGTCGGGCCCGGATCCGGCGCTCGTTATCAGGCCGGAATCGCCGAACTGTCTCATATTCGGATCGCCGATTACGAATTCGCCTTCGACGATTTCCTCTATGTGCTAGAAGGATCAATCACGATAACCGACCCGGCCCAATCGGTTACGCTTACGCCCGGACAGGCGGTGTTGATTCCAGAAGGGGCTGTTGTGACCATGGAAGTACCGAACCGGCTGTTGTGGACTTACGTCGCCTACAGTGATCACCTGCACTGGAAAGACACGCCAAAAAAGCCTCGCTGTGCCGAAGAAATCTGAATTGGTATTTTGCGTATGGCAGACTCGACAGACAGGCATAACTACAACACGCGCCACATCGGCCATCCTGGTCCCGAGGTGCAGGATGGACGCTGTCCCTACTAAAATTACATCCGGGCGTATTGTGGTTCAGACCACCGAGTTTCGGGACTGAAAAGATGTCTCCGATTTCCTCTACAGCACGTTCTCTCGGCGTATCTTTTGTTAGTCCGAGATGCGTCCGGTCGCCGTTGTAGTAACCGGCGTACTTTCGCAGCAGTTTCCGCAAATGGTACTCGTTCAGCACGACAACATGGTCGAGCAGGTCACGTCGGATAGAGCCGATACTACGTTCAATATAGCCGTTCTGCCAAGGTGACCTTGGTGCTAC
>CAYGSU010000117.1:0-6505 GCA_964352715.1 uncultured Flavobacteriaceae bacterium | reverse complement strand
ACGGTGACCGATCGGAAAAACATGCGCGATATCGTTCATCTTCACCCGGACCGTGCGGTGCTCGCCGGGCTCGATCGGCGTGACGGTTTCATGCTTTGCATCGTGGTTCAGGTTCAACAGACCGTAGGTGACCATGGTCGACGCGCCGTCCGGCGCGACATCGGTCAGCCTTACCGCCAGAAACGCATTCGGCTGATCGACCGCGATTTCAAGTTCGGCGACAGGTGCGCCGAAAATCTCGAAGGATGTTTCGAGTGGTTCGGTATCGAAACACATCGACATCGCATCGTCTTCGCGCTGGTCGTCCGGCTCGTCGGCCTGATAGCCATAGGGACACCATTCGCCGCCATCCTTGCCAGTCAGCTGCGGCGTGACGGCGGTGAGCAGGGTTCGCGAGGTCATCCGGTCGCCCAGCGTCCGGTCATTCAATACCATCACCCGATCCTCGATATCCGGCGACGGCCATTCGGTTTCCGCAATCCAGCGACCCGGCCGCGTTTCATGCAGGGTCGAGGGCGGGGCTGAATCCTGCATCCAGGCGCGGTACATAGGCTCGTCCATGATGCCGTTGTCGATGCCTTTCAGCCAGTAGTCCCACCAACGGACGGCTTCCTGCATGAAGCCGATTTGCGGGCCCGGCGTGCCGTAATACGGCCAGCTGTGCGGCCACGGGCCGACCAGACCCTTTCTCGGGCAGTCGAGGTTTTCCATCAGCCGGGGGACGGCGTTGGAATATCCATCGGCCCAGCCGCTGACGGCATAGACCGCGCAGGTGATATCGCTGAAGTTCTCGCAAACGGAGCCGTGCTTCCAGAAATCATCGCGGCGCTGATGGCGCAGCCATTCGATGATCCACGGTTCTTCCTTGCGAAGACGCTCCAGCCATTGGTCGCGCCAGCCGTCCCCGACAATCTGCGGGTCGGCGGGGCGGGAGTTAAAGGCGAACATGGTCGACGACCAGTTGACGTTATCGGTAATCAGGCAACCGCCCATATAGTGAATGTCATCGGCGTAACGGTCGTCGGTCGAACAGGTGGTGATGATCGCCTTCAACGGTTCCGGCCGCATCGCCGCGACCTGCAGACCGTTGAATCCACCCCAGGAAATGCCGCACATGCCGACCTGGCCGCTACACCAGGGTTGCTCGGCAAGCCAGTTGATGACCGCGACGGCGTCGTCCAGTTCCTGCTGCAGGTATTCGTCATCCAGAACGCCGTCGGAATCGCCCGAACCGCGAATATCGACCCGCACGCCGGCATAGCCGTGGCCGGCCAGATAGCCGTGTTCCTGATCGCCACGCGGGCGCGTGTAATCACGCCGGCGATAAGGAATGTGTTCCAGAATGGCCGGCACCGGGTTTTCTTCGGCATCTTCCGGCAGATAGATCCGGGCCGCCAGTTTCGCACCGTCCGGCATCTCGATCCATGCGGTTTCGATCAGGCGGATTGGTCGTGGAAACGTATCGACATAATTCATTGCTGGCCTCCCGGAATGCAGTTTGACCAGCGGAAGCTAGAGTATCCAATCCGTCATCGCCAGCCGATTTTTGAATTGGCTACCGGGCGATGCAGGCAGGCTGAAGCCTGCCCGTTTTACGCGGAGATTGAATCGATTGCATCCCGTCCGCTCATCATCGCGCCATGTGCCGTTGCGAAACTGTCATCCGATGTCGCCTCGCCGGCGAAGTACAGACAGTCATCGATCGGCTTTCGCAGAACGGACCGTTCATCGCCGAAGCCGGCCAGAGCGCCGGAATACGCGCCCAGCACCCAGGGGTCCGTTTCCCAGGCGGTAACGATTGTCCGGTCACTCAGGGATTTTCTGATATCCGAGCCGTAGGCTGCGACCAGCCGCTCTGTCAGATGATCGACCGAGGCCTTCTGACCTGCCCGGCTGAGCCATTCGCCGTGCCTGCCACCTGTGACACCCGCGACATAATTCAAACCGAAAGGGCGGATCTTGACCGACATCGGCACATCATCGTCGCCGTCCAGTGAAACCAGCGCACTGCTGTTTTCGTTCTCGTCGAGCGGCTGATCGCCGAACGGGTTGTCCTTCAGCGCAATGGCGATGCGGTTGTGAACACCCAGCGGCAGGCGGTGCGCGGCATCCAGTTTCCATGCCGGCAGCGGCGGATCAAATTCGATCTGGCCAGCGGACAGAATATTGGTTGAAACGGTAATGATAACGCGGCGCCCGGTCACAGTGCCTTTCGGCGTCTCCACGCGCACACCCTTCGGGCCCCAATGCACTGTTTCGGCCTTGCAGTTGAGGGTGACGGTGACGTCTTTTGACCAATCCTGGATTAGCGTGCCGTAGCCATTCCGCAAGGGCCAGTTCTCGTCCGTATCGTTGTACCGGTAGGTGTCGAAGACGGAGATCTGATCGAGGTCGCCTGATGTGTCGAGTGAATGAAAATAGGCATACATCGAGCAATAGGGGCTCTCGAGGTCGATCACCTCCGCAACCGAAACATCCCGACCCGCTTTTGCTGCCGCGATGACGGCCTCAGCCGAAGCATCGAAATAGGTCAGCAGTTCATCGTGTTCTCTATCGACTGCCCATTTGCCCTTCCACCAGATCTTGTTGCGCCAGGTGCCGGATTTGACATAGGGGTGGCCCAGTTCATCGGCGATGCCGACGAACGGGTTGATGCTGGCGGAATGCATCCAGTGGCACCCGAGATCGAACGGGATGTCGGGCGTCAGGTTTTCCGTATAGGCACGGCCGCCGGAGCGGTGCGAGGCTTCCAGCAAGGTGTAGGTGAGGCCCTTTGCGGCGGCCTGTTTGGCGGCGGAGAGTCCGGCGGCGCCGGCCCCGATGATGATGACATCGACGTCTTGTGACATGGAATTCTCGTTAGGGTGTGAGTTAGGATGTTGGAACTATACGTTAGTACATCAGTTGATTCCTGTTTATATCCAACCTTGCAGGGGAATGCACACCCCCCCGAGCACCTTAATCTGCCAGGGTGAAAGTCGTCACCGAAGGAGACACAAATGACAACGTCGGTGTTTGCCATGGTAGCGCTGGCGGCCCTGCTGCATGCGGCCTGGAACGCCATGATGAAGGTAAACGCGGATCGGCTGATCATGGTTTCGACAATGGTTGTCAGTCAGGTCGCGATCTCGGTGATGGTCGTGCCTTTTGTCGCCTTCCCGCCACCGGAAGCATGGCCCTTCATCGCTGCATCGACAGCCCTGCACACAGCCTATTACGTGTTTCTTATTCTGGCTTATCGCTATGGCGATCTCAGCCATGTCTATCCCATCGCGCGTGGTGTTTCCCCGCTTATCGTCGCCGTTATTTCCGTTGTATTCGTGGGCGAGGTTCTGAGCGCAGCAGCCACGGTTTCAATCATCCTCATCGCTCTGGGCATCATGAGTCTGACCCTGACGCGCGGCGCCGAAGGGTTCCGCGAACCGAAGGCGATGTTCTTCGCTTTGGGAACCGGCGTGTTTATTGCGGGTTATACTCTGGCGGACGGGTTGGGCGCCCGCACCGCAGACAGCGCGCACAGCTATGTCTTCTGGCTCAACATTTTCGATGGCCTGCCCATTCTGGTGATCGCGTATTTCATGAGACGCGGGCGGATACGCGAACAGGTCCGTCTGTGCTGGAAAGCAGGTGTGTTGTCTGGCGTTGTTTCGCTGATGGCATACTGGATCGCTATCTGGGCAATGACGCTCGCGCCGATGGCCATGGTTTCCGCCGTGCGCGAAACCAGCATGGTCTTTGCCGTTCTGTTCGGTGTGTTTTTCCTGAAAGAACGCCTGAACCTTGTGCGCGTGATATCGACTGCAGTCACGCTGGCCGGGGTCGTGCTGCTGAAGACAAGCAAATAACCGAACTAGTTCAACGCCACCCTGTTTTCGTAGAACGGCGTGCTGCCGGCGCGCGGCGGGATGCCCGGTTCGCCGTCGCCGTAGACGAAGACTTCGCGAACGACCGGACGGGAGGGGGTCGCCGCTATCCACAATCGCAGTAAATGACGTTTCAGGGCGGGGTCGTCATAATCGTCGAATGCCGTGCGCGAATGCAGGACAGTGAAGTTGTTGGCGATCACCGCTTCGCCGGATTCCAGCGTGAATTCGAAACCGATATCCTTGCGCACCGCCAGCGCGTCGAACAGGTCGAGCGCTTCGCGGTCGAGATCGTCGAACCCGAGTTCCGGATATTCGTCGGCGGCGATTTCGATGTACTGCCGCACCACCCGGCAGCTCAGCAGCCCGTCCCGCTCGCTGAAAACCGGTACATGATGCGGGGTGATCGGATCAAACCCGTCCGGCTGTTCGCCGAAGCGGTGCCAGCGATAGCCGCGATACAGGCGCTCCAGCAGGTCAGGCCGGGTCTTGCGGATTTCCTCATGCACGGTGTGGGAACTGGCGAAATAGCTGACGCCGCCACTTTTCGCCGGCTTCAGGCACAGAAAGGCGAGGATATCCGCCGGGTCGGTGTGTGGCGTCAACTCGTTTGAATTTCGGTAGGCGCGGGCGTTGGAATCCTTGCCGGATACGTCCATCACATGGCCAAGCCGGTCGCCCATCACGCTTTGCGACACCGGCAGGCCGAGATGCAGGCCGACCGCCCAGTAAAAGATTTCAATTTCTGTCTGGCTGAGGGCATCGACCGGAAAACCGCGCAGGATGACAAGGCCACGCCCGTTCAGGATTATTTCGCGCACTGTCGCCAGTTGGTCCGCCAGGGCGGTCATCGGGGCTTCGTGCCTTTCAACCGAGACGGCCTCGCGCCCGGTGGCGGCCAGTGCCCTGATGTCAGGCAGACAGGCGGCAACGGCATCCCGGTCGAGATCGATGGCGACATCGTCCTTGGATGAAAAATCGGCGCCCCTCCACAGGGCGTCCGGCGATGGTTCAGCGAAAGACATGCTCGTGATTATGGAGAAATTCCAGCGGCTGGCAATCGGTTCGTTTGAACATCGGGCAAGAGCTTCGGCCGGATATGAAAACGGCTGCAGGTCCCCAAACCTGCAGCCGCCCGTCTTGTGGGACCCTCCATCAGAGGACTTGGGAGACCCCTCCATAAAGCATGCCCACAATAATCGATCCCGTCAGCGCCAGCGCCAGATACATCAGGAAGACCGGTGTCTTGACCAGCGCCTTGACGGCAATGGCGGCGGGGATGGAGGTAACGCCCCCGGCGACCATGAAGGCCAGGGCCGCCCCCGGCTGCAGACCGATATCCATCAGCCCGCGCACCAGCGGGATCGCCGCATAGCCGTTCAGATAGGCCGGCACCCCGATGATGGCCGAGGCCGGAACCGCGAAGATGCCCATATCGGCAATTGTTGCGGCGACATTGTCGACCGGCGCCCAGCGCAGCATCATCGCTTCCAGAACGAAGGCCAGCGACAGCCAC
This sequence comes from uncultured Flavobacteriaceae bacterium, assembly GCA_964352715.1. Lineage (GTDB taxonomy): Bacteria > Pseudomonadota > Alphaproteobacteria > UBA8366 > Aestuariispiraceae > JAVKBW01. The sequence goes on along the minus strand of CAYGSU010000117.1, from coordinate 1,126 downwards.
TTGAACAGAAACCAGCCCATTGTGCCGACTTCGTTTCTGAATGTGTCGCGGCGCTTTTTCTCGGACCAGAAATTCCACACCGGCCGGGCCGGCGCTTTCGGTGCGCCGCAGGACGACGCGCCGCAGGAACTGCCGGAAACCTCCGCCCGCAGCGGGTCTTTCAGGCCGCCGGCGCGTTGCAGCAGGACGACGGCGAAACCACCCATGAGGCCGAGGAAGATTGCGCTGAGGGTTTTCGCAATCGCCATTTCAGGCCCCAGCACCCCCCAGGTCAGGATCATCATTTCCGGGTCGATGACCGGCGACGCCAGCCAGAACGCCATCACCGGCCCCAGCGGTACGCCGGCGGCCAGCAGAGCGGCGATCAGCGGGACGACGCCGCAGGAACAGAACGGCGACAGCGCCCCGAAAGCCGCGGCGGTGAAAATCGCCGTCCGGCCGCTCAGCGCCCTTGCGATGGTGGCGTCCGCACCGCTTGCCTTCACCGCGCCGGCCAGCAGGATCGACAGCAGGATGAAGGGAGCGGTTTCCCACAGGCTGGTCAGGGCGAAGCCGGCAAGCGAGGCCGGGGCGTCGATATTGATGAACGCCGACACCGCCAGCAGACCAACGGTGGTCAGCACGACCTTGTCGGTTACAAATTTCTTAATTCCGGAAATATCGAAATTAGAGCGCGTGTTCGGGGCGTGGGAATGATCGGTCATGATATTTTCCTTAAGCCGGCTGTTTGCCGTGTTTCTGGCGGTGTTCCCGCTGATCATTGGCGGCGGACGGGTCCGCTTCGACGCAGCACTCCTCGGTCAGGAAAGCGAGAACCTCGTCCATGGTCCGGTAATTCGCGTTGCAGGTATGGGTCGTGCCGTCTTTCGACCGGTCGATCAGGCCGACAAGTTCCAGATGCTTCAGATGATGCGACAGGGTGGAGGCGGGCACCGACAGGGCGGATTGTATGGTGCCGACGCTTTTACCGGCGGACCCGGCGCGCACCAGCACCTGGTAAATCGCCAGCCGTGTCGGGTTGCCCAGCGCTTCAAGCCGCGCCGCCATGGTTTCAATATCTTTCATACCATTCGATATAGGCCCGGTACGTTCTCGAGTCAACGGTATTTCTAGAATTATCGAAATA
>CAYGSU010000116.1:0-6852 GCA_964352715.1 uncultured Flavobacteriaceae bacterium | reverse complement strand
TCGGTCTTCGTGGCGACCGTGCTGGCCGCCTTCATCGGCTGTTCGATCATGGGCTGGTGGGCGAAATGGCCGGTCGCGATGGCCCCCGGCATGGGGCTCAACGCCTTCGTCACCTATGGTATCGTGCTGGGCATGCAGCAGACCTGGCAGGTCGCCCTGGGCGCGGTGTTCATCAGCGGCGTGCTGTTCCTGATCCTCAGTCTGACAGGCCTGCGCGAGTGGATCATCAATTCGATTCCGAAATCGCTGAAGCTGGGCATCGGCGCGGGCATCGGCCTGTTTCTCGCGATCATCGGCCTGAAGAACGCCGGCGTCGTGGTCGATCACCCCGCCACCCTGGTCAGCATCGGCGATGTCACCAGTCTGCCGGTGCTGCTGTTCATCGCCGGGTTCATCATCATGACCGTGCTGGACCGGCTGAAAATACCCGGCGGCATCGTCGTCGGTATTCTGGCCGTCAGCATTGTCGGCTGGCTGACCGGCGCGGCCGAGTTCCGGGGCGTTGTCGGCGCGGTGCCCAGCATCGAACCGACCCTGTTCCAGCTCGATATCGCCGGCGCGCTGAACATCGCGATGATCGGCGTTGTCTTCTCGCTGCTGTTCGTCGATTTTTTCGATACCGCCGGCACGCTGACCAGCGTCGCCAACATCGCCGGCAAGGTCGATGCCGATGGCAAGGTGGAAGGCATCGGCCGGGCGGTTGTCAGCGACAGTGTCGCGACCGTCGCCGGATCGCTGTTCGGCACGTCGAACACGACGTCCTATATCGAAAGCGCCGCCGGCATCAAGGAAGGCGGCCGCACCGGTCTGACCGCCGTCACGGTGTCGATCCTGTTCCTGCTGTGTCTGGTGATCGCGCCGCTGGCGCAGAGCATTCCGGCCTATGCCACCGCCGCCGCGCTGGTGTTCGTCGCCACCTTCTTCATGAAGAACCTGACCGATATCGACTGGGACGACGCGACCGAATACGCCCCGGCGGTGCTGGCGGCGGTGATGATGCCGCTGACGTTCTCGATCTCGAACGGCATCGCCTTCGGGTTCATCACCTACTGTTTCGTGAAGCTGATCAGGGGCCGCCTGTCGGAAACGAATATCGCCGTTTTCGTCGTCGCCGCGCTCAGCATCGCCCATTTCATTTTCTGATCCGCAAACGGCGCGCCGAGGGCATCGGGCGGCTTGCCCCTTGCCCTCGCGAACCGTCCGGGTGTAGAACCTTCCGGCGCGACGGCACCGCCCGTGCTGTTTTTATGGAGATCAAGCTGATGAGAATAACCGTCGGACCCAACTGATCGCCAGCCGCAGGAAGCAACCGCTTCGTCCGGCTGGGGTGTTTTTCCCGAATTGCCAGGACGACTTGCCATGCTTGCTTTCTTTGAACGACTTATCGCCCCCTTTCCCGCCGCCAAACCGGTAAAACCACCGGAAACGCTGTTCCGTTTCGTATGGCACTATGCCAAACCGGCTGCCCCGCATTTCCTGCTGGCCTGCATCACGTCGACGGTTTTCGCCGTGCTGGAAGTCACGCTGTTCGGCTTCCTCGGCAGCCTTGTCGATTTTCTGGCGGACACGAACCGGGAGACCTTCTGGTCAGACCATTTCTGGTGGATGATCGCCGCCGGGGGCGTGATCCTGTTTCTGCTGCCGGCAATCGGCCTGTTGCACAGCCTGATTTCGCATCAGGCCATCATGGGCAATTTTCCGATGCGGTTGCGCTGGCTGATGCACCGCTACGTGCTGCGGCAATCGATGCAGTTCTTTCAGGACGATTTCGCCGGCCGGGTGGCCACCAAGGTGATGCAGACCGCCCTTGCCGTGCGCGATGTGCTGTCGCTTGCTACGGAAGTGCTGGTCTATGTCGGCGTCTATTTCATCGCCGCCATGGTGCTGTTTGCGCAGGGCCACTGGGCGATGGTGATTCCGCTCTGTCTCTGGGTCATCGCCTATTCGGCCGCGATGTATTACTTCATTCCCAAAATCCAGCGCGTGTCGAAACAGCAGGCCGACGCCCGGTCGGACGTGACCGGCCGCATTGTCGATTCCTACACCAACATCCAGACCGTCAAACTGTTCGCCCATGCGGCGCGCGAGGAGGCCTATGCGCAGGCCTCCATGACACCGTTCATGGAAACGGTGTATCGCAGCTTTCGTCTGGTCACCGGCATGGATTTCGCCCTGCAGGTCATGAACGGCATGTTGCTGTTTTCAACCGCGGCGCTCGGCATCTGGTTGTGGACAAAGGGCGGCGTGACGGGGGGCGAAGTCGCGCTCGCCGTCGGCCTTGTTCTTCGCCTGAAAGGCATGTCGCACTGGGTGATGTTCGAATTTTCCCATCTGTTCGAGAATATCGGCACCGTTCAGGACGGTATGGAAACCATTGCTCGAAAACAGGTGCTGGTCGACAGTTCGGCGGCGCGCCCGCTGTCGATCGACGCCGGGGCGATCACCTTCGACGCGGTCACCTTCCATTACGGCAAGGAAAGCGGTGTTCTGGAAAACCTGTCCTTCGAGATCAAGCCGGGCGAACGGGTCGGTCTGGTCGGCCCGTCGGGCGCCGGCAAGTCGACCATCGTCAACCTGCTGCTGCGGTTCTACGACACCGAATCCGGCCGGATTTTGATTGACGGGCAGGACGTTTCGCAAGTCACCCAGGAAAGCCTGCGAAAATCCATCGGGCTTGTCTCGCAGGATACGTCGTTACTGCACCGGTCAATCCGCGACAACGTCCGCTATGGCCGGCCCGATTCCTCGGATGCTGAAATCGAAGCCGCCATTCTTGCAGCAAAAGCAGAAGCCTTCATTCCCGGTCTGGAAGACAATCTGGGCCGGCAGGGGCTGGATGCGCATGTCGGCGAACGCGGGGTGAAACTGTCCGGTGGCCAGCGGCAGCGCATCGCCATCGCCCGGGTGATCCTGAAGGACGCGCCGATCCTTGTGCTGGACGAGGCGACATCGGCGCTGGATTCGGAAGTCGAGGCGGTAATCCAGGATTCGCTGACCGACCTGATGGCCGGCAAGACCGTGATCGCCATCGCGCACCGGCTGTCCACCATCGCGGCGATGGACCGGTTGATCGTCATGGATCAGGGAAAGATCGTCGAACAGGGCTCGCATGATGAGCTGCTGGCGCGCGACGGATTGTATGCACGATTGTGGGCGCGGCAGTCCGGCGGCTTCCTGGATATCGGTGACGGCACGAAGGGCCATGTCGGGGTTTCCGACGCCTGGCGCAAGGGCGATCCGGATCTCATCGACGCGATGGAATAACCGGCGAAACTGCAGTAGCGTATCGCGGCCGATCACAGGGAGGGCCGTCAATGTGCCGCTGGCTGAGCTATTTCGGAAAATCGATATTTCTGGAACAGTTGCTGTTCGAGCCCGACTATTCGCTGATCGACCAGAGCCTGAATGCGCGGGAATCCGTCACCACCACCAACGGTGACGGCTTCGGCGTCGCCTGGTTCGGAGAGCGGACCGAACCTGGCCTGTTCCGCGAAGTGCTGCCGGCCTGGAATGACGCCAACCTGCGTAATCTGGCGCATCATATCCAGTCGCCGCTGTTCTTCGCGCATGTCCGCGCCTCGACCGGCACAGCGACCTCGCGTCAGAACTGCCATCCGTTTTCGGTTCGGCAATGGCTGTTCATGCATAACGGCCAGATCGGCGAATACGAAAAGGTGCGGCGACAGATCGACAACCTGCTGCCGGACGATCTGTATTCCCACCGCAAGGGAACGACCGACAGCGAGGCGATCTTTCTGCTGATGCTGGCCAACGGCCTGGATGAAAACCCGCAGGCTGCCAGCGAGAAGACGATCCGGCAAGTCGTGAACCTCATGGAAAAAGCCGACATCAAGGAAGCGTTCCGCATCACCGCCGCCTTCGCCGATGGCCGCAATCTGTATGCCCTGCGCTATTCCAACGACGAAAAACCGCCGACTTTGTACTACGGCCATAACGAGGACGGGCTGGTCGTGGTGTCCGAACCGCTGGATGGCGACACGGCAAGCTGGAACGCGCTTGCGCCGGACACGATGCTGATCGCCAGGGCCGACGGCGAACGGACGATTTCCGGCCTGACAATCTAGGCCTTCCCGCATTGCGGTTTCGGCCCGCCGGAACGCCCTGCCACCGGACACAACGCCGATTGCGAAACAGGACGGAGAGCGGATGATCTCTCCCCTCGTAGTGTAACCGAAAGCACCGGCGTCGAATCGCCTCGAAAACACCTAAAATCCGCTTTAAAGCCCCGGCTTCTCTTGTAGACCGGAGTGGGCGTCATCCCGTAACAGTTTGACTGTGGGGCGATGGTGACACGGGTATGACGGATATTACTTCTCCTGCCGGCATGGCGTCGGGACGTAAGATATCGCGGCGCAAAGGGAAGGCCGGCACGGCCTTTCTGGCGGCTGGTGCAGCGATTTTCGGCCTGGTGCTGCTGGCCGTGATTGTGACCCCGATGCTGGTCAGGGACAGTGTCGTCGGCCCCATCGATTCATGGTTCTATATTGCCAAGGGCGAACAGCTTCTGTCCTGTCCGCTGCAGGATTGCCCGGCCCTGAACGATCTGCTCGAACAGGGATCCGCCGGCAGCAGCGTTGATGAAACGGCCGATACGGAACAGCGCAAACTGTTGCAGCGTGTCCATTACATGTATCACGCGGCTCATTCGGTCTCGCTGGCAATACTGAACTCGGTTGGCGTTGACTGGGAAACCGCCCTGAATGCTCTGTCCCTCACCGGGGCCGCGCTGATCATTGCCGGTCTGACTGGCCTTCTCTATGCCCTCTGGGGGGCCGGCCCTGCCGGGCTGGGTTTGTTGTTTCTCACGCTGGAAGTGTTCCCCGGATATCACGGTCTTCACTGGGTCGTGCCGAGCAATGTCGCGCTTGGTCTCGGAATCTGCTGCTGGGCCGCCGTTCTGCTCCGCCCCCGCTGGCTCGATGCCGTGTTCCCTGCGGCCATCCTGGTGCTGGTCTGGATGCATCCGACCGGTCGCGCCTATGGCGCACTGGCGCTGGCCCTGTATTTCTTCGTGATGTCGTGGCGGGAGAAACGCGCCTGGACGGTTCTGACCCTTGCCGGTCTGGCCTGGGCGACCCCCGGCCTTGCCGCGCTCGCCTTTCCCGGCCCGACCTTCAGCGGCGGCGCGTTTCTGGTGCCCGACGGCTGGAATTATTGGCAAGGCGTTCGCGAAAATTCCGTTTCCGCGCTGGAACAGGTGGCGGAACGGTTCGGCAACCCGGCGGGGCTAATGATACTGGCCGGCGCCGCAACCGGTCTGATTCTGACGCCGCCCGCACGCCGGCGCAGTGTCTGGCTGATGGCCGGTCTGTTGTTCGGCATGGTTGCGGCCTCGATCTTCCATACCCTGCCGGGCTATCCGGCGGAACTGTTCCGACGCCTCTGGGTGCCGCTGATGGTGATGATCATCGGTTCATTCTCCTATGCCGCATGGATAACATTCACACATGCGTGGAAAGCCCTTCGTTCCGGGCAGTCCATGCACAAAACGGCTTGTTCGGGCATTGCCGCATTGGTTGTCGTCTTCGTCTTCACCCATCAAATTCAGATCGGCGTACCGGCCGTTATCGGCAAGGCCGCACATATGGTGCTATGGGGCACCATGCCGCTCGATAGGTCTCAGCCGGAACGTATCCTGCCGACAGCCGACCCCGGCAAACGCATTCTCTACATGAACGAATTGCCGCTGTACCTTTACCTCGCCCATGGCGGCACCGCGTATGGTTCGATTTACTATCCGGCAATAAAAGGCACGGATCAGGAAGAACGGTGGCTGCGCGAGGGTCATGGCATCGATATCGCAGCATCGTCGATCCCCGAGTTTTTTGGCAAGGTGCTGCTACCCGAAAGCAGCCGGATCGAGATCGCTTTCGACGTTCCAGTCGAGCGCGATGCAGTCCAGCTTCGGGTCGACAATCCGCTTTCCGGCAACATCGCCTTGCAGATAGAAGGATTCCAGCCGGTTACTGTAGCCGCCAAATGGCGCGGATGGGTCACCCTTTTCCCGGAGCGGAACGGGGGCCCGCTCGACCGGCTTTCCATTGATGTGCAGAAAGGCGGCTATGGCTGGATTTCAGGAATCAGGGTCGAAGACGGCGCGGTAACCGCCTGGCCGTGGCATCACGGCATGACCATCAGGGAACTGAAGCCGGCAGGCTCGGACAGTGACACCGAACCCGTCATCGAAGCCCGGTTCTCGCCGGAAGACATGCTGCCGGAAAGCTGTCGCGCGCTGGATATTGTTGACGACACCGGGGCCATCGTCGTCATGCGGGTCGACTGTTCCCGCTGACAACCGATAAAAATTGACAGAAAACAGGTTCGGCGTTACCTGAAACCTGCGTTGCGAGCGGCGATGGCGTCGTCGCTTGACCATACCCGCAGCGCGGCCATCGCGATGATGCGCCATCGTCCTGTACGCCCGGATTTTTCCCGGGTCATCCAATGCCCGGGTTGGATGAGGACAAAACAATGACCACACCGTTTGAACGACCGGACGTCTTTACCTGCCATAATGGCGCGAAGGCCCCTCTGCCGTTTTCCGACGCTGAATACACCCGCCGACTGACCGCACTGAGAGACATCATGGCGGCGCGGGACATCCCCGCTGTTGTGCTGACCTCGATGCACAACATCGCCTATTTTTCAGGCTTCCTGTATTGCAGTTTCGGCCGTCCCTTCGCCTGCGTCATAACGCCGGAGGCCTGCACCACCGTATCCGCCAATATCGATGCCGGGCAGCCCTGGCGGCGCAGCGTCGCCGACAACGTTACCTATACCGACTGGCGGCGCGACAATTTCTGGCGCGCTGTTTCCGGCCTTGTCGGGTCG
>CAYGSU010000115.1:0-6954 GCA_964352715.1 uncultured Flavobacteriaceae bacterium | reverse complement strand
ATCGCCGATGCCCATCGCGCGGCGTTGAAACAGGCCGGTCTTTCCTTTCTGTCCACCTATGGCGACCCGGAGGCGCCGTCGACCGACCCCGTGGTGATCGACACCCAGGTCGATCCGATCTTCTGGCGGGGCCATCGCGGCTATCTGGGCGACGGCCCGGTTCTCGACCGCCTGATCCGGCATCTCGCCACCCGCCGCGCCGCGCCGCCGGGGTCTGTTATCGACCGTCCGACCGGGGTGATGACCCATCACATCGTGCATGATGACGGCTGCTGGACCTTTCTGGCGCGGCTTGTCGCGCGTGTCGAAGAACATCCGGCGGCGGCGTGGGTGGACCCGTTCGCGCCGGGGAATGTTGTGGCGTGACAACACACCGGTACGACCGCACGGGGCTTTATCTGGACGACCTGCGGGCAGTCGCCGGTCTGGCGATATTCGGTGCGCCGCTGGTGTTTCTCAAACCGGTGCCGTGGGTCGCGGTGGCGCTGGGCGCGGGAACCGCCGTCTTCGTGCTGTTCGCCATCCGGTGCGCAATCCGTCACCGCACCACAGTCGAGGTATCGGAGACGGACATCACCCTTGCGGCGATGACCGCAACACGGCTCGACTGGAACGCCATCGACCGGGTTGTGCTGAAACATTACAGTCCGAGGCGGCGGCGCGGTCAGGGCTGGATGCAACTGACATTATCCGACACCGGTCGGAAAATCGTCATAGAATCAGGCTTGAATGGGTTTGATGCCATTTTGCGGCACGCAGCGTCAATAATCCGGCGGAATGGGGTTGACGTCAGCATCACAACTCGGGCCAATTTCAAGGCACTGAATATTAATCTGCCGGCCGGTGATGGAACCGATTGAGGACGGCAGGGGGAGACGGCATAGCGTGACGGATAACCTGCTTGAGGTCCGCGACCTGAAGGTGGCCTTCCGGTTGCCAGAGGGGCAGCTTGAAGCCGTCAAGGGTGTGTCGTTCCGGATTCGGCCCGGGTCGACCGTCTCGCTGGTCGGTGAATCCGGCTCCGGCAAGTCGGTCGTCAGCCAGGCGATCATGGGCATCCTGCCGAAAGCGGGCATCATCAGCGGCGGCGAAATCATCTTCCGCGATCCGGCAAAGGGCGGCGCGCCGGTCGATATCGCGAAGCTGGATCCCGAAGGACGAGGCATTCGCGCCATTCGCGGCGGCCGTATTTCGCTGATCTTCCAGGAGCCGATGACATCCCTGTCGCCGCTGCACACGATCGGCAACCAGATCTGCGAGGCGGTTGAACTGCACCGCGACTGCGCCGCCGTCGAGGCGCTTGCATTGGTCGAGGACATGCTGCGGCTGGTCGGCTTCCCCGACCCGGCGCGGGCCCTGAAAACCTATCCGTTCGAACTGTCGGGCGGGCTGCGCCAGCGCGCGATGATCGCCATGGCGCTGGTCTGCCACCCGGCCCTGCTGATCGCCGACGAACCGACGACCGCGCTGGATGTCACCATCCAGGCGCAGATCCTGCGGCTGTGCCGCGAACTGCAGGGCGAGCTGGGCATGGCGATGCTGATGATCACGCACGATCTGGGCGTCGTCGCCAACATGGCCGAAGAAGTCGTGGTGATGTATCATGGCGAGGTGATGGAAGCCGGCACAGTGGAAGATATTTTCCGGTCGCCGAAGCACCCCTATCTTGAGGCGCTGCTGAAGGCGGTGCCCCGGTTCGACATGGAACCCGGGGAACGGCTGGTGCCGATCCGCGAAATCAAGCCGAAGACCGGGCACATGATGGAAACGCTGACGGCGCGGCAGCAACCGCAGGCCAGCGATGCGCCGATCCTGTCGGTGCGCGATGTCGCCAAATCCTTCGCGATCAAGAAAGGCAGTTTCTTCGGCACATCCACGACCGACAGGGTGATCGCGGTCGACGGCGTCTCGTTCAGCATCAAACGCGGCGAATGCCTGGGGCTGGTGGGCGAAAGCGGCTGCGGCAAGACAACCCTCAGCAAGATGCTGATGCGGGCGCTGACACCCGATCAGGGCACCATCACCTTCAATGCCGACGGCCGCGATATCGACGTGTTGTCGCTGAAGGGCGGCGACCTGCTGGAATTCCGCAAACGCATGCAGTTCATTTTCCAGGACCCGTTCTCGTCGCTGAACCCGCGCATGACGGTGCTGGAGCTGATTTCCGAACCGCTGGAAATCCACAATATCGGTACCGCGAAGGACCGGCTGGAACTGGCGCAGGAGCTGATGGAGCTGGTCGGGCTGGATATGCGCCATCTGAAACGCTACCCGCACAGTTTTTCCGGCGGCCAGCGGCAACGCCTCGGCATTGCCCGCGCGCTTGCCCTGCGGCCCGAACTGCTGATCTGTGACGAGCCGGTGTCGGCGCTGGATGTGTCGATCCAGGCGCAGATTCTCAACCTGCTGAAGGACCTTCAGGAAAAGCTGGGCCTGACCTATCTGTTCATTTCGCACAACCTTGCGGTGGTCGATTACATCGCCGACCGTATTCTGGTGATGTGCCGCGGCCGGATGGTCGAACTCGCGCCGCGCGACGTTCTGTTCAAGAACCCGATCCACCCGTATACGCGCGGCCTGCTGACGGCGGTGCCGGACCCGAACCTCGACAACCTGCTCGATTTCGAACACCTGATGAACGAGAAGGCGTCCGACCCGTCGGCCTGGCAGGCGCCGTTCACCGATGACGGCAGCACACGGCCGATCCTGCATGATCTGGGCGACGGCCATTTCGTTCGCGCGCATCCCGATTTCGACCCGAAGGATATGGCGGCATGACGATCGGACCCGCCCTTCGCCGCTTCCTGGCCGGCACGGCCGTCGCCGCAGGGCTCGGCCTTGGCGCATTGGCGCCGACAGCGGGGGCGCAGACCTTCAAGGAAACGCCGTATTACGAACCGCTGGTCTTGACCGAGGCAATGGCGCCGGTAGCGCAACGGTTGCCGGAAACCCCGCTGGTGGAACCGTTCGACCAGCCCTGGCAGACCGTCGGCAAACCCGGCGGCAGCATCCGTACGCTGATGCAGCGCGCCAAGGATACGCGGCAGATGACCGTCTACGGTTATGCAAGGCTGATGCGCTATACGCCGTCGCTCGACCTGCAGCCGGATATTGCCGAAAGCATCGATGTCGAGGATGGCCGCATCTTCACCATTCACCTGCGGCCCGGCCATAAATGGTCGGACGGCGCGCCGTTCACGGCAGAAGATTTCCGCTACTGGTGGGAAGATATCGCCTGGAACACCGACCTCTATCCGGTCGGGCCGCCCTCCTTCATGAAGGCGCAGGGCGAATATCCGAAAGTGGATTTCATCGATGACACGACAATCCGCTACACCTGGTCGAACCCGCATCCGGATTTTCTGCCCGGTCTTGCGAAGGCTAGCCCCGACTATATCTATGCCCCGGCGCATTACCTTAAGCGGTTCCACGCCAACTACGCCGACCCTGAAGAACTGGCGAAACTGATCGAAGAGAAGGGTCAGCGGAGCTGGGCCTCGCTGCACACCAACGAAGGGCGGCTGTATCGCAACGACAATCCCGCTTTGCCGACCCTGCAGCCCTGGGTGGTCCAGACTGAATCGCCCAGCAACCGCTTTGTGTTTCAGCGCAACCCGTATTTTCACCGGGTCGACCCGGAAGGCAACCAGCTTCCCTATGTCGATGAAATCATCATCAACATTTCCGAAAAGAAGCTGATTCCCGGCAAGGCGGCGACCGGCGATATCGATCTGCAGGCGCGCTATCTGCGGTTTGACGATTTCACCCTGCTGAAGCGCAATGAAACACTGCACGGCTACAAGACCCATCTGTGGCGGATCGCCAAGGGCGCACATCTGGCGCTTTATCCGAACATGACGCACCGCGACCCGGTCTGGCGGTCGCTGTTTCGCGAGGCCGATTTCCGACGCGCCCTGTCGCTCGCCATCAACCGATACGAAATCAACCGGGTGATCTATTTCGGTCTGGCGCTGGAAGGCCAGAACACGCTTCTGCCCGGCAGCCCGATGTACAAGCCGGCCTACCGCGAAAGCTACGCGCAGTTCGACATCGAACGGGCGAACGCATTGCTCGACGGGCTGGGCCTGAAGCGCCGGGCGATTGACGGCATGCGCAAGTTGCCGGATGGCAGGCTGCTGGAAATCATCGTCGAAACGCCGGGTGCGACGACCGAGGAATCCGATGTGCTGCAACTTATCAAGGACAGCTGGCGCGATATCGGCGTGAAGCTGTTCATCAAGCCGCTGAGCGACGAGAACATGCGGCGGCGGGTGTATTCCGGCGAAAGCCAGATGGTGATCGCCAGCGGTATGGAAAACGGGCTGGCGACGGCGGACATGTCGCCCTTCGAATATGCGCCGATGACCCAGATCCAGTTTCAATGGTCGAATTTCGGGCAGTATTTCGAAACAAACGGACAGGCGGGCCAGGCGCCCGACATGCCGATCGCCAAGCTGCTGGTGCAGAAACTGAAGGAATGGTACGCCGCGCGGACCATGGAAGAGCGTCGCCGGATCTGGGAAGAAATGCTGGATATCCATGCCGACCAGATATTTTCCATCGGCCTGGTCGCAGGCGTGCTGCAGCCGGTCGTGGTCGATGACAAGCTGCGCAACCTGCCGGAAGAAGCCATGTGGAACTGGGACCCGGGCGCCCATTTCGGAATATACGGTCTCGACAAGGTCTGGTGGGACCGGTCGGACCAGACCGCCAATGCGGAACAATAGGGGTGTGACGGGGTGTTAGGGTATATTGCGCACCGTCTGCTTGTGATGATTCCGACATTGTTCATCATCAGCATTCTGGTTTTCATCATCATCCAGCTTCCGCCGGGTGATTATCTGACCACGATGATGGCGGAACTGCAGTCGCAGGGCGAAACGCTGAGCCAGGAGCGGATGGAATTCTACCGCCAGGAATACGGTTTCGGCCTGCCGATGTATGAACAGTATTTCATCTGGTTCACCGGGCTGCTGCAGGGAAATCTGGGGTATTCCTTCGAGCATGAGTTACCCGTAACGGACGTGATCGGCGACCGCGCCTTCCTGACTGTCGTCGTGTCGATGTCGACGATCATTTTCGTCTATGTGATGAGCTTCCCGATCGCCGTCTATTCCGCTGTCAACCAGTACAGCATCGGCGATTATGTGCTGACCTTTGTCGGCTTCATCGGGCTGGCGGTGCCGAACTTTCTGCTGGCTTTGGTGCTGATGTATCTGGCGAATACCTATTTCGGCACCTCCATCGGCGGGCTGATGGACGACCATCTGCGCAACGAGCCGATGTCGTGGGAAAAGACCGTCAGCATTCTTGAACATCTGTGGGTGCCGGTGATCGTGATCGGAACCTCCGGCACGGCGGGGATGATCCGCCGGCTGCGCGCCAACCTGCTGGACGAGCTGCACAAGCAGTATGTCGTCACCGCCCGCGCCAAGGGCGTGCCGCCGATAAAGGCGCTGATGAAGTATCCGGTGCGCATGGCGATCAACCCGTTTGTCGCCGATATCGGCAATGTGCTGCCTGAAATCATTTCCGGCTCGGCCATCGTGGCGGTGGTGCTGAGCCTGGAAACAACCGGCCCGATGCTGCTGCAGGCGCTGCAAAGCCAGGATATGTATCTGGCCGGCAGCTTTCTGATGTTCGTGGCGATGCTGACCGTGATCGGCACGCTGATATCCGATATCGCGCTCGGCTTTCTTGACCCGCGCATCCGGCTCGGCGCGGAGGTCTCGAAATGACCGATACGACCGCCCATACCGGGTCCGACCGCAGCGCCGTCACCGGTGGCAACGCGCGGCTAGACCATTATGTCAGCGATGCGCCGTTCGACGCCGACCGGGCGGTCACCCTGTCGCCCGAGCAGGAAAAATACTATCTCGCCTCGCAATGGCGGTTGATGTGGCTGAAGTTCAAACGCCACCGGCTGGCGGTTGTCAGCGGCCTGTTTCTTGTTCTGCTGTATCTGTCGGTGGTAATCTCCGAAGTCATCGCGCCGTACAACTTCAACAGCCGGCATACCGATTATCTGTATGCGCCGCCGCAAAGCATCAACTTCATCCACGACGGAAGCTTCATCGGCCCGTTCGTCTATCCGTATTCGGTCGACCTGGATCTGGAAAACCTGCAATGGGTCTATAGCGAACAGACCGACCGGCCGCAGCAGCTTCGGTTTTTCTGTACGCAGAATGACTACGAAGGCGCGCGATACAAATTCTGGGGTTTGTGGAACAGCAGTTTCCATTTCGTCTGTCCGGCGGAAGGCGGCCAGATGTTTTTCCTCGGCACCGACCGGCTGGGTCGGGATATCCTGTCGCGGATCATCCAGGGCGCACGGATTTCGCTGACGGTCGGGCTGATCGGCATCACCATCAGCTTCGTGCTGGGTATGGTGATCGGCGGTATCGCCGGATACTACGGCGGCTGGATCGATGCCGTGGTGCAGAGGATAATCGAAATCATCCGCTCCTTCCCGGCGCTGCCCCTGTGGATGGCTTTGTCGGCGGCGATGCCGGTGACATGGTCGCCGATACTGGTGTTTATCGGCATCACGGTGATTCTCGGTATGCTCGACTGGCCGGGCCTTGCCCGCGCGGTGCGGTCGAAACTGCTGGCCTTGCGCGAGGAGGATTTCTGCGTCGCCGCCCAGCTGATGGGCGCGAAGCCGAAGCGCATCATCGGCAAGCATCTGATGCCCAGCTTCATGAGCCACCTGATCGCCTCCGCCACGCTGGCCATCCCGTCGATGATCCTCGGCGAAACCGCGCTCAGCTTCCTGGGGTTAGGCCTGCGCCCGCCGATCACCTCCTGGGGCGTGCTGCTGAACGAGGCGCAGAACTTCAACGCGGTCGCGCTGTATCCATGGCTTCTGTATCCGGCGTTGCCGGTCATTCTGGTGGTGCTGGCGTTCCAGTTCCTCGGCGACGGCCTGCGCGACGCGGCGGACCCGTACAAGTA
>CAYGSU010000114.1:0-7045 GCA_964352715.1 uncultured Flavobacteriaceae bacterium | reverse complement strand
TGCCGGCGGCATCGTTGACGGTGAGGGTCGGGGCATCGGCATCGGCGGCAACGGAGACGGCAATCGAACCGGTCGTTGTCGCCGTGTCTCCACTTTCGTCGTCAATCGTGGTGACAGCAACAGACAGTGTAAAATCGTTGCTGTCGTCAGCAGCGGGGGTAATGGCCAAGCCGGCTAGCTGATCCGGGGTCAGCGTGACCGATCCATCCGGATTCACCGTGCCGGCGGACAAGGTCGCACCGTCGGGAATGCCGGAAATGGTGATGCTGGCTGTATCACCTGACTGAATATCACTCACGGCCACGGAAAGATCGATAGCCTGATCTTCGACGCCGGCGGTATCGGAAACGACAAGCGTTGCCTCTGAGGCGGTACCGTCCACTGTTACATCAATCGTACCGGTTACTGTTTCGGTGTGGCCTGTCAGGGTTTCCGTGGTTGTTACGGTTGCCGTCAGGGTGAAGTCGGATCGGTCGTCGGCGGCAGGGGTGATCGTCAGGCCGGCCAACTGGTCTGATGTTAGGATTGCCGTACCATCGGTAACGCCGATGACATCATCGCCGGACATGAGGGTTGCGCCGTCGGGAATGCCGGTAAGCTCGATTGAAAGCGTCTCTGACCCATCGGTATCGGAGAGTGCGGCATCGATCGAAAGCGCGATGGCGGTGTTTTCTGCGCCGGTTGCATCTGCGGCTGTCAGGGAGGCCGGGTCTGCCTTGACGTCGAATGGAAGCGACGCACCATCAACGCGCAGATCGACGGATTCGATGTTTTCCACGACCAGGTTCAGGGCGTTCAGCGTAATCGGCCCGGTTTGGCCGTTTTCAAGGTGAGTCTGCAAGGCGCGCAAATCAGCCTGTACGTCAGGATCCACGAACTGAAGGCCTGTCAGGTCAAGCTGCAGGGTATCGGTGTCTTCTCCACCGTCGACATGGGTCAGGCCGACATTATCCTGTGCTGCATAGATGATCGTATCGTCGCCGCTGCCGGCTTCGACGATGTCGCCGTTCGCCCCGGCGGTTCCTGTATTGATCGTGTCATCGCCGGCCCCGCCGAGCAGAACATCGTCGCCCGCGCCACCCAGCAGAATGTCCGCGCCGGCGCCGCCGTCGAGATAATCGGCATCGGCTATGCTGGTTTCATCGACCGCGACAGTGATGAGTGTGGACTCGGTCGCAGTAACCGTGCTGCCGTCAGGATCGGTATCGGTCGATGTGGCGGTTACCGTCAGGTCGAAGTCTGGCGTGCCAGGCGCAACCGTAATGATCACGCCATCCGCCTGGTCGGGGGTGAGGGTAACAGAACCGTCCGGATTGACGGTGCCGACGGTCAGCGCGGCACCTTCCGGCAGGCCGGATACGGTTATTGTGAGAACCTCGTCTACATCCGTGCCGAGGGCCGCATTGATATCGAGAACAGCGGCAATGGGCATGTTCGGATTGCCATCGCCGACAAGTGTGTCATTGCCGTCTCCGGCGAAAATGGTGTCCGATCCGCCGCCACCGGCCAGAACGTCGTCACCGCCGCCGCCGGTTATAACATCGTCACTCGCATCGCCGTATCGGGCGGCCGCGTCGCTTGCGGACAGAGTCGGGCTATCGGCAACGGCGTTGACAGCAACATCAATTGTGGCTGAAGAGGTTGCTGTATCGCCGTCTGTTTCGGTGGATGTTGCCGTGGCAGTCAACTGGAAATCCGCGCTGCTGTTGGCAGGCGGGACGATCGTCAGATTGGCAAGCTGATCCGGGGTCAACGTTGACACGCCATCGACGACAGAAACTGGCATGCCATTTGACAGAAGGATTGCACCATCGGGAATACCGGACAGTTCAACGCTCAAGGTTTCGGAGCCGTCAAGATCGACCAGTGCGGACGATACATCGAGAGTAATAGCGGTATCTTCGGCACCGGCGGCATCGCTGACTGCGAGATTGGGCGCATTGGCAACGCCGGTAACCTGCACGATGATGGTCTCTGACGTTTCAGCCGTCGCGCCGCTCGACCGTTCCGTCGATGTCGCGGTCACGGTCAGGTTGAAGTCGTCGCTGCTGAACGCCGGAGGGGTGATTGTCAGACCGTCGAGTTCGTCGGCTGTGAGGGTGACCGTACCGTCCGGGTTTACTGTTCCCGCGGACAGTACGGCGCCATCCGGAATGCCGGAGATCGTCAGTGACAAGGTTTCCGATCCGTCGAGATCGGTAAGCCCAGCCGTGATACCTAGTGCAATCGCGCCATCTTCAAGCCCGGTGGCTGAACCGCTGAGGATAAGCACTGGATCGGAGGCTGTAAGGTCAACCGGGCCGGCGACGTCTTCAGCTTCGGTAAAGGTGATGGATCGGCGTTCGACAAGGGGAATGAACTGGCTTACTGCGGAATCGTTGGGGGTGGTGCCGATTGTGACAGGGCCTTCCGTGGTTTCCGAAATCGTCTGGCCGCCCAGCGCCTGAATTTCAAGACGCGAAAATCCGCCAAACCCGGTATCGCCCTGTGTTCCTCCCGGATCACCGGCAGCGGAATCGAATTCAGCCAGAGCAGCTGTCAAATCATCGACGGTCTGGGCGATGTCGAGGATTGAGTCAGCCTCGAACGTTCCGCCGCCCGGCACATCGACGCCGGTAAGAAAGCCGGTACTGACAGCATCCGTATAGTTCGTCAGGGTAATCGTCTGGCCTTCGGCGGTCACAACCATCAGGTCCATATCCGTGGTGACGATATACTGGGCCATGTACGGATCGAAGTTCAGGCTCAGTCTGCCATCCTTGATGGTATCGCCGGCATAGACATCAATCGCGATATCTTCGAGCAAACTGCCGTCAGAAGGATTACTTCCGTCGCCCTGGGGTTCATCGGAACGGGCGATCTGGATTTCGTCAGACATGATGTGTCTCCTGTGGGGCGATTTGCTGCAGACAAAACGCGCCAATGTCTACGTATTCAGGGATTTTTAACTTATCTGGCGGAATCGGGGAAGCATAAACGGCTAAAATAAAGATAATAACCATGAAATTTTAAAAAAATATAAATATAATTTTAATAAAATACATAATAAAAAACTGCACTGAAGTAACTGACTGCGCATCAACGCTCATGCAGAAATGATGGATAGGAACAGTAACCGCAAACCTAGTCGCTTCGGGCGCGTCCGAAGGGCAGCACCCAAAAGCAAAATTCCGGAATCAGAAAGCCGGTAAAACCGGCTTCAGCTAACGTTTGCTTTTTAGAAGGTCGGCGGCGAAAGGAGCGAAATAGGTTAATATCGCATCAGCGCCGGCGCGTTTGAATGCCATCAGTGTTTCCATCATCGCCCGGTCATGGTCGATGCAGCCTTCCCGCGCCGCCATTTCGACCATCGCGTATTCTCCGGAAACCTGATAGGCGACGGTGGGTACGCCGAATTCCTGCTTAACGCGATAAATGATGTCCAGATAGGGCAGGCCGGGCTTCACCATCACAAGATCGGCACCGTCCTGAATATCCAGCGCCACTTCATGCAAGGCTTCGTCTGAATTGGCAGGATCCATCTGATAGCTGCGCTTGTCACCGCGCAAGGCCGCCTGAGAGCCGACTGCTTCCCGAAAAGGGCCATAGAAGCAGGAGGCGTATTTGGCGGCATAGGAGCAGATGCGGGTGTTGCGGAAGCCGTTCTTTTCAAGCGCAGTGCGGATCGCACCGATGCGTCCGTCCATCATGTCCGACGGTGCAACGGTATCGCAGCCGTTATCAGCCAGGATCAGCGCCTGTTTCACCAGAAGATCGACGGTTTCGTCATTCATGATCACGTCGCCATCGAGCACGCCGTCGTGACCGTGATCCGTGTACGGGTCCAGCGCCACGTCGCAGATCAGCATCAGGTCCGGATGGTTTTTCCGAATGGCCCGAACGGCCTGACACACCAGATTGTCCGAATTCAGTGCTTCCGTTCCCGTCGGATTTTTCAGCGATGGGTCCGTATTGGGAAACAGCGCCAGTGCCGGTATCCCGAGCTCGACCGCCCTGTCGGCTTCCTTTTCAAGTTGGTCGACCGACTGCCGGTACACGCCTGGCATTGTCGAGACCTCGTCTCGCACGTTGGTTCCGGCAACGACAAACAACGGCCAGATGAAATCCGAGGCGGTGACGGCATTTTCCGCTACCAGCCGGCGGATGGAGTCATTGGTCCGGTTGCGCCGCAGACGGGTGGCCGGAAAGGAACGGGTAGGGTGAGTCATGATATCTGATGCTCTAGACCTGCGACGCGTTCAGGGCCTGATCGAGATCAGCTAGAATGTCATCGATGTGTTCGATGCCAACAGACAGCCTGACATAATCGTCGGTAACGCCTGTTTGCGCCTTTTCTTCCGGCGACAGCTGTGAATGGGTTGTGGACGATGGATGGATGGCCAGTGACCGCGCATCGCCGATGTTTGCAACGTGATAGAACATCTGCAGGGCATCAATGAATTTTGCGCCGGCTTCCTTGCCGCCCTTGATGTTGAACCCGCAGAGCCCGCCAAGGCCACCTTTCAGATAGGTGTCGGCGCGGCGTTTGAATTCGCCGGTCTGGGCGCTCGGATGGATCACACCGACGACAGCGCTATGTCCGTTGAGGAAATCGGCGACTGCCTGGGCGTTGTGGCAATGCTCGCGCATGCGCAGCGGCAGCGTTTCCAGTCCCTGTATGAACTGGAAGGCGTTCATCGGGCTCATTGCAGCCCCAAGGTCGCGCAACAGGGTAACGCGGGCCTTGATGATGTAAGCGATCGGACCCAGCGGCTTAACCGCTTCGGTCCAGACGGCGCCATGATAACTTGGATCTGGCTCATTGAGATATGGCTGACGCGCCTTGTGCTCTTCCCACGGGAAGGTGCCGCTGTCGACAATCAGGCCACCAATGGAGGTGCCGTGGCCGCCGATATACTTTGTCGTGGAATATACGATCACGGCGGCGCCGTGATCGAACGGACGGCACAGCACCGGTGCGGCCGTGTTGTCTGCGATCAGTGGAATACCCATTTCCCGACCGATGGCAGCCACTTCGGCGATCGGAAAGACGTGCAGTTTGGGATTTGGAAGCGTTTCTGCGTAGTAGGCGCGGGTCTTGTCGTCGGTGGCGCGGCGGAAGTTTTCCGGGTCTTCCGGATCGACGAACCGCACTTCAATGCCCTGATCCTTCAGCGTGTTGGCGAACAGGTTCCAGGTTCCGCCGTAAAGATCGGTCGAACTGACGATATTGTCGCCGGCATGGGCGATGTTCTGCACCGCCATGGCGCTCGCGGCCTGGCCGGAGGAAACGCCGAGCGCCGCAACACCGCCTTCCAGGGCGGCGACTCGCTGTTCCAGTACGTCAACGGTCGGGTTCATGATGCGGGAATAGATGTTGCCGAGTTCTTCAAGACCGAACAGCTTCCTTGCGTGTTCCGCGCTGTTGAACTGGTACGAGGTGGTCTGATAGATCGGCACGGCGACCGCGTTTGTCGTCGGGTCGGACCGGTAGCCGGCATGCAGTGCAATCGTTTCCGGATTCTTGCTGGTCATTAACTTTCCCCCATGCAGATGTTTTTCTTCCAGGAATGATACTCGATACGAAACGCGATGGTAACGGTCAATCGACGGATCGCGAATTCCGTGCGAATATTTGGAATTCATTTGCGTGCTGTTTGCCTGGGACCACGCAAAATTCGGTTATCACTTCCTATGTTAGCCTTGCCTGATGGCGAATTTCCGTTCAAATTCAAACGAATCGTACGATTAGAGTACATCAGGTCAAGTAAGGGTTGGGGGCGGTCACAACGTGAAGGAAAACTACCTTGAAACTATCCGGCTGATTGAGCGCTTGCATCGTCAGTTCCTGGAAGTCGTAAAAGGCGAGCTGGACCGAATTGGTGTGCGGGACATCAACAACATCCAGGCGTTGATTCTCTACAACATCGGTAAGGACGAACTGACCGTCGGAGAACTGACCCATCGCGGCTACTATCTCGGATCGAATGTGTCTTACAACGTCCGCAAGATGGTCGAGAACGGCTATCTGATTCAGGAACGGTCAGCCCATGACCGCCGGTCCGTGAGGGTAAGGTTGTCTGAAAAGGGGCTTGAGGTGCATGACAAGGTCAATGATGTCATCGAAACCCAGGCCAATCGATTGAACGAGACCGGTATTACCGAAAGCCATCTCGACGGCACGGCCCAGGTGCTGATGCGTCTTGAACGCTTCCTGCTTCACAATTTCGGATACGGCTCTGTCCGCTAATCCGGTCCGGTTTCCATTTCATCAGCTCGACTGAGCATCGATCCGCTTCAGGCGGTCCTGCAGGCTTGAAATCAGACCGGGCAGGCCATCGGTCTGCATGACCGAGTCGAACTGCGCGCGCTCTGTCTGCAGCATGCTGACGCCTTCCACCAACAGATCGATTATCTTCAGCGTACCGTCGGCTGCGGTGCGAACCCGCCAACCGGCTTTGATTTCAGGCTGGTTATCGGCGACGATCACTGTGTTGACGAGGGCATCGTACTGGCCGGCCGGGCCGTTACCTTCGATCTTGAAGGTTTGCCCGGTGTAGCCCCCAAGGCGCCTTGCATAACTGCGCACGACATATTCCGAAAACAGGGTCAGATACTCCTCGCGCTCTTCCGGTGATGCGGTGCGCCATTGAGCGCCAAGGGCGAACTGGCCCATTGTTTTCAAATCGAGATTTTCGCGTAGCAATTTTTGCACACCGTTTTCACGTGTAGAAAGCGGGGCATCAGCGTCTCGCAGCACCTCGACAGCCTGATCTGCAAGAGAGCGGATAAAATCCGTCGCCTGATCGGCATCTGTCTTGGTCTTTGCCTGTGCGGGCGATGAAAGCCCGGCGGCGATAATGAAGAAACAAGCAAGTACTTTGCCGAAAAGGCGACTTTTCATCCTCAACTCCTGAAGTATGTAGGGCGGGCACGTTTAACCCGCTGCCGATCCTGAAGACAACCGGTCCTGTTTCCGTTCAGGCAAATGCCTGCAGGCCGGTCTGCGCACGCCCCAGAATGAGCGCATGCACGTCGTGCGTGCCTTCATAGGTATTCACGGCTT
>CAYGSU010000113.1:0-7173 GCA_964352715.1 uncultured Flavobacteriaceae bacterium | reverse complement strand
TTTGCCCAAAACCCCTTTGCCCTTGGACGCCGAATCCGGTGATATGGCGCGAGGGAGATCGCCATGCGTGAAGTCGTTCTGGATACCGAAACCACGGGCCTGTCGCCACGGGCCGGGCATCGCATTGTCGAGATCGGCTGCATCGAATTGCAGAACACCGTGCCGACCGGCCGCACCTACCACCAGTACATCAACCCGGAACGCGACATGCCGGACGACGCGTTCCGCATCCACGGCCTGTCGGAAGCGTTTCTGGCCGACAAGCCGGTCTTCGCCGATATCGTCGCCGATTTCATGGATTTCATCGGCGAGGCGCAACTGGTGATCCACAACGCCGAATTCGACATGCGCTTCCTGAACGCGGAACTGGAACTGTGCCGCCGCGTGGCCCTGCCGATGGACCGGTCGCTCGATACCGTGGCGCTGGCGAAAAAGCGGTTCCCCGGCGCGCAGGTCAATCTCGATGCGTTGTGCAGCCGGTTCGAAATCGACAATTCCGCGCGCACCCATCACGGCGCGTTGCTGGATGCGGAGCTGCTGGCGGAAGTTTATGTCGAGCTGCTTGGCGGCAAGCAGCCGGGCCTTGTTCTGGGCGCGTCCGATGAAGATACCGATCCCGGTGACGAACAATCCCGCGCCGCGCTGATTGCCGAACGACCCGTGCGCCCGGCGCGCCCGCACCACGCCAGCGAAGAGGAAAAGGCGGCCCATGCCGCGTTCCTCAAGACCATGACCAACCCGCTCTGGCTGCAGGCCTGACCCGGCGCAGCGCCGGCTGGTCAATCGCTGCCTTTCACCTTTTGCCGCAGAAGGGCCGTTAGCCAGTCGGCGACGGCGCGCACCGCCGGCTGGTCGAGCAGATCGGCATGGCCGAGCAGCCAGGCATCCCGCCCGAGGACACCCTTCCCGCCGGTCTCGTCCAGCCGGACCAGCCGTGCATCGCCATCGGCCACGGCGAGCGGCAGCAGCGATTTGCCGAGACCCGCCAGCACCGCCTGAAACAGGGTGTCGCCATCGCGAACGCGCAATGATGCCAATGCTTCGTCCCTGCCCCGCAGATGCCGGGCGATCCAGCGCGCCGGCGGCACATGCGCCATGGCTTCATCATAGGTCAGCCAGCCGAGCGCCTCGGGGCGCCTTAAAGACGCCGCCGCATAAACCCCGTAGGCCAGGGTTGCGACCCGGCTTGCCCTGACCATCGTGCCGCCGGTTTTCGGCCGGCTGAGGCGCAGGGCAAGGTCGGCCTCGTGCCGGGTCAGGCTGTAATCGCGGCTGTCCGGCAGAATTTCGACCTGCAACGCGGGGTGCTGTTGCAGCAGGCCGGCCAGGTTCGGGATCAGGATCCGGTTCGCGACAATCGGCACCGTTGTCAGCCGCACGGCGCCGGCAATGCGGTGGGCGTCCGGGTCTGGCGATCCGTCGATCAACCCGGCATGACGTTCCATCAGCGCCGCCTGCCGGGCGACGGCCTCGCCCGCCTCGGTCAGCGTCAATCCGCCATCGCCCTGCCGTTCGACCAGCCGCTGTTGTAACCCGTTCTGCAACCGGGCCAGCCGGCGCGAGACGGTGGTCTGATCAACCCCCAGGCGGTGCGCGGCTTCCGTCAGCGTGCGGCTGCGCTGCACGGCGAGAAGAAAGCGCAGGTCGTTCCAGTCTGTTGTTTGCATTTTTGCAGATTAACAATGCGAAACCTCGGCTACAATCTGCAAAAAAACCGATCTATCATCCGGTATCGCAATTATGGAGACGACGATGCTGTTTGCCATTCTGTTTGAAGACGATCCGCAGGCCGACCCTGCCATCCGCAAGAGCCATATGCCGGCCCATCTCGATTTTCTGGAAGCGAATGCAGACCGCGTGCAGGCCGCCGGCCCGATGGCGACGCGCGAAGGCAAGGCCGCCGGCGGGTTGTGGCTGGTCGAGGCGGAAAGCGCCGAGGCTGTCGATGCGCTTGCAAGGGACGACCCGTTCTGGCCGACGGGTTTGCGGAAATCGGTGCAGGTGCTGGCGTGGACCCAGGTCTTCGCCGACGGTCAGCGCAAGATCGGTTTGTGACCAGGCATGCACCCCGCGCAACAGAAAAACCGTGACTGTTACGTCCTGTATGGCGGCGGCGTCACGCGGTCGCTGGGGCCGCAGATGGTGCTGGAAGAAGCGGGCCTGCCCTACCGGCTGGTCGAGATGGATGAAAAGCGCGGCGATCACCGGCAGGCTGCCTATCTGGCGCTCAATCCGGCGGGGTTTCTGCCGGCTCTGGTCATGCCGGACGGCGCAGTGCTGCATGAAGCCGCCGCGATCATGATCCATCTGGCGGAGGTGCATGGCTGCGATGATCTGATCCCGATGCCGGGCGATGCACAGCGCGGGTTGTTCTTCTGCAAACTGTTCTACCAGACCAATGATCTGCAACCGGCGGTCCGTCAGTTCTTCAAGCCGGACCGATATTCGACCGACCCGGCGCATTGCAACGGCATTCGCGACACGGCGCGGGCGACGGCGCTCGACCGCTGGTCGGTCTATGACCGGTTTCTGCGGGACAGCGGCCCGTATACGCTGGGCGACCGGTTTTCACTTGCCGATCTTCACCTGACGCTGTGGGCGGCCTACGGGCTGGACCACCCGACCAGCGTGACCGACCGCTTTGCCGCGATCAGGCGATGTTTCGACCTGACAGCGGCGCGCCCGAAAATCGCGCCCCTCATCGAAAAGCTTCAGGCCGACATGGTGGTCTGGGCCAACACCTGAACAGAGCCGCCCCAGGCGGTGATGGAGACCCTTATGTGGACCGGAAAACTGCTGCATATCCATATCGCGAAAGCGGCAGGCGAAAAGATGCAGGAACTGCCTGAAGCCACCCTGACCGCCGGCGTCGGCATCGACGGCGACCGCTACGCGTTGGGCACCGGCACGTATTCGCCCTATCCCGATATCCGGGAGGTGACACTGTTTGAAAGCGAAACCCTGGAAGCGCTGTCACGCGACCACGATATCGACCTGTTTCCGCATGAACACCGGCGCAACCTGACAACCGAAGGCGTCCCGCTGAACCATCTGGTCGGGCGGACGTTCCGGGTCGGGGCGGTGACGCTTGTCGGCGGCCGCCTGAACATTCCCTGCCGCTATCTCGAACGGGTGACGGACAAGCGTGTCTACGCCCTGTTGAAACACCGGTCGGGGCTGAACTGCCGGATTCTGCAATCCGGCACGATCGCACAGGGCGACGACATCCGCCCTGTCTAGTCTGTCCTAGTGGGTGGTCGGGGTGGTTGCGCCGCTTTCCGCCTGCTGTTTCTGGCGCAGGGCCAGACGCCGGCGGTACATCTGCACGAAGTCGATGGTTTCGCTCATCATGCCGGGGAAGCCGCCGTCGCGCGTTACCGTCGCCACCATCGAGCGGACAAACGGAAACATGAACCGCGGCACTTCAATGAACAGCAGCGGTTCTACCTGGTCTTCCGGCACATCGGTCAGTTCGACCGTCGCTGCATAGACAAGCTCGACAAGGTAGATGGTCTGGCCGGAAGACGTCGCTTCGGCTTCGAGATGCAGGCAGACCTCGAACTGGTGTTCGCCCAGCAGCGTCGCCGTGACATCCAGCTTGGCTTTCAGGTCGGCCTGCGCGGTCGGCGCCAGGGTTCGCCCCGCCGGCAGCTTGTTCTCGAACGACAGGTCCTTGAGGTACTGGCTCAGAATCTTCACGGGCCGCACAACCGGTTTGGTCTTGGGCCCGCCCGCTGCGGCGTCGGGACCGTTTCCGTCTTCCGGTTTTTCACTATCACTCATGGGTCTACTTTCCTTGCAGGCCGGCGGGTTTTCGCCGGCGTCCCGAATTGTTCCGTCAGGGTTCGGCTATCATGAAAGGGGGCCGGCGACAACCTCGCCCCCGCCCGGATGATCGGCATGCGGATCAAGCCGAACGATGCCGCAATTCGCCATGTCATGACCGGTCAGGCTGCGGATGAACCCCCAGTGGGTGACCACCAGCACTTCCGCCCAGTCTTCGATGGCGCGGATTTTCTCGCGAAAGCCCTGCGCCCGTGCATCAAGATGATTGGCTTCTTCCGCTTCCGGCCACCAGGTTTCCGGCAGATCGCCGAAATCGACATGATGGAAGGTCTTGCTGAGATGCGACACCGGGCTGCCGACCTCGCCCACCGATGCGGCGATCTCGCCGACCTGCGGATCGACGGTAATCGGCAATGTCAGGGCGTCAGCGATGATCGAGGCGGTTTGCAGCGTGCGGCTGTAGGGCGACGAGATGATGCGTTTCAGCCTGAAGGCTTCCAGATGCGCCACGGCGTCGGCGGCCTGTTTGCGGCCCAGCTCGGTGATATGCGGATCGCGGATCAGCGGGTCCTGCCGGGTTTTGGCGTAGAGGACATTGAATTCCGACTGACCGTGGCGGATCAGGATCATCGTCGCTTCCCGTCCTTCGGCGGCGGGGGTAGCACGACATCAGGCTCTGACTCGTTTGCCGGGCCGGTATCGTTGGCCGGTTTTCTGTCCGTCTGCGGATCCGGGTCGACGGTTTCGTATTCGCCGTCGATCACGCTGCCACCGCGCCCGTAGGGTCCGCGAGGGCCCGGCCCGCGCTGCGCGCCAGGCCCGGCGGTGTACATGGTGAACCGTCCGCCGCGGCTGAACAGCCCCAGCATGCTGCGCCCCACCCGGTTGCGCAGGGCGGGAATCAGCAGCAGAAAGCCGATCGTGTCGGTCAAAAACCCCGGCGTCAGCAGCATCGCGCCGGCAATCAGCAGGCAGGCGGCGGTGAAAACTTCATTGACCGGGACCGCGTTCTTTTCGATCTGCGCCTGCGCCCGGCCGAGCGCGGCCAGGCCCTGCGCCCGCACCAGGGCGGCGCCGATGACGGCGGTCAGGACGATCCCGCCCAGTGTCGGCCACAGGCCGATCAGGGAATCGACCTGGATGAAAATGGCGATTTCGGCCACCGGTATGGCCAGGAACAGAAGAAAAAGGAACGGCATCTTGCTCTTTTCAGGTCAACGGCCTATCTACTCACCCACGTTGCGGCATCTCGTAAACAGGCGCCCATGATGGACAATCACGGGGTTAAGCTAGGGATCACAAGGGTCAGGAACAAGACATCCCGCTTGGAAAGATGTAGGTAATTTCCGATTTCACCCTTAGTTTAACCGTTGAGGGGATGGCGGGAAGACCTTTTTCACGGGAAATCTCCGATTTTGATACGGATATGGTGGCTTTTTACAATTTCGTCACCACGTCTCTAAAGTAGCCAGAGCAAGGACAGGAAATGGGTGAGCAGTTCGGCATTTTGGATATACTGATCTTCGCCGGTGTTGCGTTGTTTCTGATATATCGTCTGGGAACCGTGCTCGGCAAACGGACCGGCCACCAGAACCCGACTGAAGTGTTCGGCGGTCGGACCGACAAGGCCGACGCGACAGAGGACGATGATGACGATACCGTCGTTCAGCTTCCGAAATCGCGGCCGGAACCGAAACCGATCGACGACGCCATGCTCGACGGGCCGCTTGGCCCCGGCCTGACGCAGATCAAGCTGGCCGACCCGATGTTCGACCCCGACCAGTTTCTCGAAGGCGGCAAGGTCGCCTTTGAAATGGTGCTGGATTCGTTCTCGCGCGGCGATGTCAAAACCCTGCGCAATCTGCTGAACGACGATGTCTATGACAATTTCTACGGCGCGATCCAGTCGCGCGAAGCCGCCAACCAGCGGCTGGAAGAAACCCTGGTCGGTATCGATACGGCGGAAATCATTGAAGCGCGGATGGAAGATCGCAACGCGCTGGTGACGGTGAAATTCGTATCGCAGCAGGTCAACGCGCTGTATGACGCCGACGGTCAGGTGATCGAGGGCAACCCGAACGAAGTGGTGACGGTGACCGATATCTGGACGTTCGAGCGTAACACCCGCGAGCGCGACCCGAACTGGGTGCTGATCGAGACCCGCAGCCCGAACTGACAGCCATGAAATTCAAGACCGCCTTGCTCGCTGTGATCCTGTTGCAGGCGCTGGCGGGGTGCGTGCAGGTCAAGGAAGAGCAAAAGCCGGAACCCGAAAAGAAGGGCTTCACGCTGCTGCCGTCTGACTTTGCGGCGCTGGACGGCTGGAACGACGACGATCTCGACAGCTTTCTCGCGGCCCAGAAACGAAGCTGCGAAAAAGTAGGCGGTCTGGCGGATACGAAATCCGTCGGCACCCCGGTTCTGGCGATGACGGCGGCAGATTGGCGCGACGCCTGCCCGGCGATTATGGCGCTGGATGAACAGGCCGGCCCGGCAGCGGTTCGCGCCCTTATCGAAAGCAAATTCACCCCGTTTTCCGTTTCTGACGGCACAGACCGTGAAGGCTTGTTCACCGGTTATTTCGAAGCCGAGTTGCAGGCTGCGCGGCAGCAGGATGCGACCTACAGATACCCGCTGTACCGGCGGCCGGCCGATCATATCGTCGTCAATCTGGCGGCGTTCGACGGCGAGCTTGGCGGCCAGACCCTGGTCGGCCGGCTCGAAGGGCAAAAGCTGGTTCCCTATTACGACCGCGCCGAACTGGAAGGCGGCGGCCTTGCCGGCAAGGGGCTGGAACTGTTCTGGGCGAAGGATGCGGTGGATGTGTTCCTGCTGCAGGTGCAGGGCTCTGGCCGGTTGATATTGCCGGACGGCACGGTCGAGCGGGTCGGCTTCGACGGCCATAACGGGCGCAAATACGAATCCATCGGCAAGGCGCTGATCGACCAGGGCGAACTGAAACCGGGCCAGGCCTCGTGGGACGGCATTCGCGGCTGGATCGACGCCAACCCGGAAAAGGCTTTTGACCTGTTCGCCATCAACCCGCGCTTCGTGTTTTTCCGCGTGATCAAGGGCGACGGGCCGATCGGCGCTCAGGGCGTGGCGCTGACCCCGCGCCGCAGCCTGGCGGTCGACCGCCGGTTCATACCGCTGGGCCTGCCGATCTGGCTGGAAACCAACTGGCCGTCGGATGAAAGCCGCAAACTGAACCGCCTGATGGTGGCGCAGGATACCGGCGGCGCGATCACCGGCGCGGTGCGTGGCGATTTTTTCTGGGGGTATGGCGCACCGGCTCTGGCCGAGGCCGGCAAGATGAAATCGAAGGGCCGCTACTTCCTGCTGCTGCCCAACCCGGTCGCCGAGCGGCTGAAACAGCCCGTCAGCTAG
>CAYGSU010000112.1:0-7192 GCA_964352715.1 uncultured Flavobacteriaceae bacterium | reverse complement strand
TAGAACAGCGCGCCGTGATGCTTGCGGCAATCGAGACAATGGCAGATACCGACCCGGTCGGGCTGACCCGATGCCTCGATCCGCACCTTGCCGCACTGGCAGCCGCCGGTGAAACGATCCATACCGCACCTCCTCTCCGGTCAGATATCCCGAACGCTAAACCTGCGCCGGCTCCGCATAGTAGGTCAGCCGTTCGAACCGCACGCCGGTCTCGTCGAACTGCACCAGGGCCGCGCCTTGCAGCGGCGTATCGCCGGCCTGCCACCAGCACCAGCAGACATGCGGCATAACGGATGTATCGATGGCGGTATGGCTGTAATTGAGGAAAGGCGCCGGCACCACGCCATTGTTCAGCGCCGCCGCCCCGGCCTTGAAGTCCTCAACGAAACCGACAAAGGTTTCCGGCGTGATCATTCCGGTCGCCGGATCGTCATACCGGAAATCCGGCGCGACCGCCTCAAGGCTCAGCACCGGGTCGCCCAGCCGCCAGCCTTCAAGATAGGTTTGCAGTTTTTCCATTGCACTCATCGCTACCGCCTACAGATACCACTCGAATTCCCGACGTAACGGAACCGCCATCAGGGCATCGAATTCATTATCCTTTACCGCCTTGTAGATCGACACATAGTCGTCGCCGAAATACTCGCGAAGAATGGGCGCATGGTCGAGCTGGTTCAGCGCATCCCACAGTTTGAAGGGAATGTCCGTCGCCATCTTCTCACCCGCATTGCCGTGGCGCGGCCCGGTTTCAGGTTCCAGCTTGTTGGTAATGCCGTGGTGAATGCCGGCCAGGATACAGGCCAGCACCAGATGCGGGTTGGCGTCAGCCCCGGCGATGCGGTGCTCGATCCGCCGCCCGAACCCCGTCTCGCTGGGAATGCGAAAGGCGAGCGACCGGTTGTCGTAGCCCCAGTCCTTGGTGACCGGCGTGAAGTTGTTGGCGGCAAAGCGGCGATAGGAATTCAGGCTGGGCGCAAGAAAGGCCATCGATTCCGCCATCGTCGCCTGCAACCCCGCCATGGCGTGACGCATCACCGTCTCGTCCGGGTCGAGCTCCTCGTCGAAAATGTTCCGTCCGTCCTTGTTCAGGAAGCTGGAATGAACATGCAGACCGCTGCCGGCCGTATCGGGATACGGTTTTGCCAGAAATGTGGCATCAAGACCGTGCCGCCGCGCCACCGACTTGATGCAGCGCCGCATCAGACAGGCATGATCGCCTGCAACAACCGGGTTTTCGACATGCCGCAGATTCAGCTCGAACTGGCCGGGCGCATATTCGCTGGACGCCACGGAGGTCGGTACATTCTGCGCCAGACAGGTCTGTTCCATCTCGATCAGGATTTCCGCAAAGTCTTCCAGCTTTTCCATGCCGTAGACCTTGGTCGCTGTCTGCGGAATGCCCGAACGTGGGGTGATCGGCGGTTTCGGCCCCTTGTCTTCGGTGCGCTGCGGGTCGATCAGGAAGAATTCCAGCTCGGTCGCGCAGATCGGTCGCAGCCCGTCGGCGGTGAAGCGATCGACAACCTTTTGCAGAACCACGCGCGGATCAAACCAGATCGGCTCGTCGGTTTCCGAGTTGCGCATGTCGATCTGAACCTGGGCGACCGGCACCGGGCTCCACGGCATCGGCACCAGCGTACCGGGAATGGGAAGGCCGTATCCGTCCGGGTCGCCGTCGCTGAACCCGTAACCCATCGGGTCGGAACAGTTGCCCGTTACATCCAGCACGAACAGCGACTTGGTCGCCTTGAACCCGCCGCCATAGATTTTTTCCAGGTCAGCAATCGGATAGCGTTTACCCAGCGCACCGCCGCAGATATCGAACACCACCGTGTCGATGTAGCGGGTGTCGGGATGCTTTTCCAGAAACGCATGAACTTCTTCGGGGAGGGAACCATCAGCCATAAAAATGTGTCCTTACAGATACCAGTCGTATTCGCGGCGGAGCGGCGTTTCCAGCAAGGCGTTGAATTCAGCCTGTTTGATGTCGCCGTACAAGGATAGATAGTCTGCCCCGAGATAGCTGCCGATAACCGGCGCATCAGACAGACGGTCGAGCGCATCCCAGATCTTGAACGGAATATCGCGCGCCATCGCTTCGCCCGCATTGCCGGGATGCGGATCTGACGCCGTATTGAGGCTGTTCTTCAAACCGTGATGCAGCCCGGCCAGCACACAGGCCAACACCAGATACGGGTTGGCATCCGCCCCCGCCACCCGGTGTTCGATGCGCTTTGATGCGCCGCGCGCCGCCGGAATTCTGAACGCCACCGACCGGTTGTCATAACCCCAGTCGGTCGTCACCGGCACGCAGTTGTTGGCCGCAAAGCGCCGGAACCCGTTGATGCCGGGCGAAAAGAACGCCATGGATTCGGCCATCGTCGCCTGCAGGCCGGCGATGGCTTGCCGCAGAACCGTTTCTTCCGGGTCGAGCCGATCATCGAAGATGTTACCGCCCTCGTCATTCAGCATGCTGACATGGATATGCATGCCGCTGCCGGTCATCTCGGTATAGGGTTTCGGAAGGAAGGTCGCATCCAGCCCGTGTTGCCGGGCGACGGCGCGGACGCAGCGGCGCATCAGGCAGGCATGATCGCCGGCAGTCACCGGATCATCAACATGATGCAGGTTCAGTTCGAACTGGCCTGGCGCGAATTCACTGGAAACAACGCTGGTCGGGATATTCTGTATCCGGCACGCATGGTCAATAGCCCGAAGAACCGACGAGAAATCTTCCAGCTTTTCCATGCCGTATACCTTGCGAACATTGCTTGGCCTGCCGGTTGTGGGCGACTTCGGCGGCTGCGGCCCGCCGTCGTGGTCCCGCAATGGATCGATCAGGAAAAATTCCAGTTCCACCGCTGTCACCGGCCGCCAGCCATCGGCGTGAAGACGGTCGACGACCTTGCGCAGCAGAACGCGGGGATCGTACCAGATCGGCGCGCCTTCAACCCGGCGCAGATCGATCAGGCATTGCGCCGTAGGCTCGTCCGCCCAGGGGATCGGCGCGAGGCTGCCGGGCACCATCTTTCCCAGCCCGTCCGGATCGCCGTCGCTGAAGCCGATACCCTGCGGGTCGCAGCAATCGCCCGTCACATCGAGGGTGAACACCGCTTCCGGAAACGCGAAAGCGCCGCTGCACAGCTTGCCGATCTCGGTCACCGGATAGCGTTTTCCAAGTGCCGTGCCGGCAAGGTCGAACACGAAGGCGTCGATGGATTCCGTTTCCGGAAAGGCCGTCAGAAAGTCCTGAACATCTTTTGGTAAATCAGTCTTTGCCATCGAAAAACTCTAGAACAGGATCATCGCGGCCAGACCAAGGAAGGCAAAAAACCCTACCACATCGGTCACCGTTGTCAGCACCACGGTGGAAGCGATCGCCGGATCCACACCGATACGGTCAAGGAAGATCGGCACCAGGGTTCCGGTCAACCCGGCGACCAGCAGGTTGATTACCATCGCGCTGGCGATGACGATCCCGATCAGCGGATCGCCGAACCACGCCCAGGCCAGCCCGCCGATCAGTATCGCGAACAGAATGCCGTTGACCCCGCCAACCAGCACTTCCTTGTAGATGATGCGCACGGCGTTACCGGCGGTCAGTTCGTTTGTTGCGAGCGCGCGAACCGCAACGGTAAGAGTCTGCGTGCCGGCATTGCCGCCCATCGAGGCGACAATCGGCATCAGGATCGCCAGAGCGACGATCCGTTCCAGGGTGGATTCGAACATCGCGATCACCGCGCTGGCCAGAATGGCGGTCAACAGGTTGACCAGCAGCCAGGAGAACCGCAGCCGGGTTGTTTTCTTGACGTCGGAATAGAAGTCATCCGACTGCACACCGCCGAGTTTGAGGATATCTTCCTCGTGTTCCTCATCCAGAACGTTGACGATGTCGTCGACCGTAATTACCCCGACCATCCGGCCCTCGTCATCGACAACCGGCGCTTCCACCAGCCCGTACTGGCGGAACAGAAAGGCGACGTCTTCCTGGTCCATGGTAACGGGAATCAACTTCGGCTCCTCCTCCATTACATCGGCGATCGGCGTCGGCCGCCGCGTGCGAAGAAGCTTGGAAAGCTGCAGCAATCCGACCGGCGCCCGGTTTGGTCCGATCGCAACAATATTGTAGAAATCGTCCGGCAGATCGCTGTCTTCGCTGCGCATGTAGTCGATGGTGTCGCCGACTGTCCAGTAGAGCGGCACCGTCACCACTTCATGCCGCATCAGACGGCCGGCGGAATCATCCGGGTAGGTCAGGCTCTGTTCGTAAAGCGCGCGTTCTTCTTCCGGGATGGTCCGCAGAACCTCGCGCTGTTCGTCTTCATCCAGATCCTCGATGAAGTCGATGGCGTCGTCACTGTCCAGATCGCTGACAATGGTGGCGATCTGTTCGGCGTTCAGGATGTCGACCACATCCTCGCGCACCGCATAATCCAGATAGGAAATGACTTCGGAATCGAGATTGTCGCCGATAACGGCAATCAGCGATTCCCGTTGGCCGCTGGTAAGCTGTTCCAGCAGATCCGCAATATCGGCGGCGTGAAGCGGATTGAGCAGGGCATGAACAGCATCGCTGTCACCCTGCTCAAGCGCGTCTTCAATCGCCCCGATGACGTCTTTCGACAGGCCGTAAAGCTCGTCCAGCGCGTCGCCGTCGACCTTCTTATCCTCGGTCTGTTCTTCGAGGCTTGCCAATTCCTTAATACCTTTCCTGTTCAGGCGGAACCGGCCTGCATCTACACCCCCGTCGGGGGCTCTGGATGTTATTCAGCGGCAGCGGCTGCCTTGGCCGAAGCATGCATCTGGGCGTCGACAACGGCGACCGCCGTCATGTTGACGATCCCGCGAACCGAGACTGACGTTGTCATGATATGCGCCGGCAGTTCCGCCCCGATCAGCATCGGACCGACCGACAGCCCGTTCGCCAGCGTCTTCAGCAGATTGTAGGCAATGTTCGCCGCATCGAGATTCGGCATGATCAGCAGATTGGCCGGTCCCTTGATCTTGCAATCGGCAACAAGGCTTTCCCGCAGCATCGGCGTCAGCGCCGCATCCGCGTGCATTTCGCCGTCCACCGACAATTCCGGGTGATCGCGGTGCAAAATAGCGATGGCATCGCGCATCCGCTTCGCTGACAGCCTGTCGGACGAGCCGAAATTGGAATGAGAAATAAACGCTATTTCGGATTCAATGCCGAACCGCTTCATCTCTTCAGCCGCCAGCACCGCCATTTCCACAAGTTCTTCCGATGTCGGTTCATTGCTCACATGGGTATCGGCCAGGAAATAGACACCGGTATCCAGGATCATCATCGACATGGCCGACAGATCGCGGATGCCGGGCCGGGTGCCGACAATAGACTTCACGTATTTGCAGTGATTCTGGAAGCCGCCGGTTGCGCCGCACAGCATGGCGTCGGCCTCGCCGCGTTTCAGCATGATTGACCCAATGGCGGTCGGCCGGGTGCGGATAATCTCTCCCGCATGCGCCTTGCTGATGCCGCCCCGGCTGTTCATCTCGTGATAGGCGTCTCGGTACTGTGAATACCGGTCGTCATTTTCCGGATCGCAGAGTTCGAAATCCTCGTCCATTTTCAGACGCAGGCCCAGCTTCTCAAGCCGCATCTCGACCACCGCGCGGCGGCCGATCAGGATCGGCTTGGCAAGCCCGTCATCAACAACAAACTGAACCGCGCGCAGCACGCGTTCGTCTTCGCCTTCGCAGTAGACCACCCGTTTCGGATCGTCCTGCGCCTTGTCGAACATCGGCTTCATCACCGTGCCGGACTTGTAGACGAAGCGGTTGAGTTCGCGGATATAGGCGTCGAAATCCTCAATCGGACGGGACGCCACGCCGCTTTCCATCGCCGCCCGTGCCACCGCCGGTGCGATTTCGGTAATCAGACGCGGATCGAACGGTTTCGGGATCAGGTTGTTTTCGTTGAAGCCCTGAGCCGCCAGATCGCCATAGGCGCGGGCGACGATTTCCGACACTTCCTTTTTCGCCAGATTGGCGATGGCCTTGACGCAGGCGATCTTCATTTCCTCGTTGATCGTCGATGCGCCGACATCCAGCGCGCCCCGGAAGATGAACGGAAAACACAGAACGTTGTTCACCTGGTTCGGGAAGTCGGACCGGCCGGTGCAGACAATTGCATCCGGACGCACTTCATGCGCTTCAGTGGGCAGGATTTCCGGTGTCGGGTTGGCAAGCGCCAGAATGACCGGCTTGTCGGCCATCTTCTTCACCATGTCCTGCTTCAGCGCGCCGGGACCGGACAGGCCGAGGAAGACATCGGCGCCCGCGATTGCATCGTCCAGCGTGCGTTCGTCGCAGGTCTGCATGTAGACCGCCTTGTATTGGTCGATATTGTCTTCGCGCTTGTCCTGCACGACGCCCTTGCGGTCACAGATATAGATGTTCTTTTTCTGCGCGCCCATCGCCACCATCATGGCGACACAGGCAAGCGCCGCAGCGCCGGCGCCGGAAACCACGATCTTGATTTCGTCGAAAGTCTTACCCTTCAGTTCCAGCGCATTGTAGACCGCCGCTGCGGCGATGATCGCCGTGCCGTGCTGGTCGTCATGGAACACCGGAATGTTCATTTCCTCGCGCAGTCGGCGTTCGATCTCGAAACAGGCCGGCGCGCCGATGTCTTCCAGGTTGATGCCGCCAAAGGTCGGCTCCAGCCGCTTTACACATTCGCAGAATGCATCGACATCGGTTTCCGCGACTTCGATATCGAAGACATCGACATTGGCGAATTTCTTGAACAGAACCGCCTTGCCTTCCATCACCGGCTTCGAGGCCAAAGCCCCGATATTGCCGAGCCCCAGCACCGCCGTGCCGTTGGTGATGACACCGACAAGATTGCCGCGCGCGGTATACAGGGCCGCCTTTGACGGGTCCTTTTCGATTTCGAGACAGGGAGCAGCGACGCCCGGCGAATAGGCAAGCGACAGGTCGCGCTGGTTGGCCATCGGCTTGGTCGCCTGGATGGTCAGCTTACCCGGCGGGTACATCTGATGATAGTAAAGCGCTTCCTTGTCGAGATCGTCCATCTGTCTTTCCCCCTGTAGATACCCCGAAAGCCCGGTTACCCGGCCGATTTTCGGGCGGATCCGGTCTTTGAACCCATTGCAGCCGCATCATGCGATGAATTTACGGGAACTTAAAGAAAAACACGGTGACA
>CAYGSU010000111.1:3133-7454 GCA_964352715.1 uncultured Flavobacteriaceae bacterium | reverse complement strand
CACTCATGAACCAGATCCTTTTCGGCGGCCTCAGCGCGGCGTCCCTGGGTACGGCGGATTTTCTGGCCGGTCTGTCCGGCCGTACCGTCGGGCACGCCAACGCCCTGCTGGCGGTTTTTATCGTCAGTTGCGTCGGCATGTCCGTCTACATGCTTGCCGGCGGCCATCCGATGGAAATCGACCTGCCGGCGCAATGGCTGATCGTGCTGTTCGGGCTGATGAACACGGTCGCCATGCTGCTGCTCTACAAGGCGCTCGCCCTCGGCCCGCTGAGCGTCGCCGCGCCGATTGTCGCCGCCCATCCGGCCGCGGTGGTGATGTTCGCGTTCGCGCTCGGGTCGCGGCCGTCGGTCGGGCAGTGGATCGGCATGGCGATGGCGATGGCCGGCGCCATCATCGTCGCCCGGGCCAGCACCGAGGAAGGAACGGAACTGGAAAGACAGTCGCACGGAAAAACCGTTCTGGTCGCGACCGCCGCCTGCATCGCCTATGCGGTGCTGATCATTTCCGGCCAGCATTCGGTGCCGCTGCATGGCGAGCTGCAAACGCTCTGGCTCGGCCGGATCGTCGCGCTTGTGTTTCTTTTGCTGTTTTTCCTGATCTCGCGAAAAGCCCCGGCTCTGCCGATGAAATGGCTGCCGGTGCTGTGCGTGCAGGGCCTGCTGGATTTCGGCGGCGTGCTGTTCCTGCTGTTCGGCAGCGGCGGCGAGTTTTCCGAAATCACCGCCGTCATCTCCTCGCTGTTCGGCGGTGTCACGGTTCTACTGGCCTGGATCTTCCTGAAGGAGAAGATTTCGGCAATCCAGTGGGCCGGTGTCGCGATCATTCTGATCGGGGTCGGCTGCCTGACCTACTTCGCCTGACGCCGCAGAAATCCGCCTGTTGCTGGCAATTGCAACGAATCTGTCCCATTCCCGTGCTAGACAGGCATTCTTTATCCTGTTGCCGGCGCATTATGCACACGGCTTCCGGCAGGTTTTGCGTTTAGGAGAAGAGAATGACGATGCAAGAGGGTGACGTTCCGGATACCGAACGGGACTGGGTCGAACTGGAAATGGAAGACAGTTTCGACGAAGAGCTGGAACTGGAAATCGACGATGTCCGGATATCGCGCGAATTACGCATGATTGCCGGGCTGAAAACCAAGAGCGCGCTTGACCGGCGGACCTATTTTCACGAGCTGCTTCGCCTGCAGGCGGAACTGGTGAAGTTGCAGGACTGGGTGCAGCATACCGGCGAAAAGATCGTCGTCATCTTTGAAGGCCGCGATGCCGCCGGCAAGGGCGGCGTTATC
Organism: uncultured Flavobacteriaceae bacterium; assembly: GCA_964352715.1. Classification (GTDB taxonomy): domain Bacteria; phylum Pseudomonadota; class Alphaproteobacteria; order UBA8366; family Aestuariispiraceae; genus JAVKBW01. The sequence goes on along the minus strand of CAYGSU010000111.1, from coordinate 6,160 downwards.
AAGCGCATCTCGCAGCGCCTCAACCCGCGCAGTTGCCGGGTCGTCGCCCTGCCCGCGCCGACCGAACGGGAAAAGTCGCAATGGTATTTCCAGCGCTACGTGCCGCATCTGCCCGCCGCCGGCGAAATCGTGCTGTTCGACCGGTCGTGGTACAACCGCGCCGGGGTTGAACGGGTGATGGGCTTCGCCACCGAAGACCAGGTAGAGCAGTTTTTTCATGACGTACCGGAATTCGAACGGATGCTGGCCCGGTCCGGCATCAAGCTGATCAAGTTCTGGTTCTCGATCACCGACGAGGAACAGCAGTTGCGCTTCCTGATGCGGATACACGACCCGATGAAACAGTGGAAGCTCAGCCCGATGGACCTTCAGTCCCGCGTCCGGTGGGAGGAATATACCCGCGTCAAGGAAGAGATGCTGAACCGCACCAATATCCCGGAAGCGCCGTGGTGGATCGTCGAGGGCAATGACAAGAAACGGGCAAGGCTGAACTGCATCCACAATCTGCTCAGCCAGATTCCCTACGAGCCGGTGGAGCACGAACCGGTGAATCTGCCGGACCGGGTGTTCAACCCTGATTACGAACGGCAGGTATTGCCGCGCGAGCTGTATGTCGAACAGAAATACTGACCGGCCGCTAAACCACCATCCAGTAAAGAAACCCGCCGATGATCGCGCCGACATTCAGCACCGGCAGAACCACGACGGCCAGCAGGGTCGCGGTATACATCTGCTGCGCATGGGCCATCATGCCGAGCACGACGCCAGAAAGACCGACCAGCGGATAGGCAAGGCAAGCGGTGAACAGGAACGACGGCATGGTGGCGATCCTGTATTCGATGACCAGCCCGACCAGCACGAAAATCGCGGTCAGCGGACACAGGGCGACGGCGGAAGCAATGAGCGCGTTCCGTGCCTTGATCCGTTCCTCGCGCCCTTCCTTCCGGTCCTGTTCGGTCGGGGCCAGTTCGTCCAGAATGTCGCGAAGGATCGATGCCACGGGAAGCCGCTGTCAGCCGGTTAACCGGACCGCGGGCGGAAATCGCGAAACGCCCGCGCCTGCCTCGGCAGGAAGCCGGCGAATTTTTCCATTGCGCCGGTCAGCCGTCCGGTCAGTTTCGGCACCTGCATGACGTTTTCGATGCGCCGGTCCAGAAACGCCCAGGTATCGGCATGGTCTTCCGACCGGTCGTTCAGCCAGAACAGCAGCGTCGATGAGTAAACGCCGGCCAGAAGCAGGCGCTTGGTATAGAAGTTCCAGTCGGTCGCCGTATCGCCGGCGGCAAACCACATGTCATCCACCGTGCGGTACAGGCTCTGGGTTGCCAGCGCCGCGTTCTGCGGCATTGCCAGAAAAGTCATGGCGCGCCGAATGGCTTCCTTGTCGCCGGTATTCTGTTCCAGCCGAACCCGAACTGCCGTTGCAATCCTGTCGCGGATGCGCATCGACGGCAGATCAAGCTTTTCAAGCTGCTGCATCATCAGTCTATCGGCCTGGCGGGCATGCCAGGAGATCATGTCGCGCGCACCATCGGGAAACGCGCGCATGGCGTCTGTTGACGAATAGCCTGCTTCGGCCGCACCGCGCAGCAAGGCTGTTTTCGTCCAGCCGTCAAACGGAACATGCGGCAGGGCGGCGCGCAGCAGCGTATCGCGCAACGCTTCCAGAGACGGTTCCTTCGGTCCGGGTTTTTTCCGGCTAGCCGAAGCTTTCTTCGCCGTTGCTTTCTTCGTCATCGTCGGGAGGCTCCTTTCCCATCAATGTCCATGCTCTATCCGGTATACCGTGTTTCATCTGATCATTGAACATCAACAGTGACAGATCATTCATTCGCTCAGGGTACAATATACCATCCAGGTGGTCGAATTCGTGCTGCAACACCCGCGCATGGAATCCGTGCACTTCTTCTTCAATCTCTTCGCCGGTTTCCAGCACCGCGCTCAGGCGCAAGCTGTTGAATCGCGGCACGAGACCGGTCAGTCCGGGAACCGACAGGCACCCTTCCCAGTCATAGATAATCTCGTCACCCAGCAATTCGATTTCCGGGTTGATCAGTGCCCGCAGCGGCACTTCTTCTTCGCCTGGCGCCAGCCGACGCTGCGAGACGAAATAGACCAGCAGCCGAACCGGCATATGCACCTGCGGCGCAGCAAGGCCGGTGCCTCCGGCATCCGCCAGGGTATCGACCATGCTTGCAATAAGATCCGTCACGGCAGGGTGTTTCGGATCGCCCAAAGGATCGGCGACACGGCGCAGAACAGGATGACCCATTTTCGCAATTTTCAGAATTGCCATCGCCGAACTCGTCTCTTGCCAGTTAATTTAAGTGTAAAACCCCAGAGAATTCACCACTTTTGCAGTTTTACAATGGTTACACAGCATGATATACGCTGGCCCCGTCCCGGGTACAACCGGGGCGCAGGGCGGCATGAAGTCGCTCTGGTAGTGGTTTTGGATCGAACACTGAAAAGAAGGTGTGAAACGTGCAGGTTGTTGTCCGAGATAACAATGTGGATCAGGCTCTTCGCGCGCTGAAGAAAAAGATGCAGCGTGAAGGTATTTTCCGCGAAATGAAACTTCGTCGGCATTTCGAAAAACCGTCCGAAAAGCGCGCCCGCGAGCGGGCCGAAGCGGTTCGCCGGCATCGCAAACTGCTGCGCAAGCGGCTGGAACGCGACGGTTTTTAGGCGACCCGCCCGTGCAAGCGGGCAGACAGTCGTTGATGGACAGCGACACGTCCTCCCGCTCTGCGAGAGGGCGTTTTGTTGTTTCCGGCACTATAAATCAGATGTGTAGGCAATGACGTCAAAAAGCACCAGAGACCCCTGGACTGTCAGCGCGCCGGATTACGGGCGGTCGTTGCGCGGTTTCGGCGTCAACTTTCTGGTGACCGACATGCGGCAAAGCATCGCCTTCGCCGAGACCGTGCTGCAGGCCAAAACCGTTTACTGGAACGAGGATTTTGCGGTTCTGAAAGCGGGTTCCGTCGACTGGATGCTGCATGCCGACCACACCTATTCCGACAA
>CAYGSU010000111.1:0-3033 GCA_964352715.1 uncultured Flavobacteriaceae bacterium | reverse complement strand
AAGTCGCGCAGAGTAGCGACGCCGATCGGCGTGCGGTTCTGGTCGACCACGATGGCCCGGCTGATCTGAAACCGTACGAGCAGACGCACCGCATAGCGAATGCGCATATCCACCGGGATCGTCATTACCGGCTTCGACATGATTTCATAAACCGAGACCCGTTCGGCCGACCGGTTTTTCGCGATAACCTCGCGCGCAATATCCGAAACGCCGATAACGCCGTATTCGTCGTCCTCGTCGCGCCGTTCCACCACCAGCGAGCGAATCCGGCTTTCCTTCATCGTGTCGATTGCTTCCTGCACCGAAACGAGCCCGCTGATCATCTTGATTTCACGGGTCATCACGTCGCCGACCTTTACCGCTTTCATATCGCTCATAGTTCTTCCTCAACTTCTTTTTCCAGAACTGCCAGTTGGCTGCGCAAGCCAACGACATCTTCGATATCCAGTTGCAGGGCGATGCCGACATCGGACTTTTCAGTCAACCCCGCCCCCTTGTCGATCGCTTCAAGGATCATCCGCGCCCGTTCGGCCACCACCAGAAACAGGATGATGTCGCGCGATGCGGACAGTTCGAGACCGAAAAATGTGCGTTCCGCTTTCAGCCCCTCGCCTCTTGCATTCGGGATGACGGTGGCGCCGGTCGCCCCCGCTTCTCTGGCGGCGGCGATTACCTCGTCCGTCGCTTCGTCGTCGACAACGGCGACGATCAGCTTGAATTTCATTATTCCGCTCCCTCCTTCACGGCACGCGGACGCGCCAAAAATTCCATAATTTGTGCATAACCCATCACGGTCATGATCGGAAACAGGCTGGCGAAGGCGATCAGGCCGAACCCGTCGATCAGCGGACTGCGCCCCGGTATCGTCGATGCAAGGCCGAGGCCCAGGGCAGCGACAACCGGCACGGTGACGGTCGATGTCGTGACCCCGCCTGAATCGTAGGCCAGCGGCACGATGCTGCGCGGGGCGAATACCGTCTGGATGATGACGATGACATAGCCGACGATGATATACGCGTAGAGCGGCGTGCCGGTAACGATGCGATAGGTGCCAAGCGACACACCGAAGGCGACGCCGACGGCAACGGCAATCCTGAGACCGACGGATGAGAGGCTGCCGCCGGAAATCTCCTCCGCCTTCAGCGCCACCGCGATCAGTGACGGCTCCGCGATGGTCGTCGAAAACCCGATCGCCGCCGCGAAGACATAGACCCACATATACAGCCGCCAGTCGATCTCGCCCGACAGAACCGCGCTGCCGATGCCGAGAAAACCGGGATCCGTCAGTTGTACGGCCATGGTCTTGCCGAGCGGAAACAGCGCCATTTCTAGCCCGACCAGAAAGAATGTCAGCCCGATCAACACATAGATGAAGCCGAACGCGACCCGTTTTGCCTTGGGTGGCTTGCGCCGCAGGACCAGAAGCTGGAAACCCAGAAGGATGGCCAGAATCGGCAGCACATCCAGCACCGTTGCCAGAAAAGTATAGACCAGGGTGTCGAGAAGCTGCATCGCCATACCGGTCACCCGCCCGACAGAAATTCTTTGTAAACCATACCAAAAACCATCACGAAGATCATCGGCGTCAGGCTTGCGAAGGCGATCAGGCCGAACCCGTCGATCATCGGGTTGCGGCCCTTGATGATGCTGGCCAGGCCAACGCCCAGCGCCGCCACCAGCGGTACGGTTATGGTGCTGGTGGTTACGCCTCCGGAATCATAGGCGATGCCGATGATCTCTGCCGGGGCAAGAAAGGTCAGCGCGACAACGCAGATATATCCTGCGGCTATGATGTAGTGGATCGGCCAGCCCTTCAGAATCCGGAACACGCCGAGCACCAGGGCGAGACCGACCGACAGGGCAACGGTATAGCGCAGACCGTCGGCATAAGTGGTTCTGGCACCATCTGTCGGCGCCACGACGCCACCTTCCGCCGCCACGATCGCAGCCTCGTCGGCAACCGCGATCAGTGCCGGTTCCGCAACCGTCGTGCCGAAGCCGAGTGCAAAGGCAAAGGCCAGCAGGGCAAACAGGTTGCCTTTTCTGGCAAAGGCGTTGGCCATCGACTCGCCAAGCGGAAACAGGCCGATTTCAAGCCCCTGAATGAACAGGGTCAGGCCGACGAGCACAAAAATCAGACCGACGAGAATCGTATCGAGATTGGGAACCGGCTGCTGCAGCACGGCGTACTGAAAGAAGCCGATGACAAGAATGACCGGCGCGAGATCGCGGATCGAGCCCAGAAACAGTTTCGCCAGCCGCTTGAGATGTTCGCCCATCAGCGAACGTTAGTGCGATGCGGCAAGCCGTGTCTACTTCCGGGACGTATTATTGACCGATATCAGTGCGTCGCACCCAACCGATTGCGTGCCGCCGCCTATTCCAGCGCCTTGACGATGCCTTCGCAAACCTGCTTCGCATCGCCGAACAGCATGGTCGTGTTTTCGCGGAAGAACAGTTCGTTCTGCACACCGGCATAGCCGCTGGCCATCGACCGCTTGATGAAATACACGTTCTCGGCGTTTTCAACATCCAGAATCGGCATGCCGAAAATCGGCGACGTCGGATCGGTTTTTGCTGCCGGGTTGGTGACATCGTTGGCGCCGATCACAAAGGCGACGTCCGTGGATGAGAAGTCGCGGTTGATCTCTTCCAGTTCCAGCACCTCGTCATACGGCACATTGGCTTCCGCCAGCAGCACGTTCATATGGCCCGGCATGCGGCCCGCCACCGGATGGATCGCGTAGCGAACCTCGACACCCTTGGCTTTCAGCAGTTCGGCCATTTCGCGCAGGGCATGCTGCGCCTGGGCAACAGCCATGCCATAACCCGGCACGATGATGACTTTTTCCGCATTGCCCATGAAATAGGCGGCATCTTCCGGGCTGCCGGATTTCACGGGACGGTCATCGTCGCCCCCGGAGGCTGCGGCAGCGCCACCTTCGGCCCCGAAGCCGCCAAGAATGACGTTGATGATAGACCGGTTCATGCCCTTGCACATGATGTAGGACAGGATGGCGCCCGATGCGCCGA
>CAYGSU010000110.1:2346-7854 GCA_964352715.1 uncultured Flavobacteriaceae bacterium | reverse complement strand
ATCGGGTCCGTGATCGATTATCTGCCGGCGGAATAAGCAGCATCCGGTTCCGTCGTTACGGCAGTTCCCGCATCAGCCGGCTGTTCATGTAGTCGATCCGCACGCTCAGCGTTCGGGCAACCAGCTCATGTATAATGACCAGCAGTTCAGGTCCGTTATTCGCGTGTCCTTCAAGTTTGGTCGGGTTCACGTGATACAGAACGGCATCTTCATATGCGGCAACCGTTGCCGTCCGCTCTCTGGTCGCGAGATAGCGAGAGATTTCGCCGATGATGGAACCGGCATTGAACTTCTTGATCCGTTTTGTCCGCCCCTCGCCAATCTCGATCGAGGCCGCCATACTTCCGGATTCCAGAAGGAAAAACCCGTTATCTGCCTCCCCCTGACGAAACAGGGTCTCTCCCTTCGCAAGGTCGACCCTCTCCATTATTCCGAGCAAGGCCTGCGCCTTGGGTTTCGATCCCAGGATACTGACCAGATGGTCGATGACCGAGACGGGCAGATTTTCATCAGCATACTTTGCCAGGAGAATTTCTTCCATTCGCTCGAGTGCATAATCCGCATCGTTGAAAATATCGGCGTTGGGGCCCGTATCGCTGACAATCCGGCAGAGTAACAGCTTCTTTTCGATCTCTTCAGAGGCACCCGAAATCAACAACACAACGCCCGTTGCATCGCAGTATTCCCTGATATGCCGAAATGTATTAAGGGCCGATACATCGATCCCGGTAACGCGCCTGAAATTCAGAAGAATGACCTCGTATTCACCGTTGGCAATCTCTTCCCGGATAACATCACGCACAGAATTCGCGGTGCCGAAAAACAGAAACCCCCGCAATGTATAAACCAATGCCTCATTACCGTGCCGATTGAGCAAAAGGTTGGAGGAGGTTGATCGTTCGACGGAGCTTCGATGATCTTTCAAGGTGTATCGCCCTTGTACGGACGAAATCATACTGTAGCGCAACACAAAAAGGATCACCGTTAGAAACACGCCCACCACGATCCCTTCGATAAATCCGAAGCCGATGACAGACGCAAGAATGATGCAGACAATGGAATAGTCCAGCGGTGTGAAAGTGCGCACATTGGCATACAGCCAATCGTAGAACATCAGGAACGAAAACAGCAGAATGGACGCACAGAGCAGGACATTCGGCATATAGCTGATGATCGACGTTCCGGCGAACAGGGCCACCAGACAGACGAAGCTGGAAGCCAGCATCACCCATCGGGTGGTCGCGCCGAACTTCTTGTACATGATCGACATCACCGCATCGGAGTATCCCGGTGGGCAGGCGATGAAACCAAGCAGCAGGTTGCCACCCCCCATCCCTGCCATTTCTTCAGTCGACCGGAACGGCTTTTCAGGATTTTCCCCCGCCAGAATGGAAAGATTTATCGAACTGTTAAGCATGGTCAGAAAAACAATCGTCAGAATCTGCGGCAGGACAGAGACGATAAATCCGATATCGATATCGGCCCATGTCAGGCCCAGCAGCACCGCCGGCACGTCACTGCTCTGCAGTTGCACATCGTAGACCCAGCCGCCTGCCACCAGGGCTTCAATCGACATGTCATTGACAAAGGCCACCGCATAAAAAAGCGCCACGATAATCAGGCTGATGGCCGGCAATGCCCAGGCGCGATCAATCCCCCGGGTAAAGGCAATCATGCCCAGCCCGCCGATCACCGCCAATACGAACTTGATGAGGTTGTTATCGACCAGCAGGATGTTCAGCAGATCCTTCGATATCGGTGTCCCGGTCGAAATCGACACCGCAGCATCCAGCAATAGCCAGGCGATCCCCGCCATATAGCCGCAGATAACCGGATAAGGCAGTATCTCCAGCAATCGGGAGAAGCGTAACCGTGCTGCGGCAAACAACATGAAAGCAATGGCGAACGTTGTCGTTGCCATGATGGCCAGCATCGTCGCCAGCCCCCTGGCGGTCGCGGCGTCCGCACCGAAATCGGCCGCAAGCAGGACGCCGATAGAGCCAAGGATAACGACGGCCTGCTCGTCAATCGATACAAAATGGATTTTTATGTAGCTGGTCAGTGCGACAAAGATACTGACCACGGCCCAGCCGGCGAGAATGATCCACAATCCGACCGGCACGTAAATCGACAAGGCGCCGGCAAATACAATTGTCGCGAACACATAGGACCACAGCGCGCTTTCAAGCCCATCCGTCAGGCCCAGAGCAATGTTCGATATCAACGCCTTCGCGTCATATCCGTCTTTCTGAAGTTTCATTCCTGTAAAGCCCCTGCAACAAGGCCCACAGAAAATGTGCCCGTCGAACGCGTATACCTTAGCTTCTCACTAGCATTCGCGGGTGTCCATACTTCAGGCGACATGCGTGAAGTATAAAGTTGGCCCGCAATGTCAGGTCTCACACGACCCGATCCGGCGGCCGAATCACTTTTTCTTCTTCGGCGGGACTTCCCGCAGCCGGTCGGTCAGCCGCAGCACCGAGCCCTTGAACCATTCCAGCCGGTCGGGCAGCCGCTCGTTGGCAACCAGATAGACCCGGCGGGTGAATACCGGCGCATCCTCGACGGTGAAGAGTTCGAGCAGCCTCAGGGACTCCTTCACCATCGAGGCCGGCACATAGCCTGCTCCGCCCTGCTGCACCAGATGGTCGATGGCAAACCGGGCCGTGCCGAAGGTCAGCGACGGCGCCATCGCCTGCGGATAGGCTTCCGCATGCTGCCGGCGGAAGGAGTCGCCCAGGTCTGTGTAAAGATACGGCGGATGCGGGTAGGATTCGTCGTAGCGTTCCGAAGACACCAGAATCAGCTTTTCGTCGAACAGGGTCTGGACCAGTGCGTTTTCCTGAACCTTCGGCGCGAAGCACAGACAGGCATCGACAAGGCCGCTGGTGATCCAGCGATCCATATCCGTCTGCTCGCCGCCCCAGACCGACAATGCAACAGTTGGGTGATGAATCCGGATATCGTCGAGCCAGTTCTGCGCGACATGATCCCACAGATCGAAATGACAGCCGATGTTCAGAATCGAGTCATTGGTTTCCGGCAACGAGATTTCATGCCGTGCCTGTTGCCAGTTGCGCAGCATCAGCTCGGCATAGCGTTTGAACTTGAACCCGGCGGAGGTCAGCTCCGCGCCTGACTTGCGCCGGTTGATCAGCGCCTCGCCCAGTTGCTGTTCCAGCATGTTGATGCGCTGGGTGACGGTGGACTGGGTGACGTTCAGCCGGTCGGCGGCGCGATTCAGATTGCCGGTTTCGACCACCTCCAGAAAGGTTCTCAGCACGGTGACGTTCATGGCTTCTCCAAGTTCGATTTTTTCGAACTTTCTGTGCAGAATAATTCGTTTTCTTTATGATTCTTTTCTTTCTACCCTAATTATCGAAAAAATTGAACTTTCTCGATTTCGGTAGGGATATCATGGACTTCTGCCACTTCCTCGGCTGCTACCACAAGGACAAGGATTACGGCGGCAAACGCCTGTACGACGACATGATCGAGCAGTCGGTTCTGGCCGACCGGCTCGGCTATCGCGGCGTCGCCCTTCCGGAACATCACCTGGTGAATATCCTCAACCTGCCGTCGCCGCTGCAGATGGCGGTGAAGCTCTCCAACCTGACCCGGCATGTCGATTTCGTCACCGCCGTTTCGGTGCTGCCGCTGCACGATATCCGCATCCTGGCTGGCGAGATTGTCCAGGCCGACATGCTGTGCGACGGCCGCCTGGTGCTCGGCGTCGGGCGCGGCGCCTTCGCCTACGAAATGGCGCGCCTCGGTAGCCCGATCGAGGACTCCCGCGAAAAGTTCGACGAGACCCTGAACCTGTTGCTGCGCCTGCTGTCGGAAGAGGAAGTCGCCGCCGACGGCCAGTATTACAAGTTCGAGCCGATCACCATCATGCCAAGGCCGATGCAGCCGATCCGCATGCAGCTTGCCGCCCTGGTGCCGCCGGCGATCTATCACAGCGCCAAACGCGGCTTCCATATTCAGACGACGCCGCTGTCCGGCGGCCACGACCACCTGAAGGAACAGGTCGGCGCGTTCCGCAAGGCGAAGGAGGAGCTGGGCGAGGACGGCGAACACCTGCGGCTTTCCCTGCAGCGCGGCATGCACATCGCGGCCACCGAGGCCGAAGCCCGCGACTTTATCGAACAGGCTCACATCTATTACAGCCAGTTCGACAATGTGTTTACCGGCCCGGGCATCGTGAAAAACGGCATGATCGAGAAGCTGCCGCGCGAACAGACGGCGGAAGAACTGGGCAAAAGCCTGATCGCCTGCACCGCACCGGAAGCCATCGACCGACTGGCGGAATATGCGGAACTCGGCATCGACGAGGTCATCGTCACCTGCAATCTCGGCTTCGAAAGCGCGCGGGTAATGGACGGCATGCGCCGGCTGGCGGAAGATGTCATGCCGCATCTGAAATCAATAAAGAAGGTGGCGTGACCATGACGGCTATCGATTGCGCCTATACGGTTTCCGGCGACGGGCCGCCGCTGTTCATGGTGCACGGCATCGGCTCGCGGCGCGCGACCTGGGACCGCATCACCGAACGCCTGCAGGACAAGTTCACCTGTATTCGCTACGATCTGCGCGGCCACGGCGACAGCCCGATGCCGCCCCTGCCCTTCGGTCTCGACGATCTGGTGGCCGATCTGGAAGCCCTGCGCGCCAGGCTGGGCCATGAGAAAATCCACGTCATCGGCCATTCGCTGGGTGGCATGATCGGCCCGCGTTATGCGCATCTGCACCCTGATCGCATCCTGTCGCTCGGCATTCTCTCCACCGCCGCCTTCCGCACCGACGACGATGCCGCGAAGGTGCAGGGCGTGGTCGCGGCGATGCGGCAGAAAGGCATCGAGCCGGTGCTGACCGCCCTGATCGACCGCTGGTTCACCGACGCATTCGTGCAGGCGAACCCGGCCGCCATCAAACGCCGCATCGAACAGGTGATGACGACGCCGGAAGATGTGTGGTTCCAGGTGTTCGAGATTTACGCGACGACGGAAATGGCGCCCTGGCTGCACGAGGTCGCTGCACCATCGCTGGTCCTCACCGGCGAACTGGACGGCGCCTGCAACCCGCGTCTCAACCGGTTGATCGACGCCGCCCTGCCGGATTCCGATCTGGTCATTCTCGACGGGCTGAAACACGCCATCATGATTGAGGCGTCGGACCGCGTCGCCGACGAGCTGGAAAAATACTACCGGTCAATCGGCGTTATTTCCTAAAGCGCGCCGGAAAGCTGGAACGCCGACCAGTAGAACGGATGGTTATAGTCGGCGGCGGTTTCAAGCTGCGCCTGCCGCAAAGCCTGTGCTTTATTCGATGTTTTCAGGTGGCTGTAGAAGGCCTTCATCAGTTTTTCGGTCGAGGCGTCCGACACCACCCACAGGCTGGAGACGATGGACCGCGCGCCGGCATAGAAGAACCCCCGGTTCAGGCCGATGACATCGTCGCCGTTGGCGATATCGCCCAAAGCGGTTTCGCAGGCGCTGAGGGTCACCA
>CAYGSU010000110.1:0-2246 GCA_964352715.1 uncultured Flavobacteriaceae bacterium | reverse complement strand
TCCAATCCCGGTTCCGACAAGGCCGGGTTGCCGAGCGCCAGCAGCGCCGGCGACGCAACCGCTTGCGCATCGACATATTGCAGAACGCTGGCGCTGGGCAGCACCCGCACCGCGCGGCTTTCGATCAGATGCCGCTGCCCGTCATACAGGGCCGCGAACGGCAGGTAATGCAGCTTGCCATGCGGCACGACGACCAGCGACCGCCCGGCGATCTGCTGCGCGAACGGCGCAATCAGGCGATTATAGAGCTGTTCGCCGCGTCGCTGATACCCGGTGCCAGAGGCCCGCATGATCTGTTCGCGGAATTCAGCGATCAGAATATCGAGGTTCGCACCGTTGAGCTGTTTGGCGACAACACCGCGGTTATCCATCGCGAAGCCGTATAGTCCATCGCCGGAGCCGTAGAAGATCAGCATGGTTTCGGTATCGGCAAGCTCGCCACGGATCGCCGCGAGGTCAGGCTTTTCGACCTGCACCAGGGCGATGGTTTTCGGTTCAAGCTGCTGCAACCGTTGCAGCACGGCCTGCCGTTCGGCGGACAGGGTCGCAGACCGGGTACGCTCCATCGAGCCGATGCGTTCCTTCGTTTCGATTTCCTTCAGGGTGGACAGAAGCCGGTTTCTTTCCGCATTGGACGGCGAAACCGATACCGCCGTTGCCGTGCCAGTGAGGCCGTCGCGCGAGGCCAGCAGATCGATCAGCGCGCGGGATTTCGCGCGTTCGACATATTCCAGCGCCGCCGGCTGGTCGCCTGTTTGCAGCAGCAGTTCGATCATGTCGCGATAGACATCCAGCTTGTCGGCGACGAAGCCCAGCTTGTGCCGTTCGGTGACAATCGACGACCGCTGGCCCTCGGCCAGGTTAATCGCCTCTGCGAGATGCTTTTTCGCCGACGCCATATCGCCTTCCTGCCGCGCGATCCGCGCCATGCCGTAATGGCTGCCGAACAGATACTCGCCGAAGGCCAGGCTGCGGCGATCGTTCAGGATGTCGGAAAAGCAGGTTTTCGACAGGTCCAGCCGGCCGGTTTCCAGCGTCGTAACGCATAGTTGGTACTTTATCGGCAGGGAATTGATGAAATCCACGTCGTCGGTCGATGCGCCGAGGATCGGAAAGGCGAAGGCTTCCTGCAACGGTCTGGTGACACTGTCGAGCGCGCCGGACGTGCTGTCGACAAATTTCATCAGGCCGGTGCGGTCATCCCGCATCAGCCATTCGTAACTGGTTTCATACTCACCGGCGGTGAAATAGCTGAGCGCAAGATTACGCTTCACATAGTCGACCGCCATGTTCTGATCGCTGATGATCTGCTGGCCATAGATGTCTTTCAGCGCCTGTCGAACCGTTTCGAGCGAGGCCGTGTCGCCCAGCGCGTTATAGGCCACCGCCATCGACCCATAGGCCTGCGCCGTGATCAGTTCCCGGGTCCGCTTCTGGAATTCCGAATCAGGATCGTTCGGCGTTTGGGTGCCCAGACTGAACAGACCCTGCAGGGCGCTGATGCCGCTGTTTATCTGGACATACGCAACCTTGCTGTCGCCGATAGCGATGACCTTTCGCGCTTCGGCAATGGCGTTCGGATAGTCACCGAGATCGAGGTCCCGCTTCGCTATCAATAGAGAAATTGCCGATTTGTAATAGGCCGGAGTCAGATCCACGAGACCCGCCGTAAAGGCTGCCGGGTTTTCGAACGCCCGGGTTTCAAGTGTTTCGATGCAGGTATCGAGCGCGCCGTAATGCCGCGCATTCAGCAGGATGTCGCAGGCGGTGATATGATCCTGCGCCGTCATCTCCGTATAGTTCAGGCCACCGGCCGAGGCATCGGCGACAACACCCGCTGTCTGCCCGGTAATCCGCGCCTGTTCAACATTGGTGACACAGCCGGCCAGCGCCAGCCCCGCCACGATAAGAAGGACGGTTTGCGCAGCGCGCAGTGTTCCGGCGACAAGCGACCCAGCCTGCATTGAATTCTCCTGTTGATGGGAAATGGCCTTCCTGAGAGGCCCGGAAGTATTCGAAATCTGCTGTGAGTTTATCGCGGTTTGTTCGATTATCAACCCGGGGTCGGTGTAGAAGCGGTCCGGCATTCTTGCCAAATTTTGCCAAATTATGTAGGATTCTCACATGACCACAATGAACATCTCCCTCACCGACGAGCTGAAGGCCTTTGTCGACGAACAGGTCGCGACCGGCGACTACACGACAAGCAGCGAATATGTGCGCAGCCTGATCCGGCGGGAGAAGGA
>CAYGSU010000109.1:0-8271 GCA_964352715.1 uncultured Flavobacteriaceae bacterium | reverse complement strand
AATGTTGCAATGCGGCTTGTTCCGTTGAAACTTCTCTTTACCCATCTCTAATCTCTCCGTCCTAGCGGTGGATCGTTATCGACAACCTCAAGCCAACTTCGCGCGAACTTCGTCGGCGACGGCCTGTGGCACTTGTTCATAATGGTCAAAATGCATGGTGTACTGCGACCGGCCCTGGCTGAGCGAACGAAGGTTGTTCACATAGCCGAACATGTTCGCAAGCGGCACCATCGCATCGATGACTTTCGCATTTCCGCGATCGTCCATGCCCGAAATCTGGCCGCGACGGCTATTCAGGTCGCCGATGATATCGCCCATGTATTCTTCCGGTGTCACGACTTCGACTTTCATGACCGGTTCCAGCAGTTTAGCGCCGGTCTTTTCCATCGCTTCGCGGAACGCAGCCCGCGCGGCGATTTCAAAAGCCATGACCGAGGAGTCAACATCGTGATACGCGCCGTCTACCAAGGTGACCTTGAAGTCGATCACGGGGAAGCCGGCGATCGAACCGGTGCTCATCGCACTTTCGATGCCCTTCTGGACGCCCGGGATGTATTCCTTCGGAACCGACCCGCCGACAACCTTGCTGTCGAATTCGAAACCGGCACCCGGCTCCTGCGGTTCAAAGTCCAGAATGATCCGGGCAAACTGACCGGAACCACCCGTCTGCTTCTTGTGGGTGTAGTCAACCTGGGCAGCGCGCGTGATGGTTTCACGGTAAGCAACCTGCGGCGCACCGATATTCGCATCGACCTTGAATTCACGCTTCATGCGATCGACGATGATTTCCAGGTGAAGTTCGCCCATACCCTTGATGATGGTCTGGCCGCTTTCCTCATCGGTTGCAACACGGAAGCTGGGGTCTTCGGCAGCAAGACGCTGCAAAGCCGTACCCATTTTTTCCTGGTCGCTTTTGGTTTTCGGTTCAACGGCGATTTCGATAACCGGATCCGGAAATTCCATCCGCTCGAGAATGATCGGCTTGGCAGGATCGCAAAGCGTGTCGCCTGTCGTCGTCGACTTCATGCCGACCAGCGCAACGATATCGCCGGCAACCGCCATCTTGATTTCTTCGCGGTTGTTCGCATGCATCAGCAGCATACGGCCAACGCGTTCCTTGTTGTCTTTCACCGAGTTCAGAACCGTTGCACCCGATTCAACCGTACCGGAATAAATCCGGGCGAATGTCAGCGAACCGACAAACGGGTCGTTCATGATCTTGAACGCCAGCGCCGAGAACGGCGCTTCGTCGGACAGCGGGCGTGAATCCGGCTCTTCGGTATCAATCGTAACACCGCGAACGTCGCTGATGTCGGTCGGCGCGGGCATGAAGTCGATAACCGCATCCAGAAGCGGCTGAACACCCTTGTTCTTGAAGGCCGTGCCATTCAGAACCGGCACGAAAGACAGGTTGATCGTACCCTTGCGGATACAACGCTTCAGCGTTTCTTCATCAGGCTCTTCACCTTCGAGATACGCTTCCATCGCGTCATCGTCCTGCTCGATCGCCGTTTCGATCAGCTTTTCGCGATACTCTTTCGCCTGCTCGAGGAGATTTTCGGGAATGTCGACATATTCGAATGCCGCACCCAGCTCGTCGCCCTTCCAGACGATGTGCTTCATCTTGATCAGGTCGATAACGCCGTCATATTCGGCTTCAGCGCCAACCGGCAGGTTGATAACCAGCGGTGTTGCGCCGAGACGATCGATAATCATTTTAACACAGCGATAGAAGTCTGCTCCGGTGCGGTCCATCTTGTTGACGAAGCACATCCGGGGAACCTTGTACTTGTCGGCCTGACGCCAGACCGTTTCGGACTGGGGTTCAACACCGGCAACCGAATCGAACACAGCAACCGCGCCATCAAGCACACGAAGCGACCGTTCGACTTCAATCGTGAAGTCAACGTGGCCCGGGGTGTCGATGATGTTGATGCGGTGATCTTTCCACATGCACGTCGTGGCAGCGGACGTAATCGTAATACCGCGTTCCTGCTCCTGCTCCATCCAGTCCATCGTTGCGGCGCCGTCGTGGACTTCGCCGATCTTGTAGGACTTGCCGGTGTAAAACAGAATACGTTCGGTGGTTGTTGTCTTGCCAGCGTCAATATGGGCCATAATGCCGATATTGCGATAGTGGTCGACTGCATGTTCGCGTGCCATTTTGCTCTACCCCTTACCAGCGGTAATGCGAGAAGGCACGGTTGGCTTCCGCCATCCGGTGCGTGTCTTCGCGTTTCTTGACGGATGCGCCGCGATTGTTCGCTGCATCGAGAATTTCACCCGACAGACGCTCGCGCATCGTGTTTTCGGACCGCTTGCGAGCCATATCGATAACCCAGCGAAACGCCAGCGCCTGAGCGCGTTCCGAGCGGACTTCAACCGGCACCTGATAGGTTGCACCACCAACGCGGCGCGACCGGACTTCAAGGTGCGGCTTTATGTTTTCAAGAGCTTCGTGGAAGGTCCGGACCGGATCCTGCCCCGTGCGTTCGGAAATCGTATCGAACGCACCATAAACAATATGTTCGGCAGTCGATTTTTTGCCATCAACCATAACGATGTTGATGAACTTCGACAGAACCACATCACCGAATTTGGCATCCGGCAGAATTTCGCGCTTCTCAGCTGCGTGACGACGAGACATTCTTCCGACCCTTCCTTACTTCGGCCGCTTGGCGCCGTATTTCGAACGCCGCTGACGACGGTTCGCAACGCCTTGGGTATCAAGAGTACCGCGGATGATGTGATAACGAACGCCCGGCAAGTCCTTTACACGACCGCCGCGGATCATCACCACCGAGTGTTCCTGCAGATTGTGGCCGACACCGGGAATGTAGCTCGTAACTTCGAACCCGTTCGTCAGCCGGACACGCGCAACCTTACGAAGGGCCGAGTTCGGCTTCTTCGGTGTGGTTGTGTAAACGCGGGTGCAGACGCCACGTTTTTGCGGACAGGCCTGCAAAGCAGGAACTTTTTCCCGCTTCGGTTTGCTTACCCGCGGCTTGCGGATCAATTGGTTCACTGTTGGCATATCACCATCGTCGCTTCTGTTGACATCCACCGGATGTTCGTAATCCCAACTTCGCAGCCCGTCGGCATACCAACCGGCGCGAAACCACAAAAAACCCGTTGAGGTGAACCTTCAGGCCACCCAACGATGTTCAAATCTTCTCTTCGCGGCCCCCATTCGAGAACCGGCCAAACAACAAGTTTTACCTGGAACATCGTTTAGGTACGTTCCGTTACCGGCGTCTATCCGCCTGTCGCAACGTCCAGTTTGGCTTTCGCCGCCCCGAATTGGACCTACAGCACATTCCCCTGTTAAGGCGCGCGGATACTATGAGCGGGCCTCCCCCGCGTCAAGCGCGAAGTCACAAGTTTTTCACAGACCCGGGCGATTGATTTTCAGCAACGCTTCGCCGGAAAGAATTGTATTTTTATTTCAATTTTAACCAGATTTCAGGCGGAATATTTCGACGACAGCATCCCTTGTATCAATCGTCGGAGAATGCCCGGTTGCCTGGCCCGAAAAAAGGGGCGAATCCGAATATTTCCGGACTGTCTGGATCGACCAGGATGCGAACCGCGTGCACCTCCGGTGCGCCATAGACTTCCAGGCGCGTCACGTTATCGAGCCGCCTGCCCTTGTTCTCCGGATTGGCCGATGTGAAGGGCTGATCGATGATGAAGACATGGCTGTCGCCGTGAATCAGCAGCACCGGCCGGCCAAAGGATTCTGCAAGGGTGCGGAACAGCTGCATGGTTTCACCGAACCCGGATTGCGCCGGCCAGATATTGCGTGTCTCAAGCCCCGCGAAGACATCCGCATGAATCGCCAGCACCACGGCCTTTGCGCCTGTTTCCGAAGCCTTTCGGAAACCAGCTTCGATCCAGCTTCGGTTGGCGCTGGACCGGGCGAAGAACTCCGCCACGGATGCCGGCTTGCCGGACTGAAACCCGTTATTTGACCCGACGATATGCGCGGTCATGAACAGGATGCCGTTATGCATCCACCGCTGGTTTTCAACGAAGGTGCGGCTTGCTTCGTCGGCAAGGTCGGATTGACGCTCAAGAACAATGGGGGTTCTGCCGAAACTGTTAGCGCCGGTATTGAAGAAAACCTGCCGTAGCCTGGCGAGCCGTTCCAGCGGATCGTAGCCGCCGGCCTTCTCGCGGTGGCAATCGGTCCATTCATTGTCACCGGGTGTGTAGACAAGCGCGCCGCGAAACGAATTGAAATATGCGCGTTGTCTGGCGAATTCCGCATCGTCGCAAGGTGAGGAGCCGGATTTGATATCACCGACATGAATGGAAAAGGCCGGGTCCGCCTTGTTGATTGCCGCGATCAACCGTTCGAACGGTGGCCCGACGATTTCCGGCGCGCCATAGGGCATGTCGCCAAAGGCGATGAAACTGAAACGATCATCCGCCTTGGCCAGATCCGGAACGAACAACAGGGCTGCGACGAACCCTACTATAATTTTCATGGCATGCACCTGAAACGCGATTATCATCCACCTCTCACCCTTTACATACCGCATCAATGTTACAGAGGTCTTTAACGCAATGAAGATAACCATCCAGCACGAGGACCCGAGAGGCCCGTCGGCAAGACCCCTGCTGGAAGCGCACATCGCCCTGATGCGTCTCGTATCGCCTCCGGGCTCAGGCCACGCTCTCGATCTGGACGGTCTCGCCCGGCCGGAGATATCCTTCTGGACTGCCCGATCCGGCTCCGAAACCGTCGGCTGCGTCGCCCTGAAGGCGTTGTCGTCTGATCATGGTGAAATCAAATCAATGCATGTAGCCGAAGCGCATCGCGGAACAGGCATTGCGCGTACGCTGGTCACCTTCGTCCTTGATACCGCCCGATCGCGCGGGTTCAAACAGCTCAGTCTGGAAACCGGCTCGTATCAGGAATTTTTGCCGGCGCGCCGGCTGTATGCCCGGCACGGGTTTGTAGAGACAGGGCCATTCGAAGGATATGTGGAAGACCCGCACAGCACCTTCATGACACGGAACCTTGCCGAATAAAAAAGGCCCCGCACCAGCGGGGCCTTTTCCAATTCTATCGGCAAACGGACCCTATTCCGCGACTGTTGCGTCTTCGCTTTCAGCGGAAGCCGCTTCTGCCGCATTCGCGGCTTCGCGGGCTGCCGCCAGCGCTTCCGCCGCTGCGGCCCGATCTGCCTGGATAACCTTGTCCTTGGCAACCGCTTCATGCCGCAGACGCTTCATGACCGCGCCTGTACCGGCCGGGATCAGACGCCCGACGATAACGTTCTCCTTCAGTCCGATCAGGTTGTCCGACTTGCCGTTGACCGCCGCTTCGGTAAGAACACGGGTGGTTTCCTGGAAGGACGCCGCCGAAATGAACGAACTGGTCTGCAGGCTCGCCTTGGTGATGCCCTGCAGAACCGGCTTGAGTTTCGCCGGTTCCTTCTTCTCGGCTATCGCCCGGTCGTTGGCTTCCGCCGCTTCGTCCCGGTCCATCTGTTCACCGGTCAGCAGATACGTATCGCCCGGATCCACGACTTCGACCTTCTGCAGCATCTGGCGGACGATCACTTCGATATGCTTGTCGTTGATCTTCACGCCCTGCAGACGGTAGACGTCCTGGATTTCCTTGCACAGATAGTTCGACAGGGCTTCGACGCCCATGACTTCGAGAATATCGTGCGGCACCGGGTTACCATCCATCAGCATTTCACCCTTGCGGATGAATTCGCCTTCCTGAACCGCGATGTGCTTGCCCTTCGGCACCAGGAATTCCGACGCCTCGCCGTCTTCATCCGCCGGACGAACGATAATACGACGCTTGGTCTTGTAGTCCTTACCAAATTCCACGTAACCGTCCTGATCGGAGATAACCGCAAATTCCTTCGGCTTGCGGGCTTCGAACAGTTCCGCAACACGTGGCAGACCACCGGTAATGTCACGGGTTTTCGAGGATTCACGAGGGATACGCGCCAGCACGTCACCGGCTTTGACTTCCTGACCGTTGGAAACCGACAGGATCGCATCCACCGACATGAAGTAGCGGGCTTCCATGCCGTTCGGCAGGTTGACGACTTCACCATCCTTGTCGCGCAGCGTAATGCGCGGCTTCAGATCGGCGCCACGCGCCTGCTGTTTCCAGTCGATCACCACTTTCGAGGCGATACCGGTTGCTTCGTCGACAACGTCACGAACCGAAACACCTTCGACGAGGTCGACATAATGCGCGATGCCTTCCTTCTCCGTGATGATCGGAATGGTGTACGGGTCCCATTCAGCCAGCGTCTGGCCCTTCACGACTTCATCGCCCTCATCGACTTTCAGACGGGCGCCATACGGCACCCGGTGACGGGCGCGATCGCGGCCGGTTTCGTCAATCAGGGCGATTTCCGTGTTCCGGCCCATGACGACAGGCTTGCCGTCACTGTCGAGAACCACGTTGCGGTTATCAACCCGGACCGTGCCGTCGATGGAGCTTTCAACAGAATTCTGTTCCGCACCACGCTGCGCCGCGCCACCAATGTGGAACGTCCGCATGGTAAGCTGGGTACCCGGCTCGCCGATCGACTGGGCTGCGATGACACCGACCGCCTCGCCCATGTTGACCGTCGTACCGCGTGCAAGGTCACGACCATAGCAGTTACCGCAAACGCCGCCCTTGCTTTCACAGGTCAGGACCGAGCGGATCAGCACCGCATCGATACCGGCTGTTTCAACCGCATCGGCCAGGTATTCGTCGATCAGGCCACGGGCCGGAACGATGACTTCGCCGGTCAGCGGATGAACGATGTCTTCTGCCGCACAGCGGCCGAGGATACGGTCGCCAAGGCCTTCGATCAGATCGCCACCTTCGATGACGGCCCGCATGGTGAGGCCTTCGTTCGTGCCGCAATCTTCCTCGACAATGATGGCATCCTGCGCGACATCGACGAGACGACGGGTCAGGTAACCGGAGTTGGCAGTCTTCAACGCCGTATCCGCGAGACCCTTACGGGCACCGTGGGTGGAGTTGAAGTATTCCAGCACCGTCAGACCTTCCTTGAAGTTGGAAATGATCGGCGTTTCGATGATTTCGCCGGACGGCTTCGCCATCAGGCCGCGCATGCCGGCAAGCTGCTTGATCTGCGCCGCAGAACCACGCGCCCCTGAATGCGCCATCATGAAGACCGAGTTCAGTCCGATGCCGCTGCCCGATGACATGACCTTCATCATTTCATCGGCAACCTTGTCGGTGCAGGAAGACCAGACGTCGACAACCTTGTTGTACTTCTCACCCTGGGTGATCAGGCCGTCGAGATACTGCTGTTCGTATTCCTTGACCATCTTCTGGGCGTCGTTGATCAGCTTTTCCTTGGCTTCCGGAATAATCAGATCATCCTTGCCGAAGGAAATACCGGCCTTTGCCGCCCACTTGAAGCCCATCGCCATCAGCTTGTCACAGAAGATGACCGTGTCTTTCTGGCCGGAATGCCGATAGACGATATCGATCAGGTTCGACACTTCCTTCTTCGTCAGCACCTTGTTGATCAGGCTGAACGGAACGTGTGTATGCCGCGGCAGGATTTCGCTGAGCAGCATCCGGCCGGCCGTGGTGACAACCTTTTCAATGACCGGGTTACCGTCCTTGTCGACGGTTTCGAACAGCGCCTTGACCCGCTGATGCAGTTTCACCGCACCTTCGTCCAGTGCATGTTCGATTTCTGCAATGTTCGCGAACAGCGGAAGCCGGTGCGCCGCGATCTTGCCTTTCTTCAGAAGGTCGAACGCTTCCTTCGGATCTGTCGTTATGACCGGCTTGTCTGCATCGGACGTGTCGCGAAGCAGAATTTCCTTCCGCTCCATCGCCGCTTCCATTGCTTCCTTGCCGTCGATCGACACTTCTTCGCCGAACAGATCGAGACGTTCGTAGGTGATGTAGTACAGACCGAGAATGATGTCCTGCGACGGCACGATGATCGGCTTGCCGTTGGCCGGCGACAGGATGTTGTTGGTCGACATCATCAAGACGCGGGCTTCAAGCTGCGCTTCAAGCGACAACGGCACGTGAACCGCCATCTGGTCACCGTCAAAGTCGGCGTTGAACGCGGTACAAACCAGCGGGTGAAGCTGGATGGCCTTGCCTTCGATCAGTTTCGGTTCGAAGGCCTGGATGCCCAGACGGTGCAGCGTCGGCGCGCGGTTCAGCAGAACCGGATGCTCGCGGATGACTTCTTCAAGAATGTCCCAGACTTCCGGACGTTCCTTTTCGACCATCCGCTTGGCGGCCTTGAT
>CAYGSU010000108.1:6920-8478 GCA_964352715.1 uncultured Flavobacteriaceae bacterium | reverse complement strand
CTCGGGGGTGTTGTCGCCGGCGCGATGCTCGGCCCGCGCATCGGCGCGCGCGCCGCGATCCTGGCCGGCGGGGCGCTGGGCACCGCGCCCGATCTCGATACCTTCCTGCCGTCGGCCGATGCCGTCACCGCCTTTGTTTCGCATCGGGGGTGGAGCCATTCGCTGATTATCCAGGCGCTGGTGACGCCGCTCTTCGCGGAAGCGCTGATGCTTCTGTTCAAGCCGTTGCGCACCGAACGCTGGCGCACATGGGCAACCGTCTATCTGGTGTTCGCGACCCATGCCCTGCTCGACGCGATGACTGTCTACGGCACGAAACTGTTCTGGCCGATCTATACCGAACCGCTCGGCGTCGGGTCGATGTTCATCATCGATCCGTTATATACCATCCCGCTGCTGATCGTCGTGGTCTGGGCGCTGTTCCGCAAAGGGTGGACGGAAAGGCTTTCGCGCTGGACGAAGGCTGCGCTGGCCGTTTCCACCGCCTATCTGGCGGTGTCGGCAGGGTTTCAGCAGATCATCGAACAGCGGGCCGGCGACCTTCTGGCGGCAAACGGCGCGACGCCCGAGCGCGTGCTCGCCATCCCGACGCCGTTCAACATCGCGTACTGGAAGGCGATCGTCATCGACGGCGACCGGTACCTGAACCTGTATCTGCCGCTGGTTGGCGGGCCCGAGGATGTGCGGATTTATGAATATCCGCGCCGGGCTGACCTGATCGCCTGTCTGCAGAGCAACCCGGCGCATCGCAGCCTCGCCGCCTTTTCCAAAGGCTTCTTTTCCGTGCATGTCGAAAACGGGGCGGTGGTGCAGGCTGACCTCCGGATGGGGCTGACGCCGCAATACGTGTTCCGGTTCGCGATTGCCGATGCCGTGACCGGCGAACCGCTCGATCCGCCGACGCAATTGACCGTCAACCGCAATGGCGGCAACGGCGATATCGACTGGCTGCTGGCCGGGGTGCTGCAGAACAACCCGCCGCGTGGTGCGGAATCGGAAAACGAGATCGCGCTGGCCGGTCTGGCCGACCGGACATTCGCGGTCGCGGCCTGCGAGGCCGGCGCGACGGCGAAAGGCTGAGGCGCAGCTACGCTTCGAAAGTGCAGGTCATCCAGGCATCGACAATGGTGTCGCCGTTATCGCGGATACAGGTCAGGTGCAGGTCGGCGCAGCGCGACCCGGCATCGTTGCTGTATTTTTTCGTGACGACGGCGTTGTGGATCATCCGTTCGCCCGGCCAGAAGACGTTGCGGAACCGCGCCCGGAAGCTGCGCACCGCAGCGGGGTCTATCCAGTGCGCCGCGTATCCGGCCAGCAGGCTGGCCTGGTGCATGCCGAGGCCGAAGACGGCGGGATAACCGCAGTCGTGCGCCCAGGGGGCATCGAAATGCAGCGGGTTGTCTTCGCCCACCACGCCCTGGAACCGCACCATGTCGCCGACCCTCATCGGCCCGGTATCGACCGCGCCCGGCCCGTCGCCTTCCGCCAGATCGTCCCAGCCGGCGCGGCGTATGCCGGCGAACAGGTCGCCGGGTTCCAGCTCGGGATAGGCGGGGCG
>CAYGSU010000108.1:0-6820 GCA_964352715.1 uncultured Flavobacteriaceae bacterium | reverse complement strand
GTCGCGGTGATCTGCGGCGAACCGGGCGATGGCGTTTGCCGCCTGCATCATGCCGTCGAAGCCGGGGCTGCCGGGCGGCAGGCCGATGCGGGCCAGCGCGGTTTCGATTTCCGTGTCCGCCGCCGGCAGCAGGACGGTTTCATAGCGACGCACCTGTTCCACCCGGCCGCCGCCGATGCCGATCATCAGGGCGAGCCCCAAAGCGGGGTGCCGCTTGATGCCGAAAATGTATTCCGCGACCGGGGCGTCGATCATCCGTTCGATCAGCAGATGGGTGACGGGATGGCCGCCGGGCGCGGCCTCGACAGCGGCGGCGATATCGGCGGCGGCGCGCGTCACGTCATCGGGCGTGGCGCAGTTGAGCCTGACCCCGCCGAGCTGCGCCTTGTGGGCGATGCGGTCGCTGAGCACCTTCACCGCCACCGGATAGCCGAGGAGATCGGCGATCGCCGCTGCCTCCGACGGAACGGCAACCGCGTAATCGACCGTGCGCAGCCCGGCCATTTTCAGAAGCCGTTTCGATTCCGCCTCGTCCAGCATGGCGCCGGGCCCGACGGCGCCGGACGGATGCAGGGCAGGCGGGGCGGGGCTGTTTTTGCCTGATTTGTGGATTTCAGCGAGCATGATCGAGACCGACAGCGCTTCCAGGGTTTCGCTCATCCCCAGCAGCGGCGTTACGCCGTCGGCCAGCAACCGGCGGCGCAGGCCGACATCCAGCCCTTCCGGCATGATGCCGGCGACGGTGCAGGGAATGCCGAGGGATTTCCGCGCGATGCCGACCGCCTCGATGCTGGGCTGCCAGATCCGGTCGAAGCCGTTCTCGTCCGGGCGCGGCACGTCGATGAAAAACACAAGCTGATCGGCGGCGTCCCGCGCCAGCAGGGTCAGGCCCTGTGCGACCGCCGGACCGTCATCGAGCGATATGCCGGTGGAGGAGGTATAGGGCAGGTTCACATCCAGCGGGTTGTGGATCGGCACGGTTTCCGGCAGCAGGGCGCGCATGGCGGCGGCGTTGTCCGGTGTCGGTTGCGGCAGGGCGATGCCGTAGCCCGGGCTCTTGGCCGCCAGCAGCCCGTTCAGCCCGCCGGAAAACGAGGCGAAGCTGACCCGGTTGCCGGCCGGCAGGCCGCCGACGGTCAGCAGCTTCAGGCTTTCGACAAGCGCTTTCGGGCTGGACACCTCGACGATGCCGTAGCGGTCGCGGAACGCATCCCACAGGTCGCGTTCCACCACCATCGCGGCGGTATGGCTGAGCGCGACGGTCGCGCCGGCCGGGCTGTCGCCGCCCTTGATGGCGATGACCGGCACGCCTTTTCGCAGGGCGGTCCAGCAGGCCTTACCGAGCGCCTCGCCGTCGTTCAACCCTTCCAGATACAGGCCGATGGCGCGCACCCGGTCATCGCGCAGGGCCGCTTCGATACAATCCGATGTGTCGATGACGGCCTGGTTGCCGATGCTGAAAGCATAGCCGAGCGGAAAGCCCTGTTCGATGCCGGTCATGCCCAGCAGAAACGCCCCGCTTTGCGAGATGATGGCGCAGCCGGGCGCGCCTTTCGGCTGCGGTTCGATATGGCCCTCGCTGCCCCAGACGGCGGCGCCGTCGAACTGGTTCATCATGCCGAGGCAGTTCGGCCCGATCACCGCCATCGGCCCGGCGGCCTCGGTCAGACGCGCCTGCAGGGCCCTGCCCGCATCGTTCAGTTCGGCGAAGCCGGCGACCATGCACACGGCGGCGGGCGCGCCGCGGGCGCGCAGCTGTTCAATGGCGGCGATGGAGCGTTCCGGCGACAGCGCCAACAGGGTGGCGTCGGGCGGTTCCGGCAGGGCGTCGATGGAGGGGGTGCATTTTATACCCGCGATTTCGTCGCGGGTCGGATTGACGATCCAGATCTCACCCTTGTAGCCGGCGCGGCGGCACATCGATACCGGCCCTTCGACCTGACGGCCGCCGATGAAGGCAATGTGGCGCGGCTGCATCAGCCGGACCAGATTGTCGCGGCGCTGGCGGCGGAGGTCCGCCGTATCGGGCTGTCTGATATCCATGGCGACCGGGTGACCCTGACGGTGAATTTACCGGATCACCCTAACGCCAATTCGTGCCGGTACGCCATGCTTTCTATTGGACAGCACAGGAAAAAGCGGGGTGGCTTTTCGGGGGTCAGGCTGTCGGTCCCGGCCGTGAGGGCGGTTCCTCAACCGGCGGGTTTTCCGGTATCTCCGGCGGCAACTCCGGGTTCGGTGGTTCTTCCACCGGCGGGTTCTGGCCGGGATCATCGACCGGGGTGTCGCTGGGGTCAGGCACCCTGGGCGGCACCGGCGGCGGCACGGCCGGCCCCGGCGGTTCGGCCGGCGGGTCGGACGGCGGTATCACCGACTCCGGGTTCGTTTCGTTTCTGGCTATGGGCTGGTTCATATCGTGCCTGACTGGTGAACAAGATACCTGAAGCTGGTATTGCCTGCCCCGATCGCCGGGGCAGGGGACGCAATCCCTATTTTTCGTAACGGAAGCCGATTTTTACGCCGACCTGAAAATGCGCGACCTTGCTGTCTTCGATATGGCCGCGTGTTTCCGTCACCTCGAACCATTCCAGGTTCCGGATCTTGACCCCGGCGGTTTCAATCGCATTGCGGACCGCGTCGTCGCTGGAGGTTGTCGATGAACCGACGACCTCTATGACTGAGTAAACATTGTCACCCATGAAAATCTCCTGTTTGTCGTGTTGGTTCTGTTCGGTGCCGATGGGCAGGTTCCCCGCCCGGCGGCGAAAGCCCTACAGGCCCACTTTCGACGGGCCGACCGATTCAGACGGCTCCTGGCCCAGGCGTTTCAGGCTGTCGAGAACGCTGTCCAGCTTTGATTCCTCGCCGCCCGGCATGTTTTCTTCCGTGGCGGTCATCAACTGCCGTGCGTCCAGTTCCCAGGCGCGCAGCACCTCAATCTTCTGGGCGTCGGTCAGCCCCGACGCTGTCAGAACCTGATCCGGCCTGTCGAACCAGGCCGACGGATCCTGCACAAGCCCGTTGAAATCAGGCTGCGGCGGTTTGCCATCCACACCTTGCCGGTCATTCGACTGTTGCATCGTTCGACCCTCCTTGTTGGTGTCGCGTACCCCTTAGACGTGAGGGCGCAGCCGGACCATTTCAACCCCTGCAGTACCGGAACGGGTGAACGCGGCGTGTCGCGCGGAGGCGTCAGCGCACCTTTTCCAGGCCGTAAAGCGACAGGCCCTCGGCGACGGAACTGAAGCGTTCGCCGACATGAATCCGGTCTGCCGCGAACCGGTCGGTGAAGATCGACTGGATCGCCGGCACGAAGGAGGTGCCACCGGTCAGGAACACGCCGTCAAGTGTCGCCGGCGTCAGGCCCGAGGTTTCGATGGCGGTGTCGACGGCGTCTGATATCCGGCGCAGGTCTTCTGAAATCCAGTCTTCGAAATCACGGCGGGTGATGGTCTCGCGAATCACCGTCCGGCCGGTATCCAGAACAAGCTCGGTCTCGTGTTCATCGGAAAGCCGGGCCTTGGCGTCGGATACCGCTCTGGCGATGGTCAAACCCTTGTTGTGTGTAATGATGTGGATCAGGGTTTCGATTTTCTCCGGTGTATCGGTCTTGCGGCAGATATCCTTCAGCGTGTCGAGGTGGCGCGGAAGACGCAGCCGCGTCAGGTCATGCCATCTCGACAGGGCGGAAAAGAAATGCTTCGGCACCGGCAGGATCTTCTCATCCGATCGGTAGGTGACATCCACCCCGAAATGCTTCAGCAGCGCGTTCTGCACGATGCAATGGTCGAACGCTTCACCAGCGATGCCGACCCCGGCATGCGACAGCAGCTCGGCCCGGGCCCCGTCAAGGCCCGGCCGGAACCGGGCGACCACAAAGTCTGACGTGCCACCGCCGAAATCGCCGATCAGCACCTGTGCCGGTTCGGTCAGGCACCGGAAATACGAAAACGCCCCGCCGACCGGTTCGAGCGCGAAGTGGAAGTTGTCGATACCGGCAGCGCTGAAACCGTCGCGGTAGCGCGACAGGGCAAGGTCTTCATCCGGGTATTCGCCGTGAAACTTCACGGGTCGGCCGATGACGACTGTCTTCGGACCCTTATGGGCGTTGATTTCAGCTTCGATGCCGGCGCTGACCAGAAAGCTGCGCAACAGATCGGGAAAGGTGAACCGCTTGCCGAAAATAAGCGTCGCGTCGAAATCGGTGCTGGCAATGTGGTTCTTGAAGGATTGCAGATAGCGGAAATCATCCGGGTGTTCCGATGCCAGCGCGATGGCTTCCGACCCGGCGATGGCGGCGAGGGACGGCATACCGGCATCGAAGGTTTCCTCGAAGGCCAGAACGGTCGGGCAAATCGGCGCGGTTTCAGACATGGGGTCGAGCACGACGGTTTCGGTTTTGCCGTCGGGGCCGGTGCGGGCCACAACCGTGTTGGATGTGCCGAAATCCACACCGAACGACACAAGACCCTCAGCCGACATATCCACCCCCGTTTCGAGAGGCGGCTTTATGGCGCGTCGTACCGTGTGTTGCAATGCAGGGGATTGGGGAAAAATCGGACCGGATGCTTCAGGCACGATTGCCGGACCTGATCCGGCATCTTCATCGGGTTGAAACGATTTACGCGGCTGCTTTCGGAAACACGCCTTGGTCAATCGTTGCGCCATTCTGTTCCAGAAACGGGCGGATTTCACGGAAACACCGGTCGTAATGGTACCAGGGAACCCACGGCATCATGTGGTGAATCAGATGCGCGTGCTGTCCCTGGGTCAACAGGTTCGCGCCGGGCCAGAGATTGACCCGCGTATCGACATATCGCCCGACCCGGGTATGCGGGTAATGCGGGATCCAGGTGAAGAAAACCAGCATCGCGCTGTAGCCGACCATGAACGGGATGAACCACAGAACTAGAACCTCGACGCCGTAGCCGGCCGCGATCAGCCCGAGGGTAACCGAAGCATAGGCAAGCCAGGTCAGAACCGTGGCGGCAAAATGACCGCCCTTTACGCCGTATTGCCGGCAGGCGCGCCATTGCACCACCGGGTTGAACAGGCCGAGCGCCGTTACGGGGATCCGCCAGAGCGCCACGACGCCGAAGGACCCGCGGGCGTAGAGATCCGGGTCTTCCTCTGTGTTGCATTTCTGATGGTGCACCATATGAGACGCCTTGTTCGGATAGTACAGCATCCACAAGGGCGCCGTGCCCAGATGCCCGACCAGGGTGTTCACCCAGCGGTATTTCCTGTCGGTAAAGACGGCATTGTGTTTGGCGTCATGCGCGACGGTATAGGTGGCGTAGAGGATGACTGCATTGACCAGTGCCGACGCCCAATAGGGCAAGTAACCGGTAACCGCGAAATACACTGATAGTCCCAGACCGATGTAAATTGCGGCCAGCAGGAACAGTGTGGGCCAGGCAATGGCCGGTGCATATTTTCGTCCGATTGCGATTTCCTGTTTGACGGTTGACGCCATGATTCGACCTTTTTGCTGTTTTCGCCACCAATACTGCCTCAAAATTGGTTCGTCAACCAATTTTGACTTGCAGGGCCGAACCGGCTGATACTCGTCGTAACGGTTTGCAGGGAAAGAAAGAGTTCAGACACATGCGGAAAAGAATGGGGGCAATCCGACGGGCCGAACTGGCGCAGGCCACGTTCGACACGCTTGTCGAGGATGGACTGAAGGACATGACCGTTGCGCGGATCAGCCGCCGGGCCGGTCTGACCCAGGGGCTTGTGCATCACTATTTCAAATCGAAAGAAGAAATGGTGGTGGCTGCCATTCGGCTTGCCAGCTCTGTCATCTCGAAAGAAGTGGTAAGCCGGCTTGCCACGTCGGCGACGCCGCGGGCCCGGGTCGAGGCGGTTATCGACGGAAACCTTGCGCCCTCGGTTCTGACCCAGGGCGTTACCCAGGCCTGGCTTGCCTTCGGAATCGATTCAAACGGGCCTGAAACCCGCCAGCGGATGCTGCGGGTGATTGACCGGCGAATGCAGAGCAACCTGCGCAGTGCCCTGCGGTGCCTGCTACCGGAAAAACAAGTCCCGGATGTCGCCCTCGGCATCGCCACGCTGATCGATGGCACGTGGATGCATTGCGCGCTGTCGCATGACAACTTCAATGCCGAAGAGGCAAGGCGGCGAATTGTCGATTATCTCGATCTCCACCTAGGTCGGAACGGCCGGGCACCGGTACCGGAAAAGGCCTGAGGTCAGCTCGCCGGCCGGAACCGGCACTGCCGGTCGCTCACCGCCGTCAAAGGCCGAAAACGAGCGGCGCGAGCAGCCAGACGACCATTGAAATGACGGCGATGGCGCTGAGGTTCACCAGAAAACCGGCGCGCGCCATATCGGGAATGGTCAACTGCCCGCCGCTGAAAACGATGGCGTTGGGCGGCGTGGCGACCGGCATCATGAACGCCATGGAGGCCGCCAGCGCGGCGGGCGCCAGCAGCATCATGGCCGGCGCGTCGATTGCCATGGCGAGCGCGGCGATCACCGGCAGGAAGGTGGCCGTGGTGGCGGTGTTGGAGGTGAGTTCGGTCAGGAACACGATAATCGTTGTCAGTATCAGGATGAGGGCAAGAAGCGGCAGCGCCTCGAACGCCGTCAGGCTCTGGCCGATCCAGACCGCCAGTCCGCTTTCCTGAACCTGTCCGGCGAGGCTGAGGCCGCCGCCGAACAATATCAGCACGCCCCAGGGCAGTTTCTTCGCCCAGTCCCAGTTCAGAAGAAATTCCCGTTTTTTCAAATTCACCGGCACACAGAACAGAACCACGCCGGCGGTGATGGCGATGCCGGCATCCGACAGGCCGGC
>CAYGSU010000107.1:0-8524 GCA_964352715.1 uncultured Flavobacteriaceae bacterium | reverse complement strand
TCGACCCTGAGCGACGACCGTATTCACATCTGGAAGGATGTCGAAGGCGTCGAACCGGCCGTCAATCTGGCCAATCTGCTGGTCGATCTCGACCTTTCCGGCAAAACTCTCGGCATCGAGACGAAAACCGTCGGCCTGACCCATTTCAACGGCGCAGCCGTCGACAAGGCGCTGGCGGGCTGCACGCTTGTCGAAGCTTCAGACCTGATGCCTGCCCTGCGGCGGGTCAAAAGCGAACAGGAAATCGCCTATACCCGCCGCGCCGCGGAACTGTCTGACGAAGCTCTGGACGCGGCGCTGGAAACCACCCATGCCGGCGCGTTCGAAGGCGATATTCTGGCCGCCATGCAGGGCGCCGTGTTCAAGGGCGGCGGCGACTATGCCGGCAACGAATTCATCATCGGTTCGGCGGAAGGCGCGCTGCTGTGCCGGTATTATTCAGGCAGGAGAACGCTGGACCCATCCGACCAGTTGACCATCGAATGGTCCGGCGCATACCGGCGCTATCACGCTGCGATGATGCGCACATTGATCATCGGCAAGGCGAACGATGCCCAGAAACGCATGCACGCCGCCGCCGTTGAGGCTTTGGAAGAATGCGAAAAGGCGATCCGCCCCGGCAAACCGATGGGCGATGTGTTCGACGCACATGCAAAAGTGTTCGACGCGCATGGCTTCAGCCACGCCAGGCTGAACGCCTGCGGCTATGGCATGGGCGCAGTTTATAACCCGATCTGGGTCGATTTCCCGATGTTCTACGAAGGCAACCCTCTGATCATGGAAACAGGCAATGTGTTCTTCCTGCACATGATCCTGATGGATTCCGAAAGCGGCCTGGCGATGTGCTGGGGCCATTCCGTGCTGGTCGGCGAAAATGATGTAGAACGGCTGAGCCGCTCGTCGCTCGACCTCGTGACGCTGTAACCGCCTGAAACGCGCCGGATGCTTTTCAACAGCCAGATTTTTCTGATCGTCTTCCTGCCGGTTGTGGTGCTGGTTTTTGCCGCCCTGCACCGCCGGCGGGACCATCAGATGCTGGCGCTTCTGGCAGCGTCGCTGGTGTTCTATGCCTATTGGTATCCCCCGATGCTGGCGCTTCTGATCGGTTCGATACTGGTGAACTGGCTGATTGCCGGACGCATCGAAATAGCCCCAACCCGCGCTGCAGGCTGGCTGGCGTTCGGCATCGCCGCCAATCTGGCAGTGCTGGGAATATATAAATACGCCGACTTTCTGGCTCAGACCGCCGCACAGTTTTCCGGGGCGAAACCGGGCCTGTTCGACCTCGCTTTGCCACTGGGCATCAGCTTCTTCACCTTCCAGCAGATCGCCTTTCTGGTCGACCTTCGGCGCGGCGAAGCCGACCGACCGACACTGTTTCGTTATGGGCTGTTCGTTTCCTTCTTTCCACAACTGATCGCCGGACCGATTGTCCGCTGGCAGGAGATCGGCAAACAGTTTCGCGACGGCGTCACCGATCAGGCCGAACGCTGGGCGATGGTCGCCTCAGGCCTGACGCTGCTGGTCATCGGCCTCGCCAAGAAAGTGCTGATCGCCGACGAAATAGACCCGGTGGTCAATGCGATCTTCGACGCCGCCGGACAGGGCGAAGTTTCAACCGCCGCCGCCTGGGCCGGTGCGGTCGGATTCACGCTGCAGATCTATATCGATTTTTCTGCCTATTCCGACATGGCGATCGGGCTGGGCCGCCTGTTCGGCATCGAACTGCCGCGAAACTTCAACCGGCCGCTGCGCGCGGTCTCGATCATCGACTTCTGGCGGCGCTGGCACATCACCCTGTCGGAATTCCTGCGCGACTATCTGTATATCCCGCTGGGTGGCGGCCGGGCCGGAATTCCGCGCCAGGCGATGGCGGTCATCGTGACAATGTTTCTCGGCGGGTTGTGGCATGGTGCTGCCTGGACCTTCGTCGCCTGGGGTTGTCTGCACGGCTTCGCCATCGTGACGGCTCATGCTGCGCGACGGATGCACGTACGACCGCCTGCCCTTGTCGGCTGGGCGCTGACCCTGATCTTCGTAATTGCCGCTTTCGTGCTGTTTCGCGCGCCCGATTTCCAGACCGCCGTTACCCTCTGGGCAGCCATGATCGAACTGACACCCGGCGGCCTGCCCTCCATCTCATCGCCCGGCTGGCGGCCGCTGCTGATGGGCAGCACCAGTATCGATGCGCTGACCGTGTTGGGAACCGGCCTTGCGATGGTTCTTCTGCTTCCCGCCGGCCACGATATCGCCCCGCGTCTGACCCGGTTCCGGCTGGTCTGGGCCGTCAGCTTGGCCGTCGCCTTCTGTCTGCTGGTCATCCGGCTGGGGAATCAGGCCGCTTATGAATTCATCTATTTTCAGTTCTGAGCGGGGGAAGAGATGAAAAAGGCGGTCCTTACCTTCGTTATTCTTTGCACCATCGGCATCGGCGGAACCTATGCCGCGATAGCGGTTATAGATCCGTTCGACCATCTGGCCTTGTCTCCAGACCTGCCGCGCACGCGGGTCTCGTCGAACGAACGCTGGACCTTTCCCGGCATGATCCGCAACACCACCTATGACGGCGCCGTCTTCGGCACCTCGACCTCAATTCTGCTGCATCCCGACGATCTGTCGGCAGCCTTTGGCGGCCGCATCGCCAACCTGTCGATGGCATCATCGACGGCGTGGGAACAGCGACGCATGATCGACTACTTCCTCGCCCACCACCCCGATCCCTATATTATCCTGGTCGGACTGGATGTGGTCTGGTGCGATTTATCCGCCGCCGATGACCGGGAAACCTTCCGGGGCTTTCCCGACTGGCTGTACGATGACGACCCGGTCAACGACTACACCCACCTGCTGAATTCGAGAATGCTGGTCAATGCAGGCCGGCAGGTGCTTGCGATGCTGGGCCGGACCGTCGCGCATTTCGGGCCGGACGGCTATTTCCGCTTCGTGCCGGATGACAGCGAGTACAGCAAGAACAAAGCGCTTCAGAAAATTTACGGCAACCGTCAGGTACCGCCGAAACCGTCACCTGACACCGTGGCGCACTGGCGCAACACGCTGCCCGTGGAAGCGGGCGAAAATGCGGCCATCACCGCGCTGGCGGAAACGCTGCGCGCCGCTGACGCCAGCAAGATCGTGCTGTTTTTTGTACCGTACCATTACAGCATGACGGCGAAACCTGCGACTTGGCAGCGCTACGAAAGCTGCAAGCAGGCTGTGTCGAAAGCCTTCGCCGGGCGCGACAACACCCTTATCGTGGATTTCATGCAGTTCACACCCATCACGCTGAACGATGAGAATTACTGGGACGGGCTGCATTACCGTATCCCGATCGCCAAACGTCTGGTCGAAGCGCTGAAAGATGCGGTCGAAGGCAGACCGGTTCCACAGGAGATCGGTTCAATTCGCTAGGGGTCGGCAGACCGGCCAATTCGGTCTAGACTTTCCCCTCGCGTGACACCGAAGGCTGCTGCATGCCCCGTCTGAAACAGTTTGTAGAAAATGCCTTGCCGTTTGCCGTCGGTTTCGCGGTGCTCGCGGTTGCGGCTGTCCTGTTCTGGCTGAATCCGCCGGTGTTTCAAAGCACCCGGAACCTGGTCTTCGATTCCTTTCAACAAATCGAACCGCGCGACTATGTTCCGGTACCGGTGCGGATACTGGATATCGACGAGGAAAGCATTCGCCGCTTCGGCCAATGGCCGTGGGATCGGCGGAAGATCGCAGCAATCATCCGTCAGGTGCAGGATATGGGTGCCGCCGCCCTGGCCTTCGACGTGCTGTTTTCCGAACCGGATCGCACCTCGCCTCAGCGAGTTCTGGAGGATTACAAGATCGACCCGACCGTAGATGCCTGGCTGGAAACCCTGCCCGACAACGACGACATCATGGCGGCTGCCATCAAGCGGGGTCGTGTCGTGACTGCCTTCGTGCTGACCGGATCGGAAGGCGGGTCGGTTGCGCCGAAACGAACAGCCACCTTTCTTGAACGTGGTGAATCCCCAGTCCCTTACGTACAGAGCTTCAGCGGAGCGACGAAATCGCTGGATATCTTCGAACAGGCCGCCGCCGGCAACGGGTCAATCAATTTCCTGCCGTATCTGGACGGTGTGATCCGCACGGTGCCACTGCTGTTTTCGTATGACGGCAATTTGTATCCGTCGCTGTCGATGGAAGCCCTGCGTGTCGCCCAGGGCCAGAAGCGCTTCGCCGTCACCACGACATCGGCGCAGGGCGAACAGAGCGTCTTTGGCCGCACACCCGGCCTCGTTTCCATACAGAACGGTGCGCTGACCGCACCATTGACGAAGGACGGGCAACTATACGCCTACTACACCGAACCGGTGCCGGACCGGACAATTCCAATCTGGAAAGTCGTCGAAAGCCCGGCTGAAATCGCAGAGAAGATCGCCGGCCACATTGTCTTCGTCGGCACGTCGGCAGCTGGATTACAGGATCTTCGCTTCACGCCTCTGGGTGTCGTGCCGGGGGTCGAGGCGCATGCCCAGGCCATCGAGCAGATCCTGACCCAGACCTTCCTCGAACGCCCGGAATGGGCACTTGGCGCAGAACGGCTGTATCTGGTTATATCCGGCATTCTCGTGGTGATTGTCGCGGCGGTGTTCGGTGCGATCCCTTCCGCCCTGTTCGGCGGCGTTGTCGCTTTCGCCGCTGTCGCCGGTTCCTGGTACGTCTTCAGCCGGGAACAGTTTCTGATCGACATGGCGACTCCCAGCATTCTGGTCCTGGTCGTGTTCGGGTTCACCGCCGGCATCCGCTACTACCTGACCGACCGCAAACAGCGTTTCGTGCGCGAGGCGTTTTCCAGCTATGTCTCACCCAATCTGGTCAGCGAAATCGTCAAGGGCCAGGCGAACCTGACCCTGGGCGGCGAACGGCGGGTATTGTCCTTCATCTTCACCGATCTGGAATCCTTCACCAACATGATCGAAACCAGCGACCCGGATATCGTCATGCCGATCCTGAACGATTATCTGGACCGGGCCATCGGCGTCACCTTCGATTACAACGGCACGCTGGACAAGGTGGTGGGCGATGCCCTGCACATCATGTTTTCAGCCCCCGTCGAACAGAAAGACCACGCCCAGCGCGCCATCGATTGCGCCCTGGCGCTGGACGATTTCGCCGAAGCCTTCCGGGCGGAAAAGAACGCGACCGGATTTCCGCTGGGCCGCACGCGGATCGGCATCAATACCGGCGAAGTGCTGGTCGGCAATTTCGGCGGCGACCGTCTGTTTGACTACACCGCGCATGGCGACGCCATCAATGTCGCCGCCCGGCTGGAAGCCGCCAACAAGAAGACCGGCACGCGGATCTGCGTTTCGGAAGACACGATCAACCTGTGCACACGGTTCGACGGGCGGCCGATCGGCAACCTGATGCTGAAAGGCAAGTCCAAGCCCACCATGGTGTATGAGCCGTTACGGCCGAAAGACCCGGCCTACGCCTATCGTCACCAGTATGCGGACGCCTTCGCGCTGCTGGACTCCGATGCCGGGAGGGCCCTGCAGCAGTTCAAAACCCTGCATGAGGAATACCCGGACGATACGCTGGTCGCGATGCACCTGGCCCGGTTGGAAAGCGGCGAAAGCGGCACCGTGGTGACAGTTTAAGGAAAGCGTTCAGGCGCCGGCCGTGCTGGTCTGGATATTGTCCAGACTGAACACCCCGTCATCGACGAGATGCACTTCGATGACCTTATCCCCCAACCCGATTTCCAGAGTACGCCCCGCAGAGCCATCGACTGCGGAAATGGTCATATCGCCTGAAATCAATGCATCCAGCGCCGAACCGGACAGGATATTGTCGAGGAAGATCGTGTCGCTGTTCGCCTCGAAATCGTTGATGACGTCGCGACCACCGGCGGGGATATCGTCGAGGCTGTTGAATTTGAATGTATCGGCACCGTCGCCGCCGTTCAGCACGTCAAATCCCTCGCCGCCAATCAGCGTGTCATTACCGGCGCCGCCGAACAGAAAATCGATGCCATCGCCGCCGTCGAGAATATCGTCGCCGGCCTCGCCAAACAGACTGTCATTGCCGCCCTGCCCCAGCAGGATATCGTTGTCGACAGTGTTGGGATCGTCAGACGGCTGGAAAAGCTCGATCACCATGTCATTGTAATCGGCATCGGCCTTGTCGTTAAAGCCCATCACGAGACCTCCATTGGCGGGGTTCGTGCCGGTAAAAGCGGCGTCGGCTCCGCCGGCATTCATCGACGGGTCGGCGGTATGCGACAGCACGCCGTTCAGTACCTGTTCGTTTTCAACCGTATTGCCCGCGCCATCCGTGGATTCGGTAATGAAGACCAGTTTCGTGCCGGTATCGCCAATGCTCGCGGCCTCGCCCTCGGCGGTCCGGATTTCAAAGCGGCCATCCGCACCCGTTGCCGTGCCGAGATCGGAACTGAAGAAGAAAAAGCCGATCGTGTCACCGGCTGAAATGTTCAGCGCGACTTCGTCTCCGGCAGTTGAAGAATTGGACCCGAAATCCTGGAACAGTACGGAGACATCGGAAATCACGCCATCCGCGCCGATCTTGTAATAACCGATCATGTTGTCGGTCGTGTTGACGCCGGAAACGAAACGGGCCGAAATCGCCGTGTCATCGGTAAAGGTCAGATTGACCTCGTCTGCCGGTGTTGCGCTGCTGGTATCGAACGGTTGGCCTTCGCTGAAAGTCGGTTGCTCGGCATCGGTTTCCCAGTCATGGCCGGTGCCGGCCAGCAATTCGCCGCCATTGCCGTAGAGTTCGTCATTGCCGTCACTGCCGCTGATGATGTCGCTGCCATCGCCGCCGAAAATATCTAGGTTGCGACCGACATTTTCGCCGGCCTTGACCTGCACCACATCATCTCCCGCGCCGGTATTGATGATGACGGTGTCGTTCACGATATCGGTCTTCGACAGCGAACCGAGTTCGACCGTGTCCGATCCACCGCCAGTCGACAGGTTGACCTCTTCAATATTGTCCATCGCCAGGTTAAGGCCGCTGCCCTTGACCAGCACGTTGCCGCTGGAATTCTGACCGAGCGTGATGACACCTGTCGAGCCGCCGGTATTGCCGCTGAGAGTCGGAAGGTCGATAGAGACCTGCTCGAAGCTGCTGCTGCCCTTGATGCCGCCCGTGAGAGCCTGCGGCGAGAACACGGAAACGGTCTGGCCGCTGCTGTTGACCACGGTGGTTACAGGTGTGGTCTTGACCAGTGTCAGACCGCCGACCGTCGGTGGTGGGGGCGTAACGACAACAGGCGGGATCTGCAGCAGCGGATCGTTGTCGAAAGGCCCGCTCGTCGGGCCGTCTGAACCGCCTTCGCCGCCGCCGGTAACAATGTCCGGCCCGGCAGTACCGTTGAGACCCACATCGCCGGATTTTGCCAGAACATCGAAAAACTTCGATGGGCCATTGGTTTGATCATCATCTTCGACCTCAGGATCGCCAAAGTCGCCCAGGGTCGGCGCTTCGCCAAAGTCGACTTCAGGGCCGTCATTGCCCGTACCGTCCTGTCCGGAGGCAAGTTCAAGGTCGCCGAAAAGATCGTCAGGGTCGCCATCGCCCCCCTCTCCACCATCGGCCGCTACGTCGGTTTCACCGTCGTCGCCTTCGTCGTCCTCGTCGAGATTGCCCTGGTCTTCGCCGTCGTCCTCGCCTTCCTGTTGCTCCGAATCGTCGGTCTCACCATCAAGAGAATCGAGATACGCGCCCAGAAGTTCCAGAATACCGGGGAAACGGTCCTGCAACTGTTCCAGCGTCACCAGTTGCGGCGTCGTTGGTGCTACGCCGCTGCCGCCGACAGTAACGGCGCTGAGTGGCGCCGTCAGAATTTCCTCGCCGATGGCGTTGCGAACGGAAATCTCGCCAACGGTGCCGTCACTGTCGGGCAGCAGCACAAAATAGTTTTCCTGACCTTCCGGCGCGGCAAAGCCGATGCCGGTTGTGCCGCGAATGCCGATGGTGGCCACCGGGGTTTCGATCTGCATCGCCTCGTCGCCGGATTTGGCGATATCGCCGGACGCGAACGAGAACAGTCCCTTGACGAAATTGACCGACATTTCGCCGGTTTCCTGCGCCGGCTGGTAGACGTAGCTGTCGAGCTGCACCTCGCCGTTTTCGGTCAGGCCGATGCGGCTGTCATCGTCAAACACGACGGCGACCTTGCCGTCGCTGCCGGTCAGGATGATGTCATCGACGAAAACCGGCGTGCCGACGGAAACCGGTACCGTTTCACCATCAGCCCTGGTTAACGTGACGGCGCCGGCCAGTTCGGTGATCTGGCCGATCGGCGACGCTGCCTGCGCCACCTGAAGGGGCAGGCCGTCAAATCCGTCTGTCCGCAGTGCGGGGTCCGTCATCACTCAGAGTCTCACTAGACCGATAGCCGCGCGTTCTGCGCGTAAGGAAGCGTTCATACGCTTGATGCCAGTTCGGTGAGTCTATTGTCTGTGCGTTCGGTCACATTTTACAGAGTTTTTATCGGTATTTTCGGCGCGAACGCGCAAAAATTGGGCGA
>CAYGSU010000106.1:7152-9204 GCA_964352715.1 uncultured Flavobacteriaceae bacterium | reverse complement strand
ATTGGTGGGCTGTACAGGGTTCGAACCTGTGACCCGCTGATTAAGAGTCAGCTGCTCTACCAACTGAGCTAACAGCCCGCACCAAGCATCGTTTGCGTCGATCCGGCCGTACTTAATCCGCCGGTCCTGCCGTTCACCCCGCCCGATCCGGCGCCGAGCACCGTGTTGCCGGGGTTCGTGGCAAGGCGCGGGATGTATCAGACACCGCCGCGACGGTCAATAGCGCCGCCGGCTCTAGCAGACCTCGAACAGGGCGGCCGCCCCCTGCCCGCCGGCGATGCACATGGTGACGACAACGTATTTGACGCCGCGTCGCCGCCCTTCGATCAGCGCATGGCCAACCAGTCGCGCACCCGTCATGCCGAACGGATGACCGATGGAGATTGACCCGCCATTGACGTTCAGCCGGTCATTCGGAATGCCCAGCTTGTCGCGGCAATAGACAACCTGCACGGCGAAAGCCTGGTTGAGCTTCCAAAGGCCGAGGTCGCCAAGCTCGCCTCCTGCTGCAAGCTGTACTGCACCGAAATGGTCGGGCGTGTCGCCGACCGCGCCGTACAGATGTTTGGCGGCGCAGGCTACATCAGCGAATACGGCATCGAGAGAATGTACCGTGATGTGCGGGTGCTTCGTCTGTATGAAGGCACAAGCCAGATCCAGCAGATCGCCATAGCAAGAAGCATGATCAAGGAAGCACAAGCGCGTACCTGACGCTATCCGGGCAAATCAGCTATCAACTTGTAAGAGGTGTCCGGCTGGTCGGTATATTTCCGGTCGGCCGGTTCAGCCCGGCTCAATCCAGCGGCGGCCGATTCTGATGTCGCGGTGAATATAGACATTCATCAGCAGGCCGAATGCGATCATTACCGTCATCATCGCCGTACCGCCGTAGGAAATCAGCGGCAGCGGCACGCCCACCACAGGGATGACGCCCATTACCATCGCCACGTTAATGAAAACGTACAGCGAGAATGTTGTCGTAACCCCCATCGCCAGCAGCCGGCCGAACTGGTTCCGTGACCGCAGGGCGATAAACAGACCGTACAACATGAGCAATGCATAGAGCGCCAGCAGCACGACACCGCCGATCAGGCCCAGCTCCTCCGTCAGCATGGTGAATACAAAGTCGGTCTGTTTTTCCGGCAGGAAATTCAGATGGCTCTGGGTGCCTTTCAGGAACCCCTTGCCCACCAACCCGCCAGACCCCATGGCGATCTTCGACTGGATGATGTGGTAACCGGCGCCGAGTGGGTCCCGCTCCGGATCAAGGAAGGTCAGAATGCGTTGCTTCTGATAGCTGTGCAGCATGTTCCAGGCGATCGGCAGGGCCGCCAGACCGAGGCAACCGACCGCCAGAAACTTCCACAGCCGGACGCCGGCAAGAAAGAACAGGACACCGCCGCCAACCAGCAGCATCACCGCCGTGCCGAGATCGGGCTGCTTCAGAACCAGCAGAACCGGCGCCAGAACCAGTAACAACGGCACCAGCAACCGGCTGGGCCTGACCACTTCTTCCAGGGATACGCTGTGAAAATACCGCGCCAGGGCCAGAACAAGCGCAATCTTCATCACCTCCGACGGCTGCAACTGAAAAAAGCCGAGGTCGATCCAGCGCTGCGCGCCCATGCCGACAAACCCGGTTATCTCAACACCGATCAGCAAAATCAGTCCGACGGCATAAATCACATAAGCGTATCGCAACCAGATCCGGATATCGATCATCGCCACTGCGAACAGTACAACCATGCCAATTCCAAACCGGACAACCTGCCGTGACGCCCAGGGATCCCATGCGCCGTTGGCGGCGGAATACAGCATGGCGAACCCGACGCAGGCCACCAGCGTTATCAGCAGCAGCAACGACCAGCTTATATGCACCAACCGTCGTTGGAAGGAAATTTCCGATGGCCCGAGATCGGCGTTATGCCCTCGCATCATCCGGCCTCCCCGGTCGCTTCAGGCACGCGGGCCTGATCGAGCGGTGCGTCTGCACCGGCTTCCGCCGCCGCTGATTCGGTGGCGAACAGGTTCTGCACTTCCAGCAGCACATCC
>CAYGSU010000106.1:0-7052 GCA_964352715.1 uncultured Flavobacteriaceae bacterium | reverse complement strand
TTCCGCCGCCGCTGATTCGGTGGCGAACAGGTTCTGCACTTCCAGCAGCACATCCCTGGCAATCGGCGCCGCCGCAGCAGACCCACTGCCACCATGTTCAACAACAACTGCCGTCACAAACCGCGGCTTGTGGACCGGCGCATACCCCACGAATAGGGCATGGTCCCGCAACCGCCATTCGATATCCTCGCCCTTGCGGATACCGGTATCCCGTTCGGCTTTGGAAATGCGGCGAACCTGGCTGGTGCCGGTCTTGCCGCCCATCTGCATATTCTCTTCTTTGATCTTGGCACGGCCGGCGGTACCGCGCGGATGATTGACGACTTCATCCATCGCCTGCATGACGATATCGAGATGCTGCTGCGGTATTCCCATGCTGGGAAATGAATCGAGATCGCGCTCGTGCATCTTGTCGCCATCGAATTCATTTACCGACAGATGCGGCTTCACAGCCTTGCCGCCATTGACGACCCGTGCGGTCATGATTGCAAGCTGTAGCGGCGTGGTCAGCACATAGCCCTGGCCGATTCCGACAACCAGTGTTTCACCGAGGTGCCAGGATTCGCCCCGTGTGTCCTTCTTCCATTTTTTGGTCGGAATCAGGCCCGATTTGGTGCCGATAAGGCCGATATCGTGCTTTTCGCCGAGACCCAACCGATTGGACATTTCCGCTATCTTGTCGACGCCGATCTTGCGGGCCACATCGTAGAACCAGACATCGCAGGATTCGCGAAGGGCGTCGGTCAGGTTCATCGTGCCGTGGCCGTATTTCTTCCAGCAGTGAAAACGCCGGTTGCCGAGCTGCATGTGGCCGGGGCAGTAAACGGTATGGTCTTCCGTCAGGCCGTGTTCCAGCGCGGCCAGAGCGACAGCGACCTTGAAGGTCGATCCGGGCGAATACTGGCCCCCGATCGCCTTGTTTGTCAGCGGCCCCCGAGAGTTGTTCACCAGCTTCTGCCAGTCCTCGTTGCTGATCCCTTCGCTGAAGGCGTTCGGGTCGTAAGACGGTGTAGAGGCGATACCGAGCACGGCGCCGGAATGGGCATCCATCACGACAACGGCTGCGGCATTTTCGTCCTTGATCCGCTCGCCAATCACATCCTGTAGCCGCATATCGAGGGTCAGGCGGATATCCTTTCCGGGCTGCCCTTCAATGCGTTTGATTTCCTTGATCACCCGGCCGAGCGCATTGACTTCCACCTGGCTGGTGCCGGAACGCCCCCGCAAGGCGATGTCGAAGCGCTTTTCGATTCCGTTCTTCCCGATCTTGAAGCCAGGCAATTCCAGCAGTGGGTCGCCGGTCAGTTCCTTCTCAGAAACAGAACCGACATAGCCGACGACATGCGCCATGTTCCGGCCGTAGGGATAGTGGCGGGTCTGACCGACCTCGATACTGACGCCCGGCAACGCTGGCGCATTCACACCGACCCGGCTGACTTCTTCCCATGTCAGGTTTTCTCGCACCGTGATCGGCACGAAACCGCGCCGGCGGCTGACTTCCTTCAAGACCCGTTTCACATCGTGTTCTTCAAGCTGGACAACCCGCGCCAGCTTGGTCAGAACCGCAACCACGTCTTCCGCCTGTTCGGGCACCAGAACAGCCTGATAATTCTGAATGTTGATGGCCAGATAATCGCCGTTGCGGTCAACAATGAAGCCGCGTGGCGGCGGAATGAGCCGGAAGTTGATACGGTTTTCCTCGGCCAGCATCAGATAGCGTTCCGCCTCGACCACCTGCAGGTAGTACATCCGCCCGACAAGGCCGCCGAACACCGCCATTTTTGCGCCGGTCAGCAGCGCCGCCCGGCGGGTAAAGATCTTCGTTCGTGTCCGTTCCGGGCGCATGTCTGTCCGATCCCGGCTACGCGGCCGACGGGGACAGCAGGCGATGAATGGCGGCAAACGCCAGTGTGAGTATCGGGTAGACGGCAATCGACATCAGAAACGCGAAGATGCCGGGTTGGGGTGCAACAACAGTATCGCTTAGTATGGCCGTCAGCACCCAGGTCAGGCTGCCGGCGCCAGCGGCCAGCAGCATGAAACCCCACCAGATCACCGGAAACGATTTTCCGATGAAAAAGCGCCGCTGTGACACGACGAGACCGAAGGCGACCAGCAGTATCCAGGCATTCAGCCCCGGTGGCCCGCCGCTCAGGATGTCCTGGAACAGGCCCAGCAGAAACACCAGAATGAAGGGCATGACATCCGGCCGGTATATCGCCCAGTAATAGACAGACATCAGCAGAAATGACGGCGCAATCACCGCATAGCCAGGAATTTGCATCGGCGTTACCGACAAAATCACCAGAAGAACGGCGAAAAGCGCGGGCATGATGCACCGGCCATAGGCATCGATCTTCTGCAAGGGCGTCTGCTTCATCATGCGTCAAATCACCGATGAAAAATAAAATATCGCGTTGCCAGCCCGGCTGGCGCCGACGAATCGGCGTGTTACCGAGGCGTTATCTCAGGGTCTTCCGAAGCCGCCGAAAGAATGCCGCGCAGGCCGTAGTCGACAATACGGACGAATTCGAGCCGGTCCGATTCAGCAAAAGGTTCCACCCGAACACCGGTTTCGCCGACTGACGCAATCACCCCGACCGGGATGCCCGGCGGGAAGGCGTCGCCATGACCGGACGTCACGATCCGCTGGCCAACAGCAAGCTGTGAATTGGCAGACAGAAACTCGAGCCTCGGCAGGCGGCTGTTATCGCCCGCCAGTATTGCCCGTACGCGCGTCGATTCAACGACCACCGGCACCCGGCTGTTCAAGTCGGTGATCAGCAGGATGCGGGCAGAACGACGGCCGACACTTTCAACCCGACCCAACAGGCCCGTGCCGGTCAGGGCCGCCTGCCCCTTCTTGATACTGCCTTCTTCGCCTTCATTGATCAGGATACTGCGAAGGAAAGCGCCGCCCTTGTCGCCGATCACCCTTGCTGTCACATACTGGGCATTGGCATCAGGTCGGTAGGCGAGCAGTTTCCGCAACTCCTCGTTTTCAACCGCAAGCCTGCGCGCCGTCGCCTGCCATTCCAGCAGCCGGGCGTTTTCCATTTTCAGGCGCATGTTATCCTGACGAAGATCCACCAGCGATTCCGCTTCTGCGACGACCTTCGCACCGGTCGCGATGGGTCGGGAGACGACGCTCAGCAACGGCGCCATAAGATCCGTCACCTGGGTGCGTGTCCGCTCGAACAGGTCGGGATCCGCCTTGCCGAACAGCATGATTGCGCCAGCCGACACAAGCAGCAGCATGAATGCGCCGCGCTGCGCCAGCGTGCGCAACGGAGCGGCAATTCGCATAACAGGGCCGGTCCGCTTACTCATACCGAGTCCCCGCGAGTTCCGGACAAACCGCCACCATCGCCGACGGCGGTCGCCATCGGTTCAGCAATCCGTAAAGTCCGATTATCGGTCATCAGAACCAAACGCCCGCCTAACCAGCTCAATACATGCTGATCAGAACGTTTTTCAGTGTCCGCATCTCTTCCAGGCACCGGCCGGTACCCAGAGCAACACAGGACAAGGCGTCATCGGCGATCG
The DNA here is from genome assembly GCA_964352715.1 of uncultured Flavobacteriaceae bacterium. Taxonomy (GTDB): domain Bacteria; phylum Pseudomonadota; class Alphaproteobacteria; order UBA8366; family Aestuariispiraceae; genus JAVKBW01. Next base: position 3,506 of record CAYGSU010000106.1, on the reverse strand, counting down.
AAACAGGCAGACCGGTCGCATGCCGCAGCACATAGTCCAGGTTCGACAGCATGCCGCCACCCCCGGTTAGCACAATGCCCTTGTCGACGATATCGGCAGCCAGTTCCGGCGGCGTCTGTTCCAGCGCCACTTTCACAGCCTCGACAATCGCGCCCACCGGTTCGGCAAGGCTTTCGGCGATCTGGCGTTCGGAAATCACCAGTTCCTTCGGCACGCCGTTCATCAGGTCGCGCCCTTTGATTTCCATCAGCTTGCCATCGCCATCCGTCGGCGGGCAGGCAGACCCGATTTCCTTCTTGATGCGTTCGGCTGATCCTTCACCGACCAGAAGGTTATGGTTGCGGCGAATGTAGGCGATGATCGCCTCGTCCATCTTGTCGCCGCCGACGCGGACCGACCGTGAATAGACGATGCCGCCGAGCGACAGAACGGCCACTTCCGTGGTGCCCCCGCCGATATCAACCACCATCGACCCGGTCGGCTCAGTAACCGGAAGATTGGCGCCGATTGCCGCCGCCATCGGTTCCTCGATCAGGAACACCCGCCGGGCGCCAGCACTTTCAGCCGATTCCTGAATAGCGCGCCGCTCAACCGCCGTCGACCCTGACGGCACGCAGACGATAACCTGAGGGCTCGCGAAACTACGCCGGTTATGCACCTTTCGGATAAAGTGTTTGATCATTTCCTCGGCAACGTCGAAATCCGCGATTACGCCATCCCGCAGGGGCCTGATCGCCTGGATGTTGCCGGGCGTGCGCCCGAGCATCATTTTCGCTTCGTCACCGACAGCGAGAACCTGCTTCTTGCCCTTGACTTCGACTATCGCGACAACGGACGGCTCGTTCAGAACGATGCCACGCCCCTTCACATAAACCAGCGTATTCGCTGTTCCGAGATCAATCGCCATGTCGGCGGAAAGGAACCCTAACAAACCAGAAAACATAATGCCGTCCCCACTCGTGTTTCAGGCCGACAGCCCGGCCCCGAATTTCGTTAAGTCACCACCGCGCGCATTTTTTATCTGTCAGGGCAGCCTACCTGTTGTCCGCCGGAACAAATCGCACGCCCACCGTGCATTGAAGTCGTTAGATTTACGCCGATTCAACACGTTACGCAATGTTCTTTAGCATCTCAGGCAACGGGATTCCGGTTGCTTCAGAATTATGGTTGCTACCGCAACTTTATTTAACAAATCGTTAAACTTTCAAAAACGGCAGGAATCAAGGCCACGAATCATCGATTGTGAATAACTACCCGCGACCTCTATTCAGCCCTAAAGGGTAATGAATGCAAATCAGTGTAAATTCAATAAGTTAACGGAAAAATAATATTTGTTGCTTACGCAACTTTATGATTCAAACCTGAAAAAGGCCGATCCCCGAAGGGACCGGCCTGATATTCGTGGCCGCTGGAGCGATCAGTTTTTCGTCTTGTCGACCAGCGCCTTCTCAGAGATCCACGGCATCATCGCGCGCAGCTTTTCACCCACTTCTTCAATCGGGTGCTCGTCATTGCGGCGGCGGGTTGCCTTGAAGCTGGTCTGATTGACCTTGTTTTCAAGCATCCAGTTGCGGGTGAACCGGCCAGACTGGATGTCATCCAGCACACGCCGCATTTCCGCCCGGGTCTCATCCGTGATGATCCGGGGGCCGGTGACGTATTCACCATATTCAGCGGTGTTGGAGATCGAGTAGTTCATATTGGCGATGCCGCCTTCATAGATCAGGTCGACAATCAGCTTTACTTCATGCAGGCATTCGAAATACGCCATTTCGGGCGCGTAGCCGGCTTCAACAAGTGTTTCGTATCCGCCGCGGATCAGCTCGACCAGCCCGCCGCACAGAACAACCTGCTCGCCGAACAGATCGGTTTCGCACTCTTCGCGGAAATTGGTTTCGATGATGCCGGCGCGGCCGCCACCATTCGCCGATGCGTAGGACAGCGCGATGTCCATGGCGTTGCCCGACGGATTGGCGTGAACGGCAACCAGGGTCGGCACACCGCCGCCACGCACGTATTCTGACCGGACCGTGTGGCCCGGGCCTTTCGGCGCGATCATGATGACATCAAGGTCGGCGCGCGGCTCGACCAGATTGAAGTGAACGTTCAGGCCATGGGCGAAAGCAATCGCCGCGCCTTCCTTCATATTGCCGTGCAGATCGTCACGATAGATATCGCCCTGCAGTTCGTCCGGCGTCAGCATCATCACGACATCGGCCCATTTGGCGGCTTCAGACGGCGTCATGCATTTGAAGCCGGCGTCTGTAACCTTCTTGCGCGTGGAGGAATCTTCACGAAGGGCGACAGCAATATTGGTCACGCCGCTATCACGAAGGTTCATTGCATGGGCGTGTCCCTGGCTACCATAGCCAACAATCACCACATTCTTTGTCTTGATCAGATTAACATCCGCATCGCGGTCATAATAAACGCGCATATCGCCCGCCCCTTTTTCGTTCAACCAATAGAAAAGTCAGCAAATCCGTGCGTTTCTAACGGTACATCGCGGTTAGAGCAACGCCTGATACGACGGATTCCACATTCTTACTGAAAGACCGGATAAAACAGTTCACTCCCCTGCCAATTGAAACACAGGAATCAACCCTTAAATATTTCATCAGCAGTCATTACCGATCGTTTTTCAGAAAAGGCTTATGATGGACATCAACAGACTGATCGATGGATTTCTTGGGTCTGGCAGCGGACAACAACCAGCCTCCGGTCAACAACAGAAAACAGGTCTATCCGGCGCCATGAGCAGCTTTCCCGGCGGGTTGGCCGGCGGTGCCGCTGCTGGCGGCTTGGTCGCTCTGATGCTCGGCAGCAAAAAGGCCCGAAAAATTGGTGGTAAAGCGCTGACTTATGGCGGCATGGCTGCCGTCGGAGGGTTGGCGTACAAGGCCTATAGCGACTACAGAAAAAACCAGCAGAACCAGCCATCTCAGCAAAATCAGGCAACAGCCCAGCGCTCTGTTCCACATCAACCAATCCGATCCATCCCGCCAGCCCCGCCCGATAGTGGATTCGACCCGGCTCAATTGCAGGACCAGAACGGCAATGATCTCAGACTCGGGTTGATCCAGGCGATGATCAGCGCCGCCAAGGCGGATGAACATATCGATGCCGCAGAAAATGAGAACATTCGCGCTCAAATCGATGCGTCCAGTCTGGCCGCCGATGAAAAAGGCTTCCTGTTCGATCAACTTGGCTCTGCGAGCGATCCGATCGCCATCGCCAACCTTGCCAGGGATGAAAAACAGGCAAGCGAACTGTTTCTTGCATCGGCGCTTACCATCGATATCGATACGCCGGAAGAAAACCGCTACATGGAACGCCTCGGCGACGCATTGAGATTACCCGATGCGTTGCGTCAGCAGTTACTCGCTCATGCAGAAGCAGCGAAAGCTGGATCAGAATAAGCGGGATCGGAGCAAGCGGTTGCTATTAATATTCCCGGCCTGATCCGGCATAGAACCAGTTATCGGGATACGGATACCACCAGTCCT
>CAYGSU010000105.1:0-9461 GCA_964352715.1 uncultured Flavobacteriaceae bacterium | reverse complement strand
GAATGTCCCAGACTTCCGGACGTTCCTTTTCGACCATCCGCTTGGCGGCCTTGATGGTGGTTGCAAGACCATACAGTTCGAGCTTCGAGTAAATGAACGGCTTGAACAGCTCCAGCGCCATCTTCTTCGGCAACCCGCACTGATGCAGCATCAGTTCCGGTCCGACAACGATGACCGAACGGCCGGAATAGTCGACGCGCTTGCCGAGCAGGTTCTGACGGAACCGGCCCTGCTTGCCCTTCAGCATGTCGCTGAGCGACTTAAGCGGGCGCTTGTTCGCGCCGGTGATGACGCGGCCACGACGGCCGTTGTCGAACAGGGCGTCAACGGATTCCTGCAGCATGCGCTTTTCGTTACGGACAATGATGTCCGGCGCACGCAGTTCGATCAGCCGCTTCAAACGGTTGTTACGGTTGATCACCCGGCGATACAGATCGTTCAGATCGGAGGTCGCGAAGCGGCCGCCGTCGAGCGGCACCAGCGGGCGCAGTTCGGGCGGGATCACCGGAACGACGTCCATGATCATCCATTCCGGACGGGTGCCGGACATCTGGAAGGCTTCCAGCAGCTTCAGCCGCTTGACCAGCTTCTTGCGCTTGGCTTCCGATCCGGTTTCTTCGAGATCCGTCCTGGTGGTTTCCAGCGCGTCTTCGATCTCGATCCGACCCAGCATGTCTTTCAGGGCTTCGGCGCCGATCTTGGCGGTGAAGTTTTCCTCGCCGTATTCGTCCTGAGCATCCAGGTATTCGTCTTCGGTCAGAAGCTGCTTCATTTTCAGCGGCGTCAGACCCGGTTCCGTCACGACATAATTCTCGAAATAAAGAACCCGTTCCAGATCCTTCAGGGTCATGTCCATCAGCAGGCCGATGCGGCTCGGCAGCGATTTCAGAAACCAGATATGAGCAACCGGCGACGCCAGTTCGATATGCCCCATGCGTTCGCGGCGCACTTTCGACAGCGTAACTTCAACGCCGCACTTTTCGCAGATGATGCCTTTGTACTTCATCCGCTTGTACTTGCCGCACAGGCATTCGTAATCCTTGATCGGACCAAAGATCCGGGCACAGAAAAGACCGTCCCGTTCAGGCTTGAAGGTACGGTAATTGATGGTTTCCGGCTTTTTGATCTCGCCAAATGACCACGAGCGGATGCGGTCCGGACTTGCAATCGAAATCCGGATCGAATCAAAGCTCTGCGGCCCTTGCGGTTGGCCGAAAATCTGCATCAATTCGCTCATATCAGTCTCTCCTTCGTATCGCAGTGCGATATCCGACTTCTGGGACCGGGCGGCATCCTGCCCGGCATTAGGCCTTTGCTTCCTGTTAAGAGAAGCCTGGCTTAGATCTCTTCCTGCATCAGTTCCACGTTCAGGCACAATGAACGCAGTTCCTTGACCAGAACGTTGAAGCTTTCCGGGATGCCGGCCTCGAAGTTGTCGTCGCCACGGACGATCGCTTCGTAGACTTTCGTTCGGCCGGACACGTCATCCGACTTCACTGTCAGCATTTCCTGCAACGTGTAAGCTGCGCCGTATGCTTCAAGCGCCCACACTTCCATTTCACCGAAGCGCTGGCCGCCGAACTGCGCCTTACCACCGAGCGGCTGCTGGGTAACAAGGCTGTACGGTCCGATCGACCGCGCGTGGATCTTGTCATCGACAAGGTGATGCAGTTTCAGCATGTAGATGTACCCGACGGTGACCAACCGGGCAAAAGGCTCGCCGGTGCGTCCGTCGTGCAACTGAACCTGGCCGCTTTTCGGCATGCCGGCACGCGCCAGCATCAGGTTGATGTCTTCCTCGCGCGCGCCATCGAAGACCGGCGTTCCCATCGGGATGCCGCCTTTGACGTTGTTCGCAAGTTCGATCATCTCGTTGTCGTCCAGTTCCTTGATCTCCTTCGCGATGTCAGCATCGTCATAGACATCGATCAGGGTCTTGCGCACATCTGCCGCCTTGCCGGAGCCCTCGTAGACTTCCAGCGCTTCGCGGACCTGGCGGCCGAGACCGGCAGACGCCCAGCCCAGATGGGTTTCCAGAATCTGCCCGACGTTCATGCGGCTCGGCACCCCGAGCGGGTTCAGCACCACATCAACGGCCGTGCCGTCTTCCAGATACGGCATGTCTTCAACCGGCACGATCTTGGAGATCACACCCTTGTTGCCATGACGACCGGCCATTTTGTCGCCCGGCTGCAGCTTGCGTTTCACCGCGACGAAAACCTTGATCATCTTCATGACGCCCGGGGGCAGTTCATCGCCCGACTGCACCTTTTCGATCTTGTCGTCGAAACGGGCATTCAGCAGGCCGATTGAATCGTCGTGCTGACGGCGCAATGCCTCCAGCCCGTCGTTGACGCCATCGTCGTCGACAACGATCTGGCGAAGCTGACCGGTTGTGATTTCAGAAATCGCATCCTGTGTCGCCAGGTCCATCTTGACGCCCTTCGGCCCGGTAACGACCTTGCGGTTCATCACCATTTCCGAGAAACGCTGACGGAACGACCGGTCCAGAATGGCCTTCTCGTCATCACGGTCCTTCGCCAGACGCTCGATTTCGGCCATTTCGATGGCCAGCGCCCGCTCGTCCTTGTCAACGCCGCGACGCGAGAAGACGCGCACTTCAACGATTGTTCCCTTGGCGCCCGGCGGCATCCGCAGCGACGTATCGCGTACATCGGATGCCTTTTCACCGAAGATCGCGCGCAGAAGCTTTTCTTCCGGCGTCATCGGTGATTCGCCCTTCGGCGTGACCTTGCCGACCAGAATATCGCCGGCTTCCACTTCGGCGCCGATGTAGACGATGCCTGCCTCGTCGAGGTTTTTCAGGGCGTCTTCACCAACGTTCGGAATGTCGCGCGTGATTTCTTCCTGGCCCAGCTTCGTATCGCGGGCCATCACTTCGAATTCTTCGATATGGATCGAGGTGAACACGTCGTCGCGGACGATGCGTTCGGAGATCAGGATCGAATCCTCGAAGTTGTATCCGTTCCACGGCATGAACGCGACCAGCGCATTCCGGCCCAGAGCCAGTTCACCGAGATCCGTCGACGGACCGTCGGCAATGATGTCGCCAGCCTGGATAATGTCACCAACTTTCACCAGCGGACGCTGCGTGATGCAGGTATTCTGGTTCGACCGCTGGAATTTCAGCAGGTTGTAAATGTCGACGCCACTGGCGCTCGCTTCGGTCTGTTCCGTAACCCGCAGAACGATACGCGTGGCGTCTACCTGGTCGACGATGCCCGACCGCTTGGAAACGATGGCGACACCGCTGTCTCGCGCTACGCGGCTTTCCATGCCGGTGCCGACCAGCGGCGCTTCCGCCTGCAACAACGGCACGGCCTGACGCTGCATGTTCGACCCCATGAGAGCACGGTTCGCGTCATCGTTTTCAAGGAACGGAATAAGCGCCGCAGCGACCGAAACAAGCTGCTTCGGCGAAACGTCGATCAGGTCGATATCAACCGGACGGGCAACGATGTAGTCGCCGCCCTTGCGGGACGCCACCAGTTCGTTGACGATCTTGTTGTTCTTGTCGAGTTCGGCATTCGCCTCGGCGATCGTGTAACGACCTTCATCCATGGCGGAGAGATAGATGACGTCGTCCGTAACCTTGCCGTCGACAACCTTGCGGTACGGGCTCTCGATAAAGCCGTACTTGTTGACCACCGCATAGGTTGCCAGCGAGTTGATCAGACCGATGTTCGGGCCTTCCGGCGTTTCAATCGGGCAGATACGGCCGTAATGGGTTGCGTGCACGTCGCGCACTTCAAACCCGGCCCGTTCGCGGGTCAGACCGCCCGGACCAAGCGCCGACAAACGACGTTTGTGGGTGATTTCCGACAGCGGGTTGGTCTGGTCCATGAACTGGCTGAGCTGCGACGAACCGAAGAATTCGCGTACCGCAGCGGCAGCCGGCTTCGCATTGATCAGGTCATGCGGCATCACGGAATCGATATCGACCGAGCTCATCCGTTCCCGGATCGCCCGTTCCATGCGCAGCAGCCCCAGACGGTACTGGTTTTCCATCAGTTCGCCGACAGACCGGACACGGCGGTTGCCGAGATGGTCGATATCGTCGATTTCGCCCTTGCCGTCCTTCAGTTCGACGAGAACCTTGACGATGTTCAGAATATCCTGCTTGCGAAGGGTGCGCACCGTATCGGCAACCGATCCCGGCTCGTAACCCATGCGCGAATTCATCTTCACCCGGCCAACGGCGGACAGGTCATAGCGTTCACTGTCGAAGAACAGGCTGTTGAACAGCGCTTCGGCGGTTTCCAGCGTCGGCGGTTCACCCGGGCGCATCACCCGGTAAATATCGATCAGCGCATCTTCACGGTTCTGGTTCTTGTCGGCGACCAGCGTGTTGCGGACATACGAGCCGATATTGACGTCGTTTGTATTGAGCGCCGAAAAGCTCTCAATGCCGGCTTCCGAGAAGGTCGACAGCAATTCTTCGGTAATTTCCTCGCCCGCTTCGGCGACAACCAGACCGGTTTTCGCGATCACCACATCCTGGCCGACAAACCGGCCGACCATGTCGTCGGCCTGGACCAGAATTTCCTTCAGTCCGTCGTCCTTGAGCTTCTTGGACAGGCGCGGCGTGATTTTGGTTTCGGCTTCTGCAACCGCTTCGCCCGTCTTTGCATCGATCAGCGCCGAGGTCAGCTTGACGCCCCGCCACATGTCGGGATCAAACGGCGTTTTCCAGTTGTTGCCGACTTTGGTGTAAACGACATGATCGTAGAAGAAATCGAGAATTTCGTCTTTCGACATGCCCTGGCATTCGCCCGGATCGACGGTACGGCCCTCGATCGCTGCGGTTTCCCGCAATGCTTCAGTCTGCAGGTCGTCCAGCGCCATCAAAAGGGTTGTCGCCGGCAGTTTGCGGCGGCGGTCGATCCGGACAAAGACCATGTCCTTGGCGTCGAATTCAAAATCGAGCCAGGAGCCGCGATACGGGATCACCCGCGCGGCGAACAGAAACTTGCCGGAAGAGTGGGTCTTGCCGCGGTCGTGGTCGAAGAACACGCCCGGCGACCGGTGCATCTGCGAAACGATCACGCGTTCCGTTCCGTTGACGATGAACGTGCCGTGCTCCGTCATCAGCGGCAGATCGCCCATATAGACGTCCTGCTCCTTGATATCGCGGATCGATTTCGCGCCGGTTTCCTCGTCGATATCCCAGACGACGAGACGAAGCGTCACTTTCAGCGGAGCAGAAAATGTAATTCCGCGCTGGCGGCATTCATCAACATCGTATTTCGGCTTTTCAAGATCGTATTTGACGAATTCGAGGCGGCTGCGGCCCGAGAAATCGTGGATCGGAAACACGCTTGCGAACACTTCCTGCAAGCCGGCGCTTTCCCGTTCCTGCCAATTCTTGCCCACCTGAAGGAACGCATCATACGAAGTTTTCTGAACCTCGATCAGGTTCGGCATTGGTGCGACTTCCTGCAGCCGACCGAAACTTTTGCGAATCTTCTTCTTACCGGTGAACGATTTGGCCATAATCTACCTCGTCTCAATCCTATAACGGCTGCCGAAGGGCGCAGTTGCACCGGTTCCGGCGCCTAATCAGCGATCCGCGAAGATGCGAAACCGCAAGGCGTCTGCACTCTTCCACCGCAATCCGATGGAAATCTCTATGACAGGCGCGTGCAGGGGTGACGCCGCAACCGGCGCACCCCTACACGCTAAAACCCTGCCTCACCGACATTCCGGCCCGAGCGCACGGGGCCGGACGCCGGCGTAGAAACTACTTCAGCTCGACGGTTGCGCCGGCTTCTTCCAGTTTCTTCTTCAGCTCATCGGCTTCGGCTTTGGCAACGCCTTCCTTCACAGGCTTCGGCGCGCCTTCGACGAGGTCCTTGGCTTCCTTCAGGCCCAAGCCTGTAATTGCCCGAACTTCCTTGATGACGTTGATTTTCTTGTCGCCAGCGGCGGCAAGGATAACGTCGAATTCGGTCTTTTCTTCAGCAGCTTCGCCGGCATCGCCGCCGCCTGCCGGAGCCGCACCCGCAACTGCGACCGGCGCAGCGGCGGAAACGCCCCATTTTTCTTCCAGCATCTTCGAGAGCTCTGCTGCTTCCAGAACGGTAAGCGAAGAAAGCTCTTCTGCCAGTTTATCAAGATCAGCCATCGTAATTTACTCCATTGGCAATACAGATTGTCCGCTTAAAGCGGGTTTGCACCTCAGCCTTCACCTTCCGCTGTCGCAGCATAAGCACCGAAAACCCGGGCCAACTGGCCGGCCGGCGCCTGCAGAACCCCGGCGACCTTGGTCGCGGGCGCCTGCAACAGCCCGACCAGCTTGCCGCGCAGCTCGTCCAGGGACGGCAGGGTTGCGAGATTTCTCACCGCAGCCTCGTCGATTTCCCTTGCGTCGAGCCCGCCCGCAATGATGACGAACTTTTCCTTCTTATCCTTGGCGTAATCGACAGCAACCCTTGCTGCCGCTACAGGATCAGAAGAAGCCGCCACCGCCGTCGGACCACTGAAACGGTCGGATAGGTATTCGAACTGAGTATCCTTCAACGCGATTTTTGCGAGCGTATTCTTGGTGACCTTGAACGAGGCCCCCGCTTCCCGCATTTTCGCCCGAAGGTCGGAGACTTCCGCCACCGTCAGTCCCTGGGCATGCGTCAGCACAACCAGAGAAGCCGAGGACAGGGTCTCGTGCAGATCCGCGACAAGCGCTTCTTTTTTTGCACGGTCCATTACTGGTCTCCGTTCTCAAAATGGCTGTCACCCCGCCGGACCCTGCGGTCCCATCGAAGCTCCAAGCCGGTTCAAAAGAGGTGACGCCCGGTTGGCCGACACCCCCACTCGTCCCGTCCGGGAGTTCCGGTTTGCGAGGCCGACGGCTCAAAGAGCATGCCGGTCCGACAACCCGTATCCCCATCTCATGGAGGCTTTGCGGTTTAAGGCCCTGCTTCCTTGCGGAATCAGGAACCGCCTCCAGTCTCGGACAGGTTGCGCCGATACACCCACCATGGCCGTATCGACACAGCCCCCGCCCCGCCGGTTACCCGGCGAAACGGGTATTCTCACATCACGCCGTAAGCGATTGCGGCTCGAGCTTCAGGCCCGGTCCCATCGTTGACGACACGGAAACTTTCTTCAAATACGTGCCCTTTGCGCCCGACGGCCTGGCGTTGATGATCGCCGTGGCAAACGCACGAATATTTTCAGCAAGGTGTTCTTCCGAGAAGCTCGCCTTGCCGACACCGGCATGAATGATCCCGGCCTTTTCGGCGCGGAACTGAACTTCACCGCCCTTGGCCGCCTTGATGGCGTCAACGACGTTCGGCGTAACCGTGCCGAGCTTCGGGTTCGGCATCATGCCCTTCGGGCCGAGAACCTTACCGAGGCGACCGACAACCGCCATCATGTCCGGCGTTGCGATCACGCGTTCAAAATCCATCATGCCGCCCTGAATCTGTTCCATCAGATCCTCGGCGCCGACGAATTCAGCGCCGGCTTCCCGGGCTTCATCCGCCTTGGCATCACGTGCGAACACCGCAACACGAACCGACTTGCCGGTTCCGTTCGGAAGCTGCACGGCGCCGCGCACCTGCTGGTCGGCGTGGCGCGGGTCAATGCCCAGATTCATCGCGATTTCGATGGTTTCGTCGAACTTCGACGACGCAGCGTACGACTTGATGATCTTCACCGCTTCGTCAACGGCCATAGCGGCGTTGCGTTCGATGCCTTCATAGGCGGCGCGGAGTTTTTTGCTTTTCTTGGCCATGATCCCTACTCCGCTACTTCGATGCCCATCGACCGGGCAGAGCCGGCGATTGACATCATGGCGGCTTCAATATCGACCGCGTTCATATCTTTCAACTTGATCTCGGCGATTTCGCGCACCTGCGCTTTCGTCACCTTGCCGACCTTTTCCTTGTTCGGAACGCCCGAGCCGGATTTGATCTTGGCCGCCTTCTTCAGCAAGAAGCTCGCCGGCGGCGTCTTCGTGATGAAGGTAAAGGTGCGGTCTTCAAACGCCGTGATAATCACAGGCGTTGGCGCACCGGGTTCCAAATTCTGGGTCGCCGCGTTGAACGCCTTGCAGAATTCCATAATGTTCAGGCCACGCTGCCCCAGTGCCGGACCAACCGGCGGCGAAGGGTTCGCTTGACCTGCAGGTATTTCGAGCTTGATATAGCCCTTAATCTTTTTTGCCATGTCACCACCTCAAACGGTTAAAACCGACACGCACCGCGATCCTGATTAGATCGCCGTCCTGTCGGTTTGGTGTGCCGCGGTTCGGCCCCCTAGGTCTTCGGGGTCACCTCCCGCAACGCTGATTGCCAGTCTCCTAGCAGGGCGTGGTTCTACAGCGTCGATCGCCCTACGAAAAGCTTTTTTTTCCGGTTTCTCGCATTTGCAGCACGAAACCGGACCACCAAAACAGGATCAGGTCTTCTCGACCTGCGAATATTCGAGTTCCACGGGCGTGGCTCGGCCAAAGATGGAAACCGTAACCTTGAGGCGGGACCGTTCCTCATCGACATCCTCGACACTGCCGTTGAATGACGTGAACGGACCGTCGGAAACGCGGACCTGTTCGCCGATTTCGAACGTAATCGAGGGCTTCGGTCGGTCGACGCCTTCGCTGACCTGATGCAGGATGCGCTCGGCCTCGCGGTCGCTGATCGGCGAAGGCCGTTTGCCGGTGCCAAGAAAGCCGGTCACCTTCGGCGTGTTGCTGACGAGGTGCCAGGCCTGATCGGTCATTTCCATATTCGCCAGGATGTACCCGGGGAAGAACTTGCGCTCAGAGTTCACCTTGCGGCCACGGCGCATTTCAACGACTTCTTCGGTCGGAACCAGCACCTGTTCGATCTGATCGTCGAGCCCCTGAACCGCCGCCTGTTCCATAACGGATTCGGCAACGCGCTTTTCAAAGCCCGAATACACATGCACCACGTACCAACGTTTCGCCACGTTCACTCTCCAATCGTACAGGCTGTGCCTGCGGTCAGACGCTAAGGATCGCCTGAATTAAAAGCGCAATTACTTCATCCACCAGCAGGAAGAAGATAGACATGATGATCACCATCACAAACACCATCGTCGTCGCGATGCCGGTTTCCTTGCGGGTCGGCCACGATACTTTCGATGCTTCCTGACGCACTTGCCGCACAAACTGCGCCGGGGTTGTTTTCGCCATTTCTTCTTCCTTACTGCGGCGCCGGACAATTCCGGAGCCGAATTCAGTTTACCGGCTTCCCGGTAAATTCAGTCTACCGGTTCCCCGGTAGTGGCAGGGGCACTAGGATTCGAACCCAGGGCCTACGGTTTTGGAGACCGTCGCTCTACCAACTGAGCTATACCCCTCCATTTCGGGTCTGCCTAACGGGACATAAGGCGGACAGACCCGAAAGCCAAGCTTAACTTGCGCCTTTACTACTCGATGATACCGGCAACAACGCCGGCGCCGACGGTGCGGCCGC
>CAYGSU010000104.1:0-9554 GCA_964352715.1 uncultured Flavobacteriaceae bacterium | reverse complement strand
CTGGATGCGCTTTATGAATGCGCCCGGGCGGCGGTGCCGCCGGAGGTGGCGGAAAGGTCTTTCCACACAAGCGATATGCTGAACGATCAGGGTGAAAGTGCAGACAGCATGGTCCGCATGCTTGCCGAGGTTACGGAACTGACAAGCGGCGATGCAGGAAAATCGAATTCCGGCGGAACACAGGATTCCGGGGATGATAAAGCTGACGCCGAAACGGCGGGGGACGACGTCGGCGCAGGGATGCTGAACATGCTGCTGCAGGCGTCAATCAACAACAGCGCAACTGACTTGAAGGATTTCGAAATCGATGTCGGGCAGCTAGATGAGGCGGACAGGCTGGGCAGGGAACTGACCTGGACGGTCGGCGATATAAAGGGGACAGGTCTCGAAATGCCGATGGGCAGCCGAACCGTCGCTGACCTGTTTTCGGAATTCGTCAAGGAATGCAGGCAACGCTGCAAGGATGAGCTGGTCATGAAAGAGTTGCCCGGACTGATGTTTTCGTTCGGCGCCATGTCGCAGTCTCGTGTTATTCGGTGTTTTGCCCCGGACAAAGAGTTTACCGCCGTTTGTTCCCTCGTCCCCGTCGGACGTCTGATGTTCCGGATCACCCATGTCGTCGACGGGCTTTCCGACAGCCCGGTCGATGCCGATGCAAGGCTGGTCTCCACTATTCAGGTGATGATCGAAGCGTTCGGTGAGCAGGCGGAATGAGCGGACTGCATTCTTCTTGCAGAAGCTGGATAGATTGAGAGAACGCCTATGACGAGACGTCTTTTGGAATCGGTGAGAGCGTTTACGGTTACAGGCTTGATCGCGTTGATCGTTTTCCCGTCGGCGCTTTCCGCCCGGTCGGTTCCGATGCGCCACATCCACGGCTGGCTGCTGGTTGAACACTACAATCCCGGGAACGATGACTTTCTGAGGTGCTCGGTAGAAAAAAATTTCGAACCCGGTGTTCGACTCGCTTTTGCATTCAACGCCAACAATCGCATCGAAATGTTTCTTGTTCACCCGGACTTCAATCTCGCCAAGGAAAGCCGGTTTCCGGTAAAGCTTGAAATGGGTGAGAAAAATTCCGTGACGGTCGAGGCAGAAGCTATATCCGAGGACATGCTTCTCGCTTTTTTTGATGACAATAACAAAGTGTATTTCGGATTGCTGACCAGTGAGCATGTGACAATCAGAACGCCGACAGGGGCATATGATTTCAAACTTGAGGGATTGCGACATGCAATGCCAAAGGCGTCAGAATGCGTCAGCATTATTATCGGGGATGAAAATTACAGGAATGATGCAGACGTCGATCTGGATACGAGTTCCAACGATGAGCAGCCGGGCCTGACAGATCAGTCCAGCCTGATCGATCAGGTGGTGAGATTGGCGATTGACGAGAAAGTTTATGGTCTTGGGGACTTTAAGATCTATCGCGAGCTACCGGAGGAGGCTGTCCTGGTGGGCGCTTCTATAGCCTGGTCGATTGGTAATGTTTTTGGTCTCGGTTCACAGTTCGAGGACGGTGAGGGTGTGATCAGCAATCGCGTCGCAGAAATTATAGCGAAAACGAGTGCCCGCTGTCCGGATGATCTAGAGATTTACGAGTTCGACAAGAAACCGTTGCCGACGGAAACTCTTGCTCAATCAATCCTTATGCAATGTATTCGGCAAGGGCGTGAATTCACAGCGGTGTATTCCTATCTGCCGTTGGGGCGTATATTCTTCGAGGTCGCCCATGTCGGGCGAGGGATTTCCGAAGCGCCCGAAGTGGCGGATGACCGGCTTGTTGATGGCATGATTAGCGTGATGGAAATTGCGTTGGCGAGTGAGGAGTAAACCGTGACAGAGCAGCGTAAACTGCGGCTACACGAATTTCTAACCGTTCCTTGTCTTGCGATGATAATGCTGTCATTCGCCGAACTGGCATTTGCTTAGGTATGCAGTGAACGTTTAGCGCCGCTCAGTTTATCCAATCCCCAGAAACACGATCATGGCATGATTGAGGGCGGTCATGTCATCGCCGGCCAGTGTGCCGATTTTCCGGCCGAGATGCTTTTTCGATACGGTCATCATCTTGTTGGCCATCAGCCAGGACGGCGCTGTCAGGCCATTGGACTCGGAAGGAATGACCGGAATGCGAAAATCGGGTGCTGCTGTGTCGTTTGTCGTGAACAGACACAGGGTCAGGCTTTCGAGGCCTTCATATAAATCCGATTGAACGATGACGGCCAGGCGAGGTTTGCCGGCATATCCAGCGCCCGATACCGTCCAGACCTCACCCCGTTTCAAGATTGTCCCAGTCGATCAGACTTTCAATGAAAGCCAGATCTTCCGCTTCGTGACGGTTGTTGGCGACGGCGAGCGATTGCCGCCGGGCCTGCGCCGCAAATTCCGGTGTCCGCGTATCGGGAATCCAGAACGAGACCTGCCGATACTCCTTTGCCCGCATCCGTTGCCGGTAGCGGTTCACCTTGTCGCGGGATGTCTTCTTTTCAGGTTGTTGTGCCATCTCTGGCATCCAATCGGTTACATGTAACCTGAAACACAGATGGCGTTTCTTCGGAACAGATTAAAGATATTGAAACGCTAGGCGATCACCCGCCGCATCGTGATGCTGGTCGGGCGGTCGTAGCCTTCGTGGGCATCCTCGCCGGTTTTGACGAACCCCATCTTTGCAAATACCGCGTGGTTTTCGGTTAGTTCAACACGGCTCTGCAGTTCCAGCGCCGGCAGGCCTTTCGCCCGGGCGCGGGCCTCGGCGCAGTTGATCAGTAATCTGGCATAGCCTTTACCGCGATGGCTTTCCGCTACCGCCAGCTTGCCGACATACAGACAATCCGGCTTTTCCGTCATGAACAGGCAGGCGACCGGCGCTTCCGGCGGGCCGATGATCCAGATTTCCTGCTCTGCGGCATGGCGCGCGATGCTTTCCGCCGTCAACCGGTGCATCGACGACGGCGGATCAATGCGGCTTTCCATATAGGCGAAGCTGTCACGCACGAGGCGCAGCAGGGCGGTCCAGTCTGTGTCGCGGCCGGCGCGTGTCGGTTCTGCTGGTGCCATTGAAAAAATCAAACGCTGCGGCGCAGGCGCGCTGCATCGGCGGCGCATAAAGTGGTCAGGAATACATCACGGAGCCTGTCGCGATCGACATCGACGGCGACATCGACACTTCGCCGGGTTTCGTCGTCGCATACGCAGGTTTGACCGATGCGATTTCCCGCACAAGTCACGTGCAGGGCCGTTCCTTCCGTCGAGAAGAATTCGGGATTGGTAATCGCGATTACGGCAGACGGGTCATGCAGAAAGCAGACTTCTTCTCCGGCGGACTGTCGCAGCTGGTCGAAGGAAAACCGTGCTGCATCTTCCAGAAACCCGCCGATATCGGGCGCGGCTTCGGCGATGCGTCGAAGGTCATCGGGTTTGGCGGCGACCTTCATCGTGACGTCCAGCCCGATCAGGGTGATCGGCCAGGCAGCCGCGAATACCGCATCCGCCGCATGCGGATCGCACCAGATATTGGCTTCAGCCCAATCTGTGACATTGCCCGGTACAGTTACCGCGCCGCCCATGACGACGACGCGCTTCACTCGGCCGGCAATACCGGGGTCCCCGTGAAGCGCCAGCGCCAGGTTGGTCAGCGGACCGATGGCGCACAACGTTATCTCCCCCGGTTGCCGGTTGATGCGTTCGATGATGAAGTCAGCAGCGGAACGCGGATCGGGCAGGGCGGATGGCTGTGCCGCCGGCACGTCACCGAACCCCTCAACGCCGTGATAGTCGACTGCCGGCGGATGCCGTTCCTGAACCAGCGGGATGTCTGCGCCCTGCGCGACCGGGCAGAGATAGGACGCCATTTCCGTCAACCTCAGGGCATTTCGCGTGGCGACCGGGGTCAGTACATTGCCGAACACGGTGGTCAGGCCGAGAACCTCGACTTCTGGATGCGCGAAGGCGAGGTGGATCGCCATGGCGTCGTCAATGCCGGGATCGGTATCTATGATGATCTTGTGGTTAGTCATGCGCGTGGTTCCGGGCGAGAAAGACATCGACCTCGACGATGTCGGGAATGGCGTCGGCCGCGCCTGGCCGGGAAACCTGGATCGCTGCGGCTGCCGACGCCCTGGTCAGGGCGGTTTCGGCATCGCCTCCGGCATCAAAAGCCGCCAGAAAATAGCCAAGGAACGTGTCGCCGGCCCCCGTTGTGTCGATTGCATCCACGGCGAAAGCAGGAATGGAAATATCGATGTCGTGTGCCGGGTCTGCTGTTCTGGCGATATAACGTGCACCGTTGCGCCCGCTGGTGATGACCAGTTCCGGCACAGGGATCCGCGAGATATCGGTTTGGAGGAGAGCGGCCAGCGCCGCTGCTTCGGGCTCGTTGACCACGAGCAACCGTACGAACGGCAGGACAATTCTTGCCGTCTCTGCGATGAACGGAGCGGCGCTGTAGGCTATTCGAAGGCCTTGGCGCTGCCCCGCTTCAGCAATGAATGGCGTCAGGTTGGTTTCATTTTGAAACAGTAACCATGCACCCTGCGGCATTGCCGATACGGCCCTATCGATCTGCTCTCTGGTCAGCGCAGTGTTGGCGCCGGGGCAGACGAGGATGCTGTTTTCGCCGCTGTCGGTAACCTGGATGACGGCGTGGCCGGTTGGGATGTCTAGTGTCAGGATTGCCTTCGTATCGACGCCGGCCTGTTTCATGGCATCGACAACCCAATGGCTGTCCGGACCGATAGCGCCGGCATGTCTGACTTCGGCTCCGGCACGGGCCAGGGCGATGGACTGGTTTGCGCCTTTTCCACCCAGGCCGCGGCTGTAATTTTTCACCAGCAGGGTTTCGCCGGGGGTGGCGAAGTTCGGGACTCGGTAGACGTTGTCGATATTGATGCTGCCGATATTGAGAACGGCCATGTAATCTGCCCTGCCTGCCAGTTGCGCGTCGTCGACAGGATACCGATAATCCGGCCCTTGTCGATTTCCCCGATGGTTGTTGCCCTGACATATGACTTCACTCTTTAGGTTTGGTTTAACTAGGCTCTAAGATGGTTGGGCGAAAGCAATAGTCATTGCTGGCATTGATTGTGACGGGAAGAGAGGTGCGGTATGTGGGACGAGGGAAATGGCGGCTTCGGAGAGCGGCGGTGGACGAACTGGGTTGGCAACCAGAGCTGCACGCCGGCTCGAATGGTGGATGCCGATAGCGAACAGGCCGTTGTGGATGCTGTCGGCGCAGCATCCCGGGAAGGACTGCGTATCCGTACCCCCGGTTCAGGTCACTCCTTCACGCCGGCATCGCTGACCGATGGCGTTCTGCTGAACACGCGTGGTCTGCGCGGCATAACCGGCATCGATACGGTGGCCCGGCAGGTCTCGGCAAAGGCGCATACCACAATCGCTGATTTCGCAGAGCCCCTTTGGGCCAAAGGTCTGGCGCTGAAAAACCAGGGTGATATCGATACCCAGGCCATCGCCGGTGCGGTCGCGACGTCGACCCACGGTTCAGGCCGATCGTTGCAAAGCTTTTCCGCTGCGTTGAGCGCCTGTCGGCTGGTCGATGGGCGGGGGGCAGTGCGGAGCCTGTCGCGTGAAACCGATCCGGAGATTTTCGGCGCGGTGCAGACCTCGATCGGTCTTTTGGGAATCATGACCGAGCTGACCATCGATGTTGCACCGGCGTATCACCTGCACGAACAAATCGTTTACATGCATGCCGACGAAGTGCTGGAACGCTGGGACGATCTGCTGACCGACTATCGGCATTTTTCATTCTTCTGGATGCCGACCGACGGATCATCTGTTCTATACGGCTTCCCGGAGGCGAAGGCCGATATGTGCATGGTGAAACTGTATCGCGAAACGGACGAGGAGCCGGGGGTGCGGTCGCTACCGGACGGGGAACGGATCGACCGGTCCTATCGTATTTATCCGCATATCTTCGAACCGAACTTCCACGAGCTGGAATACTTTCTGCCGGCGGAAAACGCCAAACAGGTTTTCCGCGATCAGCGCGATCTGATGCTGCAAACCCTGCCGGACAGCATTTACCCGATGGAGGTTCGCTTCGTTGCGGCGGATGAGGCGTGGCTCAGCCCGAACTACAAGCAGGATACGGTGGTGATCTCTGTATCCGGCAAACCGGGCACCGATTACTGGCCGTATCTGCGCACGTGTGATGAGCACCTCTATGAAGGGGGTGGGCGACCGCATTGGGGCAAGCTGCATTTCACAACGGCTGAAAGGCTCGCCGAACTTTTTCCCCGGTATGAGGATTTCAAGCGGCTACGGCTGGAATTCGACCCGGATGGTCTGTTTCTGAATGACCATTTGCGGCCGTTGTTCGGCTGAGGGTGGGTGCTGATGCGGCTTCGATTGGCGACACAGACGGATTCGGTTCTGTTACGGTACTGGGACAGCCAGCCGCATGTCATCGACGCGACCGGCGACAACGAAAGCTATGACTGGTCGCGCGAACTGGCCCGCGATGTTGACTGGCGCGAATTTCTGATAGCCGAAACCGAAGGCCGGCCGATCGGCCTCGTCGTCATCATTGACCCGGCGCAGGAGGAAACTCATTACTGGGGCGATGTCGCCGACGATTTACGGGCCCTCGATATCTGGATCGGCGATCTTGCGGATACCGGTAAGGGGCATGGCGAAAAAATGATGCGCGCGGCGTTCGATCGCTGTTTTGCCGATCCGTCGGTACGGGCCATCATCATCGATCCGCTGGTCAGCAACACGGCAGCGATCAGATTCTACGAACGGCTCGGTTTTCGGTTCACCGGTCGCCAAAAGCTCGGCAACGACGATATTCATGTCATGCAGTTTGACCGGACTGACTGGATCAGTGCGCAAGAAGCATGAGCCTCAGCGAAAAACAACGCGGCGTTGCGCGAAATGCGGCGATAGCAGGCGCAGTCACGCTGATCCTGATACCGGCGGCGATCCACTTCGGTCCGGCCGTACTCGGCCCGATCGAGACCCTGCGTGACCTGCTTGATGTCTGGGCCATATGTTCCCTGCCACCGGTGCTTTGGCTGCTGGCCTCAATCGGCTCCATCGCCCAATACCGGTTCTTGCATGCCGAAGACATTGATGGCAGCGGCCTCACCGAAGGATCGCCGCGGGTCATGATCCTGCGGGCGGTTCTGCAGAACACGCTGGAACAGGCGGTGCTGGCGGTCCTTGTCTATGCCGGGTTTCTGCGTCTTGCCCCGCCGGGCTGGGCGGGAGGCGTGGCGATGGCCACCATCCTGTTCGCAATCGGCCGCTTGCTGTTTCGACATGGATACATGAGCGGCGCGCCGGGCCGAGCATTGGGCTTCGGGCTGACCTTCTATCCTACGGTGCTGCTTGTGCTGATTCTGACAGGATCGTTGCTCGTTGACGTCCTGACATAGCCCCTGCGCGGGCGTGCCTTCCGCTGACGCATGAAAAACAGCGTATTTCGCATTTGTGTAGGCCCTTCAACCGGGATAAGGGGGCGGGTCGACCTTCTGACAATCAGAATTGGACGCGCCTTCAATGTTCAACGCCCTGCGCATCAACTGGCAGCTTTTCATCGGCATCTTCCTGCTGATGATGGGGAACGGTCTGCTGGCCACACTCCTGACGGTGCGCGCGACCGAGCTTGGATTTTCTCAAACCGTTATCGGTGCGGTGCAGGCCTGCTACCCTATCGGTGCACTGGTCAGCGCATTCCTGGCGCCGAAACTGGTCGAACGGATTGGCCATGTGCGGACGTTCGGGGTGCTGGCCTCTACAGCCAGCATTGCGGCGGTGGTTCATCTGCTGACCACCGATCCGTATAGCTGGGGTCTGATGCGGCTGCTCGGCGGGTTCTGCTTTTCCGGTCTTTATGTGGTTTGTGAGAGCTGGCTCAACGCGCGGGCCGACAACACCAGCCGGGGCAAGCTTTTGTCGATTTATTTCGTGGCGCAGATCGTCGGCTCCTCGGCCGGCCAGCTTCTGGTGGGGATCCCCGATCCGTCCGGGCTGATGCTTTTCGGTGTCGTGTCGATCCTGATTTCCATCGCTCTCGTGCCGATGCTGATATCGGTGCAGCCCGCGCCTGAATTTGAAGCGCCCGACCGGCTATCGATCCGCGAACTGTTCCGTATTTCACCGATGGCGGTGCTGGGGTCGTCGCTTAATGGCATGGGCCAAAGCCTGCTGTTTATCTCGACACCGATCTATGCGCTGGCAATCGGCTATACTGGCGTGGAGGTCGGGCTGCTGCTGACCACCGCAACAATGGCGGGCGCGTTGTCTCAGTTTCCGCTCGGCTGGCTGTCGGACAGGATGGACCGGCGCTACGTCGTCGCGTTATCCGGGATGATATCCTGTGCGGGCTGTCTTGTTATCGTAAGCGAGTTTGCAGACGGATACCTGCATGCCGTTGTCGCCGTTATCGCCGCTTTTACCTTCCCCATCTATTCCATCTGTGTGGCGCATGCGAATGATAAGCTGAAGCCGTCGCAGATCGTTCCGGCCAGCGGTGCGCTTGTCCTGGCGATCTATACGGGCATCCTGACCGGCGCATTTTGCGGTCCTGCTGTCATTGACGCTCTCGGGCCGGAATCTCTTTTTCTCATGCTGGCCGCTGTTCAGGGGTTGACGGTCATGATCGCTGTGTTCCGCCGGCTGCGGCGAGACGCGCCGGAAGAGACCGGCGCCGCCCCGGCGCTTACCTATCAGGTTTCATCGGTCGCCGCGCGGCTGCACCCGGATGCGGAAGAATAGGACCATCGACTGCCGGGTCTCGCCGGATTGGTTGCTTCGTTATCCCAGGGTTGCCTTGGCTGTCCGGAAATCTAGATAGCGTCATCCTTACTCGACAATAATCAGGTACTGGGTTAGGAGGTAGAGGGTACCGTCAACGTGGCACCGGCAGATGATCTTGTCCGTAGCGAGCAGCTTCCGGTGCCTTGATGATGTTCCAGTTTTTTTGGGACAACCGTTTCCAGCTCCCTGATAGGCAAACGGGGCGTATCGGCCGCGAACCACGCGGCATCTCTTCAAGGCGGAATGCATGACATTGCGGATACTGTTTTTTCTGAGTCTGTCCGGGATAGCTGTAATCCCGGTACTGGCGCTTGGAATCTGGATTGTTTCCGATGCCCTGACCCGGGAAATCAATTCCGTTGTCGACAAGCACCTGGTGATCGCCCGCAATGTCGGCGAGGCGCTGGAGCGGTATTCGGTCGACTTGCGCAACGGGTTTGAAATGGTTACGTCGCTTCAGGATGAGGAAACTCATACGCCGGAAACGATCAACTTCCTGAAATCACTGGATTTTTATCATATCTGCTTCGTGGATGTGAACACCCGTGAAATCGTCCGGGCAATTGCGACCAGCACGGAAATCTGGCCAAAGCGCGTGCCGGAGAGGTTTTTCGAAACATTGATGGGTCTCGCCCGGGAAGACCGGGTTGTTTTCAGCCCCGTAATGAAGGACGCGAAGGGTAATCCGGTTTTCTATCTGATGCGGATTCATGGCGACCGGCTCGCAATCGGCATGGTGAGCACAGACTACATTGTCGAACAGGGCA
>CAYGSU010000103.1:0-9566 GCA_964352715.1 uncultured Flavobacteriaceae bacterium | reverse complement strand
AACGACCGTTCCCGGATATGCCGGGCGAGTTCTGCTGCCGCTTCGGTTGGCTGCACCGGGGTGACATACAGGTTCACCGAAAAATCGGGCAGGGGCGGCAGGCCGGCGGCCGGGCCGAGAACGACCAGATCGTCCGGCACGGTCGAGGCCAGCGCGACACTGAGGGCGAGGCCGCTGCGCACCACCGCCATGGTCGCTTCATGGGTGCCGTGTTCAAACATGTAGGTCCAGGGAATGCCGGCCCCGGCGAGGGCATCGCTCATCGGTTTGCGGAAGGCGCAATCCTCACCGACCATCGACAGCGGCATCGGTCGTTTGCGGTGCGGTGAGCCGTCGGCGCTGCCGATCCAGACCATCGGTTCAAGCGCGAGAGATTCCTCGCCGCCGGCGCCGGCCAGTTCCTCGACAAGCGCTACATCAACCCGTCCGTCGCGCACCTGCTCCCGCAGGTCGGGCGAGGTGCCGACGACAAGCGTTACATCGACGCCGGGATTCTGTGACACGAATCCGTCCAGCGCCATCGGCAGGTAGCCGGAAACCAGATCGTGCGGCATGCCGAACTTCACATCGCCGCGCAGGGCCGGCGCCGTCATCGCTGACCAGATTTCATCGTTTGCGGAAAGATAGGCCTCCGACAGGCCGAACAGCTTTTCACCGTCGCGGGTCAGTTTCAGGGAGGGCCTTCCACGCTGGAACAGGCTGCATTGCAGTACGTCCTCCAGCCGTTTGATCTTCTGGCTCACCGCCCCCTGGGTCAGGCCGAGGCGGTCGGCGGCGCGCGTCATGCTGCCCGTTCGGGCGACAGCGACAAAGGCGCGAACCAGCGTGATGTCGAGATCTCTTTGCATTCATCAGTATTAATATTTCTAATTCGTGAAATAAAGACAATTCGTTTCACTAATGATAAAGGGTGGACTAGATATCACCGGACGGGGCGAGGACTCTGGCCAATTGCGGTTCGACAGCCGGACACTGGCGATGCTTCTGACCAGCTGCATCGCTCCGTTGCGGATCGGCTGACAATACCCGTACTCTTTTCATTGAAGGAAACAGGATCATGACCATTCAACATATCGCCGCTTTTTCCGACGGTCCGCAGGGCGGCAACCCCGCCGGCGTGCTGATTGCCGAAACCCTGCCACCGGAAACGGATATGCAGGATATCGCCCGGCAGGTCGGGTTTTCCGAAACCGCCTTCGCCGCACCGCAGGATGACGGCTGGCGGGTACGGTATTTCTCGCCGGAATCGGAAGTGCCGTTCTGCGGCCACGCAACCATCGCGCTGGGCGCGGCGCTGGCGATGCAGCATGGCGATGCGGTGTTCCCGTTGCATCTCAATCACGCTGACATCACGGTCGAAGGAAGGCGCGAGGGTGCGGCCCTATCCGCCGCGCTGCAATCGCCACCGACGAAAAGCCGACCGGCGGATGACGCGCTCGTTGCCGAGGCGCTCGACCTGTTTTCCATCGATCCCGGCGATCTCGACCCGCGTTTGCCGCCGGCCATCGCCGAAGCCGGGGCGACCCATCTGGTGCTGGCGCTGAACAGCCGTGAGGCGCTGGCGCGCATGGCCTATGATCTCGATCGCGGCCGGGCCTTCATGAACGCTCATGGTCTGGTGACGGTGGCGCTGGTCTATTCGGAAACGCCGACATTGTTTCATGTCCGCAATCCGTTCGCGTCCGGCGGGGTTTATGAAGACCCGGCAACCGGCGCGGCGGCGGCGGCCCTGGCCGGTTACCTGCGCGACCGCAACTGGCCGTCAGGCGGTACGATCAACATCGTCCAGGGGGAAGACATGGGGGCACGGTCGCTTCTCGAGGTCCGCTACGACGAAACGAAGGGCGGGTCGATCCGGGTTTCCGGCGCGGCCAGGATCATGGACTGAACACTGCGGCTGCGTCTGCCGGAATAAAATCATTGGTTACCGCCGCGCGGATCATGATAGGTTTGTTGCAGTTTTGTGGCGAAGCAACCGAAGAGTCGTGATCTTGAGCAAGAAATCCGTTTTCTGCATGGCAGTCGGTTTGAGCCTGCTGTTCACCGCACCCGCTTTCGCCTATCTCGATCCCGGCACCGGCAGCCTGATTTTACAAGGGCTTATCGGTGGCATCGCTGCCGGTCTGGCGGTGATCTCGATCTACTACCAGAAAATCAAACTTTTCGTCCGTCGATTGTTTGACCGGTCTATCGACCAGCCCGACCAGCCCGACTAGGCTGGTGGCAGGCGATACCACACTTGATCCGGGCTCCTTCAGGGATCGAACCGGAGCCGTTTTCATCGATGCCGGGCGTGTCCTGCGCATGGTCAGCGGGCGGGGTCGTGATGCCTATGTTTCAGCACGCGACAGCGGCATCCTTGCCGATGCCGTTGAAAAGGGCTTCCTGATCGAAACGGCGGAACTCGCGCCCGCGGCGTGGCCGGATGCCCTGTCTGATGCAAGCTTCGTGCTGGAGCACCGGCGCATTCCCTACATTTCCTATCCCTATGAATGGTCGTTCAGCCAGTTGAAGGCGGCGGCCCTGCTGCATCTGGATTTTCAGCTTCATCTACTCGCCAACGGATACAAGCTGAGCGATGCAAGCGCCTATAACCTCCAGTTTATCGGCGCACGGCCGGTTTTCATCGACCTGCTGTCGATTGTACCTTATCGCGACGGTGAATTCTGGACTGGTCACCGGCAATTCTGCGAACAGTTCCTTAACCCGCTTCTGCTGCGAGCGCTTGTCGGCATACCGCATAATGCTTGGTTTCGCGGCGCACTGGAGGGTATTTCCTCTGTCGATCTGGCGCGGCTGATTCCGTTCCGACGGAAGTTTTCCTGGAATGTCTTCAGTCAGGTTCTGATGCAGGCGCGGTTCGACAGAACAGCGATTGACCGGCCGGATGAAACAGTTTCACGGGCAAAGACCGCCAAGATGTTTTCAAAGGCGGCCTATCACGGTTTTCTTCTGCAATTGCGTAACTGGATCGACAGGCTGGAGCCGGCTGATACGGGCAAGACAGTCTGGGGCGATTACGCCGCGTCGAACACCTATTCGGATGCCGAGGCCGAGGCCAAAAAGCGGTTTGTCACGCAATTCGCCGCCGAGACGAAACCGGCGACCCTGGTCGATCTGGGCTGCAATACCGGTGACTACACGCTGGCGGCGCTGGATGGCGGTGCGGGCTATGTCATTGGCTTCGATTTTGACCAGCGGGCCATCGATCTGGCGTTTTCGCGATCCCGCGAACTGCAGCTTGCGTTTTTGCCGCTGTGGTTCGATGCCGCCAATCCAAGCCCGTCACAGGGATGGCGGGAGCGGGAACGCAAGGGGTTCGGCGACCGAACGAAAGTCGATGCTGTCATCGCGCTGGCATTCGAACATCATCTTGCGATAGCGCACAATGTGCCGCTCGACCAGCTTTTGGATTGGATCATCGGGCTGGCCCCGATCGGCGTGATCGAGTTCGTACCGAAGGACGACCCGACGATCAGGAAAATGCTGGCTCTGCGGGAAGACATATTCGACGACTACAGCGAACAGGCTTTTCGCTCGCTGCTGGAACAGCGCGCCGATGTCGTGCGAACGGAACGCGTATCGGAAAGTGGCCGTGTTCTTTTCCAGTATGCGAGGAAAATGATATGACCGCCATAACCGGAGGCGCAACGTGCAGTCCTTTCTGAACAACCGGTTTCTGTCGAGTCTCTACACGCTGATAGCGCTGGTTTCCGCGAGCTGGTTTCTGCCGGTATTCAACAGCCTGCTGTCACAGACAAACCTGCAGTCGCGGTTGGAAATTTCCGTCTATGTCGGCTTCATGCTGATTATACAGATTCTGGTGATCCGGTGGATCGTTGCCCGCTATCGTGGCTGGGGTGCGCATTACAGCTTGAGCATTCTTGCTGCGTTGATCCTGACAATGAATGTCCTGGGGCTGCTGCTGTCGTTTTCCGACCCTTACCTTGTTTTGCACCGGCCGCTGAAGGCCGGCATTGTTCTGGGACTCATGGTGTTTTTCTTCGGCATGAGCCGGGTTCTGATCAGGAAGCCGGTGCTGACCGGCGCATTGTCGCTGCTGTATGCCGGAACCATCGTCTATCAGGTGACCGGTCTGCTCACCGCCGGCGAGCCAACGAAGCAAACCGTTGCGCCCGGGTCGGTCAAGCAGGTGAACTTCAAGACCCGGCCCAATATCTACCTTCTGTCTTTCGACGCCATGGTTTCGCCGGAGGTTGCGGCGGAATTCCTCGACCTGCCGCAGCCGGACTACGTGCAGGCGCTGGAGGAGATGGGCGCACGGCTTTTCAAGAATACCTTCAGCGACG
This sequence comes from uncultured Flavobacteriaceae bacterium, assembly GCA_964352715.1. Lineage (GTDB taxonomy): Bacteria > Pseudomonadota > Alphaproteobacteria > UBA8366 > Aestuariispiraceae > JAVKBW01. Next base: position 5,256 of record CAYGSU010000103.1, on the reverse strand, counting down.
GCGAATCAACGCAGCCGTCGCTGAACACGACCCTGTATCTTGATCCGGCGGTCTGGCGGGAAAATCTTAAAAGCAGCAATCTGGCGTTTTCCGGCGTCGCACCAAGCCCGGTTTTCGAAATCTTCCGCAACAACGGCTACAAGATCAGCAGCTATTACGCCGGCACCTATCGCCTGCAGGGCCCGTATATTGACGAATACATCACCCGGGAGGCGGCACAGAGCTATTGCACCTTTGCCCTGCCGTGGTTTTATTTCCAGCATCTCGGGTATTGCCGGTTCAGGGAAAAGATACTGGACAGGGTTCTGCCGCGAACCGGCGAGGGGCCACGTGTTTTTGACCGCCAGATAATCGACAGCTTCATTGACCGGGCAACATCGGAACAGCCCTGGCTGAATTACATCTATACCTACGCCCCTGGTCATACCGATCTGGATTATTCACACTCTCAGAGTGAACTCGATCTGTACAAGCGGCGCTACAAGGCGAGCCAGCAGCAGACGACGGATTACATGCGGTCAATGCTGTATGCGATTTCTACCTACGATCCGACAGGCATCATCTATGTCTTCGGCGATCATGGCGCCTGGCTGTCGCGCGCTGAAACCCTGCACGAAAACAATGCCGCGTTTATCATTCGCGACCGTCATTCCGTGTTCTCGGCGGTGTATCCGGGCGATGTGTGCGAAGCGTATCTGGGATACAGGGACGGCGAATCCTTTATCACACCGTCCCTGATTATCCGGCAGCTTATAACCTGTCTGGCCGATGGCGATGACCCGCTTGACAGAAAGGTCGACTATTCCGGCCCGTATCCGGACTATGGATTCGACAGGTTCGTATTCGAATAAGCTGACTGGTGCCGGCGAGCCCTACCCGAAATGATGGGCCTGTACAGGAGCGATCTTCGGGCGCGCTTTCACCGTTTCGACGATCCGGCTCAGCTTCGGGCATTCCGACGCCATCCAGTCCGGATCCTGCCACCACTGCATCAGCATCCAGAGATACAGATCCACGATGTTCAGGTTGTCGCCGAAAAAGTACGCGCCGTCGCCGGCAACCGATTCCATAATCTTGTATTGCCGCTTCAGATAATCGACAGCCGACCGCGAGACATTCGGCGCCAATGCGGCATCGTCAATGTACCGGTCGGAATAGAATTGCCGCAACAGGCCTTCATAGAGATTCGCGGAAATGAACACGATCCAGCGCATGGTCTGTGCCCGTTCAGGTGATTCCGCGCGGCCCATCAGTCCGGCATCCGGATACGCATCGGCCAGAAACAACAGCATCGCCGCACTTTCGGACATGACAGACCCGTCCGGCAGCGCCAGCGCGGGTACCTGCTGGCGCGGGTTCGCCTTCGTGAACCAGTCGGATTTATGCTCGTCTTTATCCATATCGATCGCGACCAGTTCATAGGGCGCGCCGGTTTCTTCAAGGACAGCATGAACACAGGCGCTACCGGCGCCTTTCGAGTCATAGAGCTTGTACATGGTATTCCTTACCTTCCAACTGCATAGCCTTGCATGCCGCGCGCATTTGCGGCGGCCTTGATAACACCGTCTTCAACCGCAATGGCTGAGAGCCGGCCTTCCGACCAGTCGCCGGCGCCGAACACCTTGTGTCCTCGGCGGTCCAGTTCTGTGAAGGTCTTTGATCCGAACCGGTCTTCCAGCACCAACTGGCCGGGTGAGGCCCCTCGCGGATAGAACGATGAGGCGAAATGGTCGATATGGAAAGCAGGCGCGTCGATCGCTTCCTGCAGGTTCATACCGTGATGCAGATGCCGCAACAGCATCTGCAACTGCCACTGATCCTGCTGGTCGCCGCCCGGTGTGCCGAACGCCATATAGGGTTCGCCGTCACGCAGCACGAAGGACGGGGTCAGCGTCGTTCGCGGCCGACGGCCCGGCCCCATGGCGGACGGGGACTTCTCGTCCAGCCACGCCATCTGCGCCCGCGACCCGAGGCAGAAACCGAGCGAGGAAATGACCGGTGACGATTGCAGCCAGCCACCGCTGGGCGTCACCGAAATCATGTTGCCGTGCTTGTCCACCACGTCGATGTGACAGGTATCGCTTCGATGGTTTGGCGATTCCGGCGAATCCTTTGCACCAGTCGTCGCCCGGCTGCCGAAACCAATGATTTCGGAGTCGATATCCAGCTCGTTTTCCCGCGAACACGCGTTGGCATAGTCGAAAACCCAGCCAGCGCCGTCGATGGAACCGGGACGGAAGTCATTGCTTGCCGTTTCACCGATCAGGGTGCGCCGGGCCGAATTGTAGTCGTCGCTCAACAGCTGGTCCAAGGGCACGTCAACAAAATCCGGGTCGCCGTAGAATACTTCGCGGTCGGCATAGGAAAGCTTCATGGCTTCCGCCACGGTATGCACGAAATCCGGCCCGTTCGGGTCCATCGCGGCGATGTCGACATCGCGCAGCAGGGCCAGCGACTGCAACAGCACGGGTCCCTGGCTCCACGGTCCGCATTTGCAGATCGTATGGCCGTGATAGTCGTAGGTGACCGGGGCTTCGTATCGCGGGGTCCAGTCGTGCAGGTCGTCGCCGGTCAGCAACGCCCGGTGCGGTTTGCCTGAAACATCGGGCAGCACCTTTTCGCGGCAGAACCGATCAATCTCCTCGGCAACGAAACCCCGATAGAAGATATGAATTGCATGATCGATCTGGTCCGCCCGGTCCGTGCTCATGGCCGATGCTTCCTGAACGATGCGCTTCCAGGTTTTCGCCAGTTTCTTGTTGCGGAACAGGCTGCCCGGCTTCGGCACGCCGTCGCGCAGATACACTTTTTCTGATCCCGGCCAGTAGTTGCGGAAGGTCTCTTCCGACGCGGCGATGGTGCGGCAGACGCTCGGCGTGATCGGAAAACCCTTGCGGGCGTACTTGATCGGTACTTCCATCAGATCGGCAAGTTTCATGCTGCCCATGTCGCGCAGCATCCGCATCCAGGCGCCGAACGCCCCGGGGACCACGGCGGCCAGCAGACCGGTGCCAGGCACGAGATCGAATCCCTGATCCTTGTAGGCCTCGATGGTCGCGGCAGCGGGCAGCGGCCCCTGGCCGCAGATCACGCGGGTCGAACCGCTGCTGGCGTCATGATAGATCATCGGCACGTCGCCGCCCGGACCGTTCATATCCGGTTCGACAAGCTGCAGGACCATACCGCCGGTGAAAGCCGCATCGAACGCGTTGCCGCCAAGTTCCAGAATGCGCATGGCGGCCTGACTGGCCAGCCAATGGGTGGACGCCGCAGCGCCGAACGTGCCGTGAATTTCCGGCCGGGTCGTGAACATCGTTGAACAAGTCTCCAAATTTTTATGCGAGGGGAGTGTAGCCGGGATCGGACTTCTTGCAATCACGCAGTTCGCCGGCAACGGCCGACTGCTGTTACCTAAAGCAGGTTTTTCACCGCCGTCGAGGCTGTCACATGGCCGTTCCGGGCAAACCGTTCGTGGTTCTTTTCGATATCAGACAGTTTGTAGAGATAGTTCACCATCATGCCACAGGATTGCTTCAGACCTTTTGACGATGTGTCTCCCATCCAGTTGATGCGTTCGACCTGTGCGCCGTTGCTGAGATGGAATCGCGCCACCGGGTCGACCGGCAGGCCATTCTTCTTGATTTTCAGCAGATACAGCGCGCAAACACGTTGCAGAAAGGGCTTGGCAACCTCATCGCGGTCGGGATCGGCCCGCCAGGCCTTGCCGGTTGCCAGATCCGGCACGGTGAGGCCGGATTTCTTGAACCGCTTGCGGTCGTCCGGTGTCAGCAAGTCGTCGCCATTATCCGTCGCCGCCGCTTCCTTCAGCCACTCCGTGAAGCCCGGAATCGGTGACAGGGTCGAGAAATTCTTCAGATTGGGGAACTCGTTGCTCAGGGTTTCAGCGACCTGCTTGATCAGGAAATTGCCGAAGCTGACGCCGCGCAAACCGGCCTGGGTGTTGGAAATTGAATAGAAGATCGCCGTATCGGCCAGAGACGGGTCCAGCGCCGGGGCGTCCTCGTCCAGCAGGTTCTGGATCGACCCGGCGATGCCGTTGACCAGCGCGACCTCGACGAAAATCAGCGGTTCTGTCGGCATGCGCGGATGGAAAAACGCGAACAGCCGTCGGTCTGAATCAAGCCGGTTCCGCAAATCCGTCCACGAGCGGATTTCATGCACGGCTTCGTATTCCACCAGCTTTTCCAGCAGCGATGCCGGCGAATGCCAGGTAATGCGCTGCATATCGAGAAAGCCGATATCGAACCACGACCCCAGCAGCTTTTCCAGGGTCTGATCCAGCGCCATCAGTTCGCTGGATTCCTTGCGGTAGCGCAGCAGATCCTGACGCATGTCGACCAGAAACTTCACGCCCTGCGGCAATGCGTTGAACTGGGTCAGCAACTGGATGCTGGGCGGCTGCAGCGCCGCATGCAGCGCCGATATTGTCTGCAACCGGGTTTTGCTGTCGGCTGATTTGAAGGCGTCGATGGCGGCGTCAATCTTGTCCAGGTCGTGCCCGAACCGGGTCGCCATGATTTCCAGAAATCTGTGCCTGCCCTTGCTGTTGAGGTTGAGGTAGATTTCACCCAGCCTCGCGGCGCGAACCCGCGCCGATACCTCACCGCCCTGTCCCTCGATGCATTCCTGCATCCGGATTGCCAGCTCGGCCTCGGACTTGGTGTCGAGTTCCGGTCCGGCGATCTTTACATCACCGTTATCGGCAATGTCGCGCCAGGCGGCCTTAAGGTTGTCGAGGGTACGGCCAAGCCACGTCAATGTTCACGCCTCATCATTGTATGTATCCGTAAAGCCGGACATGATGTGGCAATCATGCGCAAAGCTGCAAGTGACGATTTCTATACAGCCCCTTTACAATGATTCCGATTGATCGTTAAACGCTCCAACCCGTGAAAGAAACCCGTGATGCCGTGGGACAGATTGCCGACCGCCATGTGGGTTTCCGCGACAATCCGCCGTCTGTCGGTTGAAGCGGTGCCGGCGATGGTGGTGCACAAGGGCGAGGCCGGAAGCGGCACGCTGGTCGTCAAGCTGAACTTGCTCGACGGCACGGCAAAAGTGTTAACCGAAAGCCGGGGAATGGAAGGCGAACTGGGCTGGATGGCGCCGCTTGGAGAGGAGGCGATGCCGGAAGAAAAGGCAGATGCCTATCTTGCCCGCTCCGCCGACCGCGACCCGGATATCTGGATCATCGAGATCGAGGACAGGAAAGGTGAAAACCCGTTCGCCGATTGA
>CAYGSU010000102.1:1734-9681 GCA_964352715.1 uncultured Flavobacteriaceae bacterium | reverse complement strand
CGCGCCAGCCCGCCGCCCGACGTTCGCGATGCCGTCACGAACGGGTTGTTGCGGCAGGCATCCAGGATCACGATGTTCATCCGGCTGTCGGTCCACGCCATGGTATCCAGCATCGCCGAGGCCTGAATGCCTTCGATCTTCACATCCAGCGCTTCGAATATTTCCGCATCGACGGGAATCAGATAGTTCTCGCCGTCGATCTGCACGCCGTGGCCGGCATAGTAGATCAGGGCTATGGCGTTGCCGTGCGCGTCTTCCAGCTTCTTGCCGAAATCGGCGATGGCCCGGCGCATGTCGCGCCGCCCGGTATCTGTGTGCAGCGAAACGTCGAAACCCAGTTCCGTCAGGGTTTCCGACATCAGGGTCGCGTCGTTGACCGGGTTACGAAGCGGCGCCGACCGGTAATCGCCGTTGCCGATCACCAGGGCGATGCGCTGTTCTTCCTCTGCCCGAACCTGTACCGAAAGGACCGAGACCAACAGTCCCGCCAGCACAAAAAATGTCATTCTCAGTTTCATTGACGTCACGCTAGTGGATTTTCAGCGCCAAGAGAACCATCCTTGAGGCACTGTTTTGCCGATACCGGCGATACCGCCTACGATACACACCCATCACCGACAGGGAACCGCCTAAATGCCCATCGACCCGAACACCTTTCTTGAAACCGTTCATGACAGCGAAACGGTGGAAGACACCAAACGCGTCTATGGCGAATGGGCGTCAACCTATGAGGAAACCATGACCGCGCACGGCTACCGGTCGCCGTGGGTCGTCGCATCGATGCTGATGGTTCGGGTTTCCGACAAGCAGACCCGTGTTCTCGATGTCGGCTGCGGTACGGGCATGACCGGCGTCAGCCTCGCAAAGGTGGGTTTCACCGACGTCGACGGGCTGGACGTGTCGCCGGACATGCTGGACCAGGCGCGCGCCAAGTCCGTATACAAAAACCTGGTGACCGCCGACCTGCTGCAGACGGTCGATATTGCCGACGAAACCTATGGCGCGGCGGTCTCCGTCGGCACATTTACCTTCGGTCATGTCGGCCCTGACCGGATTCCCGAGATCATGCGATTGATCAAACCGCGCGGGTTGTTCGCGCTGACCGTCCGGGTCGAAGCCTGGGACGAGCACAGCTATGACGAATACCTCAACAGCCTTGTCGAGAAAGGCGCACTGACCATCCTCGACGACCAGATACAATCGCATTTCGATAAACGCGACCAGCGGGCGCATTTTCTGGTTCTGGGGAAAAACTGACTTCCCCTCCCGCAACACACCCCGATCAACAACGAACAGGAGACACCGACCCTATGTCAGAGAAGACCGAGACCCTTTTTGAGGCCGTCTACAAGGCCCAAACCCCGGAAGATCACAAGGCCGCCTACGCCGCCTGGGCGAAAACCTATGACGAGGCGATGGCCGAAAGCGGCTATGTCTCGCCGCCGATTGTCGCCGCGAAACTGGCGGAACGGATCGGCGACCTGTCAAAGCCCGTTCTGGATGTCGGGTGCGGCACCGGGCTGGGCGGCTTTGCCCTGGCGCAGGCCGGGTTTGCGGTCATCGACGGCATCGACCTGTCACAGGACATGCTGGATGTCGCGCGCGAAAAGAAGCTTTACCGAAATCTCACCGCCGTCGATCTGCTGCAGACGGTCGATATCGATGACGGTACGTATGCCGGCGCGTATTCAACCGGAACCTTCACGCTCGGTCATATCGGACCGGACCGGATTCCCGAAGTGATGCGGATGCTGACCGAGGATGGTGTCTTCGCGCTGACCGTCAGCGAACCGTCCTGGATCGAGAAGGATTACGAAAAGGTTCTCGACGGTTTTGTGAAGGACAATGTCCTGACGGTTCTGGAAGACACGATCGGTGATCACGTCGTGAACCATAACCAGCAGGCGCATTTTCTGGTTCTGGGTAAATAGACCGAAGCCCGATGTGACCGGTCTATTTTTCCGGTTCGGTCATCGCCTTCGGGTTGACCCAGCGATCGAAATCGTCAGGCGACACGCTGCCTTCATCCGCCGCCGCCTGTTTGATCGAGATATCGTCGGCAATCGCCCGGTGGACGATCCTGGCCACGGCATCGTAACCGATATGCGGCACCAGGGCCGTCGCCAGCATCGGCGAACGATGCAGCAATTCGTCTATCCGTGTCTCGTTCGCCTCGATCCCCTCGACGCATTTTTCAGCGAAACTGAGCGACGCATCGCCCAGCAGGCGGACCGATTGCAACAGGTTGTAGGCCAGAACCGGTCGGAAGGCGTTCAATTCGAACTGGCCCTGCGACCCGGCAATCGTGATGGTCGTGTGATTGCCCATGACCTGGGCTGCGACCATGGTCAGCGCTTCGGCCTGCGTCGGGTTGACCTTGCCGGGCATGATCGACGAGCCCGGCTCCAGCGCCGGCAGCGACAGTTCGGCAAGCCCCGACCGGGGGCCGGAGGCCAGCAGCCTGATATCGTTGGCAATCTTGTAAAGCGATGTAGCAACAACATTGAGTGCGCCGGAACATTCGACAATCGCATCGCTGGCGGCAATCGGCTCGAACGGGTTGCCGGGTTTCTTGAAGCTGCGCCCCGTCAGCGCGTTGATTTCCGTGATGAAAGCATCGGCAAAGCCGGCCGGGCTGTTCAGGCCGGTGCCGATGGCGGTGCCGCCCTGCGCCAGATGTGCCAGCCTGTTCAGGCTGTCGCGAACCCGATCAATGCCGAGACCGACCTGCGCGGCATAGCCGGAAAATTCCTGTCCCAGGGTCAGCGGCACGGCATCTTGCACATGGGTGCGACCCACCTTCACGATTTCGGCGAAGGCCGCCGCACGGTCAGCCAGGGCCGACTGAAGTTTTTCCAGACCGGGCAGCAACCTGCCATGCACGTCCTCGACCGCCGCAATGTGAATGACCGTCGGGATCGTATCGTTGGACGACTGGCTGAGATTGACATGATCGTTCGGATGGACCGGCGATTTGAGGCCAAGGCCCGCGCCCAGCAATTCGTTCGCGCGGTTGGCGATGACCTCGTTGGCATTCATGTTGGTCTGGGTGCCCGACCCGGTCTGCCAGACAACCAGCGGGAAGTGATCGTCGAACGCCCCGTCCGCCACCTCGCCCGCCGCCGTGACAATCGCCGCGCCTTCCTTTTCGGGTAAAATACCCAGCTTCATGTTGGCCCGCGCCGCTGCCTGTTTCTGAAGACCCAGCGCGCGGATCACCGGTATCGGCATCCGTTCCCCGCCAATCCGGAAATTCTGCAGGCTTCGCTGTGTCTGAGCCCCCCAGTACCGGTCGGCCGGCACGGCCATTTCGCCCATGCTGTCGGTTTCGATGCGGGTATCGGTCATGTCCCTACCCCTTAGTCGCTCTGCCGACGTTCCGTCAGAATTCGCCGGGCATTCGCTATTACACTGGCCAGTTCGCTGCGGTCGTCCGGATTGCGAACGGCCTGCTTTGCGTCATAGGCGATCAGCCGCAGATGAAACCGCAGCACTGAAGCATGTTCCATCCGGGTCACCCCGCTCATCCGGCCGATGGCGTCCGTCAGCCGCAGCGAAACCAGCATATTACCCTGTGCCGCACGCCGCAGCGGGTGCAGGGCGGTGCCGACAATATCCTTCACCTCGATCAGGTCGAGCCAGACGCGCGGCGTTTCCTCCTTGTCGTAGTATAGCGACGATGGCGCCCCGCGCTGCAGGATCCGGGCAAGCGATGCCGACAGGTGATCGATGGCGCTGATCGCCGTATAGGCGTCATTCAGGCCGCTCGATAACGCGCGCAAGGCAATTTCCACCATCAGATGGATGTTGAAGCGGATATCGCCTTCCGGCGCGCGAGCATCGCCGATGACAATTGCCTCGCGGATTTTCGCGTCGGCCGCATCATCAGGCTCGCCGTATATCTTCGCGATCGGCCCGCCGTTGACGACAAAGGTGCCGGGCGGGGTGACGACCCGCACGAAAATATCATGTTCCTTCGCGAGAGAAGTCAGGGATTCGGCATAGATGGCGGTGACATAGCCGGATTTGACCGACGTGACAGAGGTGGGTGTGCCATCGGGAATGGCCCTGCTGTCGTCATCCTTTTCCCGCGGCTCTTCTTCAAGGAGACGGTCAATGGACTGTCTCAGCGCATGTTGCGTGCGGGCGATTTCGTTGTCGACCATGATCCGTCTGGCCGTGTCGTGTACGAAATACACAACCCAGAAGAAGCTGACCGTCACCATGACGATGGCAACCGCCACCGATAGCTTCGGCACCTCATTATCGCCGACGACATACAACACAAACAGCGAGTACAGGAAGGTTGCGCCGAGAAACCCGACCGTCGTCTGGTTGATGCGATTATCGGTGAAGGTTTCCAGCACACGCGGGCCGATATTCGATGCCGCCAGTGTAAAAACGATCAGCGTCAGCGAATAGACAAGGCTGATAACGGTCATCATCGCGCCGGCAATCGTACTCAGCACCGCCCGCGCACCGGCTTCGTTAATGTTGAAGAACGAAAACTCGCTGATGAAATCCTGCACCGGTGCGGTTCTGTCGAGCCAGACGACAACGCCGGCCAGCAACATGCCCGCAACAGCCAGCACGACCGGCAGCAGCAGGAATCCCCGCACCAGTTTCCGTATCGCCACTGTTATCGCGTTGTCGAGCACATCGCCCCTCCGTCCAGCTACAATGTCGGTAGCTGCGGCGGCAAAAGCAAGAACGGCGTGCCAACCGTGAATGCGTTCGGTTAGAGAGGATAGTCCTTTTGCGGGTCGATGCCGGCCAGCTCGATGAACTTTCTTACCTGCTGCACTTCCTGTTTCGGCAGGCTGTGACCGGCATGGGAAAAGTTTGCGCTATGACCCTTCAGCACCACATGGATTTTCCCGGAATGGGCCGTGTCGATATCCGCACCCAGTTCGGTGAAAACGCTTTCCACGTCCTTCATGGCGATATTGGCGTTGACCGGATGGGCGAACAGGGAATGAAGGATCTTGCGGTGATGGTGGTTCATGATCGGTTGTTCCTGTGAAACGTTGACGGTTGCCCGACAGTCGCCGATACGAAAACACCACGCCTTGATACAGATCAGGCAATAGCCAAAAAAGACGCCCCTTCCCGGCTAAGGGAAAGGGCGTTGAGGCTCAGGGAACGGAAAAACCGTCAGTTATCGAAGAAAGCGAAGGTGCGCACTTCGATGCTTTTCCGCGGTGGCGCATTGGCCGATGTCGCCGGGTCGATAAAGGCCGTGTGCGGCGACAGTTTTGCGCGCGAATCCTGCGCACTGTCGAAACCCTTGATCAGCACCACCTCATCCGGCGTCATATTCGGGAAGGTGATCCAGCGGGTCCACGGATCATAGCGAAGCTCATATACCTCGCCCTTGCGGTTGCCGTAGTCCAGCACCGTCGGCACCAGGCTATTCCGGCTGACGGTTCGGGCGTCGGCAAAGGCCAATGGCGTCGCCTGAACCGGTCTTTCAATCGGTCGCCAGACATTGATCTGCGCGAACCGTTGCTCAAGCCGCCGGTAACCTTCCTCCTCACCCAGCAGGTCGATCACCCGCTTCGGCGCCGACAGTTCGGTATAGTCGTTGTGGGTATGCAGCACCGGCGACCGGACTGCATGACGAAGTTCGTCGGTCCGCACCGTCCTGTCGAATACGACAACCTTCGATGCGCCTGTATGCTGTTTGATCAGCCGTTCGATGCGGGAATAATAGACCCGCTCAATCGTTTCATCGTCATTGAAGTTGCGCAGGATGGTCGGCGCGACCAGCAACTCGAAACCTTCCCGGTCGAGCGCCGGCTGCGGCTTCAGCTGGCGGCCGTTTTCGATGATAACCTTGTGGGCGTCGTATCCGTAGTTCCGTACCGGTTCGAGCCCGTAGTCCTTGACATGCACGATCGGGTTGGTGACATCCGCGCCGATAAAGTTCAATGAGGCATTGATATTGTCTGACATTTCCATACTCCTTATCTTTCTTAATTGTTCAATAATTCGCAAAACTGAAACTGCGGCTTGCGACGTTCATGCTCATATATTTCGTCATTTTTCCTGAAATAAGAAGCGATTGTTTCTTGCCAAATTAATTAGTTAAACTATATAATAAAACATGCCTGATCTTATGCCCCCGCTGAATGCCCTGCGCGCTTTCGAGGCCGCCGCCCGCCTGTTGAGTTTCACCAGGGCGGCGGATGAACTTAACGTCACGCCAGGCGCGATCAGTCAGCAGATCAGGCAGCTTGAAGAGTTCTACGGCATGTCTTTGTTTCGCCGCACGACGCGGACGCTGATCATCACGGAATCAGCGCAGGCCGTTTTACCGCTGGTGCGTGATGCATTCGACAAGCTGCATCAGGCAAACGAGCGGCTGCACCGGCAGTCGGACGAGGCGACGCTGACGATCAGCACCAGCCCGTCCATGGGCCAGCGCTGGTTGCTGCCCCGGCTGGAAGCTTTCCGCTCGCGCCATCCCGACATCGATATCCGTATCGATGCAACGGACCGGCTTGCGGACCTGACCCGAGATGGCATCGACATGGCGATCCGTTACGGGCGCGGAAACTATCCCGGGCTTGTCGCCGAGCCGCTCTATGATGTGACCAGTTTCCCGGTTTGCAGCCCTGCCCTGTTGCAGGGCGACCACCCGCTGAGGCACCCCAACGACCTGAAACATCACACCCTGATCCATCTCGACTGGCGCAATGAGCCCGATGAAACGCCGACCTGGCGAATGTGGCTGGAAGCCGCCGGTGTAAAGGATGTCGACCCGACCCGCGGCCTTACTTTCTCGGCTGACAGCCTGGCGATTCAGGCGGTACTGGACGGGCTGGGCGTGGCGCTGACGTCTGTCGCGCTGGCCGGGAGGGACATTGAAAACGGTCGGCTGGTGCGGCCGTTCTCCGACGATCTGTCCATCAAGTCGGCCTTCAAGCCGTTTCTGGTCTATCCGGAAAGCGCGCTGCAGATTCCCCGCGTCGCCGCCTTCCGCAACTGGGCGCTGGAAGAAGCCGGGCGGCTTCCGGTGGCAGACGAACAGGCCTGAAGATCAGCGCTGCAACCGGTCAAGGCGCAGCCGGTGGCGGTCGTCGCTCAACCGCCAGACGCCACCGATGACCGCCATCAACACGCCGGACCCGGTGGACCCGGCGATCAGGAACATGATCAGCAACTGGTATTTCACCGCCTCGGTCGGATCGACGCCGGCAAGAATCTGACCGGTCATCATGCCCGGCAGCGACACAACACCCGCTGCGGACATCTGGTTGATGATCGGCATCATGCCGCTGACCAGCGCTTCCCGCGTCACCGGGCGAAACGCCACCCATCGCGTGCACCCCAGCAGCAGCGCACCTTCCACCGCCTTGCGACTGCGCACGGCACCGGTCGTCAATGTGTTCAGGCCAAGACTGACGCCGGTCATCGTGTTGCCCAGGATCATCCCGAACATCGGAATGGCGTAGCGCGGGTCGTACCACGGGTCGGGCTGCACCTGAACCGTCAGCGCCAGCACGATCACCAGCATGCCGGCGATCATCATCGTTGTGGACCCCAGACCGACGCGCCACCAGCCGGTGAACCTGGTGCGCTGCCGCGCCATGATCTCGCGACTTGCGAATGCCCCCATGATCAGCATCGCCAGCAGCGTCAGCCAGGGATTGGTCGTCGCAAACAGAAGCTTCAGGACAAGGCCGACCAGCATCAATTGCACCGTCATCCGCAGGGCGGCGATGATGATGTCCTTTTCCAGCCCCAGTTGCAGGCGCAACGACAGCCCGGCATTCAGCAACAGCAGCACCGACCCGATCGCCAGATCGGCATAGGACAGGGAAATGAAATCGCTCACGGCTTCATCTTCCCGCCGTCGAGTTCCAGCCTCGATGTCGCCAGACGATCTTCCTGTTCCGAAGAATGTGTCACCAGCACCAAGCCCATGCCCGACGCCATCTGCCG
>CAYGSU010000102.1:0-1634 GCA_964352715.1 uncultured Flavobacteriaceae bacterium | reverse complement strand
GGCGCCCACCAGCCCGCTTCCGCCGGCACATAGGCGACCTGCCGCCGCCAGTCCGGCGCGGACCAGTTTTCGCGGGCGCGACCATCAAGTTCCACCCTGCCCGTTGCTGGATCGAGATCCGCGATCGCCCGCATCAGCAGCGACTTGCCCGCCCCCGACGGGCCGCGCACGGCAAGGCACGCCCCCGCCGCGACCGACAGCGATATCGGTCCGAGAGCAGGTCTTTCCAGATTGGAAACCGAAAGACTCATGGCAATGAGGTTATACCCTCTCCACCGTCTCTGATACGGATTCTTCCTCCATCAACCGGTCAACGACGACGCAGGCGACCATGTCGCCGGTGACGTTCACCACGGTGCGCACCATGTCCAGCATCCGGTCAACACCGAGAATGATCGCGATGCCGCCGGCCGGGATGCCGACGCTGGTCAGGATGGTCGCCAGAATGACGATTCCGACGCCGGGCGTGCCGGGCGAACCGATCGCAGCCCCCGTCGCCATCACCGTGATCAGCAGCATGCCGGGAATGCCGAGATCGACGCCGAAGACCTGGGCCAGAAAAACCGCCGCGACGCCCTGATACAGGGCCGTGCCACCCATGTTGATCGTGGTGCCCAGCGGCACGACAAAGCGGGTGACGGCGGGTTTGATTTTCAGTTCCTTTTCCACCGTCGTCAGGGTCAGCGGCATGACGGCGGCGGAGCTGGAGGTCGAAAAGGCCAGCAGCATCACGTCGCGCGTGCTGGTGATGAAGGCGCGGATCGATTGTCTGCCGAACAGTTTCGCGATCAGCAGATAGGTAATCTGCAGGCACATGAGCCCGACCAGAACCGTAACGACATACATGCCGGTGCCGAGCAGGGCCGACAGGCCGACCCGCGAGGTGATATGCGCCAGCAGGCCGAACACGGCGAGCGGCGCGAACCGCATCACCCAGCCGACAATCACCATGCAGGCCGCCTGCACCGACCCCATCAGGTCCAGCAGCGGCCGGCGCTGTTCCGTCGGCGTTGTCACCATCGCGATGCCGATAATCGCCGCCGCGATGACGATCTGCAGCATGTTGCCGCTGACGAAGGTGCTCAGCGGGTCTTTCGGGAACAGGCTGACGATCAGTTCCGGTATCTCGCCCGGCGTCGGCGCCTGCGGGGCCGCGCCGACCGCCACCGGGCCTTTTTCAACCAGCGCGGAATCCACCGCCGCCCGGTCGATGTAACGGCCCGGCTGGATGATGTTCGCGGCCAGCAGGCCGAACATCACGGCGATCAGGGTGGTGCCGAGAAAGAACAGAACCGTGCGCGAACCCATCTTGCCGAGATTGCCCGTACCATCCCCCGCCGCGATGCCACGGATCACCGATGCAACGACCAGCGGCACCACGACGAACTGGATGGCGATCAGAAACAGCTTGCCGGGCAGCGAAACCCAGTTGCCGATCAGCGCGCTGGTTTCCGCCTGCACATAGCCGGCAGTCGGGCCGACCAGCACGCCGAAACCGACGCCGGCGAACATGCCGATGACGACCTGCAGCCACAGCCTCTGGCGGATCAGGCCGACCAGATGGCGGGTCAGTTTCGGCAGGGTGCGCGGCGGGGTCTGGCGGGTCATCAGGGGCTCCGGTTGTTGCGGTTCCC
>CAYGSU010000101.1:0-9792 GCA_964352715.1 uncultured Flavobacteriaceae bacterium | reverse complement strand
TTCTTTCAGGCCGAGGACCCCATGAACCAGCCCCTGACCAGCCAGACCCTGCCGAGCGTCTGCCCGCTCGACTGCCCGGATACCTGCAGCCTCAGCGTCCGTGTCGAAAACGGCGTGCTGACCGATATCAAGGGGTCGGACGCCAACCCCTACACGGCGGGCGTCATCTGCAACAAGGTCGCGCGGTCCTACCCTGAATTCGTGCATGGTGAAAACCGCCTGACGCACCCGCTGAAACGCACAGGCGCGCGCGGCGACGGCGATTTCACCCGGATTTCCTGGAACGAAGCGCTTGACCTCGTGCATGACGGCTTTTCGAAAGCCATCGCCGAGCACGGACCGCAATCAGTCGTACCGTTCAACTATGCCGGGCCGCATGGCGAACTGGCCGGCGGATCGATGGACCGGCGGTTCTTCCACTATATGGGCGCGACCCTGCTGAACCGCGGCCCGCTCTGCGGCGCGGTGCGTGGCACCGCCTATACCAGCCTGTTCGGCCCCGCCCCCGGCATGCCGCCGGAACAGGCGGTGCATGCCGACCTGATTGTTGTCTGGGGCAACAATGTCACGGTGTCGAACCTGCATCTGACACGGGTGCTGAAAGACGTGCGCGCCAAAGGGGCGAAGGTCGTCATCATCGATCCGAAGCGGATCAAGGTGGCGGAGCAGTGCGACCTGCATATCCAGATTCATCCCGGCACCGATGTCGTGCTGGCAATGGCGCTGGCCGCGGAACTGGAACGCCGCGACGCGCTGGACCTCGCCTTCATCGACCAATGGACGCACGGTTTCGACGCCTATATGGCGCAGGCGCGGCAGTACACCATCGACGATGTGGAAGCGATCTGCCGGGTGACCGCAGCGCAGCTTCATCAGCTGGCCGACTGGTACCAGCAGGCAACAAACGTCGCGGCCTCGTTCGGCAACGGCATCGAACGCGGTCACAGCGGCGGTTCCGGCCTGCGGGCCGGCATGGCCTTGCAGGCGCTGACCGGCAACCACGGCCGGCTTGGCGCGGGCGTGATCGCGAAATCCGGCGTCGCCGCGCCGAAAACCCAGGCGAGGCTGCAGCGCACAGATTTTATTCCGCCCGGCACCCGCACCTTCAACATCGTCGACATGGCGGAAAAGATTCTCGATCCGTCGCTCGACCCGAAAGTCGCCGCGATCATGATCTACAACCACAACCCGGTCGCGACCCATCCCGATCAGACCAACATGCTGAAAGCCCTGATGCGCGACGACCTGTTCATCGTCGGATCGGATGTCGCGATGACCGACAGCATGCAGTTTGCCGATGTCATTCTGCCCGCCGCCAGCCATTTCGAATACGACGACATATACGGCGCGTATGGACAGAACTATGTGCAGCGCGCCGCGCCTGTCATTCCCTGTGTCGGGGAAAGCCTGCCGAACACGGAAATCTTCCGCCGCCTCGCCGAGAAGTTCGGCTATGACGACCCGGCCTTCACGGCGACAGACGAAGAGCTGATGGATGACGCGATGGATGGTGCAGACCCGCGCTTCAACGGCATCCGACCAAGCCGTATGGCGGTCGATGCCGCTATTGAGATGAACCGACCGAACGGCGATGCCCTGATCATGTGCGATACGGTGGCGCCGGCAACCAGATCCGGGAAGATCGAACTGTATTCCGACGACCTTGAAAAGCGCTTCGGTTACGGCGTGCCCCGGTTCGACCCGGTGCCGCAGGATCTGCCGCTGTCGCTTATCTCACCTTCCTCGGCCAAACGGACCAACGCCACGTTTGGCGGTTGCGCGGAATCGAAGGGGCCTGAAGTTGTCGAGATGAACCCGGCCGACGCAGAAGCGCGTCAGTTAAGGGATGGCGACAAGGTTGCGGTGTGGAACAGCCGGGGCCGGGTCACTTTCACACTGAAGGTGACGGATGCGACACGCCAGGGTGTGCTGTATTCGCCGAAGGGCACATGGCGCGCCAGCAGCGATACCGGCTTCACCGGCAATGCGCTGATCCCGTCGGACATCCGCACCGATATCGAAGACGGCGCCTGCTACAACGAGACTTTTGTCGAGGCAGAGAAAGCCTGATCGCGCCAGGTAGGGCTCAGCCCTCGCATCCGTCATAGACGGCAGCACGGAAATCCTTCGCCAGGCTTTCGCATTCCGGCCCCATCGCGCGTGGCGGGTTGGCGTAGTCAATTGGCGGGCTGTGCCGACGGATGCGCTCTATCAACGGCTGCAAGGCCGGTGGCACCGGCCGTTTGGTCACAACCAGTGCTTCGGCCGCCACCACCGCAAGGACGGCCAGCGCGCGTTCAAAACATATGCCGGCCCGCTGTTCGCCCTCCCAGGACGCATGAACCGGCGTGATGATATCGTTCTGCGGCCCGCCTTCGGTCTCGATGCCTTCCAGCAGCTTGCGGGTCGCCGCGTGTCGCGCGTCGATCCAATAGCCGGTCGCGACGCTGCCGATATAGGCCAGATAGCCGGTCCCACCCGGCACGTCCCTGTCCGTCGGTCTCAACTGCGGCGGCACACCATGCTGGGTTCCATCGAGCATTTTGCCGACCATACGGGCAGCTTCCAGTGCAAGGTCTGCCCAGGTGCCTGCCAGACCATCCAGCGCCGGCGTCGCCCGCGCATTGTGGAACCCGCCATTGGAAAGGCAACGGCCCAGCGGATAGGTCTCGTCGGGCATCAGGAATACCGGGTTGTCGGTAATTTCTGACAGAAGGCTGCTGGCGTCTTCCGCCTCGCGAACGCAGCGCATGGCCTGGGCCAGCAGGCGTGGCAGCACCCGCAGGCTGACAGCGCCCTGATAGGGCCGCCGCTGCGCCGACCCGCCGGCAATCAGTTTGCTCAGATGCTGCAGCACCGCTGCATCGTCATCGCCGCCCCAGAGCGGGGCCAGCGCCGGATCGAAATGTTCCGGCGGCACCGCAAAAGCCTCCGCCGCCAGCGCGAACACCTCGAAGGCAAGGGCCAGACGGGCCGGCGCGGACAGGGCCGCATCAGCTGTCATCGCAACCGAAACCGGACATCCGTTAACCAGTGCGCCGTCTTCCTTCGGTTCAAGATCGAGATGCTTGTCGATCGGGCTGAACAGCATATACAACGACTGAACCTCGCCGCTCATTCCCTGCGCCGTACGCGCCAGCGGCGGCAGCTCGATGCCGCCGTTCAACTGATCGACAACGGCTTTCGCCAGTTCCGGCCTGACGGCCGCATACCCGTCGAGAAAATTGGCCAGCCGCGCCAGCACGGCGCCCCGCACCACCCGTATCGGCATCGGATCACCGAAATGCCCCGCGCCAAGCGCCATGCCGCGCCGGGCAAAAGCCTGCTGCTGTGCCTTGTCGAGCCTGGTTTTTGCCTGTGCGCCATATCCTGTGGTGACGCCGTAGATGGTGATGTCCGGGTCTTCGTCAATCAGCCGCTCGAACGCCGCCCGGCTGGTGGCCATCCGCGTCGTCACGGCATCCGACAGGCCGACAGTCTCGTTGCGCCAGGCAACCCGGCGGAAGGTATCCAGGGTTATGTCGAAGCGGGTATCCAGCAGAACCGTCATGTACCCGCCCCCCGCCGCTAAAGAGTACCGGCCGAATAGTCCCAGTACAGCTCGCGGGCGCGGCGATAGAACGGCCCCGGCTGCAGGTCGCGATCTTCGAACCGGTTTACCGGCATCACCTTGCCATAATTACCGGTGTTGAAGATTTCATCCGCATTCAGCAGGTCTTCCTTCGTGACCGTCACTTCCTCGACCGTTTCGCCGCTGTCACGCAACAGCTTGATCATACGCTGGCGGGTAATGCCGTTCAGGAAGCTGCCCGTCGATGCAGGCGTTTTGATCACACCGTCCTTGGCGAAGAAAAGGTTGGCGGTCGCGAATTCCGCCACCTCGCCGTCAGGCGCGAAGACGACAGCGTTGTCGAAGCCCTTGTCCCGCACATATTGCAGCGCCCGACCGGCATTCGGATACAGGCAGGCAGCCTTGGTGTCGGTCGGCGCCATATCGGGGGCCGGCCGGCGAAACGGCGCGAAAGCGGCCGAAAACCCGGTTTGCGGCGGCATCGGCTTTTCCGTCACGGTGATGGCGAAGGTGGTGGTTTCCGGGTCCGGCGCAACCCAGCCTTCCTCGGCCCAGTACATCGGGCGGATATAAAGATCCGTTCCTTTCGGAAACTTCGCGATGCCTTCCTCAGCCAGACCCTGGATATCATCCGCTGTCTGCTGCGGCAGCAAGCCGAAGCGTGTCGCCGACGTCAGCGTCCGGGCGCAATGCAGGTCCAGATCGGGCGTCATGCCATCAAAGGCCCGCGCGCCATCGAAAATGAACGATGACAGCCATACGCCCTGCGAGTTGACGGAAATCATCGGCGCGGCTTCATCGCGCCATTCACCCTTGAACCAAGTCCAGCCAGCCATGGAATAATGCCTTTAGAGATACAACAAAACTTGTGTCGAAAGGAGACAGCGACCCGCCCGACGGCTTCGTCCGCCCCCCAAACCCGCAGAAAAGCACAAGCGGGTTGCTAAGTCCAAACCGTTACGATTTTTGCGATCCAGACGACCCGGCCAACAGCCAGCCGAACCGTATCGCCGGGGTCGGCAAGCGCCGTACAGTCAATCGACTCCACAAGCCGCTTGCCGTATCGGTAGCCGGTCAGATACCCGTCATCGGTCAGCACCAGAATCCGGTCGCCGCGCCGCAGCGTCGCTTCCGGTGAGACCATCAGTATGTCGCCGATGCTGAACACCGGCTCCATCCGCTTGTCGCAGACTTCCACGGCCAGGCTTTCCGGGTCGGTAACAACCGGCAGATCAACCGCTTCCCATTCGTCGCCGGTGCGTTCGCCGGCCGGGCCGAAAAAGCGCAGCACGTCTTTCGATTTCAGCGGCAACATGGGAATCGGTCGATTCGTCCGCCCGAGCAGCCGGCCGGAGATCAGCCCGGCAAAGTCGTCGAACGAATTGCCGGTCGCCTTCAGCACTTTGGCAACGCTTTCCATCGACGGCCAGCGTTCCTTGCCGTTCCCGCCGATCCGCTTGCTTTTGTTGAACGTCGTCGGGTCCAGGCCTGCGCGCCGGGCAAGCGCCGATGGTGACAGCCGGTTCCGCCGTGCCAACTGATCGATCGCGAACCATACGCTGCTGTGGTCGAGATGTTTCGGCATTCGGTCCAGACCCCTCCGCTAAAGTCCCGACATACTGCGATAAATACACTATGGCCAGACTATTTATTGCCACTGGAACTGCAATATCTTTCGGCAATCGCGCAATCCGCTACGCAGGTCCACAATCGGCGATTCAACAGGGTACGTGCCTGCAAGGCGTTAACCGAGGTCAAAATACGGATTGTCGCCGTCGCATTACCGTCCGGGGCGCACGCAAACAGTTGTTTGTGCCCCCTTCTATTCCGGGTCGAGTCTTCTTAGGCTAGGGCCGACAGGTTCGGTTCCTTTTTGCTTGCGGTGCGCCCCCGGTATGTCGAGCGATCTTTTTGACCTCAATCTCGCCGCGCTGGCGGAGCACGGGTATGAGCATCTTGCCGACGAGATGCGCGCGATCAAGGCGCCGGAAAGCCGGCTGACCGGGAAACTGGAGGACGGCAGCCTCAATCTCGATCTTGGTCACGCGCGGCTGTATTCGCCGGATGCGCTAACCTATGCAGCCAAACAGGTTGATTCCTTCAAGCAGAAGCCGGTCCGGCATATATCACGCCGGATGTCGCTGGACGGCAAGATGGTGCATGTCAGCCATAAGGTGATGCAGCATGTGATGCTTGAAATGGGCACGCCTGACATGGCGGTGCTTCCCGATGAGGATGCCGGGTTTCTGATCAGCATCGGGGTCGGCCTTGGCATTCATCTGCCGATGTTACTGGAAACTTACGAAATCAAGACACTGGTCATCGTCGAACAGTTTCGGGAATTCCTGTATCACAGCCTGCACGTGGTGCCGTGGCACGGCCTGTTCGCCATTCTGGACGACCGTGGCGGGTCGATCCGCTTTCTGATCAATGAGGATTCACAAACGCTGTCCAACGCGCTGGTGTTTGAAATGCGCGGCCCCGCCTTCTCCATGCTCGACGGGTCCTATATCTTCCGCCACTACACCAGCCCGGTGCTGGACGCGACCGTCGAGAAACTGAAAGAAGTGATGCCGGTTGTCGAAGGCAGCGACGGATTTTTCGAAGACGAATATCTGATGCTGAAGCAGGGGGCGGAGAACTTCCGCGATTTTTCCTTTCACCTGCTGAAGGACGACCGGTCGCGCCCGATCAAGGAAATGCCGGTCTTCGTGATCGGCAGCGGCCCCTCGCTTGACGATTGCATGGAACCGATCCGCCGGAATCGTGAAAACGTCATGGTTTTTACCGGCGGTACCGGCCTGGGGCCGATGCTGCGGCAGGGCATCCGCCCGGATTTCCACTGCGAAATCGAAAACACCTGGGACATTCGCGACGGGCTGGAAATTCTGCTGAAGGAAGGGCTGGATTTTTCCGGCATCACCCTGATCGCCGCCAACACCGTCCACCCCGACGTTCTGTCGTTTTTCGACAACCGGGTCATATACTGGCGCGATTCCGTGGTGCCCAGCCGGCTGTATTGCGACTGGTCGGAACCGCTGAATCTGGCCGGCCCGACGGTTACCAACCTCGCCGTGCGATCGGCGCTGTCGATGGGGTTTTTCGAATTCTACCTGTTCGGCATCGACCTCGGCTCGAAACAGCCCGACAAACACCATTCAACATCTTCGGTCTACGGCACGGCGGAAGACGAGTACTGGAAATCAGGCTCGCAGATGGAACCGTTGACTATTCCGGTCGAAGGCAATCTCGGCTCCACCGTCTACACCAACCGGCCGTTCCTGCTGACCCGGATGTTCTTCAAGCGGCTGTTTTCGATGTTCCAGATGTGCCACTTCTTCAACTGTTCCGACGGCGTAAAGCTGGAAGGCGCAACCGCTGTCATCCCCTCCACCCTTGTTGCGGAAAAGGGTATCATGCCGCACGAGGATATGGTGAAAGCCTGCCGCAGCTCGCTGCCGTTTCACGAGGCCGGCGATCTGTTTCAGCCGCACCTGATCGACGAATTCCGCGTCGCCGTCACCGGATGGTTCGACAAGGCCGATGCGCTGGCCGCCGCCGCCCCGGAACGGACAATACAGGAGGTGGTGGCGGATTTTCTGCCAATGCTGCAACCATCTTCCTACATGACCAAACATTCCGTCGACAGCGCCGCGAAAGGCATGTGTACAGGCACAATGATCACCATCCTGCAATTTGGCTATTCGACCGCCAGGCGGTTACCGGCGAAAGACCGGCCCCGGTTCATGAAACTGTTCGCCGAAGCGCTTGCCGACTGCCTGCACTGGATGCGGTCGGAAACCATGCGCCTGACCGACCATTTCGTGAATGAAACGCCCCTGCAATCGGGCCATATGCCGTTTGCGTTCCGGCAACGCGATACCGGCGGAGATTGACCCATGTGCGGCATTGCCGGCTTTTTCGGAACCCGCCCGCCGCCGCCTGACCGCGTCGCCGCCACCCTGTCGCTGATGCGGCAGCGCGGGCCGGACGGGTCCGGCGAATACCGCGACACAATCGGCCAAAACTCGGTTCTGTTCCTGCATTCAAGACTGGCGATCATCGACCTCGATCACCGCGCCGACCAGCCGTTCGACAGCGATGACTGCACGCTGACTTTCAACGGCGAAATCTACAATTATGTGGAAATCCGCGACGAGCTGAAAAAGTTGGGCCACCGGTTCCGCACCGAAAGCGATACCGAGGTTATCGTCAAGGCATACCGGCAATGGGGGCTGAAACTGGTCGACCGGCTGGAAGGCATGTGGGCCTTCGTGCTGCATGACCGGCGGACCGGAAAGCTGGTTTTCAGCCGCGACCCGTTCGGCGAAAAACCCCTGTATACGATGCAGGGACCGGACGGATTGTATTTCGCGTCGGAAGTGAAGTTCCTGCGCGCGCTGTCCGGCCGTCTGCCGCGCATCGACCATGCCCGCGTCGCCCGCTACCTGGCGCACGGTTACCGGTCGATCTTCAAGCAGCCCGGCACGTTCTATACCGATGTCGACTGGTTCCCCACCGCCGGCATCGCCACCATCGAAAAGCCGGAAACCCCGAAGGCGGAACGCTACTGGCAGCCGCATTTCAACCCGCAGAAGATCAGCCGCTCCGACGCCCTGGACGGTGTGAAGGAACGGCTGTTCGAGGCGATCCGAATTCGTCTTCGCTCGGATGTGCCTATCGCGCTGACGCTCAGCGGCGGCATCGATTCCAATGTGCTGGCCGGCATCGCGGTGAAGCATTTCGGTCAGGATGTGCACACTTTCTCGATGCTGGAATCCGGCGAAGGCTATGACGAACGCGCCTATATTACCGCCGCCGCCGAAGCGCTGGGCACGCCGCATCATGAAAAGCATGTGGAAAGCGCCGGCTTTATCGAGCGACTCGGCCGCATGGTTCACCATTACGATGCGCCGGTTCATACGGTCGGCATGTATCTGGAAGGATTTCTGGCGGAATCCGTGCATGAAGCCGGGTTCAAGCTGTCGATCTGCGGCAACGGGTCGGACGAATATTTCGCCGGCTATTACGATCATTACCTGTTCTGGCTGGCCGGTCTGCACGGCACGCCCCGGTTCGACGAGGAAGTCGCGATCTGGCGGCAATCGCTCGGCAAACATGTCCGCAACCCGATCCTGCAGGACCCGGCGCGGTTTATCAGCAATCCCGGCGAACGCGGCCATCTGCATCTGAACGCGCCGAATGTTGCAGAGCTGATGCGCGGCCCGGTCGACCCGCATTTTTCGGAAATCGATATCTGCGACGACCTGCTGCGCAACCGGATGCTGAATGAATTCGAAACGGAATCGATTCCGGTTCTGCTGTTCTGCGGCGATCTGAACTGGATGTATTATTCAATCGAAAACCGCACCGCCTATCTCGACCGGTCGCTGGTCGATTTCGTGTTCTCGTTGCCCAGCGAACACCTGATCCATGACGGTTTCACCAAATCGCTGTTACGCGAAGCCGGACGCGGTCTTGCGCCGGACATGGTGCTCAATTCGAAACAGAAATTCGGCTTCAACGCGCCGATTACCTCGCTACTCGACCGGTCCGACCCGGATGTCCGCGACTTCCTGCTGTTCGACAACCCGGTTTTCGATCTGGTCGACCGTGACCGTATCGCCGCCTTGCTGGACCCGGAAGCCGACCTGACCGGCATGGATAATTTCCTGTTCTGTTTTACATCCGCCAAACTGTTCTATGACACGCAGAAAGCCTGATCGCATGGACATGCCGACAAAGGAAACTACCTACTACCCGGCGCTGGACCGCCTGAAAGCCGTCTGCCGCACCCTGCCGCGCACGCGGATGATGGCGACGGCCCGGCTGGACGCGCTGGTCATTCTGGCGCTGGAAATCGAAAAACTGCTGGTTGACCAAACGGTGGCGGACCACCCCTTCCCCATCGCCGCCGCCCATATCGAACGCGCGGCGGAACAGATCGCCGCCTGGGCCTCGGTCGGTTTCGCCGATGGCGGCGAGGAAATTCCCGACGACCCCTACAATGATCTGATGGAGGAAATGCACCGCGACCTGTTCCAGTTGCTGTGGACCCAGTTCAACGCCGACGAATACAAGGAACGCATCAGCCGCTACGAAAAACGGCTGCAGGACAACAATCTGTCGAACGGTTTCCTGGACGGCATGCGCTGTCTAGACATGGGCTGCGGCCACGGCAATTTCGGCCACGCGCTGCTGGCCGGCGGGGCCGGGCATGT
>CAYGSU010000100.1:0-9928 GCA_964352715.1 uncultured Flavobacteriaceae bacterium | reverse complement strand
GTCGCGTGGTTCGGTCTGGCGCTGGTCGCCGAAAAGCGGGGCGATGCCGCCGGGCGCATCGACGCCCTGCAGAACGCCATTCGCATTCTGGGCGAACAGCCGCCGCTGCTGGGGCCGCTGGCCGAGGCGCTCGCCGGGGCCGGAAAATTCAAGGATGCGAAACGGCTTTACCGCAAGCTGGCCGATGCAATGCCCGACAACCCGCTGCCGCTGGTCAGGCTGGCCGAGTGCCTCGCCCGGACGGGCGATGCGGCGGAAGCGAAAAAGGTGCTGCAAAAGCGGCTTTCCCGCGCGCCGGAACAGCAGGGCCTGCACGGCGCGCTGAACCAGCTGCTGCTGGAAGCCGGCGAGGGCGAGGCGGCGGTTGCAATGCTGAAACAGGCGACGGACGCGCAGCCGGGCCGCGCCGATCTGTGGGTCAATTACGGCCACGCGCTGAAAAACACCGGCGCGCTGGGTGCGGCCGCCGACGCCTACCGAACGGCGCTGGACGGTCAGCCGTTGATCGGCGAGGCCTACCGGCATCTGATGCGGCTTGACCCGACGCCGTCGCCGGACGGACTTGATGGCCGCATGGAAACCGTTTTTGCCGATGCCGCCGTGAAAACCAATGACCGGGCGGAAATCGGCTTCGGGCTGTTCCACCTGTATGACCGGCAAGGCCGGCATGACGAGGCCTGGGCGGCGCTCGACCGGGCAAACGCCCTGATGCGCGAAACCGTTCCCTGCCGGGCGGACTACGATGCAGCTTATACCGATGCAATTCTGAACACGGTAACGGAAGACTATATGAAGCAGCGGTCCGGCGCGGGGTCGGATGAACGGCCGATCTTCATCGTCGGCCTGCCGCGCACCGGCTCGACCCTGGTCGAACAGATCCTGTCCAGCCATCCCGATGTCGCGCCGATTGGCGAATCGACCTGTTTCGACGAGGCGCTGGCGGCGGTGCTGGCGGAACGCGCCAGTGCATCCGGCCCGGCGGCGCTGGAAAAGCTGAACGCGGCCGGCTTCACCGCCATCGCCGAGCGCTACTGGCAGGCGACCGGATCCCTGCGCGGAAAGGCGCCGCGCCAGACCGACAAGCAGCTGGGCAATATCCGCACCGCCGGGCTGATCCGGCTTGCCTTCCCGGACGCCGCCATCGTGCTGTGCGAACGCGACGAGGCGGAAAGCCTGTTTTCCAGCTACAGCATGGCGTTCAGCGCCGGCCAGGCGCAAAGCTACAGTCTCGACGATCTGGTTGCGTCGTACCGGCAGTATCACGCGCTGGTCGATCACTGGAACCGGGTGCTGGGCGACGGCTGGTGCATGCGGCTCAGCTACGAGAGCCTGATCGGCGATTTCGAGGCGCAGGCCCGCAAACTGGTCGCCGCCTGCGGGCTGGACTGGTCACCCGCCTGCCTTGAATTCTACAAGCAGAAAAATGTCGTGCGCACCGCCAGCGCGCCGCAGGTCCGCCAGAAGCCGTATAAAAGCTCGCTGCAGCGCAGCCTGCCCTACCGCCCGTGGCTCGACCCGTATCTGGAAAAGATCAGTCCGGCAAAACCCTGAGGATCGAACCGGGGCCGAGTGTTTTCAGCACCGCGTCCAGATCGCCAGGCTGAAGCGCAACGCAGCCCGCTGTCGGGGAATAGTCCGGTTTCGCGACATGCAGGAAAATCGCGCTGCCCGCGCCCGGCACGGGCGGGTCGTCGTTGTGGCCCAGAATCACCACCACGTCATATAGAAGGTCGTCGCGCCACATCGTCTCAAAGCTGGCGGCAAAGGGCCGTTTGACCGGGCAATTGTAGTCGGGATGGTCCGGCGCGTCGCACCAGCCGTCATCCGGCTCGATCGGGGTGACGGAAAGCGCGGTGTCCGGCGGGCCTCGACGGTCGGGCCGGTACAGCACGCACCTTACCGGCCAGTCGCCGAGCGGCGTCGCGCCGTCGCCCTCGCGTTTTTCATCGGCGCTGATGAAACCGCCGCGCCCGATGGCGCACCGAAAGACCCTGCCATCCGGCAGGATCAGGCTTTCGCCACGCACGGTGATGAGAGTTGGATCGGTCATGCTGCAACCCTAGCCCGCTTCGCGGCGGTGCGAAACGGGGTCGACGGCGCTAGCCCTGCTGGGCGGCGCGCTGCTGTTCGTAGCGCTCGATCGCCATCTTCATGGCGCGGGCGATATCGTTCGGGTTCTCGTAACCGACCGCTGTGCTGCCGGATTGTGTAATCGCAGCCTGCATCTCGCTTGCAGCGAGCGGATCATTGGCGAGGGTCAGGCCTGACAGGCTGGCGGTCTGCATCGCCAGTGGGGCGGGGTCGGCAGCGGCGGCGAACGGGTTGCCTTCAGGGGCGTTGTTGGAAAAGGCTTCCGGCAGCGGGCCGCTGATGGTGCGCGGGGCCGGCGCGGCGGGGGCGGCGGCGACGTCTTCCGGCATCGGCTGCTGCAGGGTCTGTCCGGCCAGCTTCGCCAGATGATCGGACAGGCGCTGGCTGATCCGCGTTGCGCCGCCGGCCTTCTGTGTGGTCTGCGGTTCGGCATTCGCCAGATCCGACCGTCGGAAAGCGGACTGGTTGAACGCGGCGACATTGGCGGCGGCGATGGAATTACCGTTGGCGGCGAACATCGCGGCGGCGATATCCGGGTCGTTGCCGCCATCAGCTGCGCCACCGTATCGAGCCGC
Organism: uncultured Flavobacteriaceae bacterium; assembly: GCA_964352715.1. GTDB lineage: Bacteria > Pseudomonadota > Alphaproteobacteria > UBA8366 > Aestuariispiraceae > JAVKBW01. The sequence goes on along the minus strand of CAYGSU010000100.1, from coordinate 7,262 downwards.
CGGCATGCGGGCCGGTTCGATGCCGCCGGTATTGGCAGCGCCCGTCGTGAAGCCGGACAGGGCGGCCAGATCAAGCGGCGGGTTGATATCGCTGTTGGCCGGCAAATCGGCAACCTCGACCGCCGATTCATCACCGGCAGCGACGGCGCTGTCCGTCTCGTCTCCGCCGAACAGGAGGGCCAGGGCCTGCCCGCCGATGTCGTCGCCAGTGGTTTCCTCGATCATCGCGTTCAGGGCGCCGGACATCAATCCGACCGGCCCGCCATAAAGGGCGCTGCCGGCGATCCTGGCGCCGGGTTCGATCTCGTCGCCGGTCAGGGCGCGGTAGATCGGGCCGACAACCGGCAGGTGATGCAGCGGGTTCACCATGTCCAGAAAATCGCCGAAACTGACGCCGTCATCGCCGAACATGTACCCGTCGTCGGGCTTGGCGCGATAGCTTCGGTCGTCACGGTCATAAACCCGCGCTTCCTGCACCGCCTTCTGTTCGCCGCGTTTCGAAACGCCGGCATCCGGCGTCATCATGGACCAGGGCGCGAAGCCCGTGTCGATCGCATTCGGGTTCGTGGTCGTCATTGTCGTCTCTCCTCTGCCCTGTTTCTTCGCAGGAAACGTGCCAGACCCCACCCTTCCCTAGAGCGCTGATTCGCCTTGCAGAATCCGTAAAGGTGCGCGCCCGGCGGATCGCGGTGGCGGCAAGAACTTCCGGTTTCGGGAAAGGATTGCCCGGCGTAACCGTCAAGCACGCTGGACGCATTCACGAACGCCCGGTAAAACAGCAGGAAGAAAAAGACGAACAGGATGAAATCGGGAACTGCGGGGTCGGTTGATGACAGGCAAGAAAATTCTTCTCGTGGATGACGATGACGAGCTGCGCACGTCGCTGGCCGAGCAGCTTCGCCTGCACGAGGAATTCCAGACCACCGAGGCGGGCACCGCGAAAGCCGGCCTTGAAGCCGTAAAGACCGAACATTTCGACGCGATTCTGCTGGATGTCGGCCTGCCGGATATGGACGGGCGCGAAGCCTGCCGCCTGCTGCGCCGGTCGGGCGTGAAATGCCCGGTCATCATGCTGACGGCGCACGATTCCGACAGCGATGCGATTCTCGGCCTCGACGCCGGCGCTAACGATTACGTGACCAAGCCGTTCCGGCTGAACGTGATGCTGGCCCGACTGCGCGCCCAGCTTCGGCAGCACGAACAGAGCGAGGATGCGGTGTTCACCATCGGCCCGTACTCGTTCAAGCCGGCGGCCAAGATCATGCTGGACGACGAAAACGGCGCGAAAGTGCGGTTGACGGAAAAGGAAACCGCCATTCTGAAATACCTCTACCGGGCCGGCGAGAAGGTGATCGCGCGTGATCAGTTGCTTGGCGAGGTGTGGGGCTATAATGCTGGCGTGACGACGCATACGCTGGAAACACACGTCTACAGACTAAGACAAAAAATAGAGCGTGATCCTTCGAATGCGGAAATCCTTGTTACGGAGCCGGGGGGCTATAAACTCGTGCCGTAACACAGCAGAAGTACGATCCGATTCCAGCGTATATACCCTTGGGGAGGGGCATGACGCCCGAGAGAGGACCATTTGGCTGATCGCCCTGACTTTTCCGTAACCTTCTGGGGGACCCGTGGCAGCATTTCCTGTGCCGGACCCGATACCGTAAAATACGGTGGCAACACATCCTGTCTGGAGGTCATGTGCGGCGACCGCCGTCTGATTTTCGACGGCGGCTCCGGCTTGCCGATGCTGGGCCGCCACATGGTCTCGCAGGGCAGCGGTTTCGACGCCCATCTGTATCTGACGCACACCCATCTCGACCATATTATCGGTCTGCCCTTCTTCATTCCGTTCCACATGCCGGGCGTTACCCTGCCGGTGCATGCGGGGCATCTGAAGCCGATGGGGATGAGCCTGCACAAGGTTTTGTCGGACATGATGCAGGCGCCGCTGTTTCCGGTGCCGCCGGAAATTTTCGCCGCCGATGTCACCTTCATCGACTACGAGGGCGGCGATACCCTGCACCCGTTCAGCGACGTGACGCTGGAAACAAGGCCGCTGAACCATCCGAACGGGGCCTGCGGCTACCGCATCGAGTTCGATGGCCGGACGATCTGCTACATCACCGATACCGAGCACTTTCCCGACCACCAGGATGAAAACGTGCTGCATCTGGTGCGCGACGCCGACATCATGATCTACGACGCCACGTATACTGAAGAGGAATACCCGAAATTTGTCGGCTTCGGCCATTCGACCTGGCAGGAGGCCTGCCGCATCGCCGACACCGCCGGTGTGAAACAGGTGGTGCTGTTCCATCACGACCCGTCGCATAATGACACGGTCATGGACGGTATTGCCGAGGCGGCCGAAAAACAGCGGCCGGGAACCGTGGTTGCGCGCGAAGGCATGACGCTGATCCCATGACCGAAGCCGCGCGCGGTGCGTTTTTCTCATGCCGTTAGGAAAGAAATTCCGTCGCCTTCGCATGGGGTTACAGACGGTTTTTAATGTAAGTCCGCAAGGGTTTTTCATTCCCTACCGCTATGCCGGTCCGGTGCGCGGCGATGCCCCCTACCCTGCCTTGCGCCGCCTGTTCGATGCGGCGCGGCCGAAAATGCAGACGGTTCTGGCCGGTCTGGACGACATCAGGGATGATCTTGCCGCCATCGGTGACACGCCGCCGCCGGAACCGCGCTGGGGGCAGGACTGGTTTCCGCGCCTCGATGCGGCGATCGGCTATGCGATGGTGCGCAATGTGAAGCCGGCACGGCTGATCGAGGTCGGGTCCGGCCATTCCACCCGGTTCTACCGGCGCGCCGCACGCGACGGCGGGCTTGCGACCGCCATTACCGCCATCGACCCCGCGCCGCGTGCCGACCTGTCGGAATTGTCCGATATCACGCTGATCCGCAAGACCGTGCAGGATGCCGACCCTTCGGTGTTCGACAGCCTCGCCGCCGGCGATATTCTGGCCATCGATTCCAGCCATATCCTGATGCCGGGCACCGATGTCGACGAGTTGCTGAACCGGGTTCTGCCGCGCCTGCCTTCCGGCATTCACGTGCATATCCACGACATGTTCCTGCCCGACGCCTATCCGCCGCACTGGGCCTGGCGCGGCTATAATGAACAGAATGCGGTTGCCGCGCTGCTGGCCGGTGGCGGCTATTCACTCGACTGGGCGTCGCATTACGCCGTGGAAACCGGACTTCTCGACGGGCCTGGCGGCGCTGTGGTGAAGGCGCTGCCCCTGCCTGACGGGGCGGTTGAAACCAGCCTGTGGCTGACCAAGACGGCGGCGGCGCTATGAGCATCGCTTTCGTGCTGAAGGGCTATCCGCGCCTGTCAGAAACCTTTATCGCGCAGGAAATCCTGGGGCTGCAGCGGCGTGGGCTGGATATCGAAATCTATTCGCTGCGCCACCCGACCGACGATCGCCGCCATCCGGTACATGACGAAATCACCTGTCCGGTGCGCTATCTGCCGGAATATCTGCATCACGACCCGTTGCGCGTGTTTCGCGCCTGGCGCAAGGCGCGCGCCCTGCCCGGCTATGCGAAGGCGTTCGCCGTCTGGCGGGCCGATCTGCGCCGCGATCTTAGCCGCAATCGGGTCCGCCGGTTCGGCCAGGCCTGTGTGCTGGCCGCCGAACTGCCGGAAAAGACCGGCCGACTGCATTTTCACTTTCTGCACACGCCGGGCTCGGCGGCGCGCTATGCCGCACTGATGCGCGGCCTGCCGCTCAGCGGGTCGGCTCATGCGAAGGATATCTGGACGATTCCGGACTGGGAAAAACGCGAAAAACTGGCCGATATCGACTTTCTGGCGACCTGCACGGCGTCCGGTGCAGAGCACCTGCAATCGCTGGCGGATAGTCCGGCGAAGGTCTTGCTGGCCTATCACGGGCTGGATCTGACGCGGTTTTCCAGCCCCGGACGGCCGGACCAGACGCGCGACGGTTCTGATGCCGCCGATCCGGTGCGGCTGCTGTCGGTCGGCCGCGCGGTGCCGAAAAAGGGCTATGACGATCTGATCGCAGCGCTTGCCCGCCTGCCGGAGGATCTTGCCTGGCGCCTCACCCATATCGGCGGCGGTGCGGGGCTTGCCGGGTTGAAGCAGCAAGCCGAAAAACACGGGCTGTCCGGCCGTATCGACTGGCGCGGCGCGCTGGCGCAATCCGATGTGCTGGAGGCCCTGCGCACAGCCGATCTGTTCGTCCTGCCCAGCAAGATTGCGGAAGACGGTGACCGCGACGGGTTGCCGAATGTGTTGATGGAAGCCGCCAGCCAGGCCCTGCCGGCGCTGGCGACGACCATATCCGGCATTCCGGAGTTCATCGAGACCGAACACACTGGTGTGCTGGTAGAACAGGGCGCGCCGCCGCAGTTGGCGGAAGCATTGCTTCGGCTGATCCGTGACCCTGCTCTGCGGACCCGTCTCGGCCGTGCCGCCGAGGTCCGGGTGCGAACGGAGTTCGATGCCGAAACCTGTCTGAACGATCTCGAAAGCAGGCTTAAAGCCTAACAAAGACGCCATGAAACGTATTGCCTTCTATGCGCCGATGAAACCGCCCGACCATCCGACGCCGTCCGGCGACCGGGAAATGGCGCGCGCGCTGATCGCCGCCCTGCAACAGGCGGGCTATTCGGTCGACGTCGTCAGCCGACTGCAAAGCCGCGACGGCAAGGGCGATCCGCACAACCAGCGGCGCATCCGCGATTACGCCGTGCGCGAGGCGGAAAGGCTTGCTGATCTGTTCGATTCAGAAGGGCCGCCAGACCTTTGGTTTACCTATCATTTGTACCACAAGGCGCCGGATTTTCTGGGGCCGGCCCTGTCTGAAAAATACGGCTTTCCCTATGTCGTGGCGGAAGCCAGCCTGGCCGAAAAACGCAGAAATGGGCCCTGGGCCGACGGTTTTGCGCAATCGCTGAAGGCGATTGGTCAGGCCGCACGGATTTTCCAGTTCAACCCGGATGACAGCGATGGCCTGCGCGCGGTTCTCGGCTGTGCGCCGCCGATCGTGCCGCTCGACCCGTTTCTGGTCGATCCGCCGACGGCCCTGGGCGAGGAAAAAAGGCGGCGAATCCGGCGGGACATGGCGGAAAAGCACGGCCTTGACGATTCGTGGCCCTGGCTGCTGGCGGTCGGCATGATGCGCGACGATGCGAAGCGGCAATCCTACACGTTGCTGGCGAAAGCGCTTGACCTGGCCGGGGTGGCGAAGCCGCTGCTGATCGTCGGCGATGGCCCGGCGCGACCGGAAATCGAGGCCCTGTTTTCAGGACGCTCTCAAACGGCGTTTCTCGGCGCGCTCGACCGCGACCGGCTGAACGAAATATACGGCGTCTGCGATCTGCTGGTCTGGCCCGCCATCAGCGAGGCCTTCGGCATGGCGCTGCTGGAAGCGCAGGCGGCGGGCCTGCCGGTCGTGGCGGCCAACCGGCCCGGCGTCGCCGGCATCGTCCGGCATGGCGAAACCGGTCTTTTGACCCCGGAGGGCGATGCGGAAGCCTTCGGAACGGCTGTCAGCGGGTTGGTTGCGGACGCAAGCAAATGCCTGACCATGAGCATTTCTGCGGTTACCGGTGTCCACAAGCGTCATTCGCTGGCCGTCGCAGCGAAGCGTCTGGCGCAGGCGCTCGACCCGCTGATGGAGCACGGAAAATGACCTTTCTGGCGCTGATCCGGCACGGGCCGACGGACTGGAATCTTGAAAACCGGCTACAGGGCCGCGTCGACAGGGGGTTGAGTGAGGCGGGCCGGGCGCTGGTTTCAACCTGGCGTCTGCCCGCGAAGCTGGATGGATTTGAATGTGTTGCGAGTCCGCTTTCGCGTGCCGTGGAAACAGCACGCCAGTTGACGGGGGCCGAACCGCCGACCGATCCGCGCCTGACCGAAATGTCGTTCGGCGACTGGGAAGGCCAGATTCTCGCCGAGCTGCGGCAGTCGCTGGGGGCGACGATGGCCGAAAACGAGGCGCGCGGGCTGGATTTTCTGCCGCCCGGTGGCGAAAGCCCCCGCATGGTGATCGAAAGGCTGGCCGGATTCTGGACGGATATCGCTGCGAGCGGCGTGCCGACGGTGGCCGTCTGTCACAAGGCGGTGATCCGGGCCAGCTACGCTGCCGCCACCGGCTGGGACATGAGAAACAAGCCGCCGGACAGGCTTGAAAACGGATGCGCGCAGGTGTTCGCTGTTACCGGATCGGGCGGAATTGAGGTCAAGGCGTTGAACGTACCCCTTGCAGGTGAAAGACAATGAAGGCATCACGCCTGTTTTTTTATGTACAACACCTATTGGGCATTGGGCATCAGGTGCGCGCGCAAACGCTGGCGGCTGCCTGTGCTGCTGCGGGCTTTCGTGTCGAGCTCGCCGATGGCGGTTCAAGTGCGGGTAATGCCGATCCTGTAAAGAACATAACCCGGCATGCGCTGCCGGCGGCGAAAGCGGCCGATGCGGCGTTCAGCGGCGTTGTCGATGCGGCGGGAAACCCGATAGACGAGGCCTGGAAGGAGCGCCGACGCGACCGCCTGCTGGCCCTGTTTAATGAGACAAGGCCCGATCTGCTTCTGATCGAAGGGTTTCCCTTTGCCCGCCGCGCCTTCCGGTTCGAGTTGATACCGCTGTTGCAGGCGGCCCGCGCGGCCGGTGTGCCGGCGGCGGTATCGGTGCGCGATATCATCCAGCCGAAAAGCCCCGACAGGGTGCCGGAGGTGCTGGAATGGCTCGACCGCTATGTCGATCTGGTGCTGGTGCATGGCGACGCTGCGCTGATCCCGTTTTCGGTCAGCTTTCCGGCGGCGGCGCGGATCAGGCCCCGGTTGGTCCATACCGGTTATGTCTCGGCGGCAACCGGGCGCGGCAGCCCGGCGATGCGCAACGGCGTGCTGGTTTCCGGCGGCGGCGGCGCGGTCGCGGAACGTCTGTTCGAGGCGGCGATGGAAGCGGCGGCCCGGCTTGACGGCCGCTATGGGCCATGGCGATTGCTGGTCGGCCCCAACCATCCCGCCGACCATGCGGCAAGGCTGGCCGAAGAAGCGAAAGCCGGTGGAGTCACGGTCGAACCGGCGCGGCCGGATTTCCGAGACCTTTTGCGCGCCAGCATGGTTTCGGTCAGTCAGGCCGGCTACAACACGGCGACCGATCTGCTGGCGACGGCAACGCCCGCCGTGCTGGTGCCGTTCGAACATGGCGGCCAGAAGGAACAGCGGCTGCGCGCCAACCGGCTGGAAGTCGCCGGCAGGGCGGTGACGGT
>CAYGSU010000099.1:8650-9939 GCA_964352715.1 uncultured Flavobacteriaceae bacterium | reverse complement strand
TCGATGGTCAGGTGGTCGCCATCCACCGCCATCACGGTGCCCGGCCCGAATTTCTGGTGGAAACAGCGTTCGCCTTCGCCGAAATCGTGGCTCGATGTGTGCGTGGCGATGGCCTGGCCGTCGATGACCGGCGGCGAGGTTCGGCCCGGCCCCTTGTTGCGCAGGCGCTGCCAGCCCGGCCCACCGCCTTCCGAGGTGAAGGTTTCAAGGCTGCCGAAGCGGCGCGGCGTGGCGTCGGTGAACCGGCCGCCGGTATCGGAAAACCCGCCGCCGAACCCGTCGGACACATAGGCCGCGCGCTCTTCCGCCCTGCCGCCGCCGATGCCGGCATAGAGGCCGCGGTCGCTGTCTTCCTCGATCTGGTCGGGCGGCAGTTCGGACACGAAGCGCGACGGGATGGCGCTGGTCCACTGGCCGTGAATGCGGCGGTTGGCGGCAAACGAAATGAACGCCTGCTTGCGGGCGCGCGTCAGGCCGACATAGGCGAGGCGGCGCTCCTCCTCCAGCCCGGCCATGCCGTTTTCATCCATCGTGCGCTGGCTGGGGAACAGGCCTTCCTCCCAGCCCGGCAGGAACACGACATCGAATTCCAGCCCCTTGGCCCCGTGCAGGGTCATGATGCTGAGTTGCGGTTCGTCCGACCGGCTTTCATTGTCCATCACCAGCGAGATATGTTCGAGGAATTCCGGCAGGGTTTCGAAGTCCTCCATGCCGACCAGCAGTTCCTTGAGGTTTTCCAGCTTGCCCGGCGCTTCCGGCTTTTTCGATTCCTGCCACATCGCGGTATAGCCGCTTTCATCGAGCACGGTTTCGGTCAGTTCCAGATGCGACACCCCGGCGGCCATGCCCTGCCAGCGGTCGAAATCGTCCATGATGCGCGCCAAAGCGGTGCGCGCCGCCGGCTTCAGGTCTTCCGTCGAGACCAGATGTTTGGCGGCATAGAACATCGGATCGCGGGTGATGCGCTGCAAGCCGTGGATCGCCTGAATGGTCGCCTTGCCGATCTTGCGGGCCGGCTTGTTGATGATACGTTCGAACGCCAGGTCGTCGGCCGGCTGGGCGATGACGCGCAGATAGGCGATGGCGTCGCGGATTTCCTCGCGCTCGTAGAACCGTGCGCCGCCGACCACCTTGTAGGGCACGCCGAGGGTAATCAGCCGTTCCTCGAATTCGCGTGTCTGGAAGCCGGCGCGCACCAGAATGGCCATTTCATCCAGCGGCACCTTTTTCGATTGCAGGGATTCGATTTCGTTGCCGATCTGGCGGGCTTCTTCCTCGCCGTCCCAGAC
>CAYGSU010000099.1:3826-8550 GCA_964352715.1 uncultured Flavobacteriaceae bacterium | reverse complement strand
TCCAGCACGACATCGGGTTCGCCGTCCTGCCCGACCATGACCATACCGGGGCGCACTTCCGCCGCCGCGCGCATGGCCAATGCCCGCCGGTCCTTCATCAGACGCGCCTTGCAGGAAACGGTCAGATCGAACACGCCGCTCAACTTTCGGCGAAGTTCGTCAACGCGGGCGAAATCCCGGAACAGCGATTCATACCGCCAGTTATCCGGATTGCGTTTGTAGACGCGCGGATTGAGGCCGAGCGCCCTGACGGCATCGCGGTCCTGGGGATCGTTGCCGCTGATGGCGATACCGTGCATCGGCGTTGCGCCACGATTTTCGGCATTCAGGGTGATATGCAACACCTTGCGCCGCCCCCGGCTGGTCTGCGGGATGTGATGCGGCCGGTCGCGGTTGAGCGAATAGGCCTGCAACAGGGCGATCGCCCGGTCTTCCGACCCGAGATCGGCATGCAGCCGGTCAAGCCGCGTCTGATCGTGCACCAGTCCCCTGGAGCTGCCGCCCTTCCGGGCGACGAACGGAAAGGTCGTGATACCGTATTCCAGGCTGAGGCGGTGTTCGCGCTCGCGGGCGTCATTTTCACTGTCGAAGGCGTCCAGCAGCCAGACGGCATCGGCATGTTCCTGCAGGCATCGCTGGCGAAAACCGATGACAGGCTTTTTCTGCGATTTCGTATAGATCTGCGATGTGCCGAGGCGAAACCCGACGCCGCGTTTTTCCATCAGATAGGTATAGAATTTCTGCGGGCTTTCGCTGTGCACGATATCGGCGAAATGCGTGTGTTCCGCCGTGCTGACGATGTCACGCCCGGCTTCGGTCCTGATCCGCACCAGTTTTTCGTTGGTCGTTCGTCGGGTCGCCCGAAGAACACGCGCGGGCCTGACCGCCCCGCCGCCATAGTTCGACGCCACGCTGTCACCCGGCCGAATATCCTGAACCGGCTTTTCCGTATTGTCCGCCATGGTGACCGGCGTGTCTTCGGCGACGCACTGATCATCATCGCCGACGCAACAGATGTTCTTGTGTTCCTTGGCCAGCAGCCGCAGCCAAAGATACTGCGAGACGTTGGTGTCCTGATATTCGTCGACAAGGATGTAGCGGAACAGGTTCTGGTACTGTTTCAGGATGTCCGGGTGTTTTGTGAAGATCGTCAGATTGTGCAGCAGCAGGTCACCGAAATCAGCTGCGTTGAGGGTCAGCAGCCGCTCCTGATACTGGCGGTAGATATCGACCGCCCTGCCGTTGGCGACCTCGCCCGCATCGGCGGCGTTGACCCGGTCCGGCGTCAGGCCCTTGTCCTTCCAGCGCTGGATGACATGGATCAGCATCCGCGCCGGCCAACGCTTGTCGTCGATGCCCTCGACTTCCAGAATCTGCTTCAGCAGCCTGATCTGGTCATCGGTATCGAGGATGGTGAAGCCCGATTTCAAACCGACCAGTTCGGCATGGCGGCGCAGGATGCGGACGCCGAGCGCGTGAAACGTGCCGAGCCACAGGCCTTCATGCGACGAGCCGATCAGCGCCGATACCCGGTCGCGCATTTCCCGCGCCGCCTTGTTGGTGAAGGTAACGCACAGAAGCTGATACGGCTTCGCCTTTCCGCAATGGATGATGTTCGCCAGCCGTGTGGTCAGCACCCGGGTCTTGCCGGTTCCCGCCCCGGCCAGCACCAGCAGCGGGCCGTCAAGCGACTGCACGGCTTCCCGCTGCGCCTCGTTCAGCCCGTCGAGCCAGCCCGGCGGTGCATGCACCGGCGCCGCGCCGGTCGGCGCGTTCGGCATGGCGACATCGTCATAGGCCAGGGGGTCGTCGCCCAGGGGATCGTCGGAACTCATCTGAATCTAACCGGTACACTGTTTCATCCATGAACTATACCGAGTCGTCCTGCAGGCAACCAGCAGCAACCGGGAAGAAACACGAAGCCGGGCAGATCAACCGCAGAAAAGGCGGCGTCAGGCGAAGTTGCCAAGGCTTTCGAGACAATCGCGGGCGTCGCGGACAATATCGGCGACAAGCTCGGCGGCGGGGAGGATGCGGTCGACCTGCCCCGCCGCCTGGCCGGCGAACATCGCCAGCCGTCCGAGGTCGCCTGTCATCGATCGGAGCGGTGAATCCGTGCTGTAGAGATAGATCGGCCGTCCTTCTTCCTCGGCAATTTTCTCACGAAGGATGTCGTCTGCCTTGTGGCCGAAGTAGCGCCGGTTTAGCCGGTCGGTTTCCAGACATTCCAGAACCCGAACAGGTGAGGACGGCGGCCAGTTGATGGCGTAGGCGTCGGTGTGAACCGTGCCGTCGGACCGCGCTTCGACCACCCGCCTCTTGTGCAGGTCATGGGCGAAGGATTCATCGGTGGCGAGGAAGGCCGTACCACAATGGATGCCCTGTGCGCCAAGCGCCAGCGCGGCGACAAGGCTGGCGCCGGTGGCGAACCCGCCGGACCCGATAACCGGAACATCCACCGCCTGCACGATCTGCGGCAGCAGCACGAGCGACGACACACTGCCATGAACATGGCCGCCGGCTTCCATGCCCTGGGCGATGATGGCGTCGGCCCCGGCGTCCACGGCGGCGCGCGCCGCCTCGACCGAGCCGACCTGATAAATCACCTTCAGACCGGCCGACCGGGCCTGATGCACCGCCACGGCATCGACATCCCAGAAATACACTACCGCCCCGACCTTGCGGTCGACGCAGACAGCCAGTTCCTCAAGGAACAGCGACCGGTCGGTCGCCGCCGGGATGAGATTGACCCCGAACGGCCGGTCTGTCCGCTCGCGGGTCGCATCGATTTCCCTTTCGATCAGGGCCGGGCTTTCGCGCACCATGCCGAGGCAGCCGAAACCGCCGGCGGCGGAAACGGCGGATGCCAGTTCAGACCGGGCAACGCCGCCCATGCCCGCCTGCAGGATCGGATACCGGCAGCCCAGCAGCCGGCAGATCGGAGTGGTGAGGGCGGTGTCTTCTGCCATTTTTGTCCTCGTACGGGGCGGCCGGATCAGGCCGTGACGATCCTGTTCATCGGGATGTCATGCGGTTGCGGAAAGATCGTCGGCAGGGCTGATGACACATGACCGATGCCATAGGTCACCGGCGCGGAGGCCAGGCTGGCCAGCGTTCGATCGAAATAGCCGCCACCATAGCCCAGACGGTAATTCTGCCCATCGTAGCCGACCAGTGGCACGATGCTGACATCCGGCGCCAACTCCTCTCCCTCTTCGGGGACCGGAATATTCCAGAACCCCGCGACCATGCGACAATCCGGTGTCCAGCGGCGAAACCGGATCGGTGCCCCCTTTTCCAGAATGACCGGCAGCAGCACGGTGGCATCGCGCGCCGCCAGCTGCTGCATCCAGGGACGCAGGTCGAGCTCCCCCTTGATCGGCCAGTAGACACTGATGGCAAGGCCCGGCTGAGCGCCGATCAGCCGGTCCAGTTTTTCGGTGATGATCGATGCGGTGCGAGTCAGATGGTCGCGGGAAAACGCACGACGTTCCGCCAGCAGGCGGGTTCGTTCCGCCTTGCGCCAGCGCGCGACGTCTATTGCGGTTTGCGGATCGACAAGTGCGAAACCGTCCTTCGTTTCGCCCAGTTCATGCGCGAAACAGGGCGACGATGCATACACGCCGGGCGTTTCATCCATATCGGTCATACCCTTCATCATCCTTCGCGACAGGCCAGACCGCCACGGTAGCGTTATATTTAACTGCGTAAAAACGAATATTATTGTTATATGATATTGATGAATCCGATTTTATATTGAGTAACGACAATGGATACCGAATTCGCCCGAACCTTTCTCGCCGTATCGTCTTCCGGCAGTTTCGTTGCGGCGGCGGACCTTCTGCATGTAACCCAATCGACGGTCAGCGCCCGCATCCGCGCCCTGGAAGAGCAGTTGGCATGCCGTCTGTTTGTCCGCAACAAGGCTGGCGCGGTGCTGACGGAAGCAGGACGCCGCTTCGCCAAGCATGCCGACCTGCTGGTCAAGACGGCGGAACAGGCGCGTCACGATGCCGGTCTGCCGGCCGGGTTTCGCGCCAGCATCGTCGTCAGCGCACGGATCGGATTGTGGGAAGGCCTACTGGTTGACTGGCTTTCCCGGTTTCGGGCAAAGACCGACGACATATCGGTAAAAGCCGAAATCGGTTTCGAGGCCGACATCATGCAGGGGCTGATCGACGGCAGAATCGATATCGGCATGATGTACACGCCGCAACGTCGCCCGACCGTGGAAATCGAAAAACTGCTGGACGAGACCCTGATCATGGTGTCGTCCGAACCCGGCCCGCCGCCGGAATCGGACTATGTTTATGTTGACTGGGGGCAGGAATTCAACCGGCTTCACACCGGCAGTTTTCCGGATTTCGTCAGCCCCGCCCTGTCCTTCAATATCGGCTGGCTGGGCCTTTCCTATCTCCTGAAACAAGGCGGATCGGGGTATTTCCCGGAACGTCTTGTCCGTCATCTGATCACCGCCGGCGATCTGTTCCGCGTGCCGGATGCGCCGGCCCTGACCATGCCGGCCTGGCTGGTTTATCCGAAGGCGCGCGATGCCGCGCTGATCGACCCGATACTGGACGAGATAATAGCCGTGGCGCGGCAGGAAATCGCCGCCGCCGAAACGTAAGTATTCACGAAAATCAGAGAAACCGGCGCGGCACCGAAACCGTCCAGCTTCGCTGTTCGAACGGCTGGTCGCCCTCGAACGCTTCCAGATCGCCGGT
>CAYGSU010000099.1:0-3726 GCA_964352715.1 uncultured Flavobacteriaceae bacterium | reverse complement strand
GTCAGATCGATTTCGATGCGCCGCTGGGTCTCCATGCGCCGTACCTTCTGCGCCTGCACGCCGGGGGCCGCGACGGGTTCTTCAAAATCCGGCAGATCGGCATCCGCCGCACTGGATGGGCGCACCGGCAGATCAATGAAAGACGAACCGGTGCGCACTGTCAGCGTCACCGGTGACGGGGCCGGCCAGATCATCGGCCAGTAGGAGGTGGACAAGGCTAGGCGCAGCCGGTGGCCGGCCGGCACGGTCTGTCCCAGATCGTCGAGCTGCAAGCGGACCCGGTAATAGACACCCGGTTCCAGGTTTTCCGGATACTCGTGGCTGTCGCGATGACACAGATTGAGGATAGCGTAGGAAATCCGTGACGACCTTCCGTTCGGATCGACATCGCAAAGCCGAGCCACCAGAAACGCGACAGGCTGGTCAGACGCGACTTCCAGTTCAACAACCGGTGCGCCCAGAAGATCAATCGGCTCGGCAAGCCGATCACTGTCGAAGACCAGCGACCCGCCGTCATCGACGCGCTGGTCGCGCGGCGCTTCGCCTTCCGCCCCGAAGCCGCACCATTCACCGGCACGGGTGCCAAGCGTGTGCGGTGACGAAAACACGATCTCATGGCTGTCGGCGGGTTTCGGCGACAGATACCCCCATTCCAGATGAAATCGCCTCGGCTCGATGCGGTCGGACGGCCATGTCGCCTCACCGACCCAGCGGCCCGGGCGAATGTCGTATTGCGGCTGCGGTGGCAGCGACTCCTGAATCCAGGCGCGCAGCATCGGCCCGTCCATCACCCCGGTATCGCAGTCCTTCAGCCAGTGGTCCCACCAGCGCACCGCTTCCTGAAGATAGCCGATGGACGGCCCCGGCACGGCATCGTGCGGAAAATTGTGCGCCCATGGGCCGATCAGCCCCTTGCGCGGCACGCTTAACCCTTCGAGCAGACGCGACACCGCGTTGGTATACCCGTCGGCCCAGCCACCGACGGCATAGACCGGGCATTGAATGGCGTCGAAATCCTCGCAGACAGAGCCATGCTGCCAGAAATCGTCACGCGCCTGATGGCGCATCCATTCCGCCGGAAACGGCTTTACCGCGCGAATCCTGTCGCGCCACATATCGCGCCAGCGGTCGCCGACGATATCCGGGTCCGGTGGCAGGGTGTTGTAGAGGGTGAGGATCGACCCCCATTGCATGTTTTCGTTCAACAGGCAGCCGCCCTTGTAATGGGCATCGTCGCTGTAACGGTCGTCGGACGCACACAGCGTGATGATCGCCTTCAGCGCTGGCGGCGCCATGGCGGCAACCTGCAGTGCGTTGAACCCGCCCCAGGAAATGCCGGTCATGCCGACAGCGCCTGAACACCAGTCCTGATCGGCCAACCAGGCGATGATCGCCACGGCGTCCTTGTGTTCGGTCGGCGAATATTCATCGTCCAGCACACCGTCGGAATCGCCACTGCCGCGCAGGTCGACCCGCACACTGGCATAGCCATGCAGCGCGTAATACCGATGCATCGGTTCATCGCGTTCCCGCATGAAATCGCGCTTGCGATAGGGAATGTATTCAAGGATCGCCGGCACCGGGTTTTCATGCGCCGTAACCGGACGCCAGACGCGCGCCGCCAGACGCGCCCCGTCGGCAGCCGGAATCCAGATGTTCTCGATTTCCTCGATGGACGAGAGGTCGGTCAGGTCGGTCGGATCAGTCACCGGAGGCTGGTTTCTTCGTCCGTTTCGGCCGCATGTGCTGGGTCGACCAGAAATTCAGCGCCAGTTTTTCACGCGCCCGAAGGCCCGCTTCCAGCGAATACGTATTGACGATGGCCAGCCTGAACCCGCCGGGGGGCGAAGCATGCCACGAGGCAGGGCGGTCTTCATGGAATGTGATCTGCACGCTCGTGATATCCGGCTGGCTGCGGATTTCCTCGACCAGGTCGGCCGGCGGATGCTTGAAATCGATACCATGCGCGCCGAACAGAACGACACTGTAGCCGGTTTGGCGGCGGGAATCATCGTAGGTCCAGACCTTGTCGCGGTACAGGCGAACCAGCGCCTCGACCCAGGGTTTGCCGCCATACAGGTCCGGCCACTGATCGGCGAACCGCAGATGCACCTCGATAATCTTGGCGCCGATGGTCTCGATATTGACCATGCCGGTATAGCCGGTCATGTTTCGTTGCAACCAGTCTCCGCAATACGCCTCGATCTCCGGTTTGTTCTCCGCCAGCACGACCCAGTGATCGAACATGCCGCCTTCCAGCGCCTCGCCATAGGCGTGTCGCCACCAGACCGGCTTGCCGTCAACCACGGCGAAATCAGTCGAGATGTGTTCGCCTTCGCAAATCGGCATCCAGATATGGCCCGGCTTCTGATAGGCCTTGTAATCGCGCATGGATTTGATGACGCGGCTGCCGATGCCCATGCCGCGCATGTTGAAGACCGGTTTCGAGAACACCGGAAAGGACGGCGGTTCCAGCCCGTGCGGGCCGCAGACGAAGCCCTGGCTCTCGGCAACGTCCAGTTTGTTGTAAATCCATTTGAACTCCGGATACCATTTCCAGGCATCGCCGTCTTCGGTCGGCACAAATACATCGTCGGGGCAATCGACGCCTTCGAAATACTGGACTCGCCAAGGATCTGCTTCGCATATAGGCATATTGAAAGTGTGCAACGGACACACAGCAGATGCAAAACCTATTATCGGGATACGCCATGACAGCAAAAGCCGCACCGGATATCAGAAAAATCGCCATTATCACCGGCGATCACAAGGCATTGGACCCGACCAAACTGGGCAGCGCCTACGGGCCGCAGGATATCGAAACCCACAACGCAATGGTGGCGTCGTTCGAGTCGCTCGGCCGGTTCGAGATCGCGGTATACAACGACCACGAAGGCCTGTTCGACAGGCTGGAAGCCGACCCGCCCGATCTGGTGATCAATTTCTGCGATACCGGCGTTTTCAACCGGCCAACGCGCGAGCTGAACCTGCCGGCCTGGCTGGAACTGCATGACATTCCCTATACCGGCGCGACGCCGCAGGCGATGGTGATATGCTTCGATAAACAGATTGTCCGCCTCGTCGCCCGTGAACTGGGCGTCGAAGTGCCGGGCGAGGTGTATCTGCGCGCCTCCGACGGGTTCGACACCCTGCCCGATCTCTATCCGGCCCTGTTGAAACCGAATGCCGCCGACGGCAGTGTCGGCATCACCAAGGATGCGGTGGTGCGGACCGAGGACGACGCCCGAAAGTATCTTGATTTCCTGGCCCGAGAGCTGCCGGGGCGCGACGTGTTGTGGCAGGAATATCTGCCCGGCCCGGAATACGGCATGGGGCTGATCGGCAACCCTTCTGCCGGGCTGACCGCGTTTCCGCCGCTGGAAGTGGATTTTTCGAAACTGCCGAAGGGTTCGAACCCGATCCTGTCCTTCGAATCCAAGGTCGATCCCGACTCCCCCTACTGGACCGATATCAGCTTCAAGAAAGCGTCGTTGGACGATGAAACGGTCAAGCGGATCGAAGCCTGGGCGAAGCTTCTGTTCCAGCGTTTCGGGCTGCAGGATTACGGCAGGTTCGATTTCCGCTGCGCCACAGACGGCAGGCCGAAACTGATGGAGGTCAACCCGAACCCGGCCTGGGCGAATGACGGCAAGCTGGCCTTCATGGCCGGCTTCGCCGGATTATCATACACGCAGATGCTGGAAAAATTTCTCGACGCCGCCATCG
>CAYGSU010000098.1:0-9978 GCA_964352715.1 uncultured Flavobacteriaceae bacterium | reverse complement strand
ACCTGCCGGATGTTGTTGCCGTAGTCGAGGGTCGGGATGCCGCGATCCCAGAAGTCCAGCATTGCCTGAACGTGAACCTTCATCGAGGCGCGCGCCGCCTTTTCGACGGCATCAGGGTCGCTTTCGCGCTTTTCGCGCCATTCCGCGACTGTCCAGCCTGACGGAAGATAACCATTGACCGGGTCATGCGCCGATGTCTGGTCGGTCACCATATCCGGCCGCACACCGCGCTTCACCAGTTCGGGATAGATATCGGCGGCATTGCCGACCAGTCCGACGCTTTTCGCTTCACCGGCCTTGGTCCAGGCGTCGATCATGGCCAGCGCTTCATCCAGCGTTTTCGCCTTTTCGTCGACATAGCGGGTGCGAATGCGGAAATCGATGCGGTCCTCGTCGCATTCGACGGCAAGACAGCAGGCACCGGCGAACACGGCGGCGAGGGGTTGTGCGCCGCCCATGCCGCCCAGACCGGCGGTCAGAATCCATCTGCCGGTCAGATTGCCGTCATAATGCTGGCGGCCGGCTTCCGCGAAGGTTTCGTAGGTGCCCTGCACGATGCCCTGGGTGCCGATATAGATCCATGATCCGGCCGTCATCTGGCCGTACATCATCAGACCCTTGCGATCGAGTTCATTGAAGTGCTGCCAGTTCGCCCAGTGCGGCACGATATTGGAATTTGCGATCAGCACACGCGGCGCGTTTTCATGCGTTTTGAACACACCGACGGGCTTGCCGGATTGCACCAGTAATGTTTCGTCTTCGTTCAGGGTTTTGAGCGAGGCGACGATCTGGTCGAAGTCTTTCCAGGTTCGCGCCGCCCGCCCGATACCGCCATAGACGATCAGTTCATGCGGCGCTTCCGCGACATCCGGGTCCAGGTTGTTCATCAGCATCCGGTACGGCGCTTCCGTTACCCAGGACTTGCAATTCAGTTCCGTACCGCGTGGCGCACGCACGTCGCGAATATTGTGGCGGGGGTTGCTCATGTTCGTTTCCTCAAATCAAGAATCGACGCCGCGGTAGATGCGGCGGTGAAGGGGGTTGAATCCGATACGGTAGGAAAGCTCGGCCGGTTCCCTGACATCCCAGATTGCGATATCGGCCAGCTTGCCCTGTTCAAGCGTTCCGGTTTTTCCCAATAAACCCAATGCTCTGGCGCCGTTTCGTGTGACACCGGCAAGCGCTTCCTCAGGCGTCATGCGAAACAATGTGCAGGCCATGTTCATGACCAGCAGCAGCGACGTCAGCGGCGACGAACCGGGGTTGGCGTCTGTCGCAAGTGCTATCGGCACGCCGGCGTCACGCAGGGCCTGAACCGGCGGCAACTGGGTTTCGCGCAAGGTATAGAATGCACCCGGCAGTAAAACAGCCACTGTGCCAGCTTTCGCCATGGCGTCGATACCGGCCTGATCGACAAATTCCAGATGATCGGCGGAAATCGCGCCATAGGATGCGGCGAGGGCGGTGCCGCCAAGATTGGAGAGTTGTTCGGCATGAATCTTTATCGGCAGGCCAAGCTCCTTAGCCTTGGCGAATACCTTGTTCGTTTGGTTTACGCTGAACGCGATGCCTTCGCAGAACGCATCGACTGCATCGACCAGGCCGACATGCGCCGCGGCCGGCAGCATGTTGTTGCACACGATATCAATGTAGTCGTCGGCCCGGTCCTTGTACTCCGGTGGAAGCGCATGCGCACCAAGGAAGGTTGTCTGTATTTCCACAGCACGATGCTCGCCCAGTTTACGGGCCGCGCTCAGCATTCTGGCTTCATCAATCGCCGTCAGACCGTAACCCGATTTGATCTCGACGGTGGTGGCGCCTTCGGCGATCAGATGGTCGAGCCGTGGAAGGGCGCTGGCGACGAGCTCGTCCTCTGTAGCGGACCGCGTCGCTGAAACGGTTGAAACGATACCGCCGCCGGCCCGCGCGATTTCCTCATAGGACGCGCCTTCGAGACGAAGCTCGAATTCCTTCGCGCGGTCACCGCCATAAACAAGATGGGTATGGCAGTCGACAAGGCCGGGTGTCGCCAGCCGGCCCTGCATATCCTCTTCAGTGACGTATTTGTATTTCACCGGCAGCGATTTTCGGTCGTCGATCCAGACGATACTGTCACCCGATAGCACCATGCAGCCGTGCTCTATCATACCGTAGGGCGCACCGTCCGGGCGCATGGTTGCGATCCGCAAGTTGGTCAGCAATCTGTCAGACATTGTTCGTCTCGCTCAGCGTCAGGATTTTCTTTTCTTACGCACATAAATATATTATGTCCATACATAATATCGAACAACAGGACAGGAAAATGACGATACTGCATGTCGGGCGGGCGTTGCTGGCGACAGGCTGGGCGGAAGACGTCCGGCTTGAGATCGATGCCGTAGGACGGATCGCGCGAATTGAATCTGGCACGCAACCCGGTTACGACGACATCCTGAAGTCGGACGATATCCTGTTGCCTGCGCCGGCAAACCTGCATTCGCACGCCTTTCAGCGCGCCATGGCCGGCCTGACAGAGTACCGGTCATCCGGCAGCACCGACAGTTTCTGGACATGGCGAGCCCTGATGTACAGGTTCGTTGCGGCAATCACGCCGGATCAGGTGGAAGCCATCGCCGCCCTGGTACAGATGGAAATGCTGGAAGCGGGGTACGGCGCGGTCGGCGAGTTCCATTATCTGCACCACCGGCCGGACGGTTCAGCCTATGACGACCCGGCGGAAATGTCGGTTCGTGTCGCCGCGGCGGCGAAGCAAACCGGCATCGGCCTGACCCATCTGCCGGTTCTGTATATGCGGGGCGGTTGCGACGACCGGCCGCTGAGCGGCGGACAGATGCGGTTCGCCCATGAGCTCGACAGGTTTGCCGCATTGATCGAAACAGCACGGCCGGCCATTCAGGCAGCCGGTCCTGATGCCGTAATCGGCATCGCGCCGCACAGTCTTCGCGCGGTGACGCCTGATGCGTTGAAAAAGGCCGCCGCCAGCCTCGGCGACGGTCCCATACACATTCATATTGCAGAACAGACGGCTGAGGTTGAGGAAGTCGAAGCCGCCTATGGCGCGCGCCCGGTCGCTTGGCTGCTGAACAATTGCGATGTCGACGGCAAGTGGTGCCTCGTCCACGCCACCCATATGACCGATGCGGAAACCGATGCGATGGCCGGGGCCGGGGCGGTTGCCGGCCTGTGCCCGATCACCGAGGCCAATCTGGGCGACGGCATTTTCAACGGGGTTCGATATTTGGATAAGAGTGGTGCATTCGGTGTCGGATCGGATTCCAATGTCCGGATTTCCCTGACGGAGGAACTGCGGTTGCTGGAATATTCGCAACGGCTGCGCGACCGGTCCCGCGTCGAGCTGTCCGGTGCAACAGGGTCGGCCGGGCGGACGCTCTTTGAAGGAAGCTGCCGAGGGGGTGCGCAGGCGCTCGGCCGTGGTTCCGGTGTGTTGGAGGAAGGCGCATGGGCCGATATGCTTACCTTGGACTCCAGCAATATCGCGTTTGACGGGCTGGACGGTGACCGATTGCTGGATGCGTTTGTTTTTGCCGGCGACGACCGGTTGGTGCGCGACGTCTGGTCGGCCGGAAGGCATGTTGTTCGCGACGGGCATCACATCGACCGTGATCGCATCGTTGAGCAGTATCGGCGCGCCCTTTCCGCTCTGCGCGAGGCGTAGGCGATGTCGGAACTGCCTGTCTATCAGAAGATAAAACGCGAAATGCTGACCCGCATTCAGGCCGGCGAATGGAAACCGGGTGAGGTTATCCCCGGCGAACAGGCGCTGTCGGAAAGCTTCGGCTGCGCCCGGGTGACGGTCAACCGGGCCTTGCGCGAACTGGCGGAACAGGGGCTCGTTGAACGCAAACGAAAAGCAGGCACAGTGGTCGCGCAGCGCCAGAGCCGTGCTGAAAGCTTCAGTATTCCACTTGTGCGCGAGGAGATAGAATCGCGAGGCGCCGCCTATGGCTATCGCCTGCTGGAACGCCGGGTCGAAAAGCCGAAGGCGGGGATCGCGCAGCGTCTCGACATCGCTGCCGGAACGAAGGCGCTGCACGTTCGGTGCCTGCACTTTGCCGATGACAGGCCATTTCAGCTTGAGGACCGTTGGATCAATCTCGATACGGTGCCTGCTGCCGCCAGCGAATCCTTTGAAAAGGAAAGTCCGAATGGCTGGCTGGTCGAGCGGGTGCCCTATACCGATGCCGAACATGTTCTGTCCGCCATCAATGCCGGTGCGGAAGAAGCGGAGCTGTTGGGTGTCGGGATCGGCGATGCGCTGTTCAGGATCGAACGGCGGACATGGCTGCAATCCGGTGTCGTGACGACGGTGATCCTGTCCTATCCCGGCCGCGATTACCGGCTTCAGTCGAAAAGCACCTGATCTGATTTTGCCTATCACAAGCCTTTTCGTGCTTGGCCGAGTGTCGTAAGCATGATGCCGACATTTTCGGCATGGGACACCTTTAATGACGACCACGGACAAGACGGTCACCGGCGGCGAGCTGTTGATGCAGGAACTGGAAAAACATGGCGCGCGGACAATTTTCGGCGTGCCGGGTGAGAGCTATCTGGCGGCGCTAGATGCACTGGTCGATCATCCGGCCCTTTCGTTCATCACCTGTCGGCAGGAAGGTGGGGCGGCAATGATGGCGGATGCCTATGCGCGGATGACCGGCGAGCCTGGGATCTGTTTCGTGACGCGGGGGCCGGGCGCGACCAACGCCAGCGCCGGTGTGCACGTTGCGTTTCAGGATTCGACGCCGATGATCCTGCTGATCGGGCAGGTTGCACGCGATATGATCAGCCGTGAGGCGTTTCAGGAAATAGACTATCGCCGCATGTTCGGTCAGATGGCGAAATGGGTCGATCAGATCGACGATGCCGCGCGAATACCGGAATATATCAGCCGCGCCTTTCACACGGCAACCTCGGGACGGCCCGGTCCGGTCGTGCTGGCTCTGCCGGAAGACATGCTTGTCGATCCGTGTCATCCGTCGAAAACGGTGCATTATCGACGGACGGAGACCCATCCCGGTGCGGAGCAGATTGCTGAACTGCGCCAATCACTGAAAGCCGCGAAAAGACCGCTGGTGCTGATCGGCGGCGGCGGGTGGTCGGTGCAGGCTGCGGTCGATGTTGCCGCCTTTGCGGCGAACAACGATCTGCCGGTCGCCTGCAGCTTCCGTTGTCAGGACTATATGAACAACGATCACCCGAACTATGTCGGTCATCTCGGTATCGGGGCCGATCCAGGGCTTTTGAAGAAACTGAAAGAGGCGGACTGGCTTCTGGTTGCCGGGCCCCGCCTCGGTGAGATGACGACGGATGGCTATACTCGCCTTCAGGTGCCGGTTCCCGGCGTGTATCTTGTCCATGCGCATCCCGGTGCTGAAGAAATCGGCCGGGTGTATCAGCCGAGCCAGGGCATCAATGCATCAGCCGGTCCGCTGATGGCGGCGCTGAAGAAGATGGACCCGATTACCGGTCACGCCTGGTCTGGCTGGACGAAGGAAGCGCGGGAGAGTTACGAGGCCTTCTGTGTGCCGCAGCCGACCCAGGGCGATGTGCGGCTTGATGAAATCTACGGCTGGCTGCGCGATCGGCTGCCGGCAGATGCCGTTCTGTGTAATGGCGCCGGAAATTACGCGGGGTGGGGAAATAGATTCCTGCGGCACCGGCAGTACCGGTCGCAGCTAGCGCCGACATCGGGTACGATGGGCTATGGCCTGCCGGCTGCTGTCGGGGCGAAAGCCGCGGACCCGTCCCGGCCGGTTATCTGCTTCGCCGGCGACGGATGTTTCATGATGCATGGGCAGGAACTGGCGACGGCGGTTCAGTTTGGCCTGAACATTGTCATCATCGTTATCAATAACAGCATGTACGGCACGATCCGGATGCATCAGGAACGCGAGTTCCCGACCCGTGTCAGCGGTACGGCTCTTAAGAACCCTGATTTTGCGGCCTATGCCGAAGCTTTTGGCGCGCATGGTGAGAAGGTTACGAAAACCGCCGATTTTGAACCGGCCTTTGAACGCGCCATGGCGGAGGATCGACCGGCGCTGATTGAGGTTGTCATCGATCCTGAAGTCATTTCACCGGCCACCACTTTGGCGAAAATCCGTGAAACGGCACAAACGAGAAAATTGGCATGACGAAGTCGACCGAGTTGGAAACAGATCCCGGTTTGATCATTAAAGATGTTGGCGTGCGGTTGGTCAGCATACCGCACGAGGATTCGTTTGCCTCGGGCCACAGCAGTTACGATCATACCGCCTTGGTCCTGATCGATATTGAAACCAACGCTGGTATTTCGGGCAAGGGATACCTGTTTGCCTATCACTCGTCGGCGTTGAAGCCGCTCAAGGTGCTGATCGAGTCGATTACGCCTCTGATATCAGGGTTGCCTGCTGCACCTGTTACGATCCGTCGCTGCCTGCAGAAACATTTCAAGTATCTGGGGGAAGAAGGCATGGCGACCATGGCGATGGGCGGGATCGACATGGCTTGCTGGGATATTGTCGCCAAATCCGCTGGCTTGCCGCTGGTCAGGCTGCTAGGCGGGGAACCGATACCGGTTCAGGCCTATTCTTCCTGTGCGTTGTCGAGCAAGGACCCCGCCTATCTTGAAAGGCGCGCAGCGCAAATTGCTGCTGACGGATTCAACGCGGCCAAAATGTGGCTGGGGCACGAGAATTCTGCTGATGATATCGCTGCAATCGACGCTGTCAGACGCGGGTTGGGGCCGGACGTGAAAATCATGGTCGATCTGGGACAGCGGTTCAATTCCGTCTCGGAGGCTATGGAACGCATCGGGCCGATAAACGACTTCGGCCTATCGTGGTTGGAAGAACCGCTCCGTTGGGATGACTACGAAGGACATGCGGCGCTAAAAGACTTCTGCAATGCGCCGGTTCAGCTCGGCGAGAATTTCTGGGGACCGCGTTATGCGGCACAGGCCCTGAAGGCCGGCGCCGGCGATATCTACATGATTGACGCGATGAATATCGGCGGGATTTCCGGCTGGTTGGAGACCGTACCGCTTTTCGCCGCCGCCAACATACCCGTATCCTCTCATGTGTTTCCCGAAATCAGCGCCCATTTGCTGGCGGTTACACCTACCGCTCACTGGCTGGAATGGTGGGATTGGGACAAACCGATTCTCCAGGATGCGCTCTTTGCAAATGATGGGTATGTCACGGCGTCGGACGAACCGGGTATTGGGGTTGCGTGGAATGAGGAAAATGTGAATGCCTATCTCGTTGGCTGACATCGACACACAATTCCGCGGCATTTGAATGCAGGGACCTCTGAACGGAATAAAGGTAATCGACCTGACCGGTATGATATCCGGACCGTTGGGCACGATGATCCTGGCTGATCAGGGAGCCGATGTTATCAAGGTGGAATCGCCGGTCGGCGGCGGGGATCATACGAGACTGGTGGCATCACGGCGACATGGAGTCTCCGCGTCGTTTTTGAACAATAACCGCAACAAGCGGTCCATTGTCATCGACCTGAAATCGCCCGACGGTCTGGAAATTGTGAAGACGCTGGTTTCCGATGCCGATGTCTTCATCCAGAATTTCCGACCCGGGGTCATCAAACGTCTCGGTCTCGGCGAAGACGTCCTGCGCGAAATTAATCCCGGTCTGGTTTACGTATCCATTACCGGTTTCGGATTTGACGGTCCGTATGCCCACAAACCGGTCTTCGATCCGTTGATCCAGTCACTGAGCGGACTGACCACGGTGCAATCCGGATCAGACGATGTGCGCCCGAAGCTGGTGCGCACCATTCTGCCGGACAAGCTGACCGGTTTCACTGTCGCACAGGCGATCTGTGCCGCGCTGATCGCAAAGGGCCGGACCGGCGAGGGGCAGCATGTGCGGCTGTCGATGCTGGACGCCATTCTGGCGTTTCTGTGGAGCTCGGACATGAATGGCCACACCTTTGTCGGCGACGAGCTGGAAAAGGAAACGGCGCAGAGCTTTATCGATCTGATCTATGAAACCGCCGACGGATATATCAGCGTCGCGGTGGTAAGGCTAAAGGAATGGCATGCGCTGGCACGGGTCGCCGGCCGGCTGGAATGGATCGACGATCCGCGCTTTGCGCAAGAGGAAGGGCTGGAAATCTACAAGAACGACCGTCTTGATCTGACTCAGGATGCGTTGCGCGAGGATACGACGGATAACTGG
Source organism: uncultured Flavobacteriaceae bacterium (assembly GCA_964352715.1). Lineage (GTDB taxonomy): Bacteria > Pseudomonadota > Alphaproteobacteria > UBA8366 > Aestuariispiraceae > JAVKBW01. The sequence goes on along the minus strand of CAYGSU010000098.1, from coordinate 1,780 downwards.
ATCAGAAAGCTGGAAGCAGAAGACATTCCCTGTGCGCCCGTTCTGTCGCGGCGGGAAACCATTCGCCATGCCCAAACCGTCGCGAACGAGATCATTGTCGAATACGACCATCCGAAAGCAGGACGATTGCGGCAGACGCGCACTCCGGCGCAGTTTTCCGGCACACCCGCTCAACGGTTCGACCCCGCACCGGGTCTTGGCCAGCACAGCCGGGAGATACTCGCCGAGGCCGGATACGATGCAGCGGAAATCGACGGGTTTATCGCACGTTCCGTTGTAACGGAGGAACCATCTTGATCGATTTCTACTACGCGCCGACCCCCAATGGCTGGAAAGTCGCGATTGCGCTTGAAGAATTGGGGCTGGCCTACACAACACATCTGATGCAGCTATCGAAGGGCGATCAGTTCACACCTGAATTTCTGGCGATCAGCCCGAACGCAAAAATGCCGGCGATTGTCGATCATGACGTCGATGGTGGTTCTGTCCCTGTATTCGAAAGCGGGGCGATCCTGTTTTATCTGGCGGAGAAGACGGGCAGCTTTATGCCGTCCGATGCGATCGGGCGTAAGGAATGCCTGGAATGGCTGTTCTGGCAGACCGGCAATCTGGGTCCAATGGCCGGGCAACTCAGTCATTTCCGCAACTATGCGCCGGACGGGCAGGATTATGGCAAAAAACGCTATGCCGGTGAATACGACCGAAATCTCGGTGTTCTCGATAGCCGTCTGGAGGGCAGGACCTACATTCTGGGTGACGATTACACGATTGCGGATATGATGATCTTTCCGTGGGCGTTCATCGCGAAGCCGCTCGGCGCATCGCTGGACGACTTTCCGAATGTCGCGGATTGGAGGAGACGCATCAAAGAAAGACCGGCCGTTCGCACGGCCATTGATTTGCACAAGGATCGCCAGAATAGCGACCAGAACGCCAGCAACAATTCGCTGCTGTACAACCAGACCGCCGCGCACCTGAAGGGTGGGGCGATCAATACATCCGACCAGGAGCACTGAAATGACCGACTATCCCCACGACATTGAAATGATGGAACATGTGCTGATACCGCTGTCGGACGGTGTTAACCTGTCGGCGCGGATCTGGCTTCCAAAAGATGCCGAGAAAAATCCTGTGCCGGCTATTCTCGAATATATCCCGTATCGCAAGCGCGACGCCAAGGCCGAGCGTGACGCGCTGACCCATCCGTATTTTGCCGGGCACGGCTACGCGGCGTTGCGGGTCGACCTTCGCGGCTCGGGCGACTCCGACGGCGTCATGCTGGGTGAATACCTGAAGCAGGAACAGGACGATGCGCTGGAAGTGATTTCATGGATCGCGTCGCAGCCCTGGTGTTCCGGTAATGTCGGCATGATCGGTATTTCCTGGGGCGGTTTCAACGGGTTGCAGGTTGCGGCGCGCAAACCGCCTGAGCTCAAAGCAGTGATTTCCCTGTGTTCAACGGATGACCGATACGCCGATGACATTCACACCATGGGCGGATGCCTGCTGCTCGACAAGATAAGCTGGGGCAGCACGATGATGGCGATCAACTCGACACCGCCCGACCCGATGAATGTCGGCGACAAGTGGCGCGACATGTGGATGCAACGCCTGAAAGGCTCGGGCCTGTGGCCGATCGAATGGCACAAGCATCAACTTCGTGACGACCTGCTGAAGCACGGATCGGTCTGCGAGAATTACGACGATATTGAAGCCGCCTGTTATCTGGTCGGCGGCTGGGCGGATGGCTATTCCAACGCGATCTTCCGCATGATGAAAG
>CAYGSU010000097.1:4604-10160 GCA_964352715.1 uncultured Flavobacteriaceae bacterium | reverse complement strand
GGCGGCGGCGGTTCAGGCGGCGGTGGCGGAGGGGGCGGCGGCTCTGCCTTTGGCGGCGGCTCAGGCGGTTCTTCGGTAAGCGCGGCGGTCTGCTCCGGCGGCTCCTCGGCTTCCAGGTCAGCTTCGCTCAGTACTTCGACATCAATCACACTCGCCGGCTGAATCATGTCGTATTCCGGCCGTGGCAGGGTGATCATCGCCGCAGCGACAATCCCGACATGCAGGGAAACCGAAAAGAAGACAGCCTTGCGCATATATGTTTTCCAGGCCTTACAATGGTTCCGACATCAATTCGCCGGTTCGTCCGGCAGCTTCGCCAGCAGGGCGACTTTCTTGAATCCGGCGGCGCTGACGGTACCCATCACCTCCATCACCTTGCCGTATTCGATCGCCTGATCGCCGCGCACGTAAATCCGCAGGGTGTCGGCCGATACGCCACGCGCCTCGCGGATCGCATTCAGCCGCGGGCCGATGTTTTCCAGTTCAATCGGTGTTTCCTGCAGGAATATCTGTCCGCTGCGATTCACCGACAGGACGATGGGCTCGACACTGTCGTTGATCGACGCCGCCTTCGTCTGTGGCAGGTCAACCGGCACGCCCACGGTCAGCAGCGGCGCGGTTACCATGAAAACGATCAGCAGCACCAGCATGACATCGACAAACGGCGTAACGTTGATGTCCGACATCGGCTTGTGCCGCTTTCGATAGCCGCCCTGTCCGCGCGACCCGTGGTCAAATGTGCTGCCGGCCATAATGCCTACTCCGATTCAAGCTGGCGCGAGATGATCGACGAAAACTCCGCCGCGAATGCGTCGATGCGCCCGGCATAGCGGTTCATTTCGGTCGATATCTTGTTGTAGGCAATGGTGGCGGGAATCGCCGCGACCAGACCCAGCGCGGTGGCGAACAGGGCTTCGGCGATACCCGGTGCAACAACCGCCAGGCTTGTCTGCTTGGTGGCGGCAATCGCCGTGAAACTGTTCATGATGCCCCAGACCGTTCCGAACAGACCGATGAACGGGGCGCTCGACCCGACCGACGCGAGAAACGGCAGATATCGCTCCAGCCTGTCCATTTCACGGCCGACGGTTACCTGCATCACCCGGTCGATCCGCTGCTGCAGACCCGCATACCCGGTGCGCACACCGTTCGACGAGCGTCGCCATTCGCGCATTGCCGAGGCGAAGACAGCCGTCATCGGGTCCGCCGGGTTTTGCCCGATGCGGTCGTACAGGTCATCCAGCGAGCCGCCAGACCAGAACGCATCTTCAAACTTCTGCGCCAGACGACGCAGCCGCGACAGGCGCATCATCTTGTCGAAGATCACCGCCCAGCACCAAACCGACAGCAAAATGAGGATAATCATCACAATTTTGACGACCCAGTCCGCGCGCCAGAACAATGACCAGATCGCCATCGAATGCGCTTCTTCGGTGCCGCCAAGCTGCACCAGGTCGATTACACTCTGTTCCATTCCGAGTCCCGATCCTTGCTATTGTCGTTCGTTGTTTTCGTTATCCGCGGTGATGCACAAAAGCTGCATCGCCGCCCGCAATTCGGCCGGTATGCGCCGTGGCGACCCCTGCCCGTCTATGCTTGCCAATTTTACCTTGAGATCGGCCAGAACCTTCCCGTCCCGGCAGACTTCCTGATGCAGATCCATCGATGCGCCGCCAACCGCCCTGACCGAGGTGCGAACCTCCAGCGCATCGTCCAGCACTGCCGGCTGACGATAGTCCACCACGCAATGGCGAACAGCAAAACCGATGCCGTGTTCACGCGCCAGACGGCCATGATCGTAGCCGCTGTCGCGCAGCAATTCGGTGCGCGCCCGTTCCGCGAATTTCAGGTAATTGGCGTAATACACGATCCGACCGGAATCCGTATCCTCATAATACACCCTGACGGGAAAACTGAAAATCCTGGCGTTCATCCGTCGCCCTCCGCCAGCATGTCGAGCTGCTGCTTCAGGTCCGACGGCGCATCGCGCCCGATATAGCGCCAGCCGCTGACCGCCAGAACCCGGCCGCGCGGCGTGCGCTGCACCAACCCCTGCTGCAACAGGAACGGTTCAACCACCTCTTCCAGAACGTCGCGTTCGCTGGCCAGCGCCGCTGCCATGGTTTCGACCCCGACCGGACCGCCATTGTAGTTGTCGGCCATACAGGCCAGATACCGCCGGTCCATCGCATCCAGTCCGCGTTCATCGACATCCAGACGGCGCAAGGCCGAATCCGCAAAACCGGCATCGATGGCGGTGACGGAATCGACATTGGCGAAATCCCGCACCCGGCGCAGCAGCCGACCGGCGACGCGCGGCGTGCCCCGGCTGCGGCGGGCGATTTCCCGCGCGCCGTCCTCTGCGATCTCAATCTTCAGAACCCGTGACCCGCGCGAGACGATCTGCATCAGTTCGTCTTCGGTATAGAACTGCATCTGCATTTCGATGCCGAAGCGTTCGCGCAGCGGCCGGGTCACCAGGCCATACCGCGTGGTTGCCGACACAAGGGTGAACGGCGGCAGATCGATCCGCACCGACCGGGCGGCCGGCCCTTCACCGATCATCAGATCAAGCTGATAGTCCTCCATCGCCGGATACAGAAATTCCTCAACCGCCGGGTTGAGGCGATGGATTTCATCGATAAACAGAACATCGCGCGGTTCCAGATTGGTCAGCAGTGCGGCCAGGTCGCCGGCTTTTGAGATCACCGGACCGGATGTCGCCCGGAAGTTGACGCCCAGCTCACGCGCAATGATCTGCGCCAGCGTGGTCTTGCCGAGGCCCGGCGGACCGTGAAACACGATATGGTCCAGCGCTTCACCGCGCGCCTTCGCCGCCTTGATGAAATCCGTCAGGTTTTGCTTCATCGCTGTCTGGCCGATGAAATCGTCCAGCGATACGGGACGGATCGACTGTTCGCCCGCATCCTCGCGTTGAGGCGCCGAATCCACCACCCGGTCCAAAGAATCATCCGGCGGCATCGTCATGGCGACAGCTCCCGAAGACCAAGCCGGATCAGCGTGTCGAGATCGGCCTTGCCGTCAGAGTCCTGCAGCACCTTGCCGACTGCTCCGAATGCCTCGCTGCGCCCATAACCCAGATTGACCAATGCGGAAATCGCTTCATCGGCCGGGCCTCTTTCAGCAGCAGCCGCCGTACTTCCGGCAACGCCACCTGACGCCATCGCCTGCGCCGCACCGCCGAGAACCATGCCGCCCACCTTGTCCTTCAACTCGCTGACGACGCGCCCGGCCAGTTTGGGACCGACGCCGTTTGCCCGCGCCACCGCCGCCTTGTCACCGGCGGCGATTGCCTGCAGCAGTTGTTCCGGCCCCAAAACCGTCAGGATGGCGAGGCCGACTTTCGCGCCGACCCCCTGCACACTTGTCAGCAGCTTGAACCAGTCGCGTTCCGATGGCGAAGCGAACCCGTAGAGATGAAAATGGTCTTCCCTAACATGGGTTTCGATTTCCAGCACCGTAGCCTGTCCGCGACCCGGCAGCGCCGCCAGGGTGCGTCCGGAGCAGAACACGACATAGCCGACACCGCCGACATCAATCAGCGCCCAGTCCTCGCCGGTTTCGTCAACCAGTCCCTTCAGGCGACCGATCATGCGTAGCCCGCCGCAGCCGAACCGGCCCATTTGCGCTGCGTGCCGGCGCGGTGTCCGTGACAAATCGCAACGGCCAGCGCATCGGCGGCATCGGCATTGCGCACGTCACAGCCCGGCAGCAGCGTCTTGACCATCATCTGAACCTGTTCCTTCGCCGCCCCGCCGGTGCCGACCACCGATTGCTTTACGCTTTTCGCCGAATATTCCGCCACCGCCAGACCGAACAAGGCCGGCGTCAGCAGCACAACACCACGCGCCTGCCCCAGCTTCAGCGTCGAGCCCGGATTCTTGTTCAAAAAGGTTTCCTCGACCGCCGCTTCATCCGGGCTGAATTGCCGCAGAATTTCCGCCAACCCGTCATGCAGCGCTTTCAGGCGTTCCGACAAGGCCGCTGTTTTCGGCGGATGTATCGCGCCGGCAGCAACAAAGGAAAGCCGCGCGCCATCGGTATCGATAACACCCCAGCCGGTATGAACCAGACCGGGGTCGAGCCCCAGTATGCGTACCCGTCCGGTCAAGCAACCGTTCCTTTGCGATATTGAAACCGGTTACCCATCTGCTGACAGTTTCTCCATGACATCTTCGGCGATGTCGAAATTGGCATAGGTGTTCTGGACATCGTCGTTATCATCAAGCATGTCCATCAGCTTCAGCACACCGGAGGCCGAGTCGTAGTCGATCTCGACAAGATTCTTCGGCTTCCAGATCAACTTCGCCGATTCCGGTTCGCCGAACTCGGCTTCAAGACTGACCGCGACCTCGTTCAGGGCATCAGCAGCACAGATGATTTCATGGCCGTCTTCGCTGCTGCTGACATCATCGGCGCCGGCTTCCAGCGCCGCCTCGAACATTGCCTCGCCATCGGCCGTATCAGCCGGATACAGAACTTCGCCGACTTGATCGAACATAAAAGCGACAGAGCCGGTTTCACCGAGATTGCCGCCGACCTTGCTGAAAATCTGCCGTACGTCCGACGCCGAGCGGTTGCGGTTATCGGTCAGCACATCGACGATAACCGCGACACCGGCCGGGCCGTAACCCTCGTAGCGGATTTCCTCATAGTCGGTGCCCTCTCCGCCGCCGACACCCTTTTGGATCGCGCGCTCGATATTGTCTTTCGGCAACCGGTTGGCGCGCGCCGTTACCAGCGCAGCGCGAAGGCGCGGATTTCCCGCAGGGTCGCCGCCGCCCATTTTCGAGGCAACCGTGATTTCCTTGGCTAGTTTCGCAAACAGCGAGGCGCGCTTCTTATCCTGAGCGCCCTTGCGATGCATGATGTTTTTGAATTTGGAATGGCCCGCCATTAAACTTCCCCTGACAAATACGGATAATCGGTAGCGTGGTTTTTAGCGCTTCAACCCGATTTGTCGATAGCAACCCTGCGCCGTTCGGCCGGCAAACCGAAGCGCTGTGGTCGTATCTCCACTAGTATGCCCGTATCGTCGAACGATTCGACCCTTTCACTCAATCACAGACAGCATGGCCGCAAAGCGACCCGACCGTGATCGGATATCAGGGCAATGTGGCAAGAATGCGGTCGAAAATAGCAGGCAAACAAACCTGTTGTGCTGCGATTCAAGCATGTTAAGATTCGTTATCAGGAAGAGGTGTCCTAGCGCATGTCGTCAGAAGAAGCATCACCGAAGCAGGTCAATATCATCAAGCCGAAGGTCGACCTGCGGTCGAAAGCGCCGGAAGTCAGCGAATCTCTTGATGACCTGATCGCAAAGGCTGACGCCGCCGTGGCCGAAATGGCGCAGGAATACCCGTCCCGCGTAGATGAAGAACTGAATGAGATGTCGGGCCTTGTCGAAGAGGCGATTGCCGATGCCGGCAATGCGCAGAAGGAACGGCTGCAGAAAATCTACGACTATGCGCATGACTTCAAAGGACAAGGCGGCAGTTTCGGCTATGATCTGATCAGCCGCATCGGCGCATCCCT
>CAYGSU010000097.1:0-4504 GCA_964352715.1 uncultured Flavobacteriaceae bacterium | reverse complement strand
GGCCGCGGAATCTCACCCAGCATGCGGCCCACCGCCGCCGTCTTGTCCATACCGATCACGGAATCGTAGTCGCCGCACATGCCGGCGTCGGTCTGATACCCCGTACCACCGGCAAGAATGCGGGCGTCAGCCGTCGGCACATGTGTATGCGTACCGACAACCAGGCTGGCGCGGCCATCCAGTACATGTCCGATGATGGTCTTTTCACTGCTCGCCTCGCCATGCACGTCGACGATCACAGCATCGAAGCCGGCATCGGACGGGTTGGCGTCGGCAACCAGCCGTTCGAGCACCGGAAACGGATTGTCATACAGGTCCATGAACAGCCGGCATAGGACATTGACCACCAGCACCCGCAGGCCTGAAGCCGTTGAGAATACGCCGTGCCCGCGTCCCGGATGATGGCCCTGAAAGTTTTCCGGTCGCAGCAGGCGCGGTTCCTCGTCAATGAACGACGCCGCCTCGACCTGATCCCAGGAATGATTGCCGCCCGTGATGACATCGACGCCCGCCTCAAACAGTTCATCGCAGATCTTGCGGTTGATGCCGAAGCCATGCGCCGCGTTCTCACCATTGGCGATCACGAAATCCAGCGACAGTTGCTTGCGCAGTCGCGGCACGTTGCCGGTGACGACAGCGCGCCCCGCCCGCCCGACGATGTCGCCGAGAAACAGAACCTTCATGCGGCATTACCCCCCGGCATCGGCTGAAAGGCTTCGCGTTCTGTAATGATCCAATCGAGCGGCTGGTCGTTTTCGTCGCGCGGAACAGACCCGCTTTCCTGACCGGCGAAGGCGACGCCAACAGCCAGCACCGGCTTGTTGCGCCGAAGCTGTTCCAGGCTGCGATCATAAAAACCGCCGCCATAGCCAAGACGGTATCCGGCGCGGTCGAAGGCCAGCAACGGTACGATCAGAATATCAGGCTGCACCGCTTTCGCCGTCGGCGCCGGGGCTTTCGTGCCGAAATCCTCGTCGATCAGCAGGTCGCCGTCACGCCACTGGCGAAACTGCAGCGGATGGTCGCGTTGGATCACTGCCGGCAGACAGATGTCGCCGCCCCGGTCGAGCACCTGTTGCAGCAACGGTCTGGTATCGATCTCGCTGCCGATCGGCAGGAAACCGGAAACGGTCATCGACGGTCCGACCGATATCGACTTAAGGAAAAGACTGGCGATTTTTGCGGAGGCTTCATCGCGGCCGACTGTCGCGGCGGCCTGTTTTCTTGCACCCGACGCCGCCTTTCGCGCGGCGGCCTTTTGATCGGCAATCGACAGAGACATTCTATGCTTCGTACTTTCTGGACCTGCCCGCATCAAGCCATACTCAGCATCATCGCGGAAAACAAAGCGGACGTGGCCACCTCGGCCGGTTGCCGTAATGTACCCCCTGGAGCCTGCAAAGCAGGTGGGCGCCGCGATAACGGGACCAAGATCCCGACAGAGACAGCTCCCTAGGGTTTTTGAGTAGCCCCCGGGACAACAATGGCATATCGAACCGCGCAGCACACGTCCACAGCGATACTTAAGCGTCCTCCAGCCTTTCAGCAATAGATTCTATTCGCTCGGCCAGCCGTTCGATCACCTCGGCATCCGCACCCGGATCATCACCTCCGGCCGGACCGGTCTGTTTTCCCGGTTTCTCCAGCTTCTCGCGCAACATGGCATTTTCCGCCAAGGCATCCGCCAATTCATCGGACACCAGCAGGCCGGCCATAATCAATAGCCGGGCGTCGCCGATCTGCCCCATGGTCGCTGACAATTCGGAGACCCGGCTGTCGAGATAGTCGCCGAGCTTGCCGAGATGCGCTTCCTGACCGTCATCGCAAGCGATGGAGTAGTCGCGCCCGTTGATGGAAACGGATACCTGACCCATGTTCTAGCTGTCTTCCATTGCACGGCCGAGCCGAAAGATGGCCTGGCTCAATCGATCTTCTACCCGGTCCAGCGTTTCGGAGAGCTTGCCATTCTGCACCTGCAGGCGGTCCCGCTCTTCCGTCAGTTCGCTGACCCTGGTTTGCGCCTCCGACGGATCGGTCTGCCGGTCTGCCGACTTTTCGATTGCGGATTCGAGCCGCGATACGGCGGCATTCAGGCGTTCAAAAGCGCTTTCCCGGCTGCTCATTAACGTCTTTCTTGATTATTCAAAGCTGTAATACTGGAACCAATAAAGTTCAGATTCTGGGTAAGGTAACAACCATGAACCTGCACTGATTCCATGATAAATAGGAATCGCCATACCATCGGTCAACACACGATCATCCGTAAACAGGCGGCACGGGGGCCAATAACCTGCAAAACTGAAGCACAGCGCGCGGTCCGGGGATTGACCTTACCGCAAGGGCTGGGCATTTTGCGCCGCCGGTTTCTATCTCTGTCCTTAAGACTGTTCTCCGCACTGCGCTTCGGCTGACCGGCAGGATAAAGCTGCGACGAAACCAATCTGATAGATATTCAAGGTAATTGTTTAATGTCTCAAGCCAACCACAACGATCTCGCCAACGCCATTCGCGCGCTATCCATGGATGCTGTGCAACAGGCCAATTCAGGCCACCCTGGAATGCCGATGGGAATGGCAGATGTGGCGACCGTTCTGTTTACGAAATTTCTGTCCTTCGATGCCGCCGCCCCGAACTGGCCTGATCGCGATCGCTTCGTGCTGAGCGCCGGTCACGGGTCGATGCTGCTGTATTCGCTGTTGCATCTGACCGGCTACAAGGACATGTCGATGGCGCAGTTGAAAAACTTCCGCCAGCTGGGATCGAAAACCGCCGGCCATCCGGAATACGGCCACGCCAAGGGCATCGAAACAACCACCGGGCCGCTCGGCCAGGGCATCGCCAACGCCGTCGGCATGGCGATCGCCGAAAGCCACCTGGCCGCCCGGTTCGGCAAATCGCTCGTCGATCACTACACCTATGTTATCGCCGGTGACGGCTGCCTGATGGAAGGCATCAGCCACGAAGCCATTTCGATGGCCGGGCATCTTCGCCTCAGCAAGCTGATCGTGCTGTTCGACGACAATTCCATTTCCATCGACGGGCCAACCGACCTGACCGTTTCCGACGACCAGATCGCCCGCTTCAAGGCTTGCGGATGGGCTACCGACAAGGTCGACGGTCATGATCCTGCCGCCATCGAAAAAGCAATCGCTGCAGCGAAAAGCAACGACCGCCCGACGATGATCGCCTGCAAGACGGTGATCGGGTTCGGCGCACCGACCAAGGCCGGCACGTCGGCAACCCATGGCGCACCGCTCGGCCCGGATGAAATCGCCGGCGCACGTGAAAAGCTCGGCTGGCCGCACAAGCCCTTCACCGTGCCGAAACCGATCCTCGCCGCGTGGCGCAAGGCCGGCGCGCGTGGCGCCACAGGTCGCAAGGCGTGGGAAAAGCGTCTCGCCAAGCTGAAGCCGGATGCACGAGCCGATTTCAAACGCGCGATGTCAGGCGACTTGCCGAAAAACTGGCAGGACGCGATCACCGGCTTCAAGAAGCAGATGTCGAAGGACGCACCAAAGGTCGCGACCCGCGCGGCCTCGCAGAAGGTTCTTGAAGTGCTGAACACCGCCGTGCCGGAACTTGTCGGCGGATCGGCGGATCTGACCGGGTCCAACAACACAAAGACCTCGCAGCTTGGCGTGATGAACAGGGACAATCCGGGCGGCCGCTACATCTATTACGGCGTTCGCGAACACGGCATGGCCGCGGCCATGAACGGCATGGCGCTGCATGGCGGGGTCGTTCCCTATGGCGGCACGTTCCTGATCTTCACCGATTACTGCCGGCCATCGATCCGCCTGTCGGCGCTGATGAACCAGCGGGTGATCTATGTCATGACCCATGACAGCATCGGGCTCGGCGAAGACGGGCCGACGCACCAGCCGGTTGAACAGCTTGCGGCCCTGCGGGCGATCCCCAACCTGACGGTCTTCCGTCCCTGCGACATTGTCGAGACGGCGGAAGCCTGGGAACTGGCGGTTGGCCGCACCGACGGCCCGTCGGTCATCGCATTGACGCGCCAGGGTCTGCCGACGGTTCGGACCCGGCATTCGGCCCGCAACCAGTCAGCCAAAGGCGGCTATGTCCTTTCCGATACACCGACCGGCAAACGCGATGTCACGCTGATCGCAACCGGGTCGGAAGTCGAGATTGCCCTTGATGCTCAAGCCGCCCTGGCGAAAAAGAAAATCGGCGCGGCCGTGGTGTCGATGCCCTGTCTCGACCTGTTCGATCAGCAGACGCCGGGCTACCGCAACAAGGTGCTGGGCGATACGCCGCGCGTCGCCATCGAGGCCGCAGTGCAGCAAAGCTGGGATCACATCATCGGCCCGTCCGGCCGGTTCGTCGGCATGACCGGGTTCGGCGCATCCGGCCCCATCGACGATCTGTACAAACATTTCGGTATTACGGCCGATGCCGTGGTAAAACAGGCAACGGCAGCGGTGCGCGCAGCGAAGCCGCGCAAATCCAAATAGATTCAGATTGATATTCAGGAGGAAACAAT
>CAYGSU010000096.1:6041-10599 GCA_964352715.1 uncultured Flavobacteriaceae bacterium | reverse complement strand
CCCATGAACAGGCCAGGACGACAACGGAATGGGTCCCGGATCAGGTCCGGGACTCGTTGAATTCAACCTTCCCACCCGATCATGGTTTCCAGCATGCCGCGAATGACGGGACGGACCTGTTCGGCGAGGTCGACGCGGAAGGTGCGGGGCTTGTGCTCGTTCATATAGGCGGACTGGCAGAGTTCAAGCTGAATGGCGTGGATGCTGTTTTCCGGGTCGCCGTAGTTGCGGGTGATGAAGCCGCCCTTGAACCGCCCGTTCAGCACATGCGAATACTCGCTGCCGGCGGCCACGGCTTCCACCGCCTCGGCAAGTTTCGGATCGCAGCTTTTGCCGTCATTGGTGCCGAGATTGAAGTCCGGCAACTGTCCGTCGAACAGCCACGGCACTTGCGACAGTATGGAATGCGCATCCCACAGCATCGCTCTTCCGTGTTCCTTGCGCAGCCGGGCGAGTTCGGTGCGGATGGCCTCGTGATACGGGTCCCAGTATTTCTGGATTCGGTCCTTCACCTGGTTCGGATTCGGTTCCTTGCCTTCCAGATAGACCGGGTCGCCGGTGAACAGGGTTGTCGGGATAAGCCCGGTCGTGTTCTGGCCGGGATACAGGCTTTCCGAAGTACTGGGCCTGTTCAGATCGACCACCGTGCGGGAATAGTTGGCGACGATCATGCTGCCGCCGATATCCTCGACAAAACGGTACAGGCGATCGACATACCAGTCCGTATCCGGCACCATTCGCGCCTGTTGTGTCAGCTTGGTTGCGATGCGTTCGGGGATAGCCGTGCCCGCATGCGGCACACTGACCAGAAGCGGCGTCGACCCCTGACGGAGATCGAAAACCGCCTTGCTCGTCTTGCGACTCATTTCAGAAACTAATCCTTGAGGTGGGTATTCAGAAACTCGATTGTCCGCGTCCAGCTTTCCTCAGCCGCTTCCTCGTCATAGGCGGCAACCGTATTGTTGAAGAACCCGTGTTGCTTGCCTTCGTAGGAATAGATTTCGACAGGGGTTTTCAGACCTGACGTCGCCTTTTTCAGCGCATCGACGGCTTCCGGCGAACACCAGTCATCCTCGCTGGCGAAATGGCCCTGAAACGGAACCGCGATGTTTTTCGGGTCCGCCGCATCGGCCGGCGGAATGCCATAATAACACACGGCGGCGTCGCATTCCGGAACATGCACCGCGCCGATCACCGTCAGCGCACCGCCCATGCAGAACCCCATGATTGCGGTCTTCCGCTCGGTTTCGCTTTTCAGATATTTCACGGCGCCGCGCGCATCTTCATGCGCCGCCCCGCCCCAGTCGAGCCCGTCCATCATGTGACTGGCTTCGTCCGGGTCCTGGGTGACGCGGCCCTGATACAGGTCCGGCGCCAGCGCGGTGAACCCTTCTTCGGCGAAGCGGTCACAGGTGGCCTTGATCTGTTCGTTCAGGCCCCACCATTCCTGCAGCACCACGACAGCGCCCTTCGGATTGCTGGCAATCGCCAGATACCCGGCGACTTCGCTTGCCGACCCTGCTTTCGGAAACCGGATCATTTCACCCATGGGTTTGCTCCTTGTTCATGCCTTGTTGCTCTTCCGCCTGTTCCGTTTCGCCAGAAGGTTGAGGGCTTCGACGGATACCGAAAAGGCGATTGCAAAGTACAGATACTCGCGTGGGATATGGAAGTGCAACCCGTCGGCCACAAGCGCCAGTCCGACCAGCAGCAGGAAGCTAAGCGCCAGCATCTTGGTTGTCGGATGCTTCTGCACAAAATCGCCGACCGGTTTGGCGGCGAACATCATGACGCCGATGGCGATACAGACAGCAGTGATCATGACGGTGAGGTTGGTGGTCATGCCGATGGCGGTAATCACGCTGTCGAGCGAGAACACGATATCCAGCAGGATGATCTGCACGATGGCGGACGCGAAGGCGGTGGTTTTCGGCGACCCGCCGTTGCCGTCTTCGTCATCCGCTTCCACCGTATGGTGAATCTCCACTGTGCCCTTGGCCAGCAGAAACAGCCCGCCGCCCAGCAGAATGATATCGCGCCAGGAGACGACATGCTCGCCGATGGTAAACACTGGCGCGACCAGCCCGGCGATCCACACGACCATCGACAGAAAGACAATGCGCAGCCCCAGCGCCCCCATCAGGCCGATCCGGGTGGCGCTCTTGCGCTGCGATTCCGGCAGTTTGCTGGTGACGACGGTAAGGAAGACCAGATTGTCGATGCCGAGGACGATTTCCAGCGCCGTCAGGGTCAACAGGCTGGCCCAGAATTCCGGGGTCGTCAGCATCTCCATTGTCTTTATGCCTCTCTAGACGGCGCGGACGGGTGACCCCTGGCGCTGCCGCGTTTCCCACTGATCGTCAATGTAGAACGGCGCGTTGGATGCGGGAAGCGGATCCTTGCCACGAATGATGTCCGCTGCCTTTTCCCCCACCATGATCGTCGGGCCGTTCAGGTTGCCGTTCGGGATGGTCGGAAAGATAGAGGAATCGACCACGCGCAGATTGTCGATGCCACGCACCCGGCAGTCCTTGTCCAGCACCGCCATCGGATCGTCATCCGCGCCGATCTTGCAGGTACAGGACGGATGATAGGCGCTTTCCGCCGCATCCCGGATCCAGGCATCGATCGCCTCGTCCGACGTGACGTCCTCGCCGGGCTGGATTTCGGCACCCCGGTAGGCATCCATCGCCGGCTGGGAAATGATTTCCCGGCTGAGCTTTATGCAGTTGCGGAAGGCTTCGATATCATCCTTGTGGGTCATGTAGTTGAACAGAATTTCCGGCTTGTCGGTCGGGTCCGCCGAGGTAATGGCGATATGGCCCCGGCTTTTTGGCTTGTTCGGGCCGACATGCACCTGGAAGCCGTGCCCGTCAAAAGCGGTGCGCCCGTCATAGCGCATCGCCGCCGGCAGGAAATGGTACTGGATATCCGGCCATTTGATGCCGGGCTTTGACCGGATGAAGGCGCAGCTTTCAAAGTGGTTGGTCGCGCCCAGACCGCTCTTGAAGAAGAACCAGCGCGCGCCGATCAGGAACTTGTTGAACGGGTCGATCTTGCCGTTCAGCGTAATAGGCTGCTTGCAGCGGAACTGGAAATAGACCTCCAGATGATCCTGCAGGTTCGCGCCGACGCCCGGCAGATCATGGACAACATCGACACCCGCTTTTTTCAGTGTCTCGGCGGGGCCGATACCGGAAAGCTGCAGCAGTTGCGGCGACCCGACCGACCCGGCGGAAAGAATGACCTCGCGCCGTGCATTGGCGGTTCTGGTGGTTCCGCCTTGCGAATATTCGATGCCAACGGCCTTTTTGCCCTCCAGCAGCACCCGGTGCGACAAGGCGTTGGTTTCGACCGTCAAATTTGGGCGCGACCGGGCCGGCTTCAGATAGGCATTGGCGGTAGACCAGCGCACGCCGTCCTTGACGGTCATGTGCATCGCCCCGAAGCCTTCCTGGTTGTAACCGTTATAGTCTTCGGTCGGCAGATAACCCGCTTCCTTGCCGGCCTCGACAAAGGCGGTGTAGAGCGGGTTTTTCATGTTGTTGCCGTTGCAGGTGCTGATCGGTCCGTCACCGCCGCGATAATCGTCAACTTTCGGCGTCGTGCCCTTCGGCTTCCAGGTTTCCGCGCGTTTGAAATAGGGCAGGCAATGGCGATAACCCCAGCCTTCCGCGCCGTGTTCCTCCCATTCCTCGAAATCGCAGGCATGGCCGCGCACATAGACAAGGCCGTTGATGGAGGATGACCCGCCCAGCACCTTGCCGCGCGGACAGTCGAGCCGTCGGTTGTTCAGGCCGGGTTCGGGAACGGATTCGAAACCCCAGTTGAACTTGTCCATGTTCATCGGGATCGACAAAGCGGTCGGCATCTGGATGAAGATCGAACTGTCGCTGCCGCCGAATTCAAGCAGCAGCACCGATACCGACGGGTCTTCCGTCAGCCGGTTCGCCAGAACGCAGCCGGCAGAGCCAGCCCCCACGATGATGTAATCGAAATCCGCCATGCTGAAATACTCCCTCTGTCCGTTAGGTAACGTGTCCGAGTTGCCTCGTACAAGAGGGCAATCGTCCTGATCTGTAGATCAGGACGATATATTGCGAACCCGGCATCGCGACAGGTTTTTTCCGAGGCGCGCCCCCGGGTCATGCCGCATTACCGGGATTACCGGTCTAGGAATCGAGGATCAGCTGGAAACCGCCATAGATCAACCGCTTGCCGTCAAACGGCATCGGGTTGCTTTCCATGTTCATCCGCGGGTCTGTCATGACTTTCGCCATGCCGGCATCGCGGGTTGCGCGATCGGGCCAGGCGATCCAGGAAAAAACCACGGTTTCATCGGGTTTGCATTTCACCGCCATCGGAAAAGACGTGATCTTGCCGTCCGGCACGTCGTCGCCCCAGGACTCGACAAACTGCAATGCGCCATATTCCTCGAAAACGTCGACGGCTTCTATGGCATGGCGCAAATATACATCCTTGTTTGCGGTCGGTACGGGGGCGACGAAACCGTCAACATAACGAAGTCCGGGCAACGGGCTGTCATCGGTGACCGTTT
>CAYGSU010000096.1:0-5941 GCA_964352715.1 uncultured Flavobacteriaceae bacterium | reverse complement strand
TCCGGCCCCTGCATGACGACGTTGAACCGTCCGCCGGGCCGCAGGTCGAGGTCCGCTTCCGCAACACTCCAGGGTTTCGGGCAGTACCACTGCTTCAGAAGCGCCGGGTCCGTCCAGCATCGCCAGATGCGGTCGCGCGGGGCGTCGATGATGCGGTCGACGACGAGGGTCAGATCGTCAGCTGTAGGTGCCGTCTTGTTCATTTTTCTATTCCTTCCCAGAGGGTGTCTGTTTGAACAGCAGTTCCACATAGCGTTTCAGATGCACCACGTGATCGATGGCGACCGCCGGATTATCCTGTGCCTTGGCCAGAATGAACGCGCCCTGCAGAACTGCCTGGGTGTGGAGAGCAAGGCTTGCCGGCGTCCAGTCAGCCGTAATGTTCCGCTCTTCCTTGGCCGCTGCGATATCGGCTTCAAGGGTTGCCGCATGGCCGAAAACACTGTCGCGGCAGGCGTCCCTGATGGCGGGGTGCGTATCGTAGGTTTCCTGAATCATGGTGCCGGCCAGACAGGTGATTTCCGGCAGGCTTCCGTTCAGCAGGTCCCGCCGGAAGTCGATATAGGCGATAAACCGCTCATACGGGTCGTCATGGTCGTGATACGGCGCCGCTGCGAATAACGCGCTGGTGGTTTCCGTCCAGTGTTTCGCTGCCTCCACGCCCAGCGTTTCCTTGCTGTCGAAATGGTGGAAGAACGCGCCTTTGGTTACGCCCGCGGCCGCACACAGGTCATCGACCGTCGTGCCTGCATAGCCGTGCTGGCGGATAACCTGCAACGCAACCGTCAGAAGCTTGTCCCTTGCGGTCTGTTTCGATGCGGATTCGGGGACTTTATCGTGTTTCACGGTGCAGTTTCTCCTAATGTATGCAAAACATACCAACTAGTTGGTATGTTCGTAAAGTAAAATGAATCAATGCACCGGTGGACAAGAAATATTATGTGCTTCTGGTGGGGAAGCTGAGGGTCAGGCCATGCGGTTGCGGGGCGGCTTGCCGTCCAGAACCTCCAGCACGACATCGGCGACCGCCATGCCGCTGCGGCGGCCGGATTCGTGGCTGTGGCCGCCGATATGCGGGGTTGCGACGACATTGGGCAGGGTCAGCAGCCGATGGGCCGGGTCGACCGGTTCGGATTCGAAGACATCCAGGGCGGCAGCCGCGACGGGCCCGTTTTCGAGCGCATCGGCCAGCGCGTCGTCATGCACGATGCCACCGCGCGCTGTATTCACCAAAATGGCGCCGGCGGGCAGTTCGGCAAGCGCTGCAGCGTCGATCAGGTGCCGGGTCTCGTCTGTCAGCGGGCAATGCAGGGAAAGAATATCGGTCTGCGGCAGCATCTCGTCAATTGAAGCGTAGCGGGCAACTCCATGCGCCTCGAACACCGAACCGTCGACATACGGGTCGACGGCGGCAACAATGCACCCGAAGCCAAGCCTGAACATCGGTGTCACCAGCCGGCCGATATTGCCGAGGCCGACCAGCCCGACCCGTTTGCCGGTGATTTCCGCACCGCGCCAGTTGAACGGTTCGCCGGCGGTGCCCTGCCGCAGGGCGCGTTCGGCGGCGGTGGCGCTTCTGGCAGCGGCGATCACCATCATGATTGTCAGTTCGGCGACGGCGCGGGCGTTGGTGCCGGGCGTGTTGGTGACCGGAATGCCACGGGCTTTCGCGGCTTCAAGATCGATATGATCAACGCCGATGCCGTGCTTGGCGATGATTTTCAGGCATTTCGCCGCGTTGATCTGTTCCGCCGTCGTCGGGCGGGTGCGGTTGATGATCGCATCGGCGTCTTCCGGCCAGTTAGCGGTCGCCGGATCGTCCGGCCTGATCACGGTATGTCGGGAGGCGAGATAGGCGATGGCGTCTTCCGAGATCGGGTCCAGTACATAAATTTTCATGGTGGAACCGGGTTTCCGATAAATTTAAGTTGTGCAGGGTTTAGGAAAAAATACTGGCCAAGCCAATGCCTGTCTCGTACCTTTTGGCATTCGGAACGGAAAGAAGCCATAAAAGGTTCATCGTTCACGGAAACTACAGGCGGAAAATAATGGCCTGAGATAACAACGGGAGGAATAAAATGTTCAAATCCTTGATGGGCGCCGGACTGGCGTTCGCTGTCGGCCTGTCGGTCTCGCTGTCCAGCGAAACCGCCATGGCGAAAGTCGAAGGCGATACGATCGTTCTCGGTGCGGCGATTTCGCTGACCGGCAAGTATTCAACGAACGGTATCCATACGCAGAACGGCTACGAGCTGGCTGTTGACAAGATCAACAAGGCTGGCGGTGTTACCGTCGGCGGCAAGTCGTACAAGCTGAAGGTTCAGTATTACGATGACGAATCGACCCCGGCGCGCGGCGCGCAGCTGGTTGAACGGCTGATCAACCAGGACGGCGTCGACTACATGCTCGGCCCGTATTCGTCCGGCCTGACCAAGGCGATGGCGCCGGTATCCGAAAAGTACGGCGTGCCGATGGTGGAAGCCGAAGGCGCTTCCCGGTCGCTGTTCACTCAGGGGTATCAGTATCTGTTCGCGGTGCTGTCGACGTCGGAACAGTATCTGGCCTCCGCCATCACGCTGGCTGCCGATCAGGCGAAGGAAAACGGCAAGGACCCTTCCGAGATCAAAGTCGCCATGGCGTTTGAAAACGATCCGTTTTCGCAGGATGTCCGCGCCGGCGTGCTTGAAGATGCCGGCAAGTTCGACATGAAGATCGTCATCGACGACCAGCTTCCGCGTGACCTGTCCGACATGAGCGCCACATTGACCAAGGTGAAGGCGCTGAAACCGGACGTGCTGATCGTTTCCGGCCATTCCAAGGGCGCCGCCACGGCGGCCCGGCAGATCGGCGAACTGGGAATCGACGTGCCGATGATCGCGCTGACCCACTGCGACGCCGCGAAGGTTACGGAAAAGTTTCCGGAATCCAGCGAAGGCTTCCTGTGCGCCACGCAATGGTCGCCGACGCTGAGTTACAACGACGATCTGTTCGGCACGGCCGCTGAATACCAGGCTGAATTCCAGTCGGTCTATGAGGGTTATGAAGCCGGTGTGCCGTATCAGGCTGCCCAGGCGTCAGCCGCGGTGATGGTGTATGCGGATGCCTTCGAACGGGCGAACGACTTCGACAAGAAGGCGGTTCGTGACGCGCTGTCGGCAACCGATCTGCAGACCTTCTACGGCCCGGTGAAGTTCTCGCCGGCCGGCAACAACATCGCAAAGCCGATGGTGTTGTGGCAGGTGCAGGATAATCAGTACCAGGTTGTTGCGCCGCCGAAATGGGCGTCTCACAAGCTGGTCTGGCCGCGCAAGGCTAACTAACACGATACCTGTTGTCGTTTCCGCCTCTTTCCCCCAACCGGGAAAGGGGCGGCGGCGCTTCATGCCGTTTGCCTGATCCACGTTAGCCGAATCGGAACAACCGATGCTCGACAATATCAATATTCTGGTGATTGCCCCGGCGTTCAACGTCCAGCTTATTCTGGACGGACTGATGATCGGTGCGGTCTTCGCGCTCGCCGCCTACGGGCTGGCGCTGGTCTGGGGCGTGATGAACGTCAAGAACCTGGCGCAGGGCGAATTCGTCATCATGGGCGGGTACCTTGCCTGGTATGCGTCCGCCAATACCGGCCTCAATCCTATGATCTTCCTGATCCCCACCATCGTCATCATGTTCGGGTATGGCTGGGCGATCTATGTGCTGATGATCCGGCGGGTAGTGGAACGCGACATGTTTACCTCGCTGCTTGCCACCTTCGGCCTGGCGATCGTCATGCAGCAGGGCCTGAACATCGCATTCGGACCGGAAGTGCAGGTCGCCAACGCCGAACTCGGCACCACACAATTGCTTGACGGCATGGTGGTGTTCCCGAACATCAAGTTTGTTGCCTTTGTCCTGTGCGGCCTGCTGGCCGGCATGGTTGTGATGTTCATGAAACACAGTCGGATGGGTCAGGCGATCCGCGCCACGGCGCAGGATGCCCGCGCTGCAAGGGTCATGGGTATCAATACCGACCGGGTCTATGCCTTCACCTACGCCCTGAACGCCGCCATCTGCGGCGCGGCGGGGGTCATCATCGCGATGATCTGGGTGATCCAGCCGTTCTACGGCGTCACTCATTCGATCCGCTCCTTCGTCATCGTGACGGCGGCGGGTATCGGCAATCTGCCGGGCGTGATTACCGCCGCGCTCGGTCTCGGTCTTGCCGAACAGTATTCCGGTTTCGTGCTCGGGGCTGAATTCCAGCAGGCGACGGTCGTGGTGCTGCTGGTGATGGTGCTGATGTGGCGGTCGTATCAGGCCAGCAGAATGCGGCAGGTTGTCCAATGACGCTGCAGCAGAAAGACGCTGCCCTGCGGGCTGCCGTGCTGGCCTTCGGCATCGTCGCCCCGTTTGTGTTCCCGGCCTATATCCAGCAGATCGCCCTGTTGTGGATCATGGTCCTGTTCGCCCTGACCTGGGATTCGATGGGCGGGCAGATGGGCTACAATTCGCTTGGCAACATCTTCTTCTTCGGCGCTGGCATGTATATCTCCGCCGTCGTGCAGATCATGGTCGCCGGCTACGACGTCGGCGATTACACCTCGGCCTTCGGTGCGATCAAGGTCGATATTTCCAATACCGTGTATTTCGAAGGGGTGATCCTGGGCATCATTGCCGCCGCAATCGGCTGCGTGTTCCTTGCCTTCATTCTGGGTTTCTGTTTCTTCGGGTTGCGCGGTCCGTATTTCGCCATTGGTACATTGGGTATTGCGCTTTCGGCCGGCGAGTTGCTGGGGTCGTGGCGCTGGGTCGGCGGCGGCAGCGGGATTTCCCTGCCGCTGTATCCGAACGACCTTGATCTGATGCCGGGGTCGGGCGATGACGAGGCGACTTTCTACTACTTCCTGTGTTTTGCCGCTGCCGTTGCGACCTTCCTGTTCTACCGCTGGCTCTACAAGACCCGGTTCGGGCTTGCCCTGAATGCGATCCGCGACGATGAGGAAAAGGCGGAAGGCATGGGCATTCACACCAAGCGCTTCAAGTCGGTCGCCTGGGCATGTTCCGCGTTCTTCCTCGGCATTTCCGGTGCGCTGCATGGCAATATCGTGCACTTCATCGAACCGCTGGAAGTCGCCTTTCCGACCATCACCTTCGGGATCTTCATGGTGGCGATGTCGCTTCTGGGCGGCAAGGGCACCTTGTGGGGGCCGATATTGGGCGCCGTCCTGTTCCATGTCGTGAAGGAAGTCACCTGGACCTATCTTCTGGGCTGGCAGTGGATTGCGCTGGGCATGATCATCATCATCAACGTCGTTTATTTCCAGCAGGGTATTATCGGCTGGGTGATGGACAAGCGGCCGGAATGGTTCGGCATCGTTGTTGAAAAGAAGGAGCCTGCGGAATGAATACAGGCGTTCTTCAGAATGACGATGTGATCGAGGTCAGTAACGTTTCCAAGGCCTATGGCGGCGTTGTCGCCAACAACAAGGTGTCGCTGAAGGTGAAACGCGGCGGTATAACAGGGCTGATCGGCCCGAACGGTTCCGGCAAGACGACCCTTTTCAATTCCATCGTCGGGTTTCATCCGATCGATGAAGGGTCGATTACTTTTGAGGGACGGGAAATTTCAAAATTGCGGGTGCAGCAGATCGCCCGGCTGGGCCTGCTGCGCACGTTCCAGCAGACCCGCATCTACGGCAAGATGAACTGCGTCGAAAACATGCTGATCAGCATTCCGCACCGCAAGGCGAAGTTCATCGACATGTTCGGTCTGTATACGAAGGCCGACCGCGACAAGGCGGAATCGCTGCTCAACTATGTCGGTCTGTATGAAAAGCGGCTGTTGCGTTCGGGCGATCTGTCCTTCGGGCAGCAGAAACTTCTTGAATTCGCCATGGCGCTGATGAACGAACCGACGGTTCTGCTGCTCGACGAGCCGACCGCCGGCATCAACCCGACG
>CAYGSU010000095.1:0-10734 GCA_964352715.1 uncultured Flavobacteriaceae bacterium | reverse complement strand
ACCGCCGGCGGCGCCATCCGGTTGGTCAGCAGCCAGAAGAACAGATGCTTGTCGCCGATGAACCGGTAGCGGCTGAACGCATAGGCGGCCGGCAGGGCGACCGCGACGGAAAGCACCGTGTTCAGCCCGACATAGGCGATGGAGTTCAGATAGCCGGTATACCAGGTCGGGTCGGTGAAGATGGTGATGTAGTTTTCCAGGGTGAATTCCTGCGGATACAGGCTGAACCCGCCGAGGATCTCGTTCGTCGTCTTGAACGACATGTTCATCAGCCAGTAAATCGGCAGCATCAGGAACGCGATATAGAGGGTCGGGACGATGGCGCTGCGTTTCATCTCATTGATCCTCGTTTCGCATCATCAGCGTGTAGAACACCCAGCTCAGCAGAAGGATGATCAGGAAGTAGATCAGCGACATCGCCGCTGCGGGGCCAAGGTCGAACTGGCCAAGCGCGATCTTCACCAGATCGATCGACAGCAGGGTTGTTGAATTGCCGGGCCCGCCGCCGGTCAGCACCACCGCTTCGGTGTAGATCATGAAACTGTCCATGAAGCGCAGCAGCACGGCGATGGTCAGCACCCGTTTCATTTTCGGCAACTGGATATGCCGGAAAATGGCGAACGCTCCAGCGCCATCGATTTTCGCGGCCTGATAATAGGCATCCGGTATCGACACCAGCCCGGCATAGGAAAGCAGCACGACAAGCGAGGTCCAGTGCCAGACATCCATCAGGATCAGCGTGAACCAGGCGTCGCCGATCTGGCGGGTGAAGTTGTAGTCGAAACCGATGGAATTCAGCACATAGCCCAGGAAGCCGATATCCGGCAGCGCGAATATGTTCCACATCGCGCCGACCACGTTCCAGGGAATCAACAGCGGCAACGCCATCAGCACGAGGCACACCGGCACCCACGGCCCCTTGCGTGGCATGGTGAGTGCGATGCCGATGCCAAGCGGTATCTCGATGGCTAGAATGGAAAACGTGAAGGTCAATTGGCGCAGCAGGGAATCGTGAAACCGTTCAGATTGCAGCACCTGTTCGAACCACAACACGCCCGACCAGAAGAACGTGTTGTCGCCGAAGGTCTCCTGCACCGAATAGTTCACCACCGTCATCAGCGGAATGATCGCATTGAAGGCGACCAGCAGCACCACGGGCAGAACGAACAGCCAGGCTTTCTGGTTGATGGTCTTGTTCATCGCGCGGCCCCCACCATCCAGCCATCGGCATAGAGCCGTGTGTGGCTTTTATCGAATACCAGTTCTGTGCCGTCGCTTGGGATCTCGGATCCTTCCGGCGCAAGCAGACGCACGGTCTGGTCGGCGCAGCGGGTTTCGACGATACGGTGCCGTCCGGCATCGCTGACTTTGACAATGGCGGCCGGCAACCCGCCCGTTCCGAAACGGACGAATTCCGGCCGCACGCCGATTTCCAGCTTCTTGCCGGCTGTTGGATCGGCGGTGTTTTCGGTTTCGACAGGCATGCCCCCCAGCAACGCCTTGCCGCCCGAAACTTCGCATGACAGCACGTTCATTCCCGGCGAGCCGATGAAATGGCCGACAAAGGTGTGCTGCGGTTTTTCGAAAAGATCCACAGGCGTGCCGACCTGCACGATCTCACCCTGGTTCATCACCACAACCTGGTCCGCGAAGGTCAGGGCTTCGGTCTGGTCGTGGGTGACGTAGATCATCGTCAGCCGCACCCTCTGGTGCAGTTCCTTCAGTTTCGACCGCAATTCCCATTTCAGGTGCGGGTCGATCACGGTCAGCGGTTCGTCGAACATGATGACGTTGACATCGGTGCGTACCAGGCCACGGCCCAGCGAAATCTTCTGTTTGCCGTCGGCAGTCAGACCCTTGGCGCGCTGCTGCAGCCGTTCCGTCATGTCGATGAAAGTGGCCACCTCGCGCACCCGCTGATCGACCGTCTTCTCATCGACGCCCCGGTTGCGCAACGGAAAGGCCAGATTGTCGTAAACGGTCATCGTGTCGTAGACGACGGGAAACTGGAAAACCTGCGCGATGTGACGCTGGTCGGGCGGCAGGGTGGTTACATCATCGTCATCGAAGTGAATGCTGCCCTGCGTCGGTTTCAGCAGGCCGGAAATCAGATTCAGCATGGTCGTCTTGCCGCAGCCGGATGGCCCCAGCAGCGCATAGGCGCCGCCGTCATCCCAGGTCAGGTCGACCTGTTTAAGCGCCCAGTCATCGTCGGTCGCTGGATCGGCGGCGTAGGAATGGCGAAGGGCGTCCAGGGTGATACGGGCCATCGGTTTTCCTTACGCTGCGATCAGATCGCCGGCCGGCGTGAAATAGAACGCATTCGAGACATCGACGTACAGGTCCGCCGTCTGTCCGACATTGAAGCTGTGGATACCGTGCGACAGCGACACCCAGGCATTTTTGCCCACTTTGAAGTGAACAACGCTTTCCGACCCGCTGATTTCGGTCACCAGCACCTCGCCGGATACCTTCACCGGGTTGGCGATGGACGGATTGGGCGTGACATGATGTGGCCTGAGACCAACCTGGTAATCGCCATCCGGGCGGCCTGACAGAAAGGCGGGTGTCGCCCATTGCGCCATCTGGCCCAGATAGACGATGTCGCCGGTCTTTCTGACAGCGGCGGTGTTCATCGGCGGTTCCGAAAAGACCTGTGCGCTGATCAGACAGTTGGGATTGCGGTAGATATTGCCGGTCGGCCCGAACTGCGTAACGCGCCCTTCATGCAGGGTTGCGGTCTTGCCGCCCAGCAGCAGCGCTTCGGTCGGTTCGGTTGTAGCGTAAACGACGACGCAACCGCGGTCGGCGAAAAGCTTTGGTAATTCTTCCCGCAATTCTTCACGCAGTTTGAAATCGAGATTGGCGAGCGGTTCGTCCAGCAGTACCAGGTCCGACGCCTTCACCAGCGCCCGGGCTAGCGCGGTGCGCTGCTGCTGCCCGCCGGAGAGTTCGGACGGTCGGCGGTCAAGCATCGGCGAAAGCCTAAGAAGCTCCGCCATTTCACCGACCTTGCGTTTGATATCGGCATCGTTCATGCGCGCCACGCGCAACGGCGATGCGATGTTTTCAAACACGGTGTAGTTCGGATAGTTGATGAACTGCTGGTACACCATCGACACGTTGCGGTCCTGCACACGGGTGCCGGTCACGTCTTTCCCGTTGAAGTGCAATGATCCACCGGTCGGTCGGTCCAGACCGGCCATCAACTGCATCAATGTCGTCTTGCCGGCCAGGGTGGTTCCCAGAAGAATGTTGAAACCGTCCGGCTCTAGTGTCAGGTCGGTCGGGTGAATATGCACCTCGGACCCGACGGACTTGGCAATCTGCTTGAGTTCCAGCGTCATGATATTTTTAAAACAATCTGAAAAAGGAAAAATGACCCCCACCGTTCGGGACGACGCTAAAGCGCCGCCCCGATACCGGCAGGAACCTGTTCGGCAAACCCGGTCAGTTAGACGACCACCGTTTGACGAGCTCTTCATAGGCGATGGTTTCGCCTTGTGGCTTTTCGTTCGACAGTTTGGCTTTGGCGCCGCCCTTGCCGATCCACTCACTGGCGTCCTTTTCCTCGTTCAGACGAGGGCCGCAACCGCCATAGGTGTTGTTGGCTTCATCGGCCCGCTGCATCCGGCCCATCACCTGGTCCATTTCACCGGCCAACCGGTCCATGGCTTCTTGCGGGGTGAAGGTGCCCGAGTTCACGTCACCGATGTTCTGCCACCACAACTGCGCCAGTTTCGGATAATCCGGAACGTTAACGCCTGTCGGGCTCCACAGCACCCGATCGGGTGAGCGGTAAAATTCCACCAGACCGCCCAGTTTCGGTGCGCGTTCGGTGAAACTTTCATGGCGAACCGTACTGTCGCGAATGAATGTCAGACCGACATGGCTCTTGCGGACGTCCACCGTCTTGGAGACGACGAACTGCGCGTACAGCCAGGCTGCCTTGCGGCGGTCGACCGGTGTCGACTTGAAGAAAGTCCACGAGCCGGCGTCCTGATAGCCCAGCTTCTGGCCTTCTTCCCAGTACGGGCCGTGCGGCGACGGGGCCATGCGCCACAGCGGTGTGCCGCTGTCGTCGACCGTGTTGTTGCCTTCCGATTTCGGCGCAACCATCGAAGCGGTGAACGCCGTGTACCAGAAGATCTGCTGCGCCACGTTACCCTGGCTCAGCGCCGGCAGCGACTGATAGAAGTCGTAATCGGCCGCACCCGGAGGCGCATATTTCCGAAGCCACTCATCCCATTTGCGGATCGCATAGACCGCAGCCGGGCCGTTGGTGCCACCGCCGCGTGTGACGGATGCGCCAGCCGGGTTGCAGCTATCCTCTTCCATCCGGATGCCCCATTCGTCGATCGGCTGACCGTTCGGAATGCCTTTCGATCCCGCGCCGGCCATCGAAAGCCAGGCATCGGTCATCCGCCAGCCAAGATCAGGCGCACGCTTGCCGTAGTCCATGTGGCCGTAAATCTGGACACCGTCGATTTCCTTCACGTGTTCCGAGAAGAATTCTGCGATGTCTTCATAGGCGGACCAGTTTACCGGAACGCCCAGGTCGTAGCCGTAGATGTCCTTGAACTGTTTCTGCAGGTCGGCCCGGTCGAACCAGTCCTTGCGGAACCAGTACAGGTTCGCGAACTGCTGGTCGGGAAGCTGATACAGCTTGCCGTCCGGGCCGGTGGTGAACGACTTGCCCATGAAGTCGTCGATATCCAGCATCGGGTTGGTGACATCCGACCCTTCGCCGGCCATCCAGTCAGACAGGTTGATGGCGAGCTGCAGGCGCGAATGCGTACCGATCAGGTCGCTGTCGTTGATATAGGCATCGTACAGGTTGCGGTTTGTCTGCATCTGCGTCTGCACGGCCTGGACGACTTCGCCCTCGCCAAGAAGCTGATGGTTGACCTTGATGCCGGTGATTTCCTCGAACGCCTTGGTCAGGACCTGCGATTCATAGGTGTGGGTCGGAATGGTTTCCGATAGTACGTTGATTTCCATTCCCTTGAACGGCGCAGCGGCATCGATGAACCACTGCATTTCGCTTTTCTGTTCCGCTTCCGAAAGCGCCGACGGCTGAAATTCATCGTTGATCCATTTTTCGGCGGCGGCCATGTCGGCCTGTGCCGTCATGGTCATACCCACAAAGGCGATGATCGCCGATGTGGCTCCTAGTCCATATCTCATTTTTTTGTTCCTCCCAGGTGAGATGACGATCGATCATCAAACGAACAAAAACGAACGTCAAGTTGAAAATATTGTTGCAAAAACGAAAATATTACGAAAATTATTATGAGAAAGTGCAGGTAAATCTTTTCATCTTTCTGGTAAAACCACATGGTTCGCGCATGCACAATGTGGTGATCGGCTAGGACAAATGGACCAAATTACCCCTCGACAAACAGAGATTCTGGACCGGGCCCGGCGCGCCGGTCGGGTCGATGTCGAAGGACTGTCGGCCGAATTCGATGTGACGCCGCAAACCATTCGGCGTGACCTTAACGAACTGTGCGACGGCGGTTATCTGAACCGGTTTCATGGTGGTGCGGTGTATCCGGCGGGGGTCCAGAACGTCGCCTACCAGTCGCGCCGGCAGCTTGCCGCAGACGAAAAGCGCCGGATCGGCGAGCGGGCGGCGCAGATCATCCCGGACAACAGTTCGATCATCCTGAATATCGGCACCACGACGGAGCAGGTAGCCCATGCGCTGAAGGGCCATGAAGGGCTGATGGTGATCACCAACAACCTTAACGCGGCAAACGATTTGCGCGAAGCCGGTTCGGTGGAAGTCATCATCGCCGGCGGTGTCGTGCGGCAATCCGACGGCGGCATCATCGGCGATGCGACGGTTGAATTCATGCGCCAGTTCAAGGTCGATTATGCGGTGATCGGCGCGTCTGCGATCGATGCAGACGGCACCATACTCGATTTCGATTTTCGCGAAGTCAGGGTTGCGCAAGAGATCATTCGTCATGCCCGGCGCACCATCCTGGTGTCGGATGCCATGAAATTTGAGCGATCGGCCCCGATCCGCATCGCCGACCTGTCCGATATCGACATCTTCGTGACGGACAGCACGCCGCCTGATGAAATTGTGGATATTTGCCGCCTGAACGATACGCGCATTGAAATCGCCGTGCCGGATGTGTCCAGCCAGGACCTTCAATGAGTGCCGACGCAACATACGACCTGTTCATCATCGGCGGCGGCATCAACGGCTGTGGCATTGCAAGAGATGCCGCCGGGCGGGGTTATTCAGTCTATCTCGCGGAAATGAGTGACCTCGCCAGCGGGACATCTTCGCTGTCGACAAAGCTCATTCACGGTGGTCTTCGCTATCTGGAATTCTACGAATTCCGTCTGGTGCGCGAAGCGCTGGAGGAACGTGAACTGTTATGGGCGAATGCGCCGCATATTGTCTGGCCGCTGCGCTTTGTGTTGCCGCATCACAAGGGGTTACGGCCAGCGTGGCTGCTGCGCCTGGGCCTGTTTCTCTATGACCATATCGGCGGCAGAAAACGTCTGCCCGCCACAAAAACGCTGGACCTGACGAAAGAGAAAGTCGGAGCCGGCCTTGATCCGCGCTTCAAGAAGGGGTTCGAATATTCTGACTGCTGGGTCGATGATGCCCGGCTTGTCGTGCTGAACGCGCGCGATGCGGCAGACCGGTCGGCAGTCATCCGCACGCGGTCGCGTGTCGAGCGTGTCCGATGGGAAGACGGCTGCTGGCAGATCGATGTTCGTGACGTGCCGAACGGATCGACCCAGACAGTGCAGGCCCGAATGGTAGTCAACGCAAGCGGCCCATGGGTTGACCACGTGGTGTCGTCAGCCTCCGGGTCCAATGCCGTTCGGAAGGTACGGCTGGTGAAAGGCAGTCACATCATCGTGCCACGGCTGTTCGACCATGACCGGTGCTATATTTTCCAGAACGAGGACGGGCGCATCTGTTTCGCCATTCCCTACGAACAGGATTATACTCTGATCGGCACCACCGACGAGGATTTCGAGGGTGATCCATCGACCGCTGCAATCAGCGACGCGGAAATCACCTATCTGTGCGGCGCCGTCAGTTCCTACCTGAAGAACCCCGTATCGCCTGACGCCGTGGTATGGAGTTATTCCGGTGTTCGTCCGCTGTATGACGACGGTGCAACCGCCGCGCAGGAAGCAACGCGGGATTATGTCCTGAAGCTTCAGGAGAACGGAACCGGCGGGCCCTGGTTGAATATTTTCGGCGGCAAGATCACGACCTATCGCCGGCTGGCGGAATCGGCGTTGGAAAAGATCAACACGGCCCTGGATCGTGAACCTGGTGTGCCATGGACCCATGCGGCGGCGCTGCCGGGCGGCGACTTTCCGATGACCGGGGTCGCGGCGCTGACAGCTGAAATTGCTGCCCGGTACCCGTTTCTTGCGGCCACCACGGCTCGACGGCTTGTCCGGCAATACGGCACACGGGCCTATGATGTATTGGGCGACGCGTCGAAACATGAAGATCTGGGACGGATATTCGGCCGCGATCTGTCAGAAGCCGAGGTAAAATATCTGGTCCGTTATGAATGGGCGAGAACATCGGATGATGTGCTCTGGCGCCGTACAAAGCTCGGGCTCGGCATGTCGAAAGATGACGCCGATGCCCTGACGGATTACATGCAAGACAAGACCGCGCTACAATAGGCGCGGCTTACGGGAGGCAAGGCATGACCGGCAACATTCTGGCGATTGACCAGGGCACCAGTTCGACCCGGTCTATCGTGTTCGACGAAACATTCGCCATACGCGGCGTTGGCCAGGTTGAATTCGAACAGCATTTTCCGAGTTCCGGCTGGGTGGAACATGCGCCGGCGGATCTGATCGACACGACAATCAAGACTGTCCACACGGCGTTGAAAGCTGCGCAGGTCGATGCAAAGGATATCGCCGCCATCGGAATTACCAATCAGCGGGAAACAACGCTGGTGTGGCATCGGAAAACCGGTGAGCCGTTGTATAACGCGATTGTCTGGCAGGACAGGCGCACCGCCAAAAAATGCGCTGCCCTAAAGGAAGAAGGGCATGAGGCCATGGTGAATGAAAAGACGGGCCTTTTGCTGGATCCGTATTTTTCAGCCACGAAAGTCGCCTGGATTCTCGATACCGTGCCGGGTGCGCGGGAAAGCGCAGAAAGCGGCGACCTTGCCTTCGGCACGGTCGATAGCTGGGTGATCTGGAAGCTTACCAACGGCAAACGCCATGTTACCGACGCCACGAACGCGTCGCGAACCATGTTGTACAACATCGTTGACGGCAGGTGGGACGACGATCTTTTGAGGTTGTTCGGCATTCCGAAATCGATGATGCCGGATGTGCTGGAATCGGCGGATGACTTCGGCATGACAGACGAAAGTGTGGCCGGTTTCGCTTTACCGATCTGCGGCGTGGCGGGTGATCAGCAGGCCGCGACGGTTGGTCAGGCCTGTTTCAGACCGGGCATGATGAAATCCACCTATGGCACCGGGTGTTTTGCCCTGATGAATACCGGTGCGACGCCTGTCTCGTCGCAAAACCGGCTTCTGACAACCATTGCCTACCGGCTGGACGGACAGACTTTCTATGCGCTGGAAGGCGCAATCTTCGTTGCCGGCGCGGCCGTGCAGTGGCTGCGCGACGGTCTGGGCGTCCTGTCTGCGGCGGATCAATCGGGTGAACTCGCGGCGCAGGCCGATCCGAGGTCCGGCGTCTATCTTGTGCCGGCCTTCACCGGCCTTGGCGCACCGCACTGGGATCCGGACGCGAGGGGCGCGCTGTTCGGCCTGACGCGGGCAACCGGTCCGGCCGATCTTGCGCGCGCCGCACTGGAATCGGTTTGCTTCCAGACGGCGGACCTGCTGGGCGCGATGCAGTCAGACTGGGACACGGCGGAGGATACAATCCTGCGCGTCGATGGCGGCATGGTCGCCAGCGACTGGACCATGCAGTGCCTGGCCGACATGCTGGATGCGCCGGTCGATAGGCCACAGGTGCTGGAAACCACCGCGCTTGGGGCGGCGTGGCTGGCCGGTTACAAGGCCGGGGTCTGGCCGGATCAGGAGGGCTTTGCGAAATCCTGGAAACTGGATCGCCGATTCACCCCATCGATGAACTCTGAGGAGCGCAAGCAGCGGCTCGACGGCTGGCACGATGCAGTCAGGCGGACACTCACGGCGTGATCGTCGGACTACGGTGAGCCCGGGCCTACGACGCCTTGAACGTATCCTTGTATTTCTCCCGCAGACTGTTCTTCTGCACCTTGCCCATTGTGTTACGGGGCAGGGCATCGATGGTGAACAGTGCCTTCGGCTGTTTGAACTTTGCGACCTTCGGTTTGATCTCTGCAAGAATAGCCGCGTTGTCTATGCTGGCACCCTGCATCGGCACCAGAACACCGACCACACCTTCGCCGAAATCGGGATGCGGTACGCCGATGACAGCGGATTCCAGCACGCCGTCCTGTTCATCCAGCAGTAATTCAAGTTCCTTGGGATAGATGTTGTAGCCGCCGGATATGATCAGATCCTTGCCGCGGCCGACCAGCGTCAGATAGCCGTCGTCGTCGATGAACCCCAGGTCACCGGTGATGAAGAAACCGTCGGCGCGGAATTCCGCAGCGGTCTTTTCCGGCATTCGCCAGTAGCCCTTGAAGACATTCGGACCGCGTACTTCGACAACGCCTATTTCACCGCCCGGTAGCACCTTGCCGGTTTCCGGGTCGGCGACGCGGATGTCGATACCGGGCAGGGCGGATCCGACGGCGCCGGGCTTTCTTTCCCTGTCATACGGGTTCGACGTGATCATGCTGGTTTCGGTCATGCCGTAGCGCTCAAGAATACGATGACCGGTGCGCTTTTCGAATTCGGTATGGGTTTCGGCCAGCAAAGGCGCGCTGCCAGAAACGAACAGCCGTATATGCGAAACCAGATCCCGGTTCAGCCGGTCGTCCTGCAACAGCCTGGTGTAGAATGTCGGTACACCCATCATCGTCGTTGCCCGGGGCAGAAAGCCGATCATCTGGTCGGTATTGAATCCGGGCAGGAAGATCATCGACCCGCCGGCCAGAAAGGTGACGTTGCTGGCGACGAAAAGACCATGCGTGTGGAAGATGGGCAGGGCGTGCAGCAGGATGTCATTTTCTGTGAAGCGCCAGACCTCCACCAGCGCCTGCGCGTTCGACAGAAGATTTTCCTGGGTCAGCATCGCGCCTTTTGACCGGCCCGTGGTGCCGGACGTATACAGAAACGCGGCCAGATCATCCGCTGCGCGATCGCGGGTTTCAAACCTGTCCGGCTGACCGGCGAATGCGTCGGCAAAGCTGCCCTGGCCAGCGCCGTCCAGCGTCATCAGCCGGGCGTTATGCTTATCGGCCACTACTTTCAGCGATGATGCTTGCGCCGGATCGCAGAGTAATAGTTTCGGCTCGGCATCGCCGACGAAGTAATCGACTTCCGTCGCGGTATAGGCCGTGTTCAGTGGCAGCAGAACCACACCGGCCTGCACGCAGGCGACATAGGTGGCCAGCGCCGCCGGTGACTTCGCAATCTGCATGGCCAGCCGGTCGCCCGGCTGCAGACCGGCCTCGGCCAGCGCATTGGCGATCCGTGCGGCGGTTTCCAGAAACTCACCGTAGCTTGTTTCAATTCCGTCCGGGCCGATCAGCAGTGTCGCATCGCTGTTTGCATGCGGGGCGAAAAGGGCGTCGTAGAGTGGGTTTGTCAT
>CAYGSU010000094.1:0-10933 GCA_964352715.1 uncultured Flavobacteriaceae bacterium | reverse complement strand
CCGGGTGAACCCGCAGGGCATCGACATCGCCGGCAGCGATACCAGTGTGATCGCGTAAGCAATCGCCAGCCAGTCGATATAGGTCTCGAACGTCTTGCCGGCACAGGTCTCTACATATCTGTTTTCAACCGGAAACGCCGGCACAATGGTCGCCGGTGTAAGCAACAGATCGTAGGTCTGAAAGAACCGGCAGGCGCGTCCGACCATCGCCGCACGCATTTTCTGCGCCCGGCGCAGATCGACGGAATCGAGCGCCAGCCCCTGTTCGATATTCCAGACCACTTCCGGCTTCAACAGTTCACGATGATCGGCCAGCAGGTCTTCCATGCCGAGGGCAAAGTTATGCGCCCGTAATATCTGAAAGGTTTCATGCGCTTCAGACAGATCGGGATGCGCTTCTTCCACCGGCACGCCGAGGTCATCGAACATCCGCGCTGCCCGCTGGCAGATGTCAGCGACTTCCGGGTCGACCGGCGTGATGCCGAGGCTTGTGCTGAAGGCAACCCGCAAGGGCTTCCGGCGCGCTGCCGCCGACTTCCTGAACGAATGCTCAGGCGCTTCGATCATCATCGGCTCGCGCAAGTCCGCGCCGCACATCGCATCGAGGAACAGAGCGACATCGTCAACGTCGCGCGCCATCGGCCCGTTAACCGATAGGCTGTCATACGGATCGCCCGACGGCCCGCCCGGAACCCGCCCTGGCGACGGTCTGAGCCCGACAACACCGCAGAAGCTGGCCGGGTTGCGCAGCGACCCCCCCATATCCGACCCCTGCGCCAACCAGGCTGTGCCGCTGGCCAGTGCCGCCGCCGCGCCGCCTGAAGATCCGGCAGCGGACATGCGCAGGTCCCACGGGTTTCGGGTTGCTTCGAAAACCTCGTTGAAGGTGTTTCCCCCGGCTCCGAATTCCGGCGTGTTGGACTTCGCATAGACAACACCGCCGGATTGTTCGATCCGCTGCACGACATGGTCGGATGTGTCCGGGATATTATCCCGAAAGATCGGCGATCCATGGGTCGTCAACACGCCTGCAACCTCCTCCAGATCCTTGATCGGGATTGGCAGTCCGGCCAGCAGGCACCGCTCTTCCAGCGCCTTGTCAGCCAGGATTCTGGCGTTGTGCCTTGCCCGTTCGAAACACAGGGTCGGCAGCGCGTGAACATCGCCGTCGACGGCGGCAACGCGCTCTTCCAGCATGTCCAGCAATTCCGCCGGGCTGACCTTGCCCGTATTCAACGCGGCGACCACATCGCGCGCGGACGAACGGATCAGATCCATAAAATCAGCCTTCCAGTTCGCGGATCAGCGACAACTGCGTTTCCGCCCACGGCGCCGCTTCTTCAAGCTGCGCCGACAGCGACATCAGTTTTTCATCCTCGCCGAAGGCCGCCGCAAGATGAATACCAACCGGAAGCCTGTCTGCGGTCCAATGCAATGGCAGCGTCACCGCCGGCTGGCCACTGGCGTTGAAGGCGGCCGTATAGGGGGAATAGTCGAATACACCGCCCGGCCCCATCCGATAGTCCTCGAAATCCTCATTATCCGGCTTGAAACGGCCAATCTTCGCCGGCGGTTCGCCGAGGGTCGTTGTCAGCAGGACATCGAAATCGAGAAACGCGCGCGCCATTTCACGGCCAAAGTCGTGAACATGGTTTACCGATTCCAGATAATCCGCCCCGGAAACCCCTTCCGCGTAGCGGATCGCACCGCGCGTCACGCCATCCAGCATATCTTCGTAGACCGCCGGATCCTGTGTCTTCGAATGCACCGAAAGAGCCGTGCCGCAGGCGACGATCTTGACCCAGGCCAGCATCATTTTCTCTATGTTTACCCGGCCGGTGAATTCAAAAACGTCGTGACCGAGCTCTTCCAGCGTCTTCGCCGTTGTTTCGACAGCCAGGGCGCATTCCGGATCGACCGGCTCCCCGCTGAAATTTTTGGTGCTGAACGCTATGCGCAGGCGACCGGGTTTTTTCTTCATCGCTGCGGCGTAGCCTTCTTTTAGCGGCGGCGCCCAGTAAGGAGCCCCCATATCCGCCCCCTGCAATGCATCCAGAAACGTCGCCGTGTCGCGCAGCGAACGGGTCAGAACCCCATCGATCGCCATGCCGCCCCAGCCTTCACCCGCACCGGGTCCATCAGGCAGCCTCGCCCGTGTCGGCTTGAACCCGACAAGGCCGCAGCTTGCGGCGGGGATGCGAACCGATCCACCGCCATCCGACCCATGCGCCGCCGGCACGATACCTGCCGCCACGACCGAACCCGCACCGCCTGACGAACCGCCGGATGTCCGGTCAAGGTTCCACGGGTTTCGCGTCGGACCGCCATAGACCGCCGGTTCGGTAACCGGGCCGATGCCAAGCTCGGGCGATGCCGTGCGGCCGAAGGTGACAATGCCGGTCTTGCGAAGCCGGTTGTAGATTTCGGAATTGTAGGTGTGAACACTGTCTTTCCACAGGCGCGACCCGTTATGGGTCGGGAAGTCGATGGCCTCGGCGCCAAGGTCCTTAAGGAGAAACGGAAGGCCCTTGAACGGGCCGTCAGGCAGACCTGCATCGATATGCTTACGGGCCATGTCATCGGCCCGCACGGTCACCGCGTTGAGCTTAGGGTTCAGTTTTTCAACCCGGCGAATGGCTTCATCAAGCAGTTCACCCGGCGTCACATCCCCATTTCGGAGCAATGCCGCCATCCCCGTTGCATCGTATAGCCCGTAGTCAAAAGTCACTGGAGTTCCTCTCAGAAAAGTCGTCGGAATTTGCAGCAGTATTCTTCGAATGACCGGTTGTTACCAGCCTCGATTTTCATGAATTGGTTCTACCGCCTTCTGACCGGAGCGTCGACGCTTTGCCGGCGGTCCTTGCTGGGCGGACGACCGAATCGCTTCCGGTAGGCCTGGGCGAAATACTCCGCCGAAGAAAACCCCGTCGCGACCGCCACATCGGTGACCCGCAGGTCGGTTTCCTGCAATAGCGCATGAGCCCGCGCCAGCCGAAGGTTGATATAGAACTGAACGGGCGTCTGTCCGTAAGCCTTCTTGAAGTGCCGTTCCATGCGGCGTTGGGAGAGACCGCAGGATTTTGCAATCTCGGCGCAGGACAGCGGCTCCTCGATCCATTCGTTCATCATGTCGACGGCAGCGGCGATGGTCGTTGTCGGTTCGTTCTGGATCGACGGCACCCGTCCCAGACCGGTATCCGGCAGGTAGAGCTGATCGGCGACTTCCTGCGCTGTTGCCACGCCGATATCCTGCTTCAGGCTGTCGAGCACCAAACGGGAAATCGCCATCCCGCCAGTGCAGGTTGCCACCTGTCCGGTTACGGCGAGGTCCTCCTCAACCGGAATTACATCCGGATGCCGTTCCGCAAAAGCCTCTCTGTTGTACCAGTGAATCGCCGCCTTCTTTTCCTTCAGAAACCCGGCCTGGGCCAGCAACACCGCACCGGTCGTCAGGCCAACAATCTGGGTGCCGAACCGATGCAGCCGCTGAATTGTCCGTACCGTGGCGGCATCGGCCGCGTGCTGTTTCGGTTCGAAACTGGCGCAGACAAACAGGCGGTCAAGGCCGTCAGCCTCTGAAAAGGGTGCATCGACCGACACATCGAAACCGCTATGCGACCGGACGGACGAGCCATCTTTCGAAAAATACTGCCAACGGTAGGTTTCCGTGGATGTCAGCCAGTTCGCGACCCAGAAGCAGTCGACAACCAGGGTAAGGTCTGTTGTCGTGAAGTCAGGCAGCAGCAGAAAGCCGATGCGAATGCCATGGTCGTTCATGCCGGTATCCCCCTGCCCTCTTATATTTTACGACATCATTATTGTCGATAATACAATGATCAGAACGCCCAGCAGGCAGTAGATTTTGTTCAGTTCCATCAGGAGGAAGACATGAACCACGTCGTACAGCCAATCAGTGAAGCAGCACCGACAGCAACCCGGCCCTTCGATGAAGGCGATTTCGGTGAGGACTACAAGACATCCTGGACCCTGCCCTCCTTCTGGTACACCGACAAGGCTGTTTTCGACGCTGAAAAGGAAGCTATTTTCTATCGGTCCTGGCGGTTCGCCGGCCATTCAAATGACCTGCCTAAGCCGGGCGACTACATGACGCTGACCATCCTTGAAGAGCCGATTTTCGTAATTCGCGGCAAGGACAAGAAGCTGCGCGCATTTTTCAATGTCTGCCAGCACCGGGCACACAAGTTGCTGGACGGCCGCGGCAACGCCAAGCATGCCATCGTGTGCCCGTACCATTCCTGGTCCTACACGTCAGACGGCAAGTTCCGCAAGGCACCGCAGAGCGAGCATGTCGCTGGTTTCGACCCCGAAGCCTACAATCTGGCAGAAGTGCGCCTGCAGGAATTCGCCGGCTTCATTTTCGTGAATGTGGATCAGAACGCCCCTCCGATGGAAACATTCGCCCCGGGCTATGCTGAAAAAATGAACAACAGTTTCAAGGACCTGGACAAGGTCGCATTTGCGGAGGAACAGGTTTATGAAATCGACGCCAACTGGAAGGTTGTCGTCGAGAACGCTCTTGAAGGGTATCACTTTGCCTATTCAGGCGACTATCACCGGACGCTTTGCGATCTGGTCGATCCGTCAAAGGGCGAAACCAACATCTTCGAAAACTGGATCGAATTGAGGGCGCCACGCGGCAACATCGAAAAAGCACCTTATAGCCTGCCGGAAGATGAAAACGCCGGAAAGTCCAGCGCGTTCATCACCCTGTTCCTGTCGCCGGACTGCCTGATCTACAACTGGCCGAACATGAATATGATTTCCGTCTTTCTCGTGATCCCGGAAGGTCCGGAAAAGTGCCGGGTCGAGAACAAGTACTATTTCGTTCCGGGCGAAGGCGACGACAAGACAACCCTTGAAGGGATGGAATGGTTCAACCACGGACTCGG
Organism: uncultured Flavobacteriaceae bacterium; assembly: GCA_964352715.1. GTDB lineage: Bacteria > Pseudomonadota > Alphaproteobacteria > UBA8366 > Aestuariispiraceae > JAVKBW01. The sequence continues at coordinate 6,023 of CAYGSU010000094.1, read as the reverse complement.
CCCGGAAGACGCCTCACTCAACATCGGCTGTCAGCAGGGATTGCGGTCGCGCGGCTATCGGGCCGGGCGGTTCATGTATCACCCGGAGAATTCGGGACTCGGTGAACATGGCGTCCATTATTTTCAGAAGCTGGTTCGAGATGCCGTAAACGGACGGACAAGCTGATACTGTCGATTGTGTGATCCGCCATACGGATCAAGCTTTATAGCGCAAACACGCAACGGGTTTTTGATTGGAGAATCGGCCAATGTCACTATCGTGACAAAAACCGGCTCTGATCTTCTGAGGCAATCAGAAGCCTGGTGTCGTTTGACCAATTGATGCCGACAAAAATTCGGTATCCTAAGGCTGTCTTTCTGTATGGATTATCTTCGGATACACGCAAAAAAAATCCTGGCGATGGTCATATCGATCGGGTTGCTGGGCCTTGTCCTTTACCAGGTCGATCTATCGGAAATTGCGACCGGCTATTCTGACTTGTCCTTGCCTGTCTTGCTGATCCTTTTCGCCCTTATCGCCGGTAACATGGTGCTGGTTACCGTCAGATTGTATCTTCAGATTCGAACTGCCGGCTTTGAAATTCCTTTCGTCGTCGCGATCCGGGCAAACGCTGCCGGACTGCTATCAAGTCTGGTGGTCATCAACCTGCTCGGCACCATGGCGGGCAGGTTCTATACCCTGCGGCGGTATGGAATCGACCCTGCCACCGTCGCGGCCATAACCGCTATAGAACGGCTGTTGCTGGTCATTGTAGCAGGCTCACTTTTTGTAGCCGGCTCCGTCATGCTGTTCGGGTTTTCGGAATTCAGTACTCTCTTGCAGAAATCAAACCTGCTGAGCATTTCGGGCGTTGTTGCACTGGTGATGACAATTCTGTTGTTTCTACTAAAAGACCAAAAAGAACGCGATTTGCTGTCACGCTTCATGAACAGGTCAGTTCTATCGTCAGGAACAGTTCTGTTTTTGTTAACTCTTCTCACCCAACTGCTAATGTTGTTTGTCTATCTTGCGGCATCGAAAGGGGTCGGCGTCGAGGCATCAAATCTTGAGATCATCGCCGCAGCAGCCATCATCAGCTTTGCCGCCAGCATGCCGATTTCGGTCAACGGCTGGGGCGTCAGAGAAGTCGCATCTGTCTACGCGCTGGGACACCTTGGCGTTGACCCCGCGACAGCCGTCTCGATATCGGTTCTTGTTGGCCTGTGCGCGACGATAATGGTTCTGTTGAACGGGCTGTTTCTGGTGCCTGGCGCGTTAAAATCAGGGGCGGCTTCACCAGCCGAATCGGAAAAGGAACACGAAACGGACGATCAGCCGACGATCATCCCGCCGGACGTATCTTCCGGGCCGATGCTCTGGATCAGCCTCGCTGCCGGAACGCTCGTCGCAATCCTGATCTTCTTTCAGGTTCACACGCAGTTTGGAACAACTCTTCTGAATGTTAACCTCGCCGACCCTCTTGCCGTGCTCGGTCTGTTATCTACAGCATTGATGCTGCTGCAGTCCCGATCCCTCGTCTTCACCGTCGGGGTTTCGGTGTCGCTATGGCTTGCAGGCCTGACAACCATGATCCTGCTCGGGTTCCTGCACGGATATTACCTTTATGGTGTATTAGATTGGGCGCTGACCAACAGGCTGGTCGGATGGTTCATTCTGTTGGGGTATTTTTGTATTGGCGCCGCCTATGCCAGAAAGTTTGGTGATCATGGGCTACAGCGGCTGGTCCAGGTTATGATCGTTACGGTATCGACCATCGTTGTGTTCTGGGTAATCAAAAAAGGTTATTATCTATCCGTCGGCAAGCTCCAGGAAATGCCGACCAATCTCGAAGGTTTTGCTTTCAACAGAAACGCCTTCTGTTTCCAGTTGCTGATCTCACTGGCGGGCGCCATTGCCTTTTCCCGGACCTTGTCGCAATCGGCGGCCGGAAACTTGTGGCATTTGCTGGTGGGAATCATCCTGTTCGGTATCTGGGCAACACAGTCCAGAACCGGTCTGGCTATCGCAACGCTGCTATTAACGATTGGTCTGTTTTTGCCGCAGCTCGACCGACAGTTCGTTATCAAATGCCTGCTGATTTCAATTACTATCGGAATTGGCGTGGAATATTTGCCGGATATCATTATCTGGCTCACGACAATCATAACGGGCAACCCCTCCGATGCTATTGTTATTAATCCGATCACTATAAACAATTTTGCGGAATCCGGCCTTACCGAACGATGGATGAGCATCACAGAAGGTCTTCAAATCTGGCGGGAAAACCTGCTTATAGGCGGCGGCCTCGGTGCTTTTGTCGCCAAGGGCATTGAATCCGGTGGTGGCGGCATTCTGGTGATCCATTCAACACCGGTCTGGATCCTGGCTGAATTCGGCATTATCGGCGCGGCCATCGTGTTGAGCCTGCCTGTCATTCACGTGCACCGACTATACAAGTCCGGGTTCCGGGCATTGTCCACACCGACCCTGTATCTGATGAACTGCGTCATTGTATTTGCAGCTTTCGGCGTTCTCCACGACATGGCGTATCAACGGACATTCTGGTTCGTTTTCGGTGCGGCCGCGGCGGCGATTGCTTTAAATCGGAAACAGTTGACGCGCGGCTGACATCCGCGCGACTTTGCCAAACTAACTTCAGTCAAACCCGGCAATGCCGCCGCCGTCTATCGGCAGGGATACACCGGTCGTGTAACCCGCATCGTCGGATGCCAGATAAAGAACCGCTGCTGCGATCTCCGCCGGCGTTCCCATGCGACGCGCCGGAGCACGGTCACGCGCCTGTTGCAGGTAGCTCTCTGCATCACCCGCTTCAGCTGCAGTCTGCTGCATCATGTCCGTTTCGACATTGCCGGGGCAGACACAGTTCACCCGAACCGGATGCGCCGCATAGCCGACGGCCAGTGCCCGCACCAGGCTGTTAACCCCGCCTTTCGCCGCACAATAGGCGGTCGAGGCGCTGTAGGAGATGATCGCCGCATCCGACGAGATCGCCACGATATTACCCTTGCTTTTCTTCAGCGCCGGCATTGCCGCCTGCGCACAAAAGAAAACGCCACCCAGATTAACGGAAATGTTGTCGTCGAATTCCTCCTGAGTCACCTCTTCAAACGGCACCTCGTTGAAGATGCCCGCATTGGCGATCAGTACATCGAGGCCGCCCAGGGCATCAACAGCCCGGTTCACCATATCGAAGCAGGCGTCTCTCGGTCCGATTTTCCCGGCGACGCGGATGTAGTCCACGCCATCTTTCTCACAGCGTTCTGCCAGCGTCGCTTCCGAGCGCGCATTAATCGCGACAGTCGCGCCCTCAACTGCGAAGGCTTTGGCGATCCCCGCCCCAATTCCCCGGGCGCCGCCGGTTACCAATACACGTTTGCCGCTGAATCTCACCCGTACCATCCTCCTGTGCTGAATCGGCGTGATTGTCGCCGTATTCTGGAGACTTGTCGATTGCCGATGCGAACTGTAGTGCAATAGGTCAACAGACCCAGACCGGAAGCAGAACAATATGCCCCCTGCCCTTAACCTGACCGGCAATGACCTCAGCATGGAAGCGCTTGTCGCCGTCTCCGAGCCCGGCGGCCGTGTATCGCTGTGTCCGGACGGACTGGCGAGGATGGATGCCGGTCATGCCGCAATACGGCAGGCGATTAAAAACAACATCCCCGTCTATGGCGTTACAACCGGGCTCGGCACCCGCGCTTCGGAAATGCTCTCGCCCGAGGAACTGGCGACATTCTCGCTTCAGACCCTGCGCGGCCGCGCCCAGACAATGGGTGACCCGATGCCCGAAAATGTGGTGCGGGCAGCCATGATCGTTCGCGCAAACACGCTCCTCAAGGGAGTGTCCGGAGCATCGCCGACAGTGGCGCATCACCTCGCTGACTGCATCAACGCCGGTCTGACCCCGGTTATCGGCGACCTCGGCTCTATCGGGTCAAGCGACCTGTTGTTCGGCGCGACGATGGGGTTGGCGCTGATGGGTGAAGGCTGCATGACCGACGGTTCTGGTGAGATTCTCGACGCATCGGAAGCGCTCGAACAGGCGAACCTTGCGCCTATCGATCTCGGACCCAGGGATGGTCTCGCGCTTGCCGGCAGCGGTGCATTTTCCGCAGCGCTCGCCGGTCTGGCGATTGCCGAAGCGCGAACGGTTCTGGCCAGCATGCAGGCATCGGCAGCCCTGACCATCGAAGCTTTCAGGGCGAACCTGACTCCTTTCAGGCGGACGGTTGTCGAGATGCGTCCACAGCCGGGCGACCTTGCCGTGCAGCACGATATGGAATTGCTGCTGAAGGGCAGCCGCCTGCACCAGCCGGGCGCAGCGAGGCGGCTGCAGGACCCCCTGTCGATCCGCCATATCATCCAGGTTCATGGCGCGTTGCATGATGCCCTCGAGACCGCCGGCAGGACTCTGGAAACGGAACTCAACTGCGCGACCGACAACCCGGTTGTCGACAGCACCAGCGGCACGGTTATCTCGACCGGAAATTATCACACACCGCATATTACGCTGGCGGTAGACCATGTCCGTCGCGGGCTGTCGCTTACATCCACGCTGCAGGCGGCCAGAATTTCCAAGCTGTTGGCAAACCGGTTTACCGACCTGCCGATGCACCTTTCCGGTGACACTGCCGCCAGTAACGGGTTTGCGCCGATCATGAAACTCACGGAATCCGTCCTGACCAGAATTCAGGCAGACGCCACCCCTGTCGCCGTCTGGCCCAGCCTCAATGCCGATGGCATCGAAGACGCTCTTACGCATTCCTGGGAATCCGCCCGCCTGCTTGCGCAATGCGTTGAAAACTGCCGCCGGCTGATCGCCATCGAACTGACGGCAGCGGCACAGGCTATCGATTTGCGGGCCGTTGCGGATCAATTGGGACACCCGGCCGAAGCCCTGTACCGGCAGGTGCGCAAAGACGTCGCCCTGTTGGTGGAAGACCGCCCTCTGGGAACGGAGATTGAAAGCCTTGCCAGGACAGTGCGTCAGGGCAGATTTACCTGGCGCCCGCAAGAGACGTCATAAAAGTATCATGGCCGTTGGCACGAACCGTGCTAATGTACCTATGGGACATATTCGATGGATGGGGCCGTCAACAGTGACCGCATGACGCATGCGGAATCTGGGGCGGCTTTCGTTATTTGCGGCGTTGCTCAGGCGACGTCGTGGATCGGCGCAACCGTCACCCTCAGGGGTGCATTCATTGGAAATGATTTGATCGTGAACATTCAGAAGAAAATACGAGGTAGCCTCGCCGTTCTGGTGCTTCTGCCCCTGCCATCCCTTGCCTGCGCCGCCGGATTCGACATCAGGCTGATCTTCACCGACGGTCTGTCGGCAAGCCAGCAATCCGTGCTTTCACAAGCGGAGTCGTTCTGGGAAAGACATGTCGCAGGATACCGGGCCGGCATCGAGATAACCGAACTGGTCATCACGGCCGGCACGGCCGATTTGGACGGTGAAGGCGGCTCGTTGGCGCTGGCTACCCCGCAACGGGGTATATTCGAAAGCGGCTTCGTGCTGCCGACGGCCGGCGTGCTGAACTTCGACAATAGCGACCTCGCCGCACTGGAAAACAACGGAACGCTGTTCGACGCTGTTGTCAGGGAAATGGCCCATGTCATGGGCTTCGGCACCATGTGGACATTCAACAATGTCTATATCAATGGCAGCGGGCTTTATACCGGCGCGCGGGCGCTCGCCGCCTACAGGGCCGAATTCGATCCGGATGCAGCCTTCGTACCCGTCGATGTCATCGGTGGTGCCGGTGTCGCCAATGTCCTGTGGGATGAAGCCTGGGCCGGCGGCCCGAACGAGCTGATGACGGATACCATTGGCGCGGATACATTCATCAGCAGGACAACTCTCGCCTCCCTTGAGGATCTCGGCTATCTGCTGTCGGTGCCGCTGCCGGCAACCATGATTCTGGTGCTGACAGTCCTGTGCTTCATTGTGGTGGTGGCAAGACGCAAGAAGTTCCGACCATAACGATGAGTGTGCGACAGCGGATCAGTCCGT
>CAYGSU010000093.1:6996-11613 GCA_964352715.1 uncultured Flavobacteriaceae bacterium | reverse complement strand
CCACCACGCTTCTGGCGATCCTGTTCAAGCTGGAGATCGCGAACCTGAAACGCTTTCTTGGCATCGGCCTGGGCGCCATCGGCATGCTGGTGCTGGTCGGGCCGGATGTCGGCGTGGTGAGGCCGGAAGACACATTGTGGCTTATCATGTGTTTTGGCGTCGTCATCAGCTATGCGCTGGAAACCGTGTACATCGCCAAGACCCGGCCGCCGGATGTCGACCCCATCACGGCATTATGGGGCATGACGGCGGCGGCTCTTATCATGCTGACACCGGTTACGATGACAATCGACAACGGTTTTTACATTGCCTCCGACTGGGGCATCGCCGAACTTTCCCTGGCGGCGATTGCCGCCCTGCATGTCGGCTGTTACGCCACGTTCATCTACCTGATCGACAAGGCCGGAACGGTTTTCGCCAGCCAGGTCGCCTATGTCGTGGCCCCGGCGGGGGTTATCGGCGGCATCTTCATTCTGGCCGAGGAACCCTCGCTGCCGCTCGCCCTGTCGATCGGTCTGGTGCTGTGCGGGACCTTTCTTGTGAAGCCGGTCGACAAGCAACCGCCGGCGCCTGTGCCAACGCCGGTGCTTGAGCCCGACCGAAAAACATAATACAAACAAAACATGAACAAACCGACGCATCATCCGTTGCTGGCGATCGGGGCGATTGTCTGCGCGGTTTTCGGCCTGTCGCTGGGCGACGCCCTGATCAAGCAGACCAGCGCCGACTTCTCGCTGTGGCAGCTGTTCGTGATGCGGTCGGTTTTCTCTGTCCCGCTGCTGATGGCGGCGGTGTTTTTCCTGATCAGGCGGGCGACGATCATTCCCCGCCAGTTGTTCTGGGCAACGGTACGCAGCCTGATGCTGGCGGCGATGTGGGTCGCCTATTATCTGTCGCTGTCGCAGGTCGATTTCGCGGTGGCGGCCGCCGCCTTCTACACGATCCCGATCTTCATCGTGCTGTTCGCCGCCGTGTTCGTGAAGGAACGCGTCGGCCGGTCGGGCTGGGCCGCTGTGGCTTTGGGATTCGGTGGCGTGTTGCTGGTGTTGCGTCCTGACGCCGCCGGTCTGACCTTCTACGCCGTTCTGCCGCTGGTCTCTGCCATGCTGTATGCCGGCGCAATGATCCTGACCGGCACCAAATGCCGCGCCGACCACCCGCTGACCCTGGCGCTGGCGCTCAACATTTCTTTCCTGATCGTCGGCGGGATCGTCAGCGCCGGCCTGCTGCTGATGCCGGACGGACTGGCGGAACAACTGGACCTTGTTTATCTGCTCGGGCCCTGGACCCCGCTGACGATGGAGACCTGGTCCGCCGCCGCCATTCTGTCGCTGGCGATCATTGTCGGCAGTTTCGGCGCGGCGCTCGCCTATCAGATCGGCCCGGCCTCGGTCGTCGGGGTGTTCGATTATTCCTACCTTGCCTTCGCCGCCCTCTGGGGTTTCCTGTTTTTCGGCGAAACGCCGGACGGTCTGACCGCGTTGGGCATGGGGCTGATCTTCGGCGCCGGCGCGCTGGTCGCCCTTAGGCGATAGCTTCCCCGGCCTTGTCGGCGGCCGATCATCGGGCTAAGCAGGGTTCTTGAATTCGATACCACCGGGGCCGCACATATCATGGTTGAACCGCACAATACGGAAAGCCGCCTGCCGCACGAAGCCTGCAACATCGTCGTTGTCGGCGCGGGCGGGCGCATGGGACGCATGCTGATCGCGGAGATTTTCGCAACGGAGGGCTGCCGGCTTTCCGGCGCGGTCGAACGGCCAGGGTCGGACGCGATAGGCCTTGATGCCGGCGTTCAGGCCGGAATCGCGGCGCTGGATGTCGCCATTGTCGACGATGCCGCCGCCGCCATCGCAAGGGCGGATGCGGTGATCGATTTCACCACACCGGAAGCCACCGTCGACCATGCGCGGCTGTGCGCCCAGGCCGGCGCGGCCCATATTATCGGCACCACCGGCCTCGGCCCGGAACATGAAGAAGCGCTTGATCTGGCGGCCCGGCATGTGCCGGTCGTCTATGCGCCGAACATGAGTGTCGGCGTAACCCTGCTGATGGCGATGACCGAAAGGGTCGCGTCCATTCTGGGCGACGACTATGATATCGAAGTGCTGGAAATGCATCATCGCCACAAGGTCGACGCCCCGTCCGGCACCGCTCTGGGGCTGGGCCGCGCCGCCGCCAGAGGGCGGGCGGTCGAGCATGACGACGTCAAACAGGCAGTGCGCGACGGCAGGGTCGGCGCCCGACCGCGGGGTGAAATCGGCTACGCCACCCTGCGCGGCGGCGATGTCGTCGGCGACCACACGGTGATCTTCGCGGCGGAAGGCGAACGGATCGAACTGGGCCACAAGGCGTCGAGCCGCAAGGTTTTCGCCGCCGGTGCGGTGCGTGCCGCCCTGTGGGCGCGGGGCCGGGCGCCCGCCGTCTATTCGATGCGCGACGTGCTGGGCCTGAACGCCTGAGGGCGTTTCCTTACGGAAAATCCACCATGCCGTGGATCGCCAGTGCGACCGAGGCCAGCAGGCTGATCGCGAACACGGCATTCACCAGCCGTGCCGTCCGGCGGTTGCGCAGCAGGCCGGAAATCGACGCCCCCAGCGACAGCCAGACCGAATTGATCGCCACGATCAGGATCGCCAGCGCCGGAATCTTGATGCCGGCATCCGTCCAGGCGTCACCGCCGATAGTGACCGAGGCATAGACCGCGCCGATGGCCGCATAGGCTTTCGGATTGGCCAGCGCCAGCAGATACCCCGCCATGAACCGGGGGGCTTCCTGCGCCGTCTGCGCCTCGCCCAGCGGCGGCGCGGTAGCGATTTTATAGGCAAGATACAGGATGTAGAAGAGCGCCAGCACCGAAATCACCTGCACCAGAACGGGAACGCCGAGGATCAACCCGGTCATGCCGGTTGCAATCAGCAGCAGCACGCTGACCGTGCCGATGACGATGCCGGCAAGATACCCCGCCCCGGCGCGAAACCCGTAGGCAGCACCAATACCGGCCAGGCTGAGCGTGGCAGGTCCAGGGCTTCCCATCAGGGGAATCGCCGCTGCCCATAAAGCGAGAATATCTGTTATCATCGTCGAGGCTCCCGGCAGCCTGTCTAGCCTGTCCTCTTAGCGTCGGTCTTGAACGATTGTGCCAACCCTGATCCGAACCAACAGAAACGAAATCCGTCCCCGGTCAGCCTTTGGCGGCATTGATGCCGTTGATGCCATGTTCAACAGCCACGCCTATTCGCCGCACCGGCATGACACCTACACGATCGGCTACACGAAGACCGGGGTGCAGCGATTCCGCTATCGCGGCGAAGAGCGCGTCGCGCTGCCGGGCGATGTCTTCGTGCTGCATCCCGACGAGTTGCACGACGGCAGACCGGGTACGGAGTCAGGATACGCCTATCGGGCGGTTTACCTGCCGCCGGGTCTCGTGCTGCGCAACCGCCAAGGCGAGCCGCTGCCGTATATCGATGGCGGTGTCGTGAAATCGCCGGAACTGGCGCGGGCGGTCGATCTGTTTCTCGATGCCGGCGGCACGCCGTTCGATCTGGCCGAAGCGCAGACCGCCATTTCCGACGCGCTGCGCCGGCATGGTGATGGCCAAAGCCGCCCATCGCGAACACTAGACTTCGGAAAAATTGACCGCATCCGCCAGGCGCTGGCCGAAGATATCACCGGCACCCTTTCGCTGCGCGCGATTGAGACCCTGTTCGATATCGACCGGTTTACCCTGTGCCGGTCGTTCCGGCAGGCCTTCGGCATTGCGCCGTCTCGCTATGTCCTGACGCGGCGGCTGGAACGGGCAAAACAGGCAATTGAAGCCGGATCGCCGCTGGCCGATGCGGCGGCCGCCGCCGGCTTTGCGGATCAGAGCCACATGACCCGGCAGTTCAGAAAGGCCTACGGTCTGTCGCCGGGGCAATGGCGGTCGTTTCTGGCGAAGCAAGGGTAGGCGTCAGGCCGGGTCCGGCTTCAGATGGTTCGGCGCACGGTAATCGGTCAGCGCCTGCCGCAAGGCATCCGCGATCTGCGCCCGTTCCGCCGGCAACAGAAAGCCGCCGATGGTGATCCGTTCCGCCCGGCTGCGGATTACAAGCTGGCTTTCATGCTTCGGCGGATCGTCGAGATCGATCGACAGCCAGGTCGGTTCCAGATGGTGGCGGCGCTGCCGGCCCGCCGGGTCGATCTGCAGCACATCCAGCCCGTCATCGGTCAGCCGCACCAGCTCGCGCCGCCGCGCGCTTCTGAAATTCAGCTTGAACGCGCCGTAAATCAGCAGCACTTCCAGCCCGCAGAATCCGGCGACCGGCCAGGCCCCGGCCAGAAAAAACGCCAGGCCGATGGTGAAGCCGCCCAGCGCTATCGACGCCATCACGATTGTGAATCCGGTCGGGCCGAGCGACCGGTAGGGTCGCAGCTCGGCATCGAAATACACGCGCGGGCCGGTTTCCGCATGTTCCGGGTGGGCAGGTTGTGTCATGCCTTGTAGTGTAACCTGAAATTCCCGGAATCCCATAGACCCGAAACACCCGCGACCCTGCGTCGCACCGCAGAAACAGACAGCCCGCCCATGAAAAAAGCCGATATCGAAACCTTCTTCAGCCGCCTCGCCGAAAA
>CAYGSU010000093.1:0-6896 GCA_964352715.1 uncultured Flavobacteriaceae bacterium | reverse complement strand
GTGCCGTTGGCGACGACCATCATCATGCCGTTTTCCTTGCCCAGCACCTCGTAATCGATATCGACGCCGACAATGGCGCTGGCGCCCCACTTATCGGCCTGTTCGGCCATGTCGGTTATCGCTTCCTGCTTGCCTTCGTTGAGGATTTTTTCATACGACCCGGCGCGGCCGCCGACGACATCGCGAATGCCGGCAAACATGTCCTTGAACACATTCGCGCCGATAACGGCCTCGCCGCTGCAAATGCCCAGATACTGCTTGATCCGGCGGCCTTCAACGGAATCCGTGGTGGTGACGATCATGGGGATGCTCCTGTGCTTGAGGGGGTTCTATCGTTTCCGGTGCGGTCATGCTAATCACCCTGTTCGGCAATTCCCAGCCCTAACCGACGTGATGGAGCCCCGATGATCGACCGCACCGCCGAACCATCCGTCGACACGCCGATCGACAAACGGTCAGCCTTTTCCTGGTGCCTCTATGACTGGGCGAATTCCGGCTTTCCGGCGGTCGTCACCACCTTCGTGTTCGCCACCTATTTCACGCAAGGCATCGCCGAAACGCCTGAAAGCGGCACCGCTTTGTGGGGCAATGCGATGGCGGTCAGCGGCATTTTGATCGCCGTGCTGGCCCCGGCGGTTGGCGCGATTTCCGACAAGGCCGGCCCGCGAAAGCCGTTTCTGGCGGTGCTGACCGCCCTGTGCTGCGCCGCCACCGCCTTTCTGTGGTTTGCCGAGCCGGATGCCGCCTTCATTCCGCTGGCGCTGGCCGGCGTCATCGTCGCCACCATCGGGTTTGAATTCAGCACCGTGTTCTACAACGCCATGCTGGCCGATATCGCACCGCGCCGCCTGTGGGGACGGATATCCGGCTGGGGCTGGGGCCTCGGGTATGCCGGCGGGCTGGTTTGTCTGGTGTTCTGCCTTTTGGCCTTCATCCAGACCGACACGCCGTTGTTCGGGGTAAGCAAGGACAATGCCGAACATGTCCGCGCCTCGGTCCTGGTCGTTGCCGTCTGGTACGCCGTCTTCTGCCTGCCGCTGTTTCTGTTCACGCCAGACCGGCCATCGACCGGGCTTTCCTTGCGGCAATCCGTCGGCGAGGGCGTCGCCACGCTGATCGCCACGCTGAAGAAAATCCGCGACTACAAGCAGGCCTTCCGGTTTCTGATCGCCCGCATGATCTTCACCGACGGGCTGAACACCCTGTTCGCCTTCGGCGGCATCTACGCCGCCGGCACGTTCGGCATGGATGTGGCGGAAGTGATCCAGTTCGGCATCGCTCTCAACATCACCGCCGGACTGGGCGCGGCCAGCTTCGCGGTGCTGGATGACCGGATCGGCGCGAAACCGGTGATCACCATATCGCTGGTCTGCCTGATCGCGCTGACGGCCGCCGCCCTGATGGTGGACGACAAGCAGGCGTTTTTCATGATCGGGCTTGGCATCGGGGTGTTTCTCGGGCCGGTGCAGGCGTCGAGCCGGACCATGATGGCAAGGCTCGCCCCGGCCGAATTGCGCACCGAATTCTTCGGCCTTTATGCGTTTTCCGGCAAGGCAACGGCCTTTGTCGGCCCGCTGGTTCTGGGATGGGTGACGCTGGCTTTCGACAGCCAGCGCGCCGGCATGGCGACGATCATCGTGTTTCTGGTAGTCGGGTTGGTTCTGCTGCAGCAGGTGAAGAAGGTCTAGCCCCTCACCCCGCAATGCCGTATTTCGCCATCGCCTGTTTTTTCGCAGCGCCGGATTCCTGGTCGGTCACGGCGGACATGCCGACGACCCGGCGCACCAGGTTGGATTCGAAATCGTGGATTTCGCCGTCGGCGCAGATCACGTCCCACAACATGCCGACCAGTTCGCGCTGTTCTTCCGGGTCGAAATTGGAGATCAGCACCCGCAGGAAGGAATGGATTTCAACCGCGTCGCGCGCCTTCTTTTCCGCCTCGGTCATGATCAGCGTGGTGTCCTCGTCGCTGAGGTCAAACCGCGCCTGAACCAGCCGTGTGACGGCCTCGCGTTCGACATCGTCCAGCGACCCGTCCAGCAGGGCGGCTTCCAGCAACAGGGCGGCGGCGGCCAGATGCAGTTCGTCAGCCTCATGCTTGCCACCGGTTTCGCTTCGGCCTTCGCGGTCGAACAGAAATTCCTTCAATTTTGCAATCATACTTGTTCCGTCATTTTATCGAAGGCGCGACGGTCCTTCTTGGTGGGTCTGCCGTCGCCCTTTTCGCGGGTCGGCACCGGCGCGCGAATGGGGTCGGTAGAAAGATCGATCCGTTCCCGGCGTTTCGGCGGGTCGCGATCGGTATAGAGTTTCTGCGCTTCCGGGGCGCCCCCGCGCTTTTCCGCAAGATCGAGAATTTCGATGACCCGCACATCGGATCCTTGCGTGAAGGTCAGCACATCACCGGCGCGCACCCCGTGGCCGGACTTCGAAATCCGCTGCCGGTTGACGCGGCAATGACCGCCTTCAATGGTTTTTGCCGCCAGCGTCCGGGTTTTAAAGAACCGCGCATGCCAGAGCCATTTGTCTATTCGCTGCTTTGCGCCGTAATCACACATCGACAGAGCTTTGCGTTGTCATGGGTGTTGTCAGTTTCCTTTCGCCTTCGGGGCAGGTTTGGCGGCGGGCGATGCGCCCGCGCCGGGAGAAATTTTCAGGGCTGCCAGCTTCGCGAAGGGCGAGGCTGTGTTGATTGTCGGCGGCTTCGACGCCGGCCGGCGTTTCTTGCCGAGGCCGCCATCCGGGCCGCGCCGCGCCCGCTGATGCGGCAGGCGGAACCGTTTGCCCTGCGGCGTATCCACCGGCTTGAAGCCGAAACTGGACAGCACCGCCGGCATGTGGTCGACGCTGACGCCGGCGATGTCGGCCAGACTGGCGCTGGCTTCAACCGGGGCTTCGCGGCCCCGGCGGCGGGCTTCGGCGAACAACCGTTCGGCCCGGTCGACCCGGATCGCCACCGGACCGGACCGCCGGAACCCCATCGAGAACCACGCCTCGTTCTGGCAGAAATCGACCGGATGGGCCAGCACCTGGCCTTGCGGCAACACCGGCGTCGTTTCCTTTTTCCACGCCGCCCAGAGCGCCGCCTTGGTGCGGATCGGCCCCGGTTTCAGGGTCGAGGCGGCATAGACCGTTTCATACCCGAAGCGGATGCCGGCCTTGGCGAAAATCGATTTGTCGGCCTCGGTCAGCGCCTTCACCTGATCGCCGGCGGCGGTGCGGCAGCACTGGCCGAGCCCTTCATGCAGGCGATACAAAAGGCCGCGCCCGGCGCCGCTGAGGGCCTGAGGCTGCACCAGAAACAGAGGCTTCAGCCGGCGGGTGACATGGCCGGTCAGCCAGTCGGTCAGCCGCGCCTCGGCCCGGCGTTTCATTGCGCCGCTGGTCAGCGTGTTTTCGATCAGCACGACGCGTGGCTTCAGGATGCCATCACCCGCCATCAGCTTGGCGACCGGCGCACCGTGCCAGCCGATGCGCCCGCCTTCCAGCAGGGTGATATCGGCATCGCTGGCGGCTTCCAGCAGGCTGACCCGGCGTTCGGCATCCTGCACCGCCGCCCGTTCGGCGACGGCCAGAATGGCGCGCGCTTCCTGCGCGGTTGCGGTTGCATCGGCCTCGAACACGAAACCGGTCATGCGGCCGATCGGGTAGCCTTCAACCACCACCTCGCCCGACACCTTGATGCCGGCCAGCATCGAATCCGTATCCAGGTCCTTGCGGTTCAGCACTGAGGCCCGGCGGTCGACAAACCGCTGGATCAGCCGGTCGTGCAGCACGTCGGAAAGCCGGTCTTCCAGATCGCGCGCCTGGTCGCGCCAGCCTGCCGCGTCGTCCAGCCAGTCCGACCGGTGGGCGATATAGGCCAATGTGCGAATATAGGCGATACGGGTGGTGATGGTATCGATATCGCCATCCAGCCGGTCGAGCCGGTTAAGCTGCCCGGCAATCCATTCCTGCGGCAGCACACCCTCGCCATCGGTCAGCCTTGTGAAGACCTGGGCCAGCAGTTCGGCATGATGATCCGGCGAGACCTTGCGGAAATCCGGTATCTGGCAGACATCCCACAACAGCCGCACCCGGTCGCGCGTCGTCGCCCGCCCGCCGATAGCGGGGTTTTTCATCAACGCCGCCAGCGCCCGCTGGTCCTCGACCTCGCGGGTTCGCACCAGTTGCAGCCGGTCGGGTTGTAGTTGCAGGGATCGCATCAGCAGTTTCGGCGTATCGAAATCCAGCACCCGGTTGCGCCAGAACGCCTGAGTGACCGGCTTGTAGAGATGGTTTTCCACGGCGTCGATCAGGTCCGGCGTCATTGCACCCAGATCGTTGGTGACGCCGAAGGTGCCGTCATTCATGTGGCGGCCGGCGCGGCCGGCGATCTGGCCGACTTCCGGCGCATCCAGCATGCGCCGCCGGCGGCCGTCGAACTTGCGCATCCGGGCGAAGGCGACATGGTCGATATCCATGTTCAGGCCCATGCCGATGGCGTCGGTCGCGACCAGGTAATCGACCTCGCCTTCCTGATACATCTGCACCTGCGCGTTGCGGGTGCGCGGGCTGAGCGCGCCGAGCACCACCGCCGTGCCGCCGCGTTGCCGGCGCACCAGTTCCGCCAGTTCGTAAACCTCGTTGACCGAAAACGCGACCACCGCGCTGCGCCGGGGCAGGCGGGTCAGCTTCTTCGCGCCGGCATAGGTGAGGGTCGACAGGCGCGGGCGGGTTTCAACCTGCAGATCGGTCACCAGACTGGACAGCAGGCCGCGTACCGTATCGGCGCCCATGAACATGGTTTCAAACAGGCCACGCGCGTTCAGCAACCGGTCGGTGAAGATATGGCCGCGGTCCGGGTCGGCGCAGAGCTGGATTTCATCGATCGCCATGAAATCGACCGGCAGATCGACCGGCATCGATTCCACGGTGCAGACCCACCAGCGCGGATTCGGCGGGATGATCTTTTCCTCGCCGGTCACCAGCGCGACATCGCGCACGCTGGTCTGTCGGACGATACGGTCATAGTTTTCGCGGGCCAGAAGGCGCAGGGGAAAGCCGATCATGCCGGTCGGGTAGCCAAGCATCCGCTCAATCGCCAGATGCGTCTTGCCCGTGTTGGTCGGGCCAAGGACGGCGCGGACGGTGCCGCGGTCGGACCGGGTCTGCGTCATACGAATACTCTTGCCCTGTTCGTTCATTCACGCAACAGCCGGTTTGTTGCCGTTATAAGAAACTTGGACGTTTGACCGCCAAGTGCAAGGGCGGGCGGCCATTTTCCTGTCTCGCGGTGATTCACCCTGAAAAAGATCCCGGCTCACGGCCGGGAATCAGCGACATTTCAACACCGAACCCTGCTCACGTGCTGCGCCGCGCGACAGCGGTGAAAATGCCGGCGCCGATCAGGAAAGACCCGCCGATGCGGTTCATCAGCCGGGCTGACCGTGCATTCAGGAACAGGCCGCGGGCGCGCGAAGCCAGCACCGCATAGACGCCGTCGCTGATCAGCGCCAGGCCGGCGAAGGTAACCGTCATGATGACAGCCTGCGGCAGCGCGGCCGCGGCCGGATCCATGAATTGCGGCACGAAGGCGACCAGAAAGACGACGATTTTCGGGTTCAGGATCGTCGTGACCAGCCCATGCAGATAGGGCGAATTGCGCCAGCCGGTTTCCGCCTCCGGCCCGTCACCCGCCGACACCGTAAAATCCTTCGGCTTGCTGCGCCACATCTTGATGCCGAGATAGACGAGGTAAACCGCGCCGGCGATCTTCACCACCGTGAACGCCGTGCTGGACGCGGCCAGCAAGGCGCCGAGCCCGGCGAAAGCGACAATAAAGGCGATGGCCGCGCCGGTGCTGCAGCCGGCGACGCATTTCAGGCCTGCCGCTTGCCCGCGCGACAGGGCGTATCCGACCACCAGCAGGACGGACGGGCCGGGAATGATCAGAATCAGTTCGGTCGCGATCGCATAGGCGATCCAGTTTTCGATGGGCATGGTTTTTCTCCGAAAGGCGCTGTGGCGTCCAGCCACTGGACCAGCGAGCCATGCATCCCCATATTCTGTCAATGGACCAAATGACCCCCGATCTGCCGGCACTGGCCGCGCCATCCCGCGAGGGCGAAAACCGCCGCAGGGTGAAGGAGGGATTCTGGCCGAAGATGAAACGCTTCGCCGCCCGCATCCCGTTCGCGCCGGAAGCCGTCGCCAGCTATTACGCGGTCTCAGACCCGAACACCCCGCGCCGGGTGAAACTGCTGATTCTGGCCGCGCTCGCCTATTTCGTCGTTCCCGCCGATGCAGTGCCGGATATCATCGCCGGTCTGGGCTTCACCGATGACGCCACCGTGTTCTGGGCTGTCTGGACCATCGTGAAAGACCATGTAACGCCGGAACACCACGCCCGCGCCCGCGACGCTTTGTCTATGGAAACTTCTGGTGAATCCGGCGGCAAATCGGTTTAGACTTTTCTCATGTTGAGAGATGTCCCCGTTACCGCCCGTGTTTGCGGCCTGTCCGGCCTGCTGCCCTTCGTCGCCAGTTCGGCGGCCATCTGGTCCGGCGACCCGGTCTGGGAAAGCGAGGCGATGACGTTTCAGCTGACCTATGGTGCGGCGATCCTGTCCTTCCTTGGCGGCATTCACTGGGCGCGGGCGTTTTCCGGCGACGACGGCTGGGCCACGATGGGCTGGTCGGTGCTGCCGCCGCTGATCGCCTGGATCACATTGCGGCTGTACCCCGCGCCGGCCCTGTTCGTGCTGATTTTCGCCTTTGCGCTGGCCTATTTCGTCGACCTTCGGGCGGTGCGCGCCGGGGTATTTCCCGACTGGTTTCTGCCGCTGCGCAAGGTGCTGACCGTCGGCGTCATCCTCTGCCTCGGCACGACCCTGTTCTGGGCCTTCTATCAGGTC
>CAYGSU010000092.1:0-11838 GCA_964352715.1 uncultured Flavobacteriaceae bacterium | reverse complement strand
GTGTCCTTGCCGGGCTGTTCGCCGAACGGTTTTTCCAGCACATCGACCAGTTCATGGAAAACCGAGAAATCGCCATTGTCTTCCGCCGCGCGAATGGCTTCTTCCACCAGATGGTTGCGCGGAATGAACTTCGGATTGGCAGCGCGCAGGCGAGCGGTGATCTCTTCCGGCGTCGCATTTTCCTGTTTCAGCCGCGCCCGCCACTGGTCCGCCCAGGCGTCAAAGACTTCCGGTTCGCGAAACACGTTGCGCGGCTGATCCCCCACGGTTTCATCAGGATTGATGGCGTTGGCGAGCCGACGGAACGTATTGGTGAAGTCCGCTGTGCTGTCCGCCATGCGTTTCAGCAGGTCCTGCGCCAGGTCGACATCGCCGTCGTGGTCGGTCGCAAGGCCCAGCTTTTTCTGGTAGGCAGCAGCAAGCGCGGCATCGAAGCGCGGCGGGAAGGCATCGATCATCTCCTGTGCGTCCTTCAGGCCCTGTTCCTCGTCTTCATCCAGAAACGGCAGCAGGCATTGCGCAAACCGCGCCAGGTTCCACTGTACGACTGTCGGTTGGTTGGCGTACGCGTACCGACCCATCTGGTCGATAGAGGAAAAGACCGTATGCGGGTGGTATATATCCATGAAGGCGCAGGGCCCGTAGTCGATGGTTTCGCCGGATATCGTCGTGTTGTCGGTGTTCATCACGCCGTGAATGAAACCGACCTGCATCCATTGGGCGATAAGTTTGGCCTGTCGTTCCATCACCCCGTCCAGCAAGGCCAGATAAGGACGCTTCGTGCCGGCGGCGTCGGGATAGTGACGCGCGATCACATGGTCGGCCAGCAGTTTCACCGAGTCCATGTCGCCCTTGCCGACGAAATACTGGAAGGTGCCGACCCGGATATGGCTTTCCGCGACTCGTGTCAGCACCGCGCCGGGCAGGGCGCCTTCGCGGAACACGTTCTCGCCGGTGGTGACGGCGGCCAGAGACCGGGTGGTCGGAATGCCAAGCGCATACATCGCCTCGCTGACGATATACTCGCGCAATACAGGCCCGAGCGCGGCGCGGCCGTCACCCATGCGGGAATACGGCGTCGGGCCGGAACCCTTTAGCTGGATATCGCGGCGAATGCCGTCCGTACCGATCACTTCGCCCAGAAGAATCGCGCGCCCGTCGCCAAGCTGCGGCGACCAGCCGCCGAACTGATGACCGGCATAGGCCATGGCCAGCGGCTCCGACCCGGCGGCAACCCGGTTGCCGGCAAGAATGTCGACCCCTTCCGGCGTCGCCAGCGCATCGGCATCAAGACTAAGCAGACCGGCCAGCCCCTTGTTGACGCGAATAAGGCCCGGCGCCTTTACCGGCGTCGGCGGCATTTTCACGTAAAACTGCTCCGGCAGCTTCGCATAGGAATTGTCGAAGGGAAAAACCGCTGTGTCCATTACACTGATATCCTGTCTGGCATGGTTCCAATATAGGCCCTTTGCCGGAAATTTTAAGGTCGATGCCGATCGCGCCGCAACAGAAAGGGGATGGTAAAGCTGATCAGCACGAACCGGATCAGCTGATGGCCGGCGACATAGGCCGGGTCATAACCCAGCACATAGGCCAGGATAATCATGGTTTCGAACCCGCCGGGTGCGAAACCAAGCCAGACCTGGATGATCGGCAGATCCAGCAACAGGCCGACCGGCACCGCGAACAGCGAACAGACCGTCACACCGACCAGCAGATTGCCCAGTCCCGCCAGGGCGCTGGATATGATGACCGCCTTGCTGGTGCCGGCGAAGAACGACCCGACGATGCAGCCGGTAATCAGGAACAGCGGCAGGACGACCCAGTCTGGCATCGTTCCTTCCATCAATCCGCTGGCGAACAGCACGCCGACCACGATCATGCCACCGAAGAATTCAAAGGCCGGCATTTTCACCCAGCGCGACAGCACCAGCATCAGCGCTGCAATGGCGGTCAGCAGGCCGATTTCCTGTGGTGACATGTATACCGGATGTGCCGCTGCCACGGCGGTGGACGTATCGAAAAACGCATTGGCGAAAACCGGCAGGACGATCAGCAGTACCGTCAGCCGGATCGTGTGCATGATGGCGATGCGCCGGACATCCAGACCGTATTCAATCGCAACGGTCAGCGAATAGCTCATCGCGCCAGGCAGGGCTGCGATTTTCGCCGAATCCCGGTCGAAGCCATGTACACGCCGCAGGTAGATCGGTGCGACGGCGATCAGCACCGCCATGCAGGCGACAAGAGCAACGGCCGACAGCGGCCAGATCCTGATCGTCTCGATGGTCTCCGGGGTAACCGCCGTGCCCAGCACAACGCCGAGCAACGCGAACACCACTTTTCGCGGTTTCGTACCGATGCCGACATCAAGGCCGCTTACGGCGGCGATGGCCACGCCGGCCATGGCGCCTGCAATTGCGCCGGCCGGCACGCCGAGAAATTCCAGCGCCAGCCCGCTGCTGCTGCCGATGGCGATCGTAATGGCATGCCTTGCGATTGTATTCATGACGCGGCAGGCGGCAGCGTCTTCCAGAATTCCGTTTCCGCCTCGAAGGCCCGGGCAAGCCGCAGCACAGTTTCATCGGCGCCGGGACGACCGAGGATCTGCAGGCCGACCGGCATTCCGTCATCGGAAAATCCGGCCGGGACGGAAATGCTTGGCAGCCCGAACACAGGCGAAATCTCGACTGGCCGCCAGTCGAAGTCATAAGCGGCTTCCGCCAGATCGGCATCGAAAAGACGTTTCGGGCTGACCGGCCAGACCATGACATCGAACCGGTCGAAGGTTTCCGACAGCAAGGCCCAGCCGCGTTTGCGCTGCTGGATTCCGGTGACGATATCATCGGCGGATGTCTTGCCGAGAATTGCATCGACCCGTTTGCGAACATGCTCGCCGATCAGGTGCGGCCCGGCCCTTACAATGTCCCGCACCTCGCTTGCCTGGGCGATAGAATACAGCGTCTGCTGCGCCTGATGCGCCTCGACCAGATCGGGACAGTAATCGGTAATCGAACAACCCAGCCGTACAAAGACAGGGCGATGACCGTTCAGCACATCTGCGATCCCTGCTTCCGATGTTGCGCCCGCCGGGTCGCAGGACCACGCGATGCGCATGCCGGTGACAGAAGGCGGGTCGATGAGGTCACTCAGCACGTCGATCCGCCGGCTGGCGATTGGGGCGTCATTGTCCGGCCCGCTCATCACCAGCAGCATCAGGGCGATGTCGGTCACCGTGCGGGTCATTGGCCCCGGCGTGTTGATCACGCTGTACGGGTCGAAGGCGGGGCTGGCGGGGATAACGCCGTGGCTGGGCCGGAAACCGACGATATTGCAGGCCCCGGCCGGGCTGCGCACCGAGCCGCCGATATCGCTGCCATCCGCAAGCGCCGTCATTTTCGCTGCCAGCGCGGCGGCGCTGCCGCCGGACGACCCGGTGGTCGTCTTCGACAGGTCATACGGGTTGCGGGTGGTGCCGAAAACCAGATTGGTCGTCTGCCCGCCCATGGTGAATTCCGGCGTATTGGTCTTCGCGAAGGGCAGCGCCCCCGCCTTGCGCAGGCGCGCCACATGCAGGGTATCGGCGTCGGCTATCCGGTCGGCAAAGGCGCGCGAACCACGGGTGCCGCGCAAGCCACTGATATCGTAGCAGTCCTTTACCGCCAGCGGCAGACCGTGCAGCAACCTTCCGTCCGGCGATGTGTTGTCGGCCTGTTTCGCCATGTCCATCGCGTGGTCTTCATCCAGTGTTACCACCGCGTTTATCGACGCATTCGCCGCTGTGATGCGTTGCAGGCAGTGAGCCATCAATTCGACTGCGCCCAGTTTCCGGTCGCGCAGGCTTTTCGACAGGTCGTAGGCGGAGGTGATGTCCAGATCGGCCATCAGGCAAGCGGCCGCACGGGGAAATCGAAGTCGATGGAGGTTTCTTCCAGTTTCGCAGTCAGTCCGTCGCGGTAGGCCGGATCATCCAGCACCCGCAGGATGAACCCGTCCGGGTCCTGATCCGGTGCGTGAGTCTGACGCACGATTTCAAGCATTTCGGCGGTGGTTTTTCCGGGAAAGCGGCGGTTGTCGCAGGCAATGACCGAGAGCGCCACTGCATCGCCTTCGTGCAGAAAATGCCCGCGCCGGCCGACATAGGCATAGGCGGTGCCGGTCGGTTTGCTGTATTCGCCCCGCAGGTTGATGTTCTCCATCGCGCCGAAAAAGTAATTGGCGGCGCTGATTTCGGTTTCGTGCATGATTTCAAGCTGGTCGTCGTCAAGCCAGGTGATCGCCAGTTCCACCGCCGCGCCCTTGCAGACCTGCAACATCGCGGCGATCGACCCGTAATTGGTCAGATGGGCGGAAAACACGACATCGAAATTCTCAAGCTTGCCGCGCTCCACCGGAATGATATGGCCGGCCTGATGGCCGAATTTCTGGGTCAGGCGTTCCGGCGCCTGGTTCGAGCCGAAGGCCAGAACCGGTGTCCGCCCCCGCGTCATCGACACATCGAATGGGCGCACGGCGCCGTCGATATAGACAAACGAGGTTCGGGGAAAGGCGTAGGGGTAGCCGCGGGCGCGGGCCAATCTTTTGCTGTCAGTCATGGCGCGAAACGGTAAGGTGCGATGCATCACTTGGGAAGAGGAAAAAGACATGGCCGAAAAACGCGCGGCGGCGACGCCAACCGTCATGATCGACAATGACAGGACAACCGTGACCGAATGGCGGTTCGCGCCGGGGGCGGCAACCGGCTGGCATCGCCACGGCATGGATTATGTGGTGGTGCCGGTGATGGACGGCACCCTGCGCATCGATCTCGGCAACGGCGAGTTTACCGAGGCCGAGCTGAAACTGGGCCAGCCTTATTATCGCGACCTTGGCGTCGAGCACGATGTCATCAACGCCAACGATTATGAATTCGCCTTCATCGAGGTGGAGTTCAAATAGGAGGCGTGGGGCCGCAGGGCATGAAAACATCGGTTCCGATGCTTGAGGATATATGCCGGACCTTCGATAACCGGACAGCCTTGCGCATGCCGGTGCCGGGCCACCGTTCGGCGATGATCGCGCTGATCTTCCACATGGCAGACGACGATCTGAAGGTCTGTATCACCCGGCGGGCTTCGGTTGTCGGCGACCCGTGGTCGGGCGATCTGGCGTTTCCCGGTGGCAAGCCGGAACCGGAAGACATGACCCTGCATGACACGGCGGCCCGCGAAACCTTTGAGGAAACCGGGCTGGTTCTGTCGCCGGACGATCTGATCGGCGATCTTGGTGAGGTGACGGCGCGGGGCGGGCCCCGCCCGCTGATGACATACCCGCTGATCTATGTTCTGACGGAAAAGCCTCGGCCATTCGTGTTGAATTACGAGATGACGGATGCGCAATGGGTCTCTGTGGCGGAACTGTGGGACGCCGGCAACTGGCGTCGCTTCACCTACACGCCGGAGCGCGAGGATTTTCAGGCGATCCGCGCGATGGGGCATTTTCTGTGGGGGTTCAGCCTGCGCGTGCTGCACGACTTTTCCGTCCGCATCGGCCACCCGTTGACGCCATTGCTGGAAAATCCGGCCCTGCCGAAAATGGATGGAAAACCGATCATCGAAACCCGGATCGGGTGACGCCGACGGTTTGTTCCGGCACTAAACCTTGTCGATGCGGAACCGCGCATAGGCGTTGTCGATATGCGCGGAGGAACAGGCCCACCATTTTTCCTTGGCGGTCTGATAGTCGGTATAGGGCCCGTGGCGCTGTTCTTCCTCGCCCGGTGCGATTTCCTTGAAATTGGTGTCGGTGTAGATACCGCCGATGACCCAGTATTCGTCCGACGCCTCGCGTTCGATGCCGAACCGCGCATAGGCCTCATCCACATGCTCCATGGATTTCGCGCGCCATACCGCCTTGGCCTCGGCATAGTCGTCGAACGGTCCGAGCCGATGGCGCTTGTGGCCCGGTGCGATTTCGGTGAAGTCCGTGTTGGTGAAAAGCCCGCCGATAACCCAATAACGTTCCATAATGTCTCCTGATAAATGCGCATTCCTGTTGCCCTAATTTCGACCATCCGGCCGGTTGCGGCAAGCTGAAGCCTTGACGTTTCATCCCCTGTCGCGCCATTGAAGGTGCCATACAGACTGCGGAGCAGGATATGCCGTTCAATTCATTGCGCGATTTCATCTCGAAGCTGGAAAATGCCGGCCGGCTGAAACGGGTTGGTCACCCGGTATCTCCGCATCTGGAAATGACCGAAATCCAGACACGGTTGCTGGCCGAAGGCGGTCCGGCGGTTCTGTTCGAAAACGTCGTTCGCGCCGATGGTTCTGCCTATGACATGCCGATGCTGGTCAACCTGTTCGGCACGGTGGAACGGGTTGCCTGGGGCATGGATCGCGAACCGCATCAGTTGCGTGAGGTCGGCGAGATGCTGGCCTTCCTGCGCCAGCCTGAACCGCCGGGCGGTTTCCGGGAAGCCATCGACATGCTGCCGTTGCTGAAAACCGTGATGTCGATGAAACCGAAAACGGTTGGCCATGCGCCGTGTCAGGAAGTCTGCCTCTACGGCGATGATATAGACCTCGACGCCCTGCCGGTGCAGGGCTGCTGGCCGGGCGAACCGGCGCCGCTGATCACCTGGCCGCTGATCGTCACCCAGGGGCCGAACCCGAAGGGCGACAAGGCGGATGTCTTCAACCTCGGCATCTACCGGATGCAGGTGACGGGCCGCAACACGACCCTGATGCGCTGGCTGAAGCATCGCGGCGGGGCGCAGCATCACCAGCGTTGGAAAAAGGACGGAAAGACAGAGCCGTTACCGGCCGCGGCGGTTCTGGGGGCCGACCCGGGCACGATCCTGGCCGCGGTCACGCCGGTACCGGATACATTGTCGGAATACCAGTTCGCCGGTCTGCTGCGCGGCAAGAAGGTGGAGCTGGTCGATTGCAAAACGGTACCCCTGAAAGTGCCGGCGGAGGCGGAAATCGTGCTGGAAGGACATGTCTCGCTCGACCGCTACGAGGATGAAGGGCCGTATGGCGATCATACCGGCTACTACAACTCTGTCGAACAGTTTCCGGTCTTCGAAATTTCCGCCATCACCATGCGGAAGAAACCGATCTATCTGTCGACCTTCACGGGCCGGCCGCCGGATGAACCGTCGATCCTCGGCGAGGGACTGAACGAAGTTTTCATTCCATTGTTGCAGCAGCAGTTTCCGGAAATTCTGGATTTCTGGCTGCCGCCGGAAGGCTGTTCTTATCGCATCGCCGTGATCTCGATGAAGAAGGCCTATCCCGGCCATGCCAAGCGCGTGATGATGGGGGCTTGGTCGTATCTGCGGCAGTTCATGTACACGAAATGGCTGATCGTGGTGGATGACGACATAAACGCGCGCGACTGGAAGGATGTTATGTGGGCGATGTCGACCCGCATGGACCCGGCGCGCGATATCACGGTGATCGAAAACACCCCCATCGACTATCTGGACTTCGCCTCGCCGGAAAGCGGCCTGGGATCGAAAATCGGTCTCGACGCTACCAACAAATGGCCGCCGGAAACCAAACGCGAATGGGGTGAAAAGCTGTATATGGAGCAGGATGTGATCGACAGGGTCGACCGCATCTGGGGCGAACTCGGCCTGCCGGGATCGGGAAAGAGCATCTGGAGCTAGGTCTGGCGACTGGCGCGCACAGGTCGTGATCGCTAAAAAGGGCGTCGTCAGAGAGGACGCAATCGAGCAGAACAATCGATAAATCAGGCTCAGAGTACGAAAAGCGGGTGGGGAACATGCAGTCACATTACGATCTGATCGTCATCGGCAGCGGGCCGGCCGGCCGACGCGCCGCCATTCAGGCCGCGAAATTCGGGCACAGCGCACTTGTCGTTGAAAAGGGGCGGCGTGTCGGCGGCGTTTCCGTTCATACCGGCACAATTCCGTCCAAGACGATGCGCGAAACCGTGCTGAACCTGTCCGGCTGGCGTGAGCGTGGGTTCTATGGCCGTGCCTATCGGGTGAAGCAGGATATTTCCTCCGAGGACCTGCGCCATCGCTTGCTGAAAACGCTGGATCACGAGGTCGAGGTGCTGGAGCACCAGTTTGCGCGCAACAAGGTCGATACGATTTCCGGCGAGGCATCCTTTACCGACCCGCATTCGATTGAAGTCATTTGCACGGCCGACGAGATTCACCGCTTCACCGCCGATTCCTTTTTGCTCTGTGTCGGCACGGTTCCCTATCGTCCGGAAAACATTCCGTTCGACGGTGAAAACATTCTCGACAGCGATGACATTCTGAACATCACGCGGATTCCCCGGTCGCTGGCGGTCATCGGCGCCGGGGTGATCGGCGTCGAATATGCCTCAATTTTCTCCGCGCTGGATGTGCCGGTAACGCTGATCGAAACCCGCGACACGATGCTGGACTTCATCGACCGTGAACTGATCGAAGACTTCACGCACCAATTACGCGATCGCGGTATTGTCATGCGCTTCGGCAAACCATTCGAAAATATCGAGATCACGGAAGCCGGCTGCATTGCGCATCTTGAAGGTGGTCGGATGGTAAAGGCGGATATGGTTCTGTACGCCGCCGGCCGGATGGGTGCGACAGATGCCCTGAATCTTCCGGCCGCCGGGTTGACCGCGGATTCCCGAAAGCGCCTGAAGGTCAATCCGAATACGTTCCGGACCGAGGTGCCGCATATCTATGCCGCCGGCGATGTGATCGGGTTTCCCAGTCTTGCTTCCACCTCGATGGAGCAGGGGCGCATCGCGGCCTGTAACGCGCTTAAGCAACCGGCCCAGAAACCGCCGGAATACTTCCCTTACGGTATCTATTCGGTGCCGGAAATGTCGACCATCGGCATGACCGAGGAAGAGGTGAACGAGCGGAACATCCCCTATGAATGCGGCATTGCCCGTTTCAGGGAAACGTCGCGGGGGCATATCATGGGCCTTGATGCCGGGATGATGAAAATGATCTTCTCGATCAAGACCCACCGGTTGCTGGGCGTGCATATTGTCGGTGAGGGCGCGACGGAACTGATCCATATCGGGCAGGCTGTCCTCAATCTGAAGGGAACGCTGGAATACTTCGTTCAGAACACTTTCAACTACCCCACGCTGGCCGAAGCCTACAAGATCGCCGCGCTGGATGCCTGGAACCGGATGCCGCCGAAACCGCAGGCCGATAGCGAATGACCGCTCGAAGGCCATGAAGAATCTTCTCTATGTCGGTCGGGTTGCCTGGGATGACCGGTTCTGCCGGCTGGCGCTGTTCTGGCTGATTTTCCTGACGGTGACGTCGGGAGACGGCGTTTCCGCCGTTATTCTGGCTTTTTCCTCTTTTCTGGGTATTGCTGCTGCGGTGGCGTTTGCCGGCGGCGGAAAGCAAGGCCTCGCCATGCGGGCGGAATGGGTCTATTCGATCTGGTTCTGTGCGGTGTTTCTCGGCCTCTTATACGGCGTGACGCTGGTTCTTGGCTGATCCGTCCGGTCAGGAATCGACCTTGGCGTAATAGCCGATGACATCGCCGTCGGTGCTGACGCCCAGACCGTTCAGGCTTCGGTTCACATAGTTGAAGTAACAGATGATCTGATTGGCCTCGAGGATCTGGCCGTCATCAAATCCGGCATCTCTCAGTTCCTCGACATCCGATTTCTCCATCCGGCCCGGCGTCAGGGTCAGCTTTTCCGTATACCGCATCAGCGCCAGTTCGCCGGCATCGAAGGCGTCTTCCGGCCGGTGGGCCTTCAATGCGTTCTCTATGGCGTCGGCGCGGGCATCATCGCCGATCAGATGCCGTGCATTGGCCCAGTGATTGGCCAGCGAATACGGGCAGTCATTCAGAATGGAAACGTAGGAACTGATGGTTTCCTGCAGCCACATCGGCAGCGTGTTGGCGTCGTCGTGCAAGGCCGCGCGGTACAGCACGACGTGCCCCCGAAGGGTGTTCGGGCGCAGGGAATGAACCCGCATGACATTGTCGACCGTGCCGTGCGGGGTGCGCGCAAGCTGCAGGGCATCCAGCAGGTCTGTGTCGGCGTCCTCATCCGCAATCATTCTGATCCAGGCAGCCATGAATGCTCTCTCCTCGGGAAGGGTCGGTGAAAAATACTCATACGAATAATTCTTTACTTTGGAAAATTGAAAAAGACGCTAAAGTGTGATCACACCATTTGACGAAGAACGCGTGCATGTCAGCACCCGCCAATAAATGGCCAACAAAATCAGTAAATAATGCCGAACAGGAGACGAAAGTATGGACAGCTTCAATAAACTCAAAACAGACCTTGCAGCACAGCGGATTGACAGGCGGACATTCCTGGCCGCGGCCTCGGCGCTGGGCTTCGGATCAATGGCTATGTCGGTACTCTCGGGATCCGCCAATGCCGCGACGCCGAAAAAGGGCGGCCATTTGCGGTTGGGAACCGCCGAGGGATCGACCAGCGACGATCTCGACCCGGCGCCGGATTCGAGCGCCTTCATCACCATGCTTTCATCGACTTATCTCAGCCAGCTTACGGAAGTCGATGCCGACGGGAATCTTCAGCCGCAGCTTGCCGAAACCTTCGAGCCGAATGCGACAGCCACGCAATGGGTGTTCAAGCTGAAAAAGGGCGTCGAATTCCACAACGGCAAAAGCCTGACCGCTGATGACGTGGTGGCCACGATCAACCATCATCGGGGCGAGGATTCGACATCGTCGCTCAAGACCTTCGCCAATCAGGTGAAGGATATCCGGGCGGATGGCGACCATACGGTCATCATCGACCTCTTGGAAGGCAATGCGGATTACCCGTTTGTGCTCAGTACAGGCACGTTTGCCATCGTTCCCAGCGAAGATGGAAAATCCATGCCGCGAAGCAAGATCGGCACAGGCGCCTACATGCTGGATAATGTCGAACTCGGTGTGCGGGCCAGCCTGAAAAGAAATCCGAACTACTTCAACGACAAGGTTGGGCATCTGGATTCCGCTGAAATTCTTGTCATTGCGGACTCCACCGCCCGGCAGAACGCCCTGGTGTCTGACGAGGTTGATCTGATCGACAAGGTGGAGCTGCAGACGGCCGAGCTTCTGGCCAAGAACGACCGTCTGAAGGTTCTCGATGTCACCGGCACGCTGCATTACACGTTCCCGATGGATACGCGTGTCGCGCCCTTCGACAACAACGATGTGCGAATGGCGTTGAAATACGCTATCAACCGGGAAGAAATTCTCGACAAGGTTCTGCGTGGCCATGGCGCCGTCGGCAACGATCATCCGATCTCGCCGGCGAACCGGTACTTCAATACGGAACTGGAACAGCGCGCCTACGACCCCGAAAAGGCAAAGTTCCATCTGAAGCAGGCCGGCATGGAAAACCTGAAAGTTACGCTCAGCTCGTCCAAGGCGATCTGGAACGGCGCCATCGATGCCGTGACCCTGTATCGCGAACATGCCGCCAAGGCGGGGATCGAGCTTACCATCAACCAGGTGCCGAATGACGGCTACTGGTCGAATGTCTGGATGACGGATCCCTGGTGCGCCAGCTATTGGAGCGGCCGGCCGACGGAAGACTGGATGTTCAGCCAGGGCTATGCCGACGATTCAAGCTGGAACGAAACCTTCTGGAAAAACGACAGGTTCAACATGCTGTTGAAGGCTGCGCGGGCGGAACTGGACGATGCCAAGCGCCGCGACATGTACTGGGAAATGCAGGCCATCGTCCGCGACGATGGCGGCGCGCTTACCCCGTTGTTCGCAAACCATGTCATGGCCTTTGACAAGAACAAGCTCGGTCATCCGGACAAGGTTGCCGGCAACTGGAACCTCGACGGATACAAGCTGATCG
This sequence comes from uncultured Flavobacteriaceae bacterium, assembly GCA_964352715.1. Classification (GTDB taxonomy): domain Bacteria; phylum Pseudomonadota; class Alphaproteobacteria; order UBA8366; family Aestuariispiraceae; genus JAVKBW01. The sequence continues at coordinate 21 of CAYGSU010000092.1, read as the reverse complement.
AGCGTTGGTGGATCAAGTAGC
>CAYGSU010000091.1:0-12301 GCA_964352715.1 uncultured Flavobacteriaceae bacterium | reverse complement strand
CGGCGGCGACCTCCATGCCGTAGCGGAAGACATCCTGCGTGAACACGGCCTCGCCAGTGGTCTTCGCGAAGGTATCCAGCTTCGGCATGTCCTTGCCGATAAAGACGAAATCCTTCGGGTCCTTCAGCACAACGGTCTGCGGCGGCGGCACCATCGCGGCTTTTGACGTCAAGGCGCCGAAGCCGCTGGTTCGGCCTGATTCTTCGTGTCGCACGATGCCCTTCGAGACGGTGATTTCCGCCTTCGGCACGCCCCATTCGTCGGCGGCGGCTTCGACCAGCATGGCGCGGGCGGCCGCGCCCGCCTCGCGCATGATCGTGAAGCTGGACGCCATGGCGGTCGATCCGCCGGTGCCCTGCACGCCGAACAGCTTGTTGGCGTATTTGGTGACATCCGCCGGCGCGTGGGTGGCGCGCATCTGGCTCCAGTCGGCATCCATTTCCTCGGCGACCAGCGTGGTCAGCCCGGTGAACGGCCCCTGGCCGAATTCGATATGCTTGATCAGCACGGTGACGGTGTCGTCGATGCCGACCTGAATGAAGGCATTCGCCGTGAAGACCTCAGATGGGTCTGCGGGGGCATCGACAATGCCGGACTGCGCTTTCGCCAGTTTCGGCAGATAGACGCCGAGCGTCAGGCCGGCGGTAAGCCCGCCAATACCGGTCAGAACGGCGCGGCGGCTGAGATGTGGTGTTTTGGGAATAGCGTTCATGTGCTTACCCTTTCATCGTGTCGGCGGCGGTGTGGATTGCCTGGCGGATCCGGTGGTAGGACGCGCAGCGACAGAGATTGCCGGCCATCGCGTCGTCGATATCCTGATCGGAAGGCGCGGGGTTGTTTTTCAGAAGGTCGACCGCGCTCATGATCTGACCCGACTGGCAGTAGCCGCATTGCGGCACGTCGATTTCGCGCCAGGCTGCCTGGATGGCTTCAGCCTCGCGGCCCGCGACGCCCTCGATGGTTGTGACGTCCGATCCTTCGACCGCCTCGACCGGCAGAACACAGGTGCGCTGGGCGTAGCCGTCGACATGCATGGTGCAGGCGCCGCATTGCGCGATGCCGCAGCCGAATTTCGAACCGGTCAGGCGCAACTCGTCGCGCACGACCCACAGAAGCGGCGTTTCCGGGTCGATATCCACCGATACCGGCTTGCCGTTAAGGGTAAAGGAAACAGGCATGGAAAATCCTTTCCTTGATTAAAACTGCTGAAACGGGCGAGGGCTGAAATACAGGCATCGCAACCGGATTAACGCCGGGCCGATGAAAAACGGCTGCTCCCCGCCTCCCTGCCTAAACAGATAGGGCGGGTTGCGCGCAGCGGCAACGGGGAAGCGATGACCGATCCCCCAAAAGACTTGCCTGATTCTGCTTTACGTTAGTCTAGTCACCAAACACTGATCTTGAAGAATTGCTAGATGAAGTTGTTTCCCAGCGCAGTTCACCTATGACAAATCCTTCTGAATGAACAATTCTCAAGGCATCAAAAAACATCGGATGAAAAACTACATTTGAATCTTCTGAGAAAGGATTTAAGTCATCAGAATTAAAACAAAACTGGTACTCAACTTTTTCCCTATCTTGAACTATTCCATGTTTTAGATCACTTGCATTCGGAGGTATTGGGTTTCTGACTCCTATCACGCCCATTTGAAAAAGCCTTTCAGCTATTTTGTCTGGGGTTGAAACACCACTCCTTAGTTCTACGCCGCCAATAGCATCACAGAACTCTGTGTATTTCATCATTGTATTTGTGTGGCGATTTTCAAGCTTTTTAAGAACGATCCGTATTCCCGGATACTCACTTTCAAACTCGGGAATAAACTCTCTTCTTATTAGATCTTGCGTTCCATGAAGTGCGGCGCGGTTAAACATCTCTGGTGTTGCTACATAGGGAATTTTGTTTGGCTTTTCACTATTCATCTGATCGAAGACGCGCCCAAGCAAATATTGAATGTCACGTGGCTTCCAATGAGTATGCCTTAACAAATAAAGAAATGAATCTTCTTTTACCGCTTTGTTTCCATTGTTTGTAACTGACCGTGGGAAAATTTTGTACCATGCATCTTCCCAATCACTCTTTGGCAAATCTAGTGCGATTGCTATGCGTTTATTGACAAAATGATACAGCTCAGTAGGCGTCCATTGGAGGGGAATCACACGCGCATGTTCAATTTCGGCACGTTCTCTAAACTTAAACTCTAAAAATTTGTCAGTCGGTATAGTAATTAAAAGGTGCAACCAACGAAAATCTTTATCATTCTTTAGATCACGACCAGCCAGGATTAGGCCTTCGACAAGAGAGTTTAAAAATTCACTTCTGTCTCGTGCTAGGGACGGATGTCTCAAATTTCCGTAATAAAAATCGAAATAGTCATCAAATTTATCTAATCCCACGAATACAAACTTCTGATGTAATGTAAGATACTTACTTACAATTTTTAGAGATTCATCCAACTGACTATCAACTGTAAATGAGTCATGCAGTTTCTTTGTCAATCCAGCAATAATTGATGCAATCAATCTGGCAAACGATTTTGAATCAACACTTAAAAGCTGTTCAATTGTTTCTTGAATAGTTAGGTAAAAATAAACTAATGCGCCCCACAGTGTCCCGTGTGCATTTGCACTTGTGCCTGTGAGATTAGACTTGGTATCGGCAGGTAGAATTTCTTCAATTCGCTTAGACCCTTTCCGTAGCACTTCGATTTCATCTTCAGAAAGATCCAGTTTTTCCTTATTGCTAAGAATACTATTAATCGCTTGTTGTAGAGCTGTGAACCTTATCGCATTCTTCCAAGAAAAATTTGCAATCTTAACGGGATTCAAAAAGTCAGAAATGTCTGATCTCTTGAAAGTACCGCGAATTGTGTCAGCAAGTTTGGCAAAATCAGACATAAAGAAATTGTAAAGGACTTCAAAGGGAATATCGTCAGCCTCAAACCTATTTATCGACAAATACTTATCCTGATACTTAAATATATGACCTGTAAGTATTGCTGTTTTTCCTGATCCTTTACGACCTAGAATGATGCAACGACCATCAATTTGTGCTTCATCAAAAACCTCGGTACCTACAAAAACTTTGCCGGTGTTTTCTAATAACAGATCGTCATTTTCTGCTTTTGTATGAGCAAAAGCCTCAGTTAACGCCTCGAATTGAGCTCTGGTTAGTTGCAGATCACTAGACACGGCTTATTACCTCATAAAATGGGTTAATCAGTATCAGTTGTATATTATAATTTTGGTTGCGGTCTTCAACTACCGATTTAGTTTAGGTCGAATTGGGTGGTGAGAGTGATCAGTTGCAGCAAAGGGAATTGGTGAAATTGGGAATACTATCGATCCATAAGTAACTATCTAGGCTTAATAATTGTAAACAATTGCCTTGGATATGACCTTCAATGATCACTCACTTCAGCGAACTTGCTGTCGAGGCCGGTATTGTAGGCGACGCCTTCTCTGGTCAGGGTGATCGGCGGGCCGCCGCGGGCCAGCCCCTTGCGCATCAGCGCCACCCAGACCGCCGGGTTGGTGAACCCGCTGATATCCCGCGCCGAGACCGTATAGGGACCGAGATGCACATGGTCGCCATGCGCATGCGGGATGGCGCGCAGGGTCACGTCGCCGGTTTCCGGGTCTTCCTCGCCCTGGTCGCCTTCCTTGATCAGGATCTGCGCCAGCACCAGGGTTTTCAGTTGCAGCTTGTTGAGTTTCAGCGGGTTGGGGCGGTCCGGCTTTGTCGTCATGGTTTCACTCTCGAAAAGAAATCATTCCGTATGATACTGAAAAAAGTGGAAGAGTCCCGCACTTGATACGGGATCTTGAGCAGAATTTGGCTGAAGACCCCGGCTCGGGGGCCGGGGATCGTCACTATTTCCCACGTTCCGATTCCCGCACTTTATGCGGGGCGGCCCACCAGGAACGGGATCACCGGGCGGAGACCCGGTGTCCATTCCTGAAGCCCAAGAGTAGCTGGCGACGTTGCCGGAATAGGTCCCGCATCACGTGCGGGACTCGAAAACCGACTTACTCCGCCGCGATAGGAGACTGCTCGGCCGACCGCTCGACCTTCGCCGCACAGTATTTGAACTCGGGAATTTTGCCGAACGGATCAAGCTGCGGGTTGGTCAGCATGTTGGCCGGGCTCTCCGCGAAGCAGAACGGAATGAACACCATGTTCGGCGTCACGTCGCGGTCGGCGCGGGCCTTCAGCCGCACCCGGCCGCGTCGCGTTTCCACTTCCACGAAGTCGCCTGGCGTGATGCCGAGATCGGCGAGGAATTTCGGGTGAAGATGGGCGACGCCTTCCGGTTCGATCGTGTCGAGAATTTCTGACCGTCTTGTCATCGCGCCGGTATGCCAGTGTTCCAGCAGACGCCCGGTTGTCAGCACCATCGGGTAGGTTTCGTCCGGCACTTCCGCCGGCGGTATCAGATGCGTCGGCACAAGATTGGCGCGGCCGTTCCGGGTCGGGAAGCCTTCGCGGAAGATCACCGGCTGGCCGGGGTCGTCTGCGGAATCGCAGGGGTAGGTGACCGCTTCGTTCTGTTCCAGACGGTCCCAGGAAATACCCGTGATAGACGGCATCGCCTGACGGAATTCCTCGTAAATGTCCCGCGGATGCGTATAGGTCCAGTTCAAACCGATCCCGTTCGCGATGTCCTGGATGATCTTCCAGTCCTGCCGCGCCTCACCGGGCGGGTCGAGCGCCGGCCGGGCAAGCTGCACGGTTCTGTTGGTATTGGAAAACGTGCCTGACTTCTCGGCGAAGGCTGACGCCGGCAGAATGACATCGGCATAGTAGCAGGTTTCGGTCAGGAAGATTTCCTGCACCACCAGATGATCAAGTTTCGCCAGTGCTTCGCGGGCGTGCTTCGTATCCGGGTCGGACATGGCCGGGTTTTCGCCCATGATATACATGCCGTTGATCTTGCCGGCGAGGATCGCGTTGATGATCTCGACCACCGTCAGGCCGCGTTTCGGGTCCAGCTTGGAACCCCAGAATTCCTCGAACTTCGCGTGAATTTCCTTGTTTTCAACAAGCTGGTAATCCGGGAAAACATGCGGGATCAGGCCGACATCCGACGCGCCCTGCACGTTGTTCTGACCGCGCAGCGGATGCAGGCCGGTGCCTTCGCGCCCGATCTGCCCGGTAATCGCGGCAAGCGTGATCAGGCAGCGCGAATTGTCGGTGCCGTGCACATGCTGGGAAACACCCATGCCCCAGAAGATGATGGCGCGTTCAGCCGTTGCATAGGTTCGCGCGACTTCCCTGATCGTTTCCGCCGGAATGCCGCAGAATTTTTCCATCGCTTCCGGCGAGAAGCCCTGGATGTTCTTCTTGATCTTGTCGAAGTTGTCGACATTGGCCTGGACATACTGCTTGTCGATCAGGTCTTCGTTGATGATGGTGTGGATCATCGCATTCAGCAGCGACACATCGGCGCCGGGCTTGAACTGAAGATGCCGCCAGGCATGCCGCGACAGGCCCTGCTTGCGCGGGTCGAGCACGATCAGTTTGGTGCCCAGTTTCGCGGCCTGCTTGAAGAAGCTGGCGGCAACCGGGTGGTTCTGGTTCGGGCGGGCGCCGATCACGATGCAGACATCGGATTTCAGGGCATCGTTGAACGGGGCCGACACCGCGCCGGAACTGACGCCTTCCATCAGCGCCGCAACGGAAGACGCATGGCACAGCCGTGTGCAATGGTCGACATTGTTGGTGCCGAAACCGGTGCGCACCAGTTTCTGGAACAGATAGGCTTCTTCGTTCGATCCCTTGGCCGAGCCGAACCCGGCCAGAGCCTGCGGGCCTTTTTCATCGCGAATTCTGGCCAGGCTTTTGGTGGTATAGGCCAAAGCCTCTTCCCAGGTCGCTTCGCGGAAATGGGTCAGCGGGTTGTCCGGGTCGATCTCGTCATCCCAGCGTTTCGGCACGCCGTCCTTTCGGATCAGCGGTTTGGTCAGCCGACCCCGGTGGTTGGTATAGTCCATGCCGAACCGGCCCTTGACGCAAAGCCGCTTCTGGTTGGCCGGGCCGTTGCGGCCGTCCACTTTCAGGATCTTGCCGTTCTTGACGTGAATTTCGGTCTGGCAACCGACGCCGCAGAACGGGCACAACGAGTTGACCACCGTGTCGGCGTGGCCGGTAAAAACCTGGTTTTCGTCGAGCTGGGCGGATGGCATCAGCGCGCCGGTCGGGCAGGCCTGGACGCATTCGCCGCAGGCAACGCAGGTGCTGTCGCCCATCGGGTCGTCGAAGTCGAACACGATCTTCGAGCCGTGACCGCGATAGGCCATGCCGATGACGTCGTTGACCTGCACTTCGCGGCAGGCGCGGACGCACAGATTGCAGTGAATGCAGGCATCAAGATTGACCCGCATCGCCGGATGGCTGGCATCGGTTGCCAGTTTCGACAGGATGTCGGCTTCACGCTGCGGGAAGCGGCTGTCAGCGATGCCGACATCGTCGGCCCAGGTCCAGAACTTGCTGTCCGGCTCGTGCGCGGTCTTGCGGTCGGGCTGGTCGGCGATCAGCAGTTCGAACACCATCTTGCGCGACGATTTCGCCCGTTCCGAGGCCGATTTGACGACCATGCCCTCGCTCGGCGTGCGGATGCACGACGCGGCCAGAACACGTTCTCCCTCGATTTCCACCATGCAGGCGCGGCAATTGCCGTCGGCCCGGTAGCCGGGTTCAGGCGCATAGCAAAGGTGAGGAATTTCAACGCCTTCGCGCTGGGCGACCTGCCAGATGGTTTCGCCGTTCTTCGCCTCGACCTCGCGGCCGTCGAGTGAAAACTTGATTGTATTCTCGGTCATGAATGCCTGCTCTTGCCTGATGCACGGTCGTCTAACAATGCCGGAGTTTACAGCGCAAAAGGGGGGTGAACCATACCCTGAAAGCGTCTCGTGATGTTCCAACCGCGCCGATATTCGGTGTTCTACTGGTTGGCTTTTTCAAAATCGCGGCTGACCGCGCCTTCCAGGCCGGGGGTGGTCAGAAAACGGGTGTTGGCGCGCTTCAGTTCCGCCACCAGTTCGGCGCCGACAATACCGCCGTCGCCTTCGACATTGCCATGCATCACGGCCTTCATCGTGTCGATATGATTCCGGACCAGCGACAGGCAACCGTCAGATTGGTCCGTATTCCGCAGGGTCAGATCGAACAGCGATCGTGCAACGTCGGTGATCAGCGGGAAGCCGAACATGCCGCCCTGGCCGCGAATTTCATGCGCGATCGCGTTGATTTCGCTGAAATGCCTGTTTCGTTGTTTCGGCGTCGCCCCGTCACAGCCGGCACAGGCTGTCGTCAGTTGCTGGAAATAGGTTTCCATCCAATCGCGGAAGTCTTCTGTCCATGTTTCCAGTTCCGTCTCCACCACTTCTATCGCCGAACTATCCGGCTCAAAATCCTTGCTGACCTTGCGACGCTTGTTTCGGGGCGGCGGAAAATACCGGACACCCTTTTCAGTGTAGGGTGTGTCGCTGTCGCGCTTGTCGGCGGAAACGTCTTCGATGCGTTTGCGCCGGTCCGGACCGAAATAGGGGCCAACCTTCACATAATGGCGTTCGTCGGTCATGGCGATGACAAGATGCGCTGCAAGACCGGCGGCGGTGAACGGCTTCGCCATGAAATCCGATGCGCCCAGATCGCGGGCCAGTTCAACCCTGTCGGCGCCGGCATGCGCACTCAGCATCAGAAACGGCATGAAGCGGTCCGGCGACTCCTTGTGCCGGCGAACCCAGCGCAACAGGGTCGCCCCGTCGATGTTGTCCATTACCCAATCGGAGATAATGGCGTCGATTTCAGACGCGCCGGCGATATCGGGCCGATGCCGCATCGTTTTCATGATCTCGATGGCCTGGGCGCCGTTATTGGCGACAATCACGTTCTTGACGCCGAGCGATTTCAGAACCGACGCCAGCAGTGATCGGATCGCCATGTGATCCTCGACCACAAGAACCGTGCAGTTTTCAAAACCGGTCATGCGGCCCAATCTCCAGTCCGGGGCCTGTATCTCAAAGCATTGTTCTGATCGAAAGCAAGAACAATTGCCGAAAAACCGAGCTATTTCAGACCAACCGTAACGCCTTAGTGATGACGCTTGAGGCCATAGTGATTGGACTTGATACCCCCGCAAGGTCTCCATGGGCAGGTTAGTTGCGGGGAAATGAAAAAATGAAACGAACGATTTTCAGCATGGCGGCGGTTGCCGTTTTCGTTCTGGGTCTGGGGCTTGTGCTGCAGCCCTGGAAGCACAGTCAGGCTGCGGCGGCGGCGCAACGGATAACCGTAACCGGCGAGATCATGGATACCTGGTGCTATGTTTCCGGTGTCATGGGGTCGGCGGAAGCGACGCTTGGCAGTGCGCATCATACCTGCGCCATCTGGTGCGCCGCCGGCGGCATTCCGGTTGGTCTTCTGGCCGATGACGGGCAGGTCTACATGGTGCTGCAACTGGAAGGGCAGGGCACTGCCGATGGCTCGCCCACCTTCCTCGATCTGCAAAGTGAAACCGTGACGGCTGAAGGCATGGTTCATGAACGGGACGGACTGAAATATCTGGTGGTCGAAAATATCCTGACGAACCAGGGCATCAACCCGACACATGAAGACTATGGCCTTACTCCGCCTTTCGCCATTCCGAAAGACGAGAAAGCACGGATTCTGGGGGGCGGTTGATGACGATGAAATCGATACTGGCAGGCGCAGTCCTGTCTGCTGCTCTCGCTTTCAGTTCTATTGCACAGGCGCAGGAAAGTCAGGCGAAATCCTGGAATCTGGCGGGCGAGGAAAAGGCCGTCTTCAGCGGCAAAGTTGTTGATATTCTGTGCGAGTTGACCGGCGATTGCCCTGCCAATTGCACTGACGGGTCGCGCCAGCTCGGCATTCTGCGGGCCGACGACCGGCTGGTGCTAGCGGCCAAGAACGGGCAGCCGAACTTCGCCGGCGCGGTGGCCGATCTGCTGCCCTATTGCGGCAAACAGGTCGATGTTGACGGGCTGATGCTGGGCGATGCGGTGAAACTGTTCCAGGTGCAGTTCATCCGCGAACAGGGTCAGACGGAGTGGCAAAAGGCGACCGGGTTTTCGGATGCCTGGGCCGCGAAGTTTCCGGAAGACGCCGGCAAGACGGGCCCCTGGTTTCGCAAGGATTCCCGTGTCATGGCGCTGATCGAACGCGATGGCTGGCTCGGCCTCGGCCACCCGGCGGACAAGGAATTCCTGGAGTGGTACGAATAGTGCGGAACCGCCTGACGGGCATCTTGCTGGCCCTGGCGCTGTTGTCACCCGCGGGGACCGGATCTGCTGAAACCGTGTCGCCGCTGGCGGATAGTATCGGTGGGCCATTTGAGCTGATCGACCACAACGGAGTACCAGTGACGGAGGCGGATTTTCACGGCCGCCACCTGCTGGTGTTTTTCGGTTACGCCAACTGCCCCGGTATCTGCAGCGCGGCTCTGCCGCTGATGGCGCAGGCGATCGACGCTTTGGGCGACGATGCCGACCTGTTGCAGCCGGTGCTGATCACCGTCGACCCGGCCTGGGACACGCCGCCGGAAATGAAACGGGCCCTGGCGAAAATCCATCCCCGGCTGCTTGGTCTCACCGGCACGATGGATCAACTGACACGCGCCCATGCCGCCTATCAGGTGAAATTCAAGCTGCTGGGCGAGGACTGGAACGGCAACCCGATGTACAGCCACGGCAGCTACATCTATCTGATGGGGCCGGACGGCGAATTCGAAACCCTGATGCCGCCGGTCCTGGCACCGGAAAAGATGGCCGAGATTATCGAAAGCTATCTCTAGCGCTATCTGAAAATTTTTCCGTTTCCGCGATTTCCGGGTTTTCCCGGTTGCAAGCCCTGCTGTGAAGGCGATGATTGTCCGCTGATGGAAAGCGGGGAACAAGTGCCATGATCTCATCCTTTACCGGGCATCTTCAGGAACAGCTCGACGGTCTGCGGGCGGATGGCCTGTACAAGACCGAACGCGTCATCACCTCGAAGCAGACGTCGGGAATCGACGTCGCCGGCGGCGCCCATGTGCTGAATTTCTGCGCCAACAACTATCTCGGTCTGGCCGACAATGCCGATCTGGTGACCGCCGCCAAACAGGCGCTCGACCGCTACGGTTACGGCATGGCCTCGGTGCGGTTCATCTGCGGCACGCAGGAAGAACACAAGGAGCTGGAATCCCGGCTGGCCGGTTTCCTCGGCTACGAGGATGCGATCCTGTATTCGTCCTGTTTCGACGCCAATGCCGGCCTGTTCGAAACCCTGCTGGGGCCGGAAGACGCGGTGATATCCGATGCGTTGAACCACGCCTCGATGATCGACGGCATCAGGCTCTGCAAGGCGAAACGGCTGCGCTACGCCAATTCCGACATGGCCGATCTGGAAGAAAAGCTGAAGGAGGCCGAGGGAAGCCGGTTCAGGATGATCGCCACCGACGGCGTGTTCTCGATGGACGGCTTCATCGCGAAGCTGCCCGAGATCTGCGATCTGGCCGAAAAATACGATGCCATGGTGATGGTCGATGACAGCCACGCCGTCGGCTTTGTCGGCGACAAGGGCAGGGGCACGCCGGAATACTGCGGCGTCGAAGGCCGGGTCGATATCATGACCGGCACGCTGGGCAAGGCGCTTGGCGGCGCGTCCGGCGGGTATACGGTGGCGAAGAAGGAAATCGTCGACTGGCTGCGCCAGCGCTCGCGCCCGTATCTGTTTTCCAACACGCTGGCCCCGGTGATCGCCGCGACCTCGCTGCGGGTGATCGACATGCTGGAACAGTCGGACGATCTGCGGGTCCGGTTGAAGGCCAATGCGGAACATTTCCGTACCGAAATGACGAAGCTGGGCTTCACGCTGGCGCCGGGCGAACACCCGATTATTCCGGTCATGCTGGGCGATGCCAAACTGGCGCAGGACATGGCGGCGGCGATGCTGGAACGCGGCGTCTACGTGATCGGCTTTTTCTATCCCGTCGTGCCGCAGGGCCAGGCGCGCATCCGCACCCAGATGTCGGCGGCGCACAGCACGGAAGACATCGACCGCGCCGTCGCCGCCTTCGCCGAGGTCGGGCGGGATATGGGTGTTATTAAGTAAAGGCCCTGAGGAGGCAATGAGCAAGATCCCCGGCCCTGAGCCGGGGTCCATTCCTGAAGCGTTTCAGCGAGTTGTGAAGCCAGCGGAATGGGTCCCGGATCAGGTCCGGGACTCGATTTTTTCCAAAGGGAGGGAGACCACATGAAGGATCGGAAAAGCAAATGCCCGAATTGATGAAAGCACTGGTGAAGCAGAAGCCGGAACGCGGCATCTGGATGCAGCAGGTGCCGGTGCCGGAATACGGCCCGAACGATCTGCTGATCCGGATAAAGAAAACCGCCATCTGCGGCACCGATATCCATATCTACACCTGGGACGATTGGTCGCAGAAAACCATTCCGGTGCCGATGACGGTGGGCCACGAATTCGCCGGCGAGGTTGCCGCGATGGGCGAGGATGTCGAGGGGTTCGAAATCGGCGACCGGGTGTCGGGCGAGGGCCATATCGTCTGCGGCCTGTGCCGCAACTGCCGGGCGGGGCGGGAACATCTGTGCCGCAACACGGTCGGCGTCGGCGTCAACCGGCCGGGCGCGTTCGCGGAATATCTCGCCATCCCGGCGCACAATACCTACAAGCTGCCGGATTACCTGAGCGACGATCTGGCGGCGATCCTCGACCCCTACGGCAACGCCGTCCACACCGCGTTGTCGTTCGATCTGGTGGGCGAGGACGTGCTGGTCACCGGGGCCGGGCCGATCGGCATCATGGCGGCCGCCGTCGCAAAAAAGGTCGCCGCCCGGCATGTGGTGATCACCGACGTCAATCCGTACCGGCTGGAACTGGCGAAATCTTTGGGCATCCGGAACGCCGTCGATGTCTCGAAGACCAGCCTCGACGAGGTGATGAAAAGCCTCGGCATGACCGAAGGCTTTGATGTCGGGCTGGAAATGTCCGGCAACCCGCATGCCTTCAATTCGATGCTGAAGGCGATGATCCATGGCGGCAAGGTCGCCCTGCTGGGCATCCCTCCCAGCGACGCCGCCGTTGATCTGACCCAGGTCGTGTTCAAGGGGCTGCAGATCAAGGGCATCTACGGCCGCGAGATGTTCGAGACCTGGTACAAGGGCACGGCGCTGATTCAGGAAGGACTGGACCTCAACCCGATCCTCACCCATCGCATGAAGGTGGACGATTACATCGACGGGTTCGAAACCATGTGTTCCGGCAAATCCGGCAAGATCGTGCTGGACT
>CAYGSU010000090.1:0-12905 GCA_964352715.1 uncultured Flavobacteriaceae bacterium | reverse complement strand
CGACCTAGTCGAAGACCCGGGTGATGTGGCCCATCTTGCGGCCCGGTTTGGCCTCGGCCTTGCCGTAGAGATGCAGATGGGTGTTCGGCAGATGCAGATAATCCAGCCAGGCATCGATGTCGTCGCCCAGCAGGTTGATCATTTCCGACCGGCCCCGCAGGCCGACATCGCCGAGCGGCAGATTGCAGACCGCGCGGACAAGCTGTTCGAACTGGCTGGTGCGGCAGCCCTCAATTGTCCAGTGACCGGAATTATGCGGTCGGGGTGCGACCTCGTTGACCAGGATATGACCATCCGGCGTGACGAACATCTCCACCGCCAGCAGCCCGACAACGCCGAAGGCGCGGGTAGCGGCCAGGGCGACATCCTGCGCTTTCCGGCGGATCGCCTCGTCGATCGGGGCGGGTGCTGTGGTCCTGGACAGGATGTGGTTCTTGTGGTCGTTCATCACCGTTGGAAAACAGGCGGTCTCGCCATTGTGAGACCGCGCAACGATCACTGAAACCTCACAGGAAAAATCGACGAATCCTTCCAGAATGGCCGGTGTCCGGCCGATGGAGTCCCAGGCTTTGATAGGGTCTGTTGCCGCATCGAGTGTCGTCTGGCCCTTGCCGTCATAACCCAGCCGGGCCGATTTCAGGATCGACGGTCGACCGACATAGTTGACTGCGGCGGCAAGGCTCGCTTCGTCCTGCACCGGCGCCCACAGCGCGGTTTCGATGCCGGCCTCGTTCAGAAAGGTCTTTTCCAGCTTGCGGTCCTGGGCGATGGCAAGCACGCTGCTGCCGGGCCGGACGGGCACTTTCTCTGCCAACAGATCCAGCACGTCGACCGGGACATTTTCGAATTCGAGAGTGACGACATCAACCTGTTCGGCGAAATCCGCCAGGGCGTCCCGGTCGTCATAACCGGCGGCGATATGCGGGGCGACATGGCTGGCCGGGCAATCTTCCTGCGGTTCGAATACCAGACACTGATAGCCCAGAGGCGCCGCCGCCAGCGCCGTCATCCGGCCGAGCTGCCCGCCGCCGAGAATGCCGATGGTCGATCCGGGCGGGATAACCGTGTCGGTCGCGCCGGCCGTCTTGTCATTCATCTTCGGGAAGGTCCGGAACGTTGTCTGTCTGACGCGCCCGCCAGGCGTCCAGCGCGTCGCGGATGGCGTCATCATTCAGCGCCAGCACGGAAGCTGCCAGCACCGCGGCGTTGATCGCGCCGGCCTTGCCGATCGCGAGTGTCCCGACAGGCACACCGCCAGGCATCTGAACGATGGAAAGCAGGCTGTCATGGCCGGAAAGGGCATGCGATTCCACCGGCACGCCGAATACCGGCAGCGGCGTCATCGAAGCCGCCATGCCGGGCAGATGCGCCGCACCGCCGGCCCCGGCAATGATCACCTTCAGGCCTCGCTCTCGGGCGGTTTTTGCATAGTCGAAAAGCCTGTCGGGTGTGCGATGGGCGGAAACAACCCGCGCTTCGAACGGCACGCCCAGCGCCTTCAGGGTTTCCGTCGTATGCTGCATCGTCGGCCAGTCGGACCGGCTTCCCATGATGACGCCGACAACCGGACTCTTGTCCTGTTCACCCATTTGCGAAACGCCTCCCATCACGCCGGCACCGTTCGTTCTGTATCGTCCGGTTCCGGCCCCAAACAGCGGTACACACTGTAGAAAGCCGGGCAGTATAGGCACCGTGCCGATTCGCGCAAGGACTGCTAGACTGGGCAATCTGGTTGAAGGAGCGGAAGATGCCGGAAGACGACTATGACGATGTCGATCCGATTGTCGGCGGGGTCCGGTGGCGACCGATGGGCCGGTCGGAATATCATGTCGATCCGACATTCGCGGTACGACCGGTGAAACGCGACCGTGACGGTGAACCGGAGCGGGCCACCACGCGCCGCACGCGCGCTGCGCCTAAGGTAAAATCGCCGGAAGACCTGACCGAATTGCACGGAATTCCGGAAGATGCGATGAGCGACCCGCTGCGCGCGATCGTGATGGAGATGATCGACGAGGCCGGCGACCTGCATGAACAATTGCTGGCGGCAGAGGACCGGATCGATTTTCTGGAGGAGCACAGTCGCTATGACCGGCTTGGCGAATGGCTGTCGACAACCGCCATGCTGGGGCAGATCAGGCATCTGGCTGACCTTGACCAGCGCGAGGGGCTTGCAAGCTCTCTCGCCGGGATTGCACTGACGGATTACGGCAATCTGGCGAAAACAGGATCGTGGAGCGATGCGGAGCGCGCAATGGCGCAGATCGGCGAGGTTCTGTCCGTTGCGGCGCCTTCGGGTGATGTCGTCGGCCGGCTTTGGGACGGCGCCTTTGGTATTCTACTGCCCGGGCTGGAGATAGAAAACGCACGGAGCCTGATCGACGATCTGGCGAAACGGTGCACCGAAAGCACCATCGGTGTGACCGTACAAACGGCCATCGTGCCGATCCGGTCGGATGAGGAGCCTGAACAGGCGGTTGATCGCCTGTACACGGCGATAACGGGCGCGGTGAAGCCTTAAGCGATAATGTCGGGATACAGGAAGGATTCCAGATAGGATATCCGGTCTTTTAGACGCAGCTTCCGCTTTTTCAGGCGTTGCACCTGCAGGGTGTCGAACGGCACCTCCGCCGCCAGCCGGTCGATCACATCGTCCAGATCGCGGTGTTCGGAGGTAAGCTGTTCGATCTCACGCCGGATCTCTGCTTCGTTATCGTCGTCCATCGTGTCCTGGCTGCTTTTTCTGCTGTGTCCTGTCCGTCCAACCAGAATTGAACGATCGCCGTCGGCGGCGTCCGGCTGCCGGGCGAACCAGTGGTTTACGGTGTCTGTTGCTGTTTCGCCAAGTCTTTTCTGTGGATCATTCGCGCCGGTGTCGTGATGATGCAATGGAACATTGCAGTTCCGAGCCGGAGACGACAATGCCGTCTGACCTAGATACCACCGAAAGCGATTCGCCGCTATGGCAGTTTGCGGTTCGGCTGTATTCAACGCCGTCCGTGGCGCCTGTATGCTTGTCTCTGCAGGACAGCGTGGGGGCTGATGTGAACCTGCTGCTGGTATGCTGCTGGTCAGGCCTGCATGGTGCCTACCTGCCGGCTGAACAGATAGAAGCGCTCGACAGGCTGGTTCAGCCGTGGCGGGTGGAGGCGATTTTGCCAGTGCGACGACTACGCCGACAGTTGAAGGTGGCGATCGGGCCGGTCCAGCCGGATATGTCAGCCGGATTGCGAGAACAGATCAAGGCAGCCGAGCTGGAGGCGGAGAAAATCGAGCTTTCGCTGCTCTATCAGGCGCTGGAAACTCTGCCGGCCAAGAACGCTACGGCGGCAGAAAGAGGCGGTGTCATTCGGGGCAACCTGCTGCGCTATCTGGCGGTTCTGGAGGCGGAAACTGACGCGAACAGCTCACGCGACGCCGTGGAAACGCTGGTGCGGGAAACGCTGGTGCTTGAATAGAATGCAGGCCGTCGTCAGGAGGCGCTGCGCTTGGCGAGTTTCTTGTTTTTGGTGATAAGGATTTCGGTCAGTTTTTCGACGCTGCCGTTATTGCTGCTCAGAACGCTCTGGAAGTCAGCCTTCTGTGTCACCACCATCGATACGTTTTCTACGACAATATCGAAAATCCGCCAGGCGCCGTTGATATCCTCGACATGCCATTCCACCAGGATCGGGGATGCGTCGTTCTGCGGATAAAGACGGCTTTCAACGACTTTCGATTCACGCCGGCCATCCTTGACCCGTCCGGTTTCGAACTTTTCTCCCGAATAGGCTGCGAACCGCCATGCATAGGTGAAGACAATGTAATCTTCCAACGCGACTTCAAACGCGTTGATTTCTTCGTCTGTCGCTCGCCGACGGTAAGGGCCGAGCAGAACCCGGGCCATTTTGTCGAGGCTCAAACCGTCACGAAGCAGGGTACGGAACCGTTCCTGCCGGGTCTCGATTGCGACGTCGCTGGCTGTCAGGGAAGACATCGCCGTATCGGCCAATCGGCTGATGAAGGTGTCGGGATCTTCCGCTCGGGCGGAAACCGACCCGAAAAGGCCGAATACGATCAACAGGAAGACAAGCGTACGCGCCAGATGCAGCGGCAGCAGGTTTGTTTTCGCTATTGCCTGCATCATTTACTCTAGCAGTGCCGTTTCTTCAGCAGTTTCATCGTCGAATTCGATCATCGGGTAGGTTTCCGGCACGCTTCCGGCGTCACCGTTCATGATCATGTTCTGGCGCTGTTGACGATAGAGGCTGCGAACCGTCGCGTAGAAATCAAGCGATGTGGTTTCCAGATCCTCGATCTGCTTCAGATTGCGCGACCGCGAATCGACCAATTCGCCGGCCGTACGGCCGAAAGCCCAGGCACCCGGAGCATCGCTGTTGGAATTGAAGTCCCACAGATTGAACGGATCGAAGAAGAAATCGACAACCTTGCCGCTGGCGTCGCGAACGTTCGACGGACCAAGCAGCGGAAGCTGCAGATACGGCCCGGAGGCGACACCCCAGACGGCAAGCGTCTGGCCGAAATCTTCCTCGCGATAGGGAATGCCCTTGCCGTTGCCGTTGGCGATATCGAACAGGCCGAGACCCAGTGTGTTGATCAGGCCGCGTCCGATTGTGTCCGACGCACCCTGTTCATCACCTTGCAGGATGTTGTTGACCAGAATGACCGGCGTTTTCAGGTGTCGCAGGAAGTTGCGAACGCTGTCTTTGACCATATCCGGCAGTTCACGATACGCGACCGCAAACTGGCGAACGAACACACGGTCGATCGTCAGGTTGAGGCCGAAAATCGCCCTGTTTACTTCTTCAAGAGGATCGTTTCTTGCTTCAAAAGCCGCCCGCGCTTCGGGGTCTTCAGGCACTTGTGCGCACCCTGCAACCAACCCGCCTAGCGCCGCAGCACACAAGATTCCACGAACCAGACCTAAAATCCGCATCAAAACCTATTCCATATTCATGAGGCGTTACGGCCCCTATTCACGAATTCTCAGCTCACCCGGCCCAAACCAGAACTTTCTGGCTGTCCGGATGCCCCCCGGCCCTGGCTGGAAATACGCACCTAATTGTCTACTCGTTGCCTACCATAGGCCCCTAGCAAGCGCCATACCGTTTGCTGGGCGAAATTGTTGTTCCTGCAAAGTTGTTGCAAAAATGTCTCGGCTGTTAAGTAATTGTTCATATTCACAAACATGGGTTATCTGCGGTCTGTAAACGGTGTAGGCCCTTCGCCGCCTTGGATGCTTTTGAACGGGATACAGAATGGATATGGCGAACAATGATTGGCAATCGCCTGACGCGTTGGATCCGTCGCTGATTGCGACACCGGAAATCACCGTCAGGCCGGAATGGATCGATACAAACAACCATCTCAACGTGGCGTATTATGTAAAGACCTTCGCCATAGGCACCGGTGTATTGTTCGATCGTGTGGGACTTGGTGATAAAGACATGGCGGAACGCGGCACATCCACCTTCGCTGCGGAAATGAACGTCAGTTACAAGCGGGAAGTGCGCCTTGGCGACACGTTGATGGTGGCGACCCAGCTTATCGGCTTCGATTCCAAGCGAATTCACTACTATAGCCGGATTTATCAACGCAATGACGGGTATCTTGCGGCGACACTGGAAGCGCTCAGTCTGCATGTCAGTATGCAATCGCGGCGGGTCTGCCCGATCGGCGCTGATTCGGCGAAGCGTCTTGCTGATCTGGCGGCGTCGCAGGCCCATTTGCCCCGGCCGGAAAACCTCGGCAGAACTTTCGCTGTAAAACAACAGTAATGGGGCAACTGCGTTGATTTTAATCAATTTACGCGACTTAATGCCGCCTGAGCGTGTCATCGGTGTCTTAATGATTGAGAGGCAGGTATGTTTCGCTTAAGTTCAAGACGGCTTGGGGTACGGGAAGAATGAAATAAAGATTGCCGGTAAGGCAATGATTTGGGGGACGCGTGAACTACACAGACAGCATTGAGGACGCGGCGGCTTTCGCCAAGCAAGCGCTTGATTTACTTGACGAACACAAGGTTCCGGCGACGCCCCAGAACTTTACCATCTGGTACGCCTATGTCAGCGGTCGTCACCCTGATCTCGTGACCATGCTGAATCAGCTTCTCGGCAGTGAAACAGTGTTTCCGGTCGAACGACACGGCGAAATCTACGACAGGTTCTTTTCAACCCAACAGGAAGAAGAAGCGCTGCACGATGCCAGCGAACAGATCGACCTGCAGCTGGACGGGTTGATGGACATGCTGCATGAAGCCAGCGGCGAGGCGCAGGAATTCCAGGAATCAATCCAGGACGGCCTGCAGGACCTGACCCAGAGCAAGGGCCTCGACGGAATCACGCAGATCATGCAGAAAGTGGTTAGCCAGGCAAAGAAGATGCAGGCCTCGAACAACGACCTGCAGAAACGCCTGGAAACGTCTTCAGGTGAAATCAAGTCGCTCAAGAAGCATCTCGACGATGTTCAGAAGGAAGCGCTGACCGATGGCCTGACCGGCATCGCCAACCGAAAGAATTTCGACCTGGCACTGCGCAGGCTTACAACCGAAGCGGCCGCATCCGGAACAACGTTCTGCCTGCTGATGACCGATATCGATCACTTCAAGGCATTCAACGACAATTATGGCCACCAGATCGGCGACCAGGTTATCAAGCTGGTGGCGAACGTTCTCGACAAAACCGCCGAAGGCAAGCAGGTGGCGGCGCGGTATGGCGGTGAGGAATTTGCTCTTCTGCTGCCTGAAACCAAGCTTGAAGCAGCATTCAAAATTGCGGAAACCATTCGTGAAACAGTGGCGACCAAGCGTATCCGCAACCGCAATACCGGCGAGGAAATGGGCAATATCACGTTATCGATCGGTCTCAGTCTTTACCGCCCCAACGAGCCGGTAACCGATCTCATCCAGCGTGCAGATGCCAGCCTGTACTTCGCGAAAGGCAATGGCCGCAATCGGACGGCGACGGAACGCGAGCTGGAATCCGAAGCGGTCGCAGGCTGATCTCGCGGTCCTTTTGCTCTGGCGGTAGATGGCTGAACATCGTTTAATCTGAACGGTAATCTGGCGCGTCAATAGAACCGAAAGCCGAATCTGTGGCGATCGAACGTTTCAAACACATAATGGGGAATGTTAGCCGGTTTGCCCGGCACGAACATTTCGTCATGTCGGTTCTGTCGGTCGTATTCGGCTTGCTGGGCGGTGCGGCGGCCATCGTGTTTCGCGAGACAATCGATCTGATACAGACAGGGTTTTTCGGCGCGTCGTCAGACCTGCTGGCTTATGACCGCTCGCGGATCGACTGGTGGCGAATCCCGCTGGCCACAACGGCGGGCGGGCTGATCGTCGGCCTGTTGGTATACTATTTGATGCCGGGCCGGCGGCCCTATGCGGTGGCCGACGTTATCGAGGCAAGCGCCTTGCGGGGTGGGCGGCTTAACCTGCGCGTTGGCCTCGGCGCCGCGCTGATCAGCGCAACAACGCTCGGCAGCGGTGGGTCGGCGGGTCGGGAAGGGCCGGTGGTTCATCTTGCGGCCAGCCTGTGTTCGTTCCTCGGCGAAAGATTGAAGCTCGGACCGGCGATGCAGCAAACGGTTCTGGGCTGTGGTGTCGCGGCGGGGGTGGCCGCTTCGTTCAACGCGCCGATTGCCGGTGTCTTTTTCGCGCTCGAGGTCGTTGTCGGTCATTATGCGCTGGCGGCTTTTGCGCCGGTGGTAATCGCCTCGGTCACCGGCACCTTGGTCAGCCGCATTTATTTCGGCGACTTTCCGGCCTTTGTCATTCCGTCGCACGAAATCACCTCGTTCTGGGAATTTCCCGCCTTTGCGCTGCTGGGTGTGGTCAGTGCGGTCGGGTCGATCGTCTTCATCCGGTCGGTCGGGTATTCGCAGAAGATTTTTGCCGCTATCCCGAAACTGCCTGTCTGGGCGCGGCCTGCGCTTGGCGGGCTGGCCGTAGGCGTGATCGGTATTTTCATGCCGGAGGCCTTGGGCGTCGGCTACTACGCAACCGATCAGGCGTTGCGCGGCGAGTTGCCGCTTTTGATGCTGCTGATGCTGATCGTCGTCAAGACGGCGGCGACGGCCATCACGCTCGGCAGCGGTGGCGGCGGCGGGGTGTTTTCACCCTCTCTGTTCATCGGCGCGATGATGGGCGGGGCTTTTGGCGTCATAGCAACCATGGTGCAGCCCGACCTTTCATCAGGGCACAGCGCCTATACCCTGATCGGCATGGGTGCGATGGCGGGTGCGGTGCTGGGCGCGCCGATCAGCACCATTCTGATCGTGTTCGAGCTGACCGGCGATTATGAACTGACCATCGGCGTCATGATCGCCACCGTGATTGCCTCGCAGATCAGCCTCAATACGCTCGGCTTTTCGTTTTTCTCCTGGCAGCTTCACCAGCGCGGCGTCAGCCTGAAGGGTGGCCGCGAAGCGGCGGTCATGCGGTCGCGCAGCGTACGTGATGTCATGAAAGACGATTTTCTGACCATTTCGGCCGATGCATCGCTGAATACGATCCGGGCCAGTTTGCTGGAAAGCAGCTACGGGGAACTGTTTGTCGTCGATGATACAAACCGGCTTCTCGGCACCATCACATTGCGCGATCTGGCTCAGAACGCCTTCGAGCACGAGAAGGACGACGTGCTGAAGGCCAGTGATATCGCCCGAACGGAACCGCCGACAGCCTGCGTTACCGATACAATCGAAACAGCCATTTCAATTCTGGAAACCTGCCGGGAAGAACATATCGCCGTGCTCGATACCGGCGAAGGACAGACCCTTGTGGGGGTATTGCATGAACGCGATGTGCTGGCCGCCTATCATCGCGCGGTACTTGCAACCCGCCGGACCGAGCCGACCTAGGCCGTAAACTCATAAACGAGAGAGGATTTTGCCCGTGACGGATTTGGATGGACCGGAGGTCTGGCGAGTGCAGCGCGATGCAGCGGCATCGGGCAAGATCGACAGGCGGTCGGGGCGCCAAATCCGCCGGGCCGGAACGGCTGGCCGGTCGGGCTGCCCCTGCGGCGTCAATCCACCTCGCCGATGCACAGGCATCGCCTTCGGCGAATTTCCTGGCATTGACAGGCCGAACCGGTCAGCAAAAACTCTCTTCGTTTATGAGTCTACGGCCTAGATGACCGAAATCGCCGGTCTTGTCTTTCCGCTCTTTGGCCTGATCCTGCTGGGCTATATTACGGCGCGGCTGATGAAACAGCCGAAAGAGGCGATGGGCTGGCTCAGCGCCTTCATCATCTACCTGGCGCTGCCGGCGCTGTTTTTCAAACTTCTGGCGAAAACACCGATCGAGAAGCTGGCGAGCTGGGAATTCATCTCAGCCAACATTGCCGCGACCTTCGCGATCTTCATCTGCATATTTCTGCTGGCCGTTGCGCTGAGGCGATCGTCCGGTCAGGAAGCGACGATCCAGGGGCTGGCCGGCGCCTACGGCAATATCGGTTATATGGGGCCGGCAATAGCGATCCTGACCTTCGGTGAGGCGGCGGCCGTGCCGGTGGCGCTGATCTTCTGTTTCGAGAATATCATGCACTTCACCGTCGCCCCGACCTTCATGGCGTTTTCCGGCCGCGACAAGGCGAATCCGGTCGCGCTGATCGCTCAGATCGCCCGGCGCATCGCCTTCCATCCGTTTATCATCGCGACGTTTCTGGGCGTCGGGGCGGCATTTCTGCACCTGTCGCCGCCGTTGCCCGTGGAACGGTTGATCGATTATCTCGCCCAGGCGGCCGCGCCGAGCGCCCTGTTTGCGATGGGGGTCACGCTGGCCCTGTCACCGCTGAAGCGCATCCCGATCGAACTGCCGCTGATCGTCGTGGTCAAACTGGCGATCCATCCGTTGGCGATGTACCTGATGCTGAGCTGGGTCGGCGATTTCGACCCGATCTGGGTCTATACCGCCGTGCTGCTGGCCGCCCTGCCGACCGCGACGAATGTCTTCGTGCTGGCACAGCAATACGGGTTCTGGGTCGAACGGGCGTCGGCCTGTATCCTCATCACCACGCTGCTGTCCGTCGTCACGCTTTCCGGCCTGCTCTACGCCATCACCAACGGCATTTTGCCGTCGGACCTGTTCCCGAACTAGGGTCAGCTAACGTCGCCGGTGGCCGGCTGGCGCTTGCGTCCGGTGATCATGGCGCGGACAAGGTTTTCGCCATGGCGGATGCTTGCGAAGACGACACCGGCAACATGCAGGCCGACAAGCAGCAGCATTCCGTTTGCCAGAACCTCGTGGATTTCCTCGACCCATTCCGAGCCCCAGAACATGTCCAGCGTCATCATCCATCCGGAGCCGGCTGTGGCGATCAAGCCGAGGATCAGGGCGACAACCATCGCTCCGCCCGCCGGGTTATGGCCCAGATAACGACGCTCGCGTCCGGTCGTCATATCCTTAATATATGTAAAGAAGCTTCCTGCGCCCGGCACGAACTGCATGAACCGGGCGTGGCGCGGCCCGACAACGCCCCATAAAAGGCGCAGCGCAACAAGGCCGAGGATCGTATAGCCCATTACCTCGTGCAATTCGTCCAGCTCGTCGCCGGTGATCCAGGCAATGGCGAAAGCGGTTACCACTGACCAGTGAAACAGGCGGACCAGTGGATCCCACACCTTTACGGTCGGCACGTTTTTCTCAGTCATCGGATTTGTTCTTCATCATTTTGAGGGACTTCGGATCGAAATAGGCTTCCACGCGCTTGCCGTCCTTGTCATAGCCATAGACTTCGTAGCAGCCATCTTCGGTCTTGATGCGCTTTACCTGCCAGCCTTCGCCTTCAAGCTTTTCCTGCAGGGTTTCGCGCGGCTGCCATTCGTTTTCGGGTGCGTTGCAATGTTCGCTTTCCGCATTGGCCAGGGCAGAGCCGAAGGCGAGAAACGCGCAGGTGGCGGAAGCGAGCAGTACGTTCTTCATTCATAGTCTCCTGTTGGATAAAGGGCGTGGAGACGGTTATTGCTGCTCTACCTTTCGTCATTCTTACGTGAAGACTTTTTTATTTGTCATGCTCTGGCCGATCTTCCGGATGATACCGACCCCGCCGGTTTCAACTTGACAGGAAAGGCGCCGTATCCTGGTTGCCATGACTGAAGTTTCCGCTAGGTTTCCCTGAATGACGATGACAGGACGGGTCGAACCATGAAGCTTGATATTGCGGAACATGTCGCGCCAGCCGATGCCGATGGCCGAAAAAAGGTTCAACCGGTTATCTGTTACCCGCCTGAAACCCTGCCGAGGCCTGACCTTGGCGGTCTGCGTGATCTGCGTAAATTGTCAACGCTGGTTTCTTCCATCGAGGTTCCACCCCGCGACGCCAAATGCATCGCGGTGCCAAAACACTGTTTCTTTACCATTACCTCTGTTGGCGGGCCGCAGGTCGGTGATCTCAATCTGTGGAATGCGCAGGATGTGACAGAGCGTTTCTATGCCGGCAAGACGCGGGCGCTGCATGGCACGCATCTTTCAACCGGCGACCGGATGTGGTCGAGCTTCCCGAACATGCGGCCGATGGCGACGATCACCGACGACACGCTTGACTGGTACGGGTTCGATGAATTCGGCGGTTCGGTTCACGATGTTATCGGCACGCGGTGCGACCCGTATACCGGTCGGCTGCTTTCCGGCAGTGACTATCACTATTGCTGCCATTCCAATCTGACGCGGGCGCTGGCCGACTATCTGAAAATTCCGCGCAGCGAGGCCGAAGCACATGTGCATGATGTGCTCAACGTGTTCATGTGCACCGGCTTTACCCGCGATACCGGTCAGTATTTCATGAAGGCGACGCCGGTGCGCCCGGGCGACTATCTGGAATTCCATGCCGAAATCGACCTCATCGTCGGCTTGTCAGCCTGCCCCGGCGGCGATTGTTCAACCGAACATTCGTCCGATTTGGCGGCCTGCTATCCGCTGCGGATCGACGTTTACGATCCCGGCGAGGATGAACGGCGCAACTATATCGAGCCGCCGCGCTCGGCCTATGACCGAAGCCACGGTTAGCGTCGGAACCGCCCGTCGCTGCTAGGCGTTGACGGCGGAACTGTAACCGAGCTCGTCGAGCCGGGTTTTCATCGCCATCCGGTCCAGGCTGCCGAAGGGCAGGTTGATGAAAACCTCCAGCCGCCTGTTGATCATGCTGTAAAGCTGGTTCAGCAGCACCCGGCGCTCGGTTGCCGTTCCGGTGAATTTCGCCGGGTCCGGCAATGGCCAGGACGCGGTGACGACCTTGTCGCCGAATTCCGGGCATTTCTGTCCTTCGGTGGTATCGCAGAGCGCGATGACGAAATCCATCACCGGCGAGTCGGGTGTGGTGAATTCCTCCCACGACTTGCTGCGTGCCGTCGATATGTCGTGGCCCAGATTTTTCAGATTGGCCAGCACCTCGGCATTCGGCGCATCGACCGGGTCCGAACCGGCGGAATAGGCCCGGAACGACCCGGCGCCGATCTTGTTCAGGACTGCCTCGGCGATGATCGAACGGGCGGAATTATGGGTGCACAGAAACAGGACGTTGAATGAACCGGTCATGGGGGTATCCCTTTCCTCTATGTCGGGAAGCAGCCGTGAAATGTCGCCGCAAAGGTCCGGCTGGCCATAGCAGCAGGTCTCGGTGACGAAGGTGAGCAGGTTTCGCAGCCCGATAAAACGGACCGCATAGATCGTGGTGCGTCCCTGTCGGGTCGATCGAATCAGGCCGGCCTGTTCCAGCGCGGACAGATGAAACGACAGGGTTGAGGCCGGAATGCCGGTCTGCTGCTGTACTTCGCCGGCCCGCATGCCGGTCGATCCGGTCACGATCAGCAGGCGCAGGATCCGCACCCGCGTTTCCTGTGACAGGGCCGTAAAACATGCTGCTGCCTGCGTATCATCCATTAAACTAGATTAATAGAACAAT
>CAYGSU010000089.1:0-13154 GCA_964352715.1 uncultured Flavobacteriaceae bacterium | reverse complement strand
GCCGGGCTGGAGATCGAGGTCGTGCGGCAACCCGCCGACGGCTACTGGAGCAATGTCTGGATGAACCAGCCGTGGTGCATTTCCTACTGGAGCGGTCGACCGACCGAAGACTGGCAGTTCACGGAAGGCTACCTCAGCACCGCCGACTACAACGACGCCTTCTGGAAGAATGAAAAATTCGACAGGATGGTGCTGGAAGCGCGCGGCGAACTGGACGAGCAAAAGCGTCGCGCCATGTATGTCGACATGCAGCGCATGGTCAGCAACAACGGCGGCCAGGTCGTGCCGGTTTTCGCGGCTGACCTTATCGCCGCCTCCGGCAAGATGGGTCACGACGCTGTTGCCGCCAACTGGGACATGGACGGCTACCGGCTGGCCGACCGCTGGTGGTTTGCATCGTAGAACAAACTCCGCAAACAGGCTTCCTGTTTGACTCCGGCCGGATCTGGCACATCAGGTCCGGCCGATTTCTTGACACCGGAAATACGGCAACGATACGGGATAGCACCATGAGCGGCATGTCGGGATCGGCGGACAGCGAGACGGAAATCGTGCAGGACTATCCGCATGACATCCGCATCGTGCCCGGTCTGCGGATAAAACTTTCCGACGGCCGCACCCTGTCGGCCCGGCTGTGGCTGCCGGTTTCCGCCGACGAAACACCGGTTCCCGCCGTCGTCGAATACGATCCCTACCGGCACCGCGATGCCTCGTATCCGCGCGACGCGCTGATCCATCCGTGGTTTGCCGGGCACGGTTTTGCGTCGATCCGGTTGCAGCCCGCCGGGTCCGGCGATTCCACCGGCCCGCCGATGGATGAATATGTCGCCCGTGAACAGGATGACTGCATCGAGGCTTTGGCCTGGATCGCACGCCAGAGCTGGTGTTCCGGCAGGACCGGTCTGTTCGGTCTGTCCTGGGGGGCGAATGCCGCCTTGCAGATCGCCGCAAGACAGCCGCCCTCTCTGAAAGCAATTATCCCGGTGCACGGAACCGACGACCGGTTCACCGACGACATTCATTACAAGAACGGCTGCCTGCTGACCGCCGGCCTTGCCTGGGGATCGACCTGTCGCCTGTATGCGCAACGTCCGCCGGACCCGGAAAGTTTCGGTGATCTCTGGCGTGAAGAATGGCTCTCCCGGCTGGGTGCCGCACCGGATGTTCTGCGCACCTGGCTGTCTCATCCGGTCCGCGACGCCTACTGGCGGCACGGCTCGATCGCGGAAGATTATGGCTTGATCACGGCGGCGACCCTGATCGTCACCGGCTGGGCCGATGACTATCGCAACGCCGCCCTGCGGCTGGCGCAAAACCTGACCTGCCCGCACGATCTGCTGGCCGGACCCTGGGGCCACGAATACCCGCATCTGGCCGGCATGAAACCGCGCGCCGGGTTTCTTCAGGTCGCCACCGATTGGTGGAACCGCTGGCTGCGCGATGAACCTGCCGAACCGGATGCCGCCGATACGGCCCGCCTCTATCTCGAAGACCCGGCCCCGGCCGCGACGCGCGGCAAGGCGCGCGACGGATGCTGGAAGAGCCTGCCGATTTCGGGCCTGTCGGCCGTGCCGGAGAAACGGCTTTACCTGTCCGGGATGCCGGAACCGGTCACCGTCTGCACGCCGCTTTGCGCCGCCATCGCGGCGGACCAGTGGCTGACACAGGGGCGCGGCAATGATGCCGGTGTCGATCCGCGCGATCTTGAAACCGGCGCGGCTGTGTTCGATCTGCCTTCACTGGAAACACCGCTGGACGTGTGCGGCCAGCCGTCGTTGACAGTCACACTGACATCCGATTGCCCGGCCGGGCATCTGGTTCTGCGGTTGTCATCGGTGTTGCCGGATGATGACATACAGCCGCTGACGATGGGCATTCTGAACCTGCGGTTTCGCGACGGATTCGACGCACCGAAGGACATGCCGGTCGGCGAACCGGTAACTGTTACCGTACCCTTGGACGCCATGGCGCACCGTCTTCCCGCCGGCGCCCGGCTGCGGCTTTCCCTCGCAACCCAGGCCTGGCCGCTGGTCTGGCCGGAAGCGGTTCGGGCCAGCGTGACGTTGCACCCCGGAACCGTCGTCCTGTCGTTGCCGTACCTGCCGCCCGGTCTGGCAAGGGATGCACCGGACCCCCCGGACGCGGCAATACCGCCGCCCGCCGATCTGACCTGGACAAGGCCGGAATCTCAGAGCCGCGATATCGTTCATGATGACAAGAGCGGCCGCGTCACGCGGTTTCACACGCGGGACCATGGTGCGTTCCGCATTGAAGAGACCGGCATGGAAACCGGCATGGTGGAGACGCAGATATTCTCCGCTTTGGGGAATGACCCGCTGTCGGCCCGGGCTGTCTTCACCAACACGGTCAGGCTTGCCCGGGGCGACTGGTCGGCAAGGCTTGAAAGCGAGGTCATCGTGACAGCCGATGCGGCGGCGTATTCGGTCAGGCAGTATATCCGCGCCTGGGACTCAGGCGCACTGGTTCACGCCGACACAACAGAGGACCATGTCAAAAGAATTTAGCTTTCCTTGAAGCGCTATACCGAAACCAGGTCGCGGGTCAGTTTCGTTAGCAGCTCGCAGCCGTCTTCCGTCACCAGAATATTGTCCTCGATATTGAACCCGCCGACATCGGCCGGATAGAACGGCACTTCCAGGCTGATCACCATGCCGGCCTGCATCACGGAGTCGTTCGGCCCGATGAAGGGCGGCTCCTCGATCTGGTCGTCCATGCCGACCGAATGGCCGAAATGCCCGCGTGAATAGAACGGCAACCCCCTGCCGCGCACGGTTTCGATGATCGCCTGATAGATATCGCGGAACACCGTGCCCGGCCGGATCATCGACAGGCCGGTCTCGTAGCCGGCAAGCAGCGCGTCATGCACTGCCCGTTGGTCCGCGCCCGGTTCGCCGAGGCAGACATAGCGGCACGCGTCGCTCCAGTAGCCGTCGACTTTCGCGCCGCAATCCAGTTTGACGATATCGCCCTGCCGCACAATCGCGTTCGATCCTTTCCCGATATGGGGAAAAAAGAAGGTGCGTTCTGAAAGGCCCGCCGCCGGGTCCAGTTTCTGCGCCGTGAAAACCCCGGCATCGAAGTTCGCCCTTATCTCGTCGACGCTCTGTCCGGCATGAAGCTCACCGACCGACCGCTCGAACCCGGCGTCGAACAGATAGGCGGCGCGGCGCAGCCGGCGGATCTCCTCGTCGTGCTTTATGCGCCGGTTTTCGTACAACACGGCCTCGCAATCGATCAGCGCATTATCCGGAAACGCCCGGCGCAGCGCTTCAAAGGTGCCGTGCTTCATCAGCGCCAGATCGCTGCCGATCCTCGCCGCGCCCAGCCCGCGGTCCTCCAGCACCGCTTTCACCAGGCCGAAGATTTCATCCGGATCATACTGTTCCGGCCGGGGCACCAGCCGCGCGTCCGGCCCGTTGCTGCGGCCGGATACATCGGCATAGGACCGGCATTCCGTCCACATCGAATAGGTGCGGATATCGGTGATGTCCGACTGCGACGCCGCATCGGGACGGCAATAGTCGCTGACAATGATCGCCGGTTCCAGCGCCGGGTCCACCGGCAGCACCACCATGTCGGTGCCGGTCATTTGCCACGACAGATCGATAAATGCGCTGCGAAACCCGGAAGCGTAGGTGACATTCGCCGGAGTGCAGGCGATGTAGACATCGATCCCGGCCGTAGAAAGATTTTCCCGCAACCGGTTGCGAATCTCGGCGTACATGGCGACCCTCGTTTCCCTCTTTGTTCTGTCGAATCCTTTCATGCGGCAAACACGCTTTCGCGCAATTATCCGTCGGGTTAAGGTAATAAAACGACAAACCCGTATCCGTCTGACGGAGCCCCGCTGCCATGAAACCCGAGACACGAAGGTTCGGTTTTCTGCTGTTCGACAATTATCCGCTGCTGCCGGTCTCGGCGATGATGGATGTGTTGCGCGATACCGCCTATGTCACCGGCCGTTACGATTACGACTGGTGCACCATCGCCGCCGCCCCGGGCCCCGTCATCGCCATGAACCGGATGCAGACCGTCGCCGATTTCACGCTGGAAACCGCGCCGCCGCTGGATGTCGTGGTCGTCTGTTCCGGCCTCAACGGCCATCTGATCGAGGACAGAAAGGTCATCGCCTGGCTGCGCCGGCTGAGCAGCCGCAACGTGATGATCGGCGCCATCGCCACCGGCCAGTGGTTGCTGGCCAAGGCCGGTCTGCTGGATAACCGTCGGTGCACCCTGCACTGGGAGGAAATTCAGGCGTTTTCGGAGACCTTTCCGCTGATCGATATCGTGCAGGACCTGTATGTGTTCGACGGGCCGGTGTTCACCTGCGCCGGCGGCACCGGGGCGATCGACCTGTTTCTTCACATCGTGGCGCGCGATCTCGGGCCGGAAGTATCGACCGCCGTGGCGCGGCAGATCATGTATTCCAACGTGCGCGACGGCACGGTTGCCCAGCCCAGCGTCGACAGCCCATACAAGATGATCCGCCAGCCCTCGGTCCGGAAAGCTCTGAAACTGATGCAGGACAATGTCGAACAGCCGCTTGCGATTGCCGATATCACAGACCGGTCGGGCGCGTCGCAGAAACAGTTGCAGCGCTATTTCAAAACCTATTTCGGCTCGACGCCGCAGCTTGTCTACCGGGAAATGCGGCTCGATCACGCCCGCACCCTGGTGCGGCTGACAGATATCGCGATCTGGGAAATCGCCCTGATTACCGGATTTTCCACCACTGCGTACTTTTCCAAATGCTACCGCGACCTGTTCGGCCTGTCGCCGGCGGAAGAGCGTCGCCGCGCCTCGCGCTTCGACGCCGCCCCCGTTACCGCCACCGACCGGCGGAGCCAGGCGACGGGGACGGAAATATGAACGTAATCGGAGATCGGGGCTGGGCGACGAGGACGTAACGCCCTATTCCACATCCGCCTCGGTCGGGCCGCGCCTGAAATCGTCGAGGTAGATTTTCGACCAGTCGAACCCGTCATCCTCTATATCGCGGTAATGGCCGAACTTGAAATAGCGGGTGTCGCCGCCGGCATCGGGCCCGCCCAACACACCATCGACCGAGACAATGTAGCGCCCGTTCGCCCAGACATCGATTTCGCTCATCCCGTCGCGGTTCATCGATACCCGGTATTTCATCTGCACCAGCCCTTTGGTCGGGTCCGGCAGCAGCGGGTTGAGCGACGGGAAGATGCGGATCTGCCGTTCGTTGCCATAGGCCTGCGCGTCTTCCAGAAACGGAAAGGTTTCGGGCGGCGGGTCGTTCAGGGTTTTCTCCAGCACGCCGAGATCGTAATCGTCGATCGCCGGTTCGGTGTCCGGCCGAAACACCGGGTCGATCGTCGCCAGCGGGTTGCGGATGCGGAAATCGCTGATGAAGCGCTCGGTCAGGTAGGGCGCCGAGGTTGAGGTATAGCCCGGCCCGAAGGCGATCACCCGGCGCACCGTGCGCTGCCTGTCGCCGCTACCGGGCTTCCAGTCCCGTCGCCGCTCCTCCACCGTGATGTAGAACACCCCCCGGTTGAACCGTTGCGCCAGAAACGGGCTGTCATCGGTGTCGTCCTTCCACTGGCCGATCACCCAGCGTGTGTCCTGGTTGGAAAAATCGCCCTCGATGGAAAACGCGAAGGAATACCACACCGTGCCGTCGAACCCGCAGCGCAAGGGTGTCGCGACGCGCACTTCATGCTTGTGCTTGCCGTCGTTGTTGGGCGGGTCTTTCATTTTCAGCTTGATGCTGAGCGCCCTGCCGCCTTCAGCATCGGCCAGGCGGGAGAGCCGGAACCGGCGGCGGCTTTCCGGCGGGTAGATCGTCCAGCAGCGGTTCGGGAACGTGTTCAGCCCGTCCGACAGGATC
Organism: uncultured Flavobacteriaceae bacterium; assembly: GCA_964352715.1. Lineage (GTDB taxonomy): Bacteria > Pseudomonadota > Alphaproteobacteria > UBA8366 > Aestuariispiraceae > JAVKBW01. The sequence goes on along the minus strand of CAYGSU010000089.1, from coordinate 7,273 downwards.
GGACATCCGGCGACGGCGTCGTCACCGCCGGGCGCGGCCGCCACATCGCAGGCTTGCGCGGCATTCAGGGAGAGCAGGCAAAAAGCCGCCACGACCACGCAGGCCAGGGCGGCAGGTTTCATGTCTACCCGTTGCCCGTCAGCTTCGCGAGCACATCGTCAAGCTGGTCGAGATTGGTGTAGTGGATGGTGAGGCTGCCGGTTTCCGGGTTGGCCGGCGACGACTTGATGCTGACCTTCAGGCCAAGCCCGTCAGCCAGCTGGCGTTCCAGCGCCAGCACATCCGGGTCGGATTCCGACACGGCGCGGGCGATTCTGGCGGCGGAATCCGGCCGGTTGCCACTGTTGCGCTTGCGGTCCTGCACCAGCTTTTCTGCCTGGCGAACGCTCAGCCCCTTGCTGACGATGATATCGGCGGCGCCTTCCGGGTTTTCGTCGGTCAGCAGCGCGCGGCCGTGGCCGGCGCTGAGCAGCCCGTCGTCGATCATGCTTTTCACCGCTTCAGGCAGCGCCAGCAGGCGCAGCATGTTGGCGACATGGCTTCGGCTTTTGCCGACCGCCGTCGCCAGGCTTTCCTGAATATGATCATATTCATCCATAAGCCGTTGATATCCCTCGGCTTCTTCGAGGGGCGTCAGGTCTTCGCGGTGGATGTTCTCGATCAGGGCGATCTCGACCGTGTCTCGGTCGCTGAGATCCTTGATAACGACCGGCACGTCATAGAGTTTCGCGCGCTGGGCGGCGCGCCAGCGTCTCTCGCCGGCGACAATCTGGTACATGTTCGCCGCGTCCGGATGCGGCCGCACCAGGATCGGCTGCAGCACGCCCTTCTCGCGTATCGAATCAACAAGACCGTCTATTGCCGCGTCATCGAAGCGTTTTCTCGGCTGGTCGGGATTCGGCTTGAGAAATTCCACCGGCACGGATTTCGCCGCGCGCATCGCCTCGCCGCTGATCGGCGCGGGCTCCACCGCTTCGGCAACATACTCGTCGTGATCGCCCAGCAGGGCCGAGAGGCCGCGGCCCAGCTTGCGGCGTTTCGGGTCGTCCTTGCGGATGTCGTCTGCCGGTACGTTCATGCCGCCACCGCCTTGCTCTCGCGTTTCATGACCTCGCTGGCCAGGTGAATATAGGCTTGGGACCCACGACAATGCAGATCATATACAAGAACGGGCAAACCATGCGACGGCGCTTCGGAAACGCGGACATTGCGCGGGATCATGGTTTCATACACCACATCGCCGAAATGCTCGCGTACATCGGCGGCCACCGCATCCGACAGATTGTTGCGCTTGTCATACATTGTCAGCACCACGCCCTGGATTTCCAGCTTCGGGTTGAAGGCGCGCTTGACCCGGTCGATGGTGCGCATCAGCAGGCTGAGGCCTTCCAGCGCATAGAATTCGCATTGCAGCGGCACCAGCACGGCATCCGCCGCGCAGAACGCGTTGAGGGTCAGGAACTGCAGCGACGGCGGGCAATCGACCAGGATCGTGTCGTAGTGCTTTTCCAGCCGGCGTACCGCGTCCTGCAGGCGGAATTCCCGCCGGTCGAGGTCGATCAGCTCGACCTCCGCGCCGGCCAGATCGACCGAGGACGGCACCAGATCAAGGTTCGGCACCCGCGTCGGCATGATCGCGTCATCGATGGAGCGGCGGTCGATCAGGATATCGTAGGTCGTCACCTCGCGCGCCCGGCGGTCGATGCCCAGGCCGGTGCTGGCATTGCCCTGCGGGTCGAGGTCGATCAGCAGCACAGACCGGCCGCAGGCGGCAAGCGCCGTGCCGAGATTGATCGCGGTTGTGGTCTTGCCGACCCCGCCCTTCTGGTTGGCGACCGCCAGCAACCGTGGCCGCTTCGTGCGGATCGCTGCGGCCAGATCGGAATCATTCGGATTTGCAGTCACCTGTATCGCGTCGTTCACATCAGTCATGAGATGGTCGGTCCTTTATTTCCGGTCGGCGCTGATGATCTTCACGATGCTGCCGGACGGGTCGGTACAAGAGGGAAATGTTTCATAAACTATATTCCATGACTGGTTTGCAATCGTCAATTCCTCATTAAGCTTATTTCCCTTCAGAAACAAACACTGAGTCTTTTCAGTTAGATAGGGCTCGGAAAGAGCCAGCAATTTGTCCAGCGACGCCAGCGCCCGGCCGGTGATGACATCGCATTTTTGCATCGGCGCGGTTTCGATGCGGCCGTTATGCACCGTCGCAGCGGTTTCGGTGCGGCGGATGACTTCCCGCAGGAAGACGCATTTGCGGCTGTCGGACTCGACCAGCGTCACCGTCAGCCCGCCCATGATCGCCAGCACCAGCCCCGGAAACCCGGCGCCGGAACCGAAATCCATCACAAGCGATCGCGGCGGAATCAGGGGGTGAAGCTGGGCGGAATCGAGAAAATGCCGGCTCCACAGATCCGGTAGGGTACTGCTGGAAACGAGGTTGATGCGGGCCTGCCAGATGGTCAGCAGCTCGGCATAGAGATCGAGCCGCTCGATTGTTTCACGTGAAACATTCGTCTGGTTGAGGAAGGCCTGGCGGCTCATACCGTCTCGCCCGAATGGCTAGGCTGCGGTGCGGGACTGCCGCTTCACATGCCGCAACAGGGCGACCAAAGCCGCCGGGGTAACGCCGGGAATCCGCGCCGCGGCGGCCAGGGTCGGGGGCGAAACGGTACGCAGCTTTTCCTGCATTTCATTCGACAGTCCGCCGACCGATCCGTAATCCAGCGCCACCGGCAACACGAGTTGCTCTTCGCGTTTGAAGGCGGCGATATCGGCATCCTGCCGGTCAAGATACCCGGCATAACGCGAATCGATGGCGAGCGTCGCCAGCGTGGCGGCGTCGATCCGTGTCAGATTCGGCCACAGCCGATAAAGCGTTTCCAGCGGGAAGTCGGGATAGGCCAGAACGTCGAAACCGCTGCGGCGAACCCCGTCCTGGTTCATCGGGAAACCGGCCGCGCGGATTTCAGCCGGGGTTGCAACAGCGGCTTTCAGCAGTGCCGCCGCCTCGGTCAGGGAATCGGACTTTTTCCGCCATGCCGCGGCCCGAACCGAACCGACACAGCCGGCTTCAATGCCAAGACCGGTCAGGCGCTGGTCCGCATTGTCCGCCCGCAACCGCAGCCGGTATTCGGCGCGGGAGGTGAACATGCGGTAGGGTTCGGTTGCGCCGCGAGTCACCAGATCGTCGATCAGCACGCCGATATAGGCCGTCGCCCGGTCGAACCGCAGCGCGTCGCCCGCACCGGTCGCCCGCCGCGCTGCGTTGATGCCAGCCATCAGCCCCTGCGCCCCGGCCTCTTCATAGCCGGTGGTGCCGTTGATCTGTCCGGCGAGATACAGGTTTTCGATGCGTTTGGTTTCTAGCGCATGGGTCAGTTCACGCGGATCGACATAGTCGTATTCGATAGCGTAGCCCGGCTGCAAAATGACCGCCTTTTCCAGTCCGGGGATGGAATGCACCATGGCTTCCTGCACATCCGCCGGCAGCGAATTCGAAATGCCGTTCGGGTAGACGGTCGGATCATCCAGCCCTTCCGGTTCCAGAAATATCTGGTGCCGGGGCTTGTCGGCGAACCGAACCACCTTGTCCTCGATGGACGGGCAGTAGCGCGGCCCGATGCCCTCGATCCGGCCGGAATACATCGCCGACTTGCCGAGATTATCGGTGATCAGGCGGTGGGTTTCCTCGGTCGTATAGGTGATGTGGCAGTCGATCTGCGGCACCTCGATCCGGTCGGTCAGGCTCGAGAACGGCTCCGGCGGATCGTCGGCTGGTTGGGACTCAAGACCCGAATAATCGATCGTTCTGCCGTCCAGACGGGGCGGTGTGCCGGTCTTCAGGCGGCCGAGTGCGAAACCGGCCCGGCTCAGCGTTCCCGACAGACCCTGCGCCGCCGCGTCGCCAACCCGCCCGGCTGAATAGGACTGATCGCCGATATGGATCAGGCCACGCAGGAACGTGCCGGTCGTCAGCACCACCGAGCGCGCTTTCAGGGTCTGTCCATCACCGGTAACGACACCGCGCACGGCAAGCCGTCCCGGTCCGCCGGTTTCTGCCGGTTCGACCAGCAAATCTTCAATTGGCGCAGCCAGAATGTCGAGGCCGGGCGTCTCTGCCAGAATATCTTGTACCGCCGCCCGGTAGAGCGCCCGGTCAGCCTGGGCGCGCGGTCCCTGCACCGCCGGCCCCTTGCTGCGATTGAGTACCCGGAACTGGATGCCGGCCCGGTCGATAGCCCGCGCCATCACGCCGTCCAGCGCATCGATCTCGCGCACCAGATGTCCCTTGCCCAACCCGCCGATGGCCGGATTGCACGACATTTCACCGATGGTTTCCAGCTTGTGGGTGACCAGCAATGTCCGGGCGCCACAGCGCGCTGACGCCGCTGCCGCCTCGCAGCCGGCATGCCCGCCACCGATCACGATGACATCCCAGATTTTGCTGTCGTCTATCATGGCCGGAATGTAGGCCCAGCGCGGCAGGGGGGCAAGGTGCCGCCGTTCACAATTGACCGGCGGGACCACAATGTTTCACGTGAAACATTTACTTGCCGATGCAGAAGGACGAAAAAATCCGGTCGAGGATATCCTCGACATCGACCCTGCCGGTAATCCGGCCGATCGCGCGCACCGAGCGGCGAAGATCCTCGACCACCAGTATGAGGTCGGTCCCGGCCAGCGCGCCGTCAATCGACGCCAGACAATCGGCCAGGGCTTCGCGATACCGCGCCCGTGTCATCACCGCCCCCTCGCCGACCGCAAAGCGGCTTTCGATGGCCTGCGCCATGGCGGCTTCCAGATCGGCCAGACCTTCCCCGGTTATCGCAGAGACCGGCAGTCCCGACCCGGACGCCGGTCCAAGATCGGCTTTGTTCCAGACCGTCAAACATCTGGCGGCAGCCTCCGGCGGCAGGTCCGGCGCGGTGGCCGGGTCCTGCGTGTCGCGAACCAGGATAATCAGATCCGCGACTTCAGCGGCCCGGCGCGCCCGGTCGACCCCCTGCCGCTCGATGCTGTCATCCGTATCGCGAAGCCCCGCCGTATCGGTCAGGATCACCGCATTGCCGGCAATGTTCAGATGCACCTCGATCGTGTCCCTTGTGGTGCCGGCGATTTCCGAAACAATCGCCGCATCGCGCCGCGCCAGGGCATTGAGAAGACTCGACTTTCCGGCATTCGGCGCACCGACCAGCGCGACCCGGACGCCGAGCCGCAACCGCTCGCCGGCCTCGCCCCGGGCGATATGCTGTTCGATTTCCTGGCGCAATGCGGTCAGCGCCGCATGATCGACCCGAAAGGCGTCCGCCGGCAGATCGTCATCGGCGAAATCGATGGAGGCTTCAAGCGTCGCCAGCAGGGTGACGAGGCGATCCGTCCAGCCCTCGCAGACCAGCCGCGCCGCACCCTCCATCTGATGCAGCGCCTGCCGCCGCTGGGAATCGGTTTCAGCCTCAATCAGGTCGATCACCGCTTCCGCCTGGGTCAGGTCCATCTTCTCGTTGTCGAAGGCCCGGCGCGAAAATTCACCCGGTTCAGCCGCTCGCAGACCCGGCAGACCGGCCAGCGCCCGAAGCAGCGCATCCGCAACGGAAACCCCGCCATGTAGCTGATATTCCACAATATTTTCACCGGTATAGGAGGCCGGCGCATCGAACCGGACGACCATCGCCTCGTCGATCATGGCCCCGTCCGGTGCAATCAGCCGACGCCGGGCAAGCTGCCGCGCCGGCGGCAGATCGGCCTCATCCGACACCGCCTGCAGGGCGTGATGCGCGCGGGGACCGGAGACCCGAACCACCGCAATCGCCGACCGGCCCGGCACTGTAGACAGGGCGTAGATTGTATCGATCGAATTCATTCAATTCGCGCTCGTTGAAACAGGCGCTCAGTCTTTCGGCGTCTTCGGATCGGAATTTTCATTACCCGCTCCGGCATCGCCGCCGACACCCATCTGCGCCCAGAACATCTTCTGCATCTGTTCCAGCCCCTGCATGCCCGCCGGCAACCACGTATTGACCAGCGAATCCACATCCATCGCCTTCATGTTGGATTCCAGCCGTTCCTGCACCTGCTGCATCAGCGCCTGCTGCATCGGCTCAACATCGGGCAGCCCGAGAAATTTACGCGCTTCTTCCGGTGTGCAATCGATATCAATAGAAATTTTCATTGCCCGGTCCTTCCATCGCCAAACCCTGCCATCACCCTACTAGCCGGGCCGCCATCGGCGCAATGGACAAGCCTGTCCGCATCACTCAAACTGCCGGCTCACCCCGACCAGAAGGAAATTCACGCATGGCTGACGTTATCCGCTTCGCCTCCCCCGGCGGCCCCGAAGTTCTCGCGCTCGAAACGATGGAAATCGGCGATCCCGGCCCCGGCGAGGTTCGGCTGCGGCAGACAGTTGTCGGCCTGAACTATATTGATGTCTATCACCGCACCGGCCAGTACCCGCTCGCCCTGCCCAGCGGCATCGGCATCGAGGCCGCCGGCGTGGTCGAGGCGATTGGCGAGGATGTCGACGGCCTGGCGCCCGGCGACCGCGTCGCCTATGGCGCCGGCCCGATCGGGGCCTATGCGTCGGAACGGCTGATGCCGGCCCACCGGCTGGTGAAACTGCCGGATGCGATCAGCGATGAAACCGCCGCGGCGATGATGCTGAAAGGCATGACCGCCGAATACCTGATCCGCCGCACATTCGAAGTGAAAGCCGGCATGCCGGTGCTGTTCCATGCCGCGGCCGGCGGGGTCGGCCTGATTGTCGGGCAATGGCTGAAACATATCGGCGCGGTCGCCATCGGCACGGTCGGGTCGCCGGAAAAAGCCGCCCTCGCCCGCGCGCACGGTTACGACCACACGATCCTGTACAACGAGGAAAACATCGCCGAACGGGTGCGCGAGTTAACCGGCGGGGCCGGCGTGCCGGTGGTGTATGACGGCGTCGGCAAGGATACGTTCGATGCGTCCATCGACAGTCTCGCGCCGCGCGGCCTGATGGTCAGCTTCGGCGCCGCATCCGGCCCGGTGCCGGCGGTGGAACCGAAACTGCTATCGCAGAAAGGGTCGCTGTATTTCACAAGGCCGACAGTGATGACCTATGTCGAAAGCCGCGCGGATCTGGTCGACAGCACAAACGCCCTGTTCGCCGCCGTGCAGGCCGGGGTGAAGATCGAAATCAACCAGCGCTATGCCATGAAAGACGCCGCCCAGGCGCATCGTGACCTGGAAGCGCGGAAAACCACCGGGTCAACGATCCTGATTCCGT
>CAYGSU010000088.1:0-13641 GCA_964352715.1 uncultured Flavobacteriaceae bacterium | reverse complement strand
CGGCTTTTCGGCGCGCGCGGGCGGACCAGGGTGAGGGCGACCATCAGCACCGCCATCGATGCCCAGACATAGATCGAATGGTGTTCGTCGAACAATACGATGCCCCAGACAAGGCCGAAGGCGGTCACCAGATAGGACGTTTGACTGGCGAAGATCGGCCCGGATGTGTTGATGACATACAGCCATGTCGAAAACGCGGCGGCGGTGATCAGGCCTGCCCCGGTGGCGGCGTATTGCATCGGGCCCCATTCAACAAATACCGGGATCGCGGTATGGGTCAGCAACGCGACCGGCGTCAGAATTGCGACGGCGGCGAATTGTCGGCCACAGGTAAGCTGCATTGACGAGGCATTGGCCGGCCTGTACCCGCCGGCATAGACGCTTTCAATCGAGAAGCAGACGGCGGCGAACACGATAAGGCCGACAAACGGCGCGGCCGAGGCATCCGGCAGGGCGGCTTTCGGCAATACGATCAGGGCGATTCCAACCAGCCCCAGGACGAGGCCGGCAAGGCGACGCGGCTCTGCCGCCTCAACCTTCATCAAGACGGCGAGGCCATAGACGCTGGCCGGCATCAGGGTCAGTCCGATGGAAACCACCCCGGCCGGCAGCTTGCTGGCCGCCCAGGCGAGGCAGATCGACGGCATGGCGGTTCCGATAAGACCGCAGATGAAGCTGAACTTTACAACGTCCAGCCGGATCCGGCGGGGCCGGGCGATGAACGAGGTGATGATCAGCAGAACCGTGCCGCCGGTGAAGACCTGCCAAAGTGCCAGTCCGACCGGATGCGCGCCCGCGCCGGTGGAAATCTTGTGCAGCGAGACGACAAGCCCCCAGGCCGCGCCCATGAAAAACAGCAGCACGTACGGAAGCACCTTTTCCCGCAGGGTCTGGATCGGCTGCGCCGGGTCGATGCTTGTCATAACTTGCTCTGAATCTTCTCGAGGATGTTGATCGGCTTACGCGGCTGCACCAGGGCCAGACCGACGATGGTCAGAAGCAGTGCCGCCCAGACATAGCCCGAATGACGTTCATCGAACAACACCATGCCCCAGCCCATGCCGAACAGCGTGATCAGGTAGGAAACCTGGCTGCCGAAAATCGGCCCGGATGTCTTGATGACATACAAAAGAGTGGTAAAGGCGCAGGCGGTCAGCAGGCCGGTCGCGGTCGCGGCATATTGCATCGGTCCCCAGGGTTCGAAAACCGGGATGGCCGTATCGGTGAAATAGACGATCGGGGCCAGCAACAGCACGGCGACGCCATTGCGGCCGCAGGTAAGCTGCATCGAGGTAACGTCGGGCGGGCGAAACCCGCCGGCAAGAAAGTTTTCGGTCGCCATGCTGAAACAGGCGAGGATCGACAGCAGCGCCCAGGGCGCCATATCCGGCGTCGGCAGCGATTGCTTTGGCAGCAGGATCAGCAGCATTCCCGCCATGCCGATGCAGACGCCGATCAGGCGCTGGCGTTCGGCCGTTTCGACCCGGAAGATCACCGACATCGCATAGGTAAAGATCGGCATGCTGGCGAAGGTGATGGCGACAATGCCGGCCGGCAGTTCCGAAGCGGCCCAGGCCAGCGCGACCGACGGGAAACCGATGCCGATGACGCCGCAGACAAGGCAGAACAGAAAAACATCCCATCTGAATCCGCGCGGCGGTGTTCTGAGCAGCACGGGAACGGCAAGAATGGCGGTGCTGGTCACCACCATCCAGAAGCCCAGCCCGATCGGGTGCGCGCCTGCACTGGTTGCGACTTTCTGAACGGAAATCATCAGGCCCCAGGCGAGGCCCATCAGCAACAGCAGGATGTAGGCGGAAAGGCCGGTGTTGTTCCGGCCCTGCAACGGCGGTAGCGCGACCTCGCTCAACCGGCCTTCCGATGATACCAGGGCTGGTTGGCCGATCGTCTGGTCTCGAAATCTTCGATCTTGCCGCCCTTCTGCATGGTCAGGCCGATATCGTCCAGACCGTTCATCATGCAGTGCTTGCGGAAGCCGTCGAGCTCGAAGGAAATGGTTTCGCCGTCCGGGTCGCTGACCGTCTGGTTTTCCAGATCGATTTCGAACAGGGCATTGCCGCCACGCTCGGCCTTGTCCATCAACCGGTCGATCACTTCGCGAGGAAGCTGGATCGGCAGAATGCCGTTCTTGAAACAGTTGTTGTAGAAGATGTCGGCAAAGCTCGGCGCGATAACGCAGCGAATGCCGAAATCCAGCAGCGCCCAGGGCGCATGCTCGCGGCTTGATCCGCAGCCGAAATTGTCGCCGGCAATCAGGATCGAGGCCTTGGTGTAGGGTTCCTTGTTGAGGATGAATTCCGGCCGTTTGTTGCCGTCATCGTCATAGCGCATTTCGAAAAACAGGTTCTTGCCGAGGCCTGTGCGCGCAATGGTCTTAAGGAACTGCTTCGGGATCAGCATATCGGTATCGATATTGATCAGATCCAGCGGTGCGGCGATTCCGGTCAACGTCTTGAAGGCTTGCATCGGTTCGGTTCCTTCCTGCTGGGTCTAGCGCCGCGTCTGGCGGCTGCTCCAGATGATGAGGCAGTCATCCATCATTTCGGCGTCGACTTCATCGACAAAATCGATTTCCGGTACATCGACATACCAGGCCTCGGTGTCGAGATCGCGTTGCAGTATCCGGCTGACGAAGCTATCCATTTCTTCAAGGGCGACAGCACTCATCACAGCAAATCCCTTACATCGGCAAGGCTGCCCTTGATGGCCGCCGCAGCGGCCATGGCGGGGCTGACCAGATGGGTGCGACCCCCTCTGCCCTGCCGGCCTTCGAAATTGCGGTTGGACGTCGACGCACAGCGTTCGCCCGGCTGCAGCTTGTCGGCATTCATGGCGAGGCACATCGAACAGCCCGGCTCACGCCAATCGAAACCGGCCGCGATGAAAATCTTGTCCAGGCCTTCGCTTTCGGCCTGTTCCTTGACGAGTCCAGAGCCAGGCACGATCATCGCATGCACGCTGTCGGCGACCTTGCGGCCCTTGGCGATGGCGGCGACGGCGCGCAGGTCTTCGATCCGCCCGTTTGTGCAGGACCCGATGAAGGCCTTGTCGATCTTGATGTCGGTGACTTTGGTGCCGGAAGTCAGGCCCATATAGTCCAGCGACCGTCTGATCGCCATTGCCTTGTTGGCGTCCGGTGCGTCATCCGGCGACGGAATGATGCCGGTAATCGCCACGACGTCTTCCGGGCTGGTGCCCCAGGTGATCTGCGGCGGAATATCGGCAACCGACAGGCTGACTTCCTTGTCGTAGGTCGCGCCCTTGTCTGACGGCAGCGTCTTCCAGTATTCGACGGCCATTTCCCATTCGCCCGCTTTCGGCGACATCGGGCGGCCTTCAAGATAGTCGAAGGTCTTCTGGTCGGGCGCAATCAGGCCGGCGCGTGCGCCGCCTTCAATCGACATGTTGCAGACCGTCATCCGGCCTTCCATCGACAGCGCCTGAATGGCAGGCCCGGCATATTCGATGACATGTCCGGTACCGCCGGCGGTGCCGATCTTGCCGATCAGCGCCAGGATCAGGTCTTTCGCGGTCAGGCCGAGCGGCAGATCGCCCTCGACATTCACCCGCATGTTCTTCAGCGGTCCCTGAAGCAGGGTTTGCGTTGCCAGAACGTGTTCGACCTCGGACGTGCCGATGCCGAAGGCCAGCGCGCCGAATGCGCCATGCGTCGCGGTATGGCTGTCGCCGCAAACGATGGTCGCGCCGGGCAGGGTGAAGCCCTGTTCCGGCCCGATGATATGCACGATGCCCTGCCGGATATCGTCCATCTCGTACAGCGTGACACCGAATTCGGCGCAGTTTTTCGTCAGGGTTTCAACCTGGATTCGGGCTTCTTCATCCACGATGCCGGCCGACCGGTCGCTGGTCGGAACGTTGTGGTCGGCGACAGCCAGCGTCAGTTCCGGGCGACGGACTGACCGCCCGGTGTTGCGCAATCCTTCAAAGGCCTGGGGGCTGGTGACTTCGTGCACCAGATGCCGGTCGATATACAGCAGGCAGGTGCCGTCGTCCTGCACATCAACCAGATGGCTGTCCCAGATCTTGTCGAATAACGTTCTTGGCTGCGCCATGCCGCACCTCTTCTATCAATCGCCGAGTATTTAAGGGATCGAACCCGAACAGGGAACCGTTTTCTGATACCCTGTCCGGATTTTGGAACCCTTATTCCTTCGAGGTTTCTTCCGCCCCGTCTTCGGCTACCGGTGGCGCTACCTGTTCGGCCAGAGCCTCTTCGCTCATCGCTGCCGCTGACGCCGCTTCGGCTTCCCTCGCTGCAGCTGCGGCCGCAACCTTGGCTTCACCCTTCAGCGGGCGAATAACGCCGCGTGTGCGTTCGGCAATACGGGCGGCCTTACCGGTGCGGCCCCGCAGGTAGTACAGTTTCGCGCGGCGAACCTTGCCGCGACGTACCAGTTCAACGCTTTCGATCCGTGGGCTGTACAGCGGGAAGATACGTTCCACGCCTTCGCCGTAGGAAATCTTGCGGACGGTGAAGGAGCTGTTAAGCCCGGCATTCTTGCGGGCGATCACCACGCCTTCATAGGCCTGGATACGCTCGCGGTTGCCTTCGACAACCTTCACGTTGACCCGCACGGTATCGCCGGGCGCAAAATCCGGCATCGGTTTGCCGTCGCTGAGCTTGGCGACCTGTTCGGCCTCAATCTGTTGGATAATGTTCATCAGTCCGTTCCTTTCTTAGGCAATCGTTTCTCTGCCTTCAGCGTATCGGGACCAGAGGTCCGGACGGCGCGACTTCGTCACGTCCTCCGACTGTCCCCGACGCCAGGCGTCGATTTTTTCATGATGGCCGGATAACAGAACTTCGGGTACGGATCGCCCGTCCCATTCCGCCGGCCGTGTATAGTGTGGATATTCCAGAAGACCGTCTTCGAAGCTTTCTTCGTCGAGAGAGGCATCCGCGCCGACAACGCCCGGCAGCAACCGGATACAGGCATCAAGCAAGGTCATAGCCGCGACTTCACCGCCGGAAAGGATGAAATCGCCAAGGCTGATTTCACGGGGCTGCCGCTTGTCGAGCACCCGCTGGTCAATGCCTTCATACCGTCCGCAGAGCAGGGTAACGCCGGGTCCCGCCGCCAGATCCTTCGCCATTTGCTGATCGAGTTTCGATCCGCGCGGAGAAAGGTAGACGACCGGGCCGGGCCTGTCGGCCACGGCATCCAGAGCGGCATCGATGACATCGGGCCGCATCACCATGCCCGCACCGCCGCCGAACGGCGTATCGTCGACCGTGCGGTGCTTGTCGGCGGCGAAGTCACGGATGTTGATGGCGTCGAGCGACCACAGACCGGCTTCCAGCGCCTTGCCGGACAGCGATTGACCCAGAGGCCCCGGAAACATTTCCGGAAACAGGGTCAGCACGGTTGCCTGCCAGCCGGTCATGACGCATCCCCTTCGTCAACGTCATCGAGAACCGACAGGTCGACGGTGATGGTGCCGTTGTCGAGATCGACCGCCGGTACCGCCGCATCGGTGAAGGGCAGGAACACGGTATCGCCATCGGCCAACCGCATTTCCAGAACCGCGCCCGCGCCGAAATCGTGGACCGCCAGCACGGAACCGCAGACATCGCCGTCAACCGTCACCGCGTCCAGACCGACCAGATCGGCGAAATAGTATTCGTCCGATGCGTCGATTTCCGGCAGCGCCGCCCGTTCGACATAAAGTTCCATGCCTTTCAGGGTTTCCGACATGTTTCGGTCTTCGATGCCATCGATGGAGGCGATCACCAGACCCTTGGTCATGCCCATGACGTGTAGGTCGAAAGCCGTGGTGCCCGTCTTGTCGGTCAGACGCCCGTAATCGGCGATGCCATCCGGTTCAGCCGTGAAGCTTTTCACACGCACGGCGCCACGCACGCCATGCGGGCCGGTGATAACACCGACCAGCAAACGATCGTTGCCGTGTTGCGATTGTTTCATGACTGTCGCGTTCATCATGCCGGGTGCCTCCGAAAGCTAGGGGTTGAACCCTCAGCCTTCGGATTTTTCCTCTTCGGTCGCTGCTTCTTCAGCCGGTGCTTCTTCCGCAGGGGCTTCGTCAGCCGGGGCTTCCGCTTCGGCGGCTGCTTCCGCGTCCGCAGCGGCTTCCGCTTCGATGGCCGCAACGGCTTCGGCTTCCGCCGCCGCAGCTGCTTCCGCACGGTCCGCCTTTTCCTTCAGACGTTCCTGGGCCTTCGCCTTCGGCGCGGCTTTCTTGGTCTGGTTCTGCGGCACTTCGCGGGTCATTACGCCGGCATTGTCGAGAAAGCGGGCGACGCGATCCGACGGTTTGGCGCCCTGGGAAATCCAGTGCTTGGCGCGTTCCAGGTCAATCACTACCCGTTCGGCGCTTTCCTTGGCCATCATCGGGTTGTGGTGACCGATCTTTTCAATGAAGCGGCCGTCACGCGCCATGCGGCTATCCGCCACCACGATCCGGTAAAAGGGACGCTTTTTGGATCCGCCCCGGGACATCCGAATTTTCAAGCTCACGTTCTGTTCTCCTTTAATCTTCAAGCGTGTCGTACTGTTGTTTCGTAGAGTTCGGTTGTTCGTAATTATCGCTGGCCGAAACCGGGGGGCATGCCGCCCATCGGACCGCCTATCAGGCCGCCAAGCGAGCGCATCATGCCCTTTTTGCCCATCTTGGAGACCTGCTTCATCATTTTCGACATCTGCTGATACTGTTTCAGCACCTTGTTGACATCCTGCACCGTGGTGCCGGAACCGTTTGCGATGCGCTTCTTGCGGTTGGCGTGGATGACCTTCGGGTTGGCCTTTTCCTTCGGCGTCATCGACTGAATGATCGCTTCCTGCCGCTTCAGCATCTTTTCGTCGATATTGGCCTTCTTGACCTGATCCTTCAGCTTGCCCATGCCCGGCAGCATGCCCATCAGGCCGTCCATGCCGCCCATGTTGCGCATCTGAACCAGTTGCTTGCGCATGTCTTCCAGGTCGAACTGACCCTTCTGCATCTTCTTTGCGAGGGCTTCGGCTTCTTCTTCCTCGACATTGGCGCGGGCTTTTTCGACCAGGCTGACAATGTCGCCCATGCCCAGAATGCGCCCGGCGATGCGGTCGGCATGAAAATCTTCAAGCTCGTCCAGCTTTTCGCCGACGCCCAGCAGCTTGATCGGGCAGCCGGTGACCGCGCGCATCGAAAGCGCCGCGCCGCCGCGGGCATCACCATCGACGCGGGTCAGCATGATGCCGGTCAGACCGACACGCTGGTGGAAACTGTCGGCCACCGTCACCGCGTCCTGACCGGTCATCGCATCGGCAACCAGCAGAACTTCGGCCGGGTTGGAAACGGCCTTAACCGCCGCGACCTCGTCCATCAGCGCTTGATCGACATGCAACCGGCCGGCGGTATCCAGCATGATGACGTCATAGCCGCCGAACCTGCCGGCCTGCAATGCGCGTTTCGCGATATCGACCGGCTGCTGACCCTTCACGATCGGCAGGGTTTTGACATCGGCCTGTTCGCCGAGGACCCGCAACTGGTCCTGCGCCGCCGGGCGGTAGACGTCGAGCGAGGCCATCAGAACCTTCTTGCGGTTCTTTTCCTGCAGGCGCTTGGCGATCTTGCCGGTGGAGGTGGTTTTACCCGAGCCCTGCAGGCCGACCATCAGGAACACCAGCGGCGGTTCGCCGATCAGGTTCAACGGTTCGCGGGGTTCGGCCGGGCCGTCTTCGTCGGATGCAGGCTCACCGCCCAGCATTTCGACCAGCGCGTCATGCACGATCTTGACGACCATCTGGCCGGGGCTGACGGATTTGATGACATCCGCGCCGACCGCCTTTTCACGCACCTGGGCGACGAAATCCTTGACGATGGGCAGGGCGACATCGGCTTCCAGCAGCGCCACGCGGATATCGCGCATGGCGTTGTCGACATCCGACTCCTTCAGCGCGCCGCGCCGTTTCAGGCCGTCGAGAATGCCGCCGAGCTTATCCTGCAGACTG
Source organism: uncultured Flavobacteriaceae bacterium (assembly GCA_964352715.1). Lineage (GTDB taxonomy): Bacteria > Pseudomonadota > Alphaproteobacteria > UBA8366 > Aestuariispiraceae > JAVKBW01. The sequence continues at coordinate 5,650 of CAYGSU010000088.1, read as the reverse complement.
TCGAACATCCGTTCGTTTCGCCCTTGTTTCCGTCGTTGTCCAGCCGTTCAAATTCCATAATCCGGTCGCAACGCAAAACGCGCCAAAGCGCGACACTCGCGGTTTGGCGGGGCCCCCGAAAGTTTCGGGATTAGGCCGGGTCTTACAGAGATGACCGGAATATGCTGCGGGGAGTATGCCGAACGGGCCGGGAAGTCAAGAGGACACCGATTGATCCTGCATGAGCAGGATCGGCTTGGAGCGTTGGGTGCTTCGTTATATACTTTACGACAAGTAGGAGCCGCGATGCCGACCTCGATACCATCTCAGTTGCAAAAGCGCATAGACGAAAAGGTCTCGTCTGGCGAATACCGGTCTTCCGAAGAAGTTCTGGCTGAAGGTTTGCGTTTGCTGGAGCTTCGAGACCAACGTCTTTCCGATCTGCGGGCAGATATTCAGCTCGGTATCGCATCGCTTGATCGTGGCGAAGGTGAAGATGCTCCTATGGTGATTGCAGATCTGCGCGCAAAATACGCCTGATTTTGGTTGATCGGCATGGCGCGCGTCATCCTTTCTTCTATCGCCAAGATCGATCTCGTCTCACTTGATTGCCAAAAACAATCCCGCAGCGGCTTTACACATTCTCGATGCGATAGATGAGCGACTTGGTCTAACTGCCGAAAATCCGAAGATTGGATCGCCCCGGGATTACCTCGCATCCGGTTTAAGGGCCTTCCTCGTCGGTTCGTATATGATTTAACATCGTGTGTCAGGAGAAGACATTGAGATCGTCCGTATCCTTCATGGTGCCCGCGATGCAGGATCGATATTCGACTGAAGTTTTTACTTCGCAAGTTTTGGCACTCGTGCCCTGATATAACGGAACAGGATGGCGCGGGCCTGTTCAGGCGTTGAGATTGTCTTGTGGGCGAGGTTGGTCCAGAGGCCGTAAATCAGCGCGATGAGTTCGTCAGAGATTTCTTTTGCCTCGGCTTGCGATTGACCAATCTCCTTCAGGATATCGGTGATGTTGGTTGCAAGCTGTTTTGTGTTGGTTTGTTCCATCCGGGCGAGGGTTGGTGTCTCCGGGGCCTTTGCGCCGAGCATGAACCACGTCGATACGATCTGCGGTTCTACCATTTCTTTGCAAACCTGCGCCTCCAGCAGGGCGACCAATCGGTCGGATGGGGTGTTCGCATTACGCAACCGCCGCTCCGTCTCTTCATCAAGCCGGGCGTACAAATCCTGATAGACGGCATCAAACAGTCCTTCCTTACCATCGAAATAATGCAGGATCAGGCCAGACGTGATGCCGGCGCGTGATGCGATCCGCTGCAGGCTTGTGCGGGAAATTCCTTCTTCATGCAGACACAGCATGGTCGAGTCGATAACCTGCCGTTTTCTGATTGGTTCCATGCCGACTTTTGGCATCGTCTTCTCCTGCAGTTTATCGAGTATTTCATATTTTTAATTGAATGTTCAATTAAAAATAAATAATGTTTTCGGACTGCAATGTGGGGCAAGGGAGATTTGCGATGAACAAGCCCGCTTATGTCTGGCCAAACAGGGACCTAGAAGAAGCCTTTACCCTGCCGTCTCGCTTTTATTATGATCCCGCCGTTCTGGAAGACGAAAAGCGGGCGATCTTCTTCAAGGGTTGGAACTTTGTCGGGCATCGTAGTGAAGTGGCGAAGCCAGGACAGTTCGTGACCTGCAACATTTTCGAACAAAGTGTGATTGTGGTGCGCGGCAAGGATCAGGTTCTTCGTGCCTTCCATAATGTCTGCCAGCACCGCGGCACACGCCTGGTGAAGGAACGCCACGGCGATAACGTCCGGGCCTTCGTCTGCCCCTATCATGCCTGGACCTATGGTCTGGACGGCGGCCTGCGCGGCGCACCGAGAACCGAACGACTGGATAATTTCGACAGGACAGCGATTTCCCTGCAAACTGTGCAGGTTCAGGAATTCGCCGGTTTTATCTATGTGAACCTCGACCCGGACGCCAGATCGATGGAAGAGCTGTTTCCCGGGGCATCGGATTTTCTGCACAGCCTCAGTCCCGACCTGAACGATCTGGTTTTGGAGTCGGAAGAAGACATTATTGCGCCGGTGAACTGGAAGATCATCATCGACAATGCAATTGAATCCTACCACGTTCTGCTGTCCGGCCCGCGCCATCGCGAGCTGGCAGCGTTTCTGGATTTCAAGAACGATATACCGGTCACGCGCGGCAACTGGTGGACTCTGGGCGGTCCGGTGAAGCCCGGACTGACGGAAATGTTCGGCGTGACAATCGGCGACGATCCGCACCAGACGGACATTTATATGAACTGGTGGCTTTTCCCTAACACCTGCATTTACCTTGTGCCGTATGTGGATCTGGTCTCGACTTTCCAGATCGTGCCGCTGGACGCGGAAAAGACGCTCGTGCGGTTCGGTTATTACAAGCCGGAAAGGCCGGAATCCGAGATGACAAAGGCCTGTCGGGCCTGGATGAATGACGGGTTGGGACCTGAGGATATTGAACTCAATATCGCCGTTCAGCAGGGGGTGAAGTCATTCGGCTACGATCAGGGCCGGTTCATGATCGACCCCGAACGCAGCAACGAAAGCGAACACGCGGTGCATCACTTCAACACGCTGGTCTTCGAGGCACTGACGGCTAAGGCGTGAACACGTTCCTGCCGGTCAAATCTTCACCCCGGCCTTGCCCTTGTAGTCGTCCGGGCCATGGCGTTCGGGCATCTGTTCTTTGTCCTCACCCCAGGTGCGGTTGATCATGCGGCCGCGCTCGACCGCCGGGCGGACACCGATTTCTTTCGTCCAGCGCTGCACGTTCTTGTAGGATGTGACGTCGAGGAAATCGCCGGCCTCGTACTGCTTGCCCAGGGCCAGCACGCCGTACCACGGCCAGATCGCGATATCGGCGATGGTGTAGTCGTCGCCGGCCATGTAGCGGTGGTCGGCCAGGTGCCGGTCCAGCACGTCGAGCTGCCGCTTGGCTTCCATCGCGAAGCGGTCGATGGCGTATTTAATCTTGAACGGGGCATAGTGGTAGAAATGGCCGAAGCCGCCGCCGAGATACGGTGCGCTGCCCATCTGCCAGAACACCCAGTTGAGGCATTCGGTGCGGGCGAAGAATTTCTTGATGATGGGCAGGGCAACATCGGCTACCAGCAGCGCCACGCGGATATCGCACATGGCGTTATCGACAATAAATTAGCAATCCATCCGTATTGGCACCCGCGCCCTGATTTAACGGAAGAGGTTGGCGCAGGATGATCGCGTGACTGTATTCTGATGTTGGAATTAGTATTCAATTCGTTTCGGCGAAAAATTTACAAAGGTGAGTATCGATGACGACCTATGCGGCATTCGACCAAAAGGAACTGGATGGCCGGTTGGCGAAAGCGCGGCAGGCGCTGTCTGATGCCGGTCTTGATGCGTGCCTCCTGTCTGCGCCTGAAAACATATTTTATTTTTGCGGTTACGATACGTGGGTGTCGGTAAACAGCCCACAGGCGCTGATCTTCACACCGGACGAGGATGCGCTGACGCTGCTGGTGCGGGATGTCGACGTGCCTCTGGCGACAGAAACCACCGATATTCGGGATGTTCGAACCTACAATCTCGTTTCGGAAAGCTATGCGGATCATGTGAAACGCATCCTTGAAGATAAAGGCGTGACGTCAGGGCGGGTGGCCATTGAATGCGCGTCTTATGCCCTGCCCCTGTCGGTGGGGGATGCCCTGCGCAACGCCATGCCGGATATCGAACTGGTCGATGCGACATCCCTTCTGGGCAAGTTTCGCCGGATCAAGTCGGCGGCTGAAATCACTTACATGGAAAAGGCGGGCGTCATTGCGAATGCAGGGCTGGACGCCATGTGCAGCCATGCCCGGATTGGCATGAGCGAAATTTCGCTGGCCGCAGAAATTGAATATGCCATGCGGAAAGACGGCGGAGATTTCTGGGCGATCCCGACAGAGCTCAGTTCAGGGTCGCGGTCGGCCGGCGGCCATGCAACGCCGCGCGGCAAGCTGATTGAACAGGGTGATCTGATTCATGCCGAATTCGCCGGGGTCGCCGCCCGTTACCATGCGACAGCCATCCAGACCATTGCTTGCGGTGAGCCGACAGCCAGGGCCCGCGAGCTTTACGATATCGGTATTGCGTCGCTGGCCGCCGGTATCAAGGCGGTAAAACCCGGCGTGCCGGTCGGCGAAGTTGAGGAAGCTTCGCTGGTTCCACTGCGGGCGCACGGACTGGAACATGCGGCGATGATGCGGTTCGGTTATGGTATCGGCATCGCCTATCCGCCAATCTGGCTCGAAACCCTGCAGATCGCGCGGGGCTTCGACGATGTTCTGGTGCCTGGCATGGCCTTCGTGCTGCATTCCTGTCTTGAACTGCCTGACGAGAATCTCGGCGTCATTCAGGGCGGCACCTGGCTTCTGGAAGAAACCGGCCTGCGATTGCTGGCGGGCGCCGGCCCGTGCGATCTGCTGGTGCTTTGATCAGAATTAGGGGTAGCGTCCGAACCCTAGATTTTCACCCCGGCCTTGCCCTTGTAGTCGTCCGGGCCATGGCGTTCGGGCATCTGTTCTTTGTCCTCACCCCAGGTGCGGTTGATCATGCGGCCGCGCTCGACCGCCGGGCGGACACCGATTTCTTTCGTCCAGCGCTGCACGTTCTTGTAGGATGTGACGTCGAGGAAATCGCCGGCCTCGTACTGCTTGCCCAGGGCCAGCACGCCGTACCACGGCCAGATCGCGATATCGGCGATGGTGTAGTCGTCGCCGGCCATGTAGCGGTGGTCGGCCAGGTGCCGGTCCAGCACGTCGAGCTGCCGCTTGGCTTCCATCGCGAAGCGGTCGATGGCGTATTTAATCTTGAACGGGGCATAGTGGTAGAAATGGCCGAAGCCGCCGCCGAGATACGGTGCGCTGCCCATCTGCCAGAACACCCAGTTGAGGCATTCGGTGCGGGCGGCGTGGTCTTTCGGCAGGAATTCACCGAACTTTTCCGCCAGATACAGAAGGATCGAGGCGGATTCGAAGACCCGCACCGGTTTATCGCCGCTGCGGTCCACCATAGCGGGGATTTTCGAATTCGGGTTGATCTCGACAAAGCCGCTGCCGAACTGCTCACCGTCGCCGATCTTGATCGTATAGGCGTCGTATTCCGCACCCTTGTGGCCGAGGTCCAGAAGCTCCTCCAGCATGATCGTCACCTTGACGCCGTTCGGTGTCGCCAATGAATGAAGCTGCAGCGGGTTCTTGCCGACAGGCACGTCCTTGTCATGGGTCGGCCCGGCGATCGGCCGGTTGGTTTTAGAAAACTCGCCGCCGTTTTCTTCCGTCCAGGTCCAGACTTTCGGCGGTGTGTAGTCTGACGGTTCGTTCATGGTGCTGTTCCTCGCGGTGATGGGCCTGTCGGGTTTCATGCAATGAGTTAAGATAGGCGATAGCGTCGGTTCTTACAGGGGGCGATGCAACACTTGACCTGTGCTTGAAGGTCATAAATCAGGCCCGTCACGACCTGTTGAACGGGCCCGGACGGTACACTTAGGGTTTGTGTTTCGCAGGGATAAAGCCATATAAACCGCATAGTTAAGGCTGGAAGCGGAGCGGGCGATTGGTCCCCTTCATCAAGATGCACGGGCTGGG
>CAYGSU010000087.1:12263-13766 GCA_964352715.1 uncultured Flavobacteriaceae bacterium | reverse complement strand
GGCAGCGGCACGGCTGAAAGCTGACCGGTGAAACCTTTGACGCGGAAGAAGTCCGTGTCGGTATCGCCACCGGCAGAACCGGAGGTGTTGGACGCTGTCAGGATGATGTACCCGTAGGAGGACGCGCCAAGCAGGTCGGTCGCGGCGGGATTGTCGCCGCTGCTGGCGACCAGCGTGTCGAACGAGCCGAGCGCCGAGAAGAAGCCGGCGGAATCGCCTGCCGTCAACGTGCCGTTAAAGCCGAAGATGCTGTATTCGCCGTTCAGAAAACCGAAGTCAACACTGACCGGCTGCCAGTCCGATGATGGTAATTCCAGCACCAGATAATCGCGACTGCCGCTGTCTTCGACGTTGTTGCCCGTGTTCCAGTTTCCGTCGTCGCGGGCGGAGTTGATGCCGATGCCACCGGTTGTTGAGTTTGTGTTCTGCGTGACGCCGCTGACTTCCTGTTCGACCGGGCTGGTTCTTTCCCAGAAGCCGAAGGCGGTGATGGTCGATGCCGGCAGCGCGCTGCCGGAGGTCGCCGTAAACGTTCGGGTCAGCGGACCGTAGGTCGTGCTGCTGCCCGTCGTGTTGGCGCCCGTAAAATCGAACGACGTTGTCGCGGCCTGGGCCGGGACGATGGCCAGCAGCGCAATACCCGCTGCAGCAAGGGTTTTTCCTAATCCGAACATTGTAGTCTCCATTTGAATTCTGATGCCTGTATAGGCTTTGTGCGGCCTGTCCGCCATAGATGGGCATATGCTTTTGTTAACAGGCGTTCGCAATCGACTGCTTTTCGGGTGTTTTTCTGAGATTCCTTGCCTGTCGGCATGATTGGCGACGGGAAATGGCTGCGGCGGCGCGGCTTTACCGAAGGACGGTTCGGCCCTAGTCTGGGACCATCTTATATATTACCGGACAACGCCTCATGAATTTGACACAACAGGAAACCGAACAATTCGACCGCGACGGATACCTTTTCTTTCCGAACCGGTTTTCGCCGCAGGAAGCCGCCCTGCTTAAAAGCGAGGCCGATGCCGTCTACGCGATGGAGAGGGAAGAAGTCTGGCGGGAATCTTCCGGCGTTGCCCGCACCGCCTTCGCCGCGCATACCTATAACGAGGGCTTCCGGCGGCTCGGCCGTCACCCGCGCCTGATCGACCCGGTGATGCAGGTGCTCGACGGGCCGGTCTACATGCATCAGTACAAGGTGAATGCGAAGGCCGCGTTCGACGGCGATGTCTGGCAGTGGCATCAGGATTACGGCACCTGGAAACGCGATGACGACATGCCGGAACCGCGCGCCATGAACATCGCGGTCTTCCTCGATGACGTCACCGCCGCGAACGGCCCGCTGCTGTTCCTTCCCGGCAGTCACAAGCACGGCGTTGTCGCCGCCGGGCACGATCTGGAAACCACGTCCTACCCGCTCTGGACCCTGGATCGGGCAACCGTGACGGAACTGGCCGAACAGGGCGGTTGCGTCGCGCCGACCGGGCCGGCCGGCAGCATGCTGATGTT
>CAYGSU010000087.1:0-12163 GCA_964352715.1 uncultured Flavobacteriaceae bacterium | reverse complement strand
CGGCGACCATCAACAGCGTCACGCTGAATTTCACGCTGTCCCGTTTCGTGTCGAATACAGGCAGCAACCCGGCTGCAATAGATATCTTCGCGTTTTCCGGCGACGGCGTCATCACGGCGGCGGATTTCAGCGCGAGCGGCACCCAGGTCGCCGATACGACCACGGCGTTTGGCGGCTCTCTGGGCGATGTCAGAAGCTTTGTTTTCTCCAGTGTTGCGCCGATACAGTCTCTGCTGGTCGGCAATCTGCTGACCCTGCGGATCGAAACCGACAGTTTCGCGTCGATTCAGTTCGAAAGCCTGGAGAACACGAACCAGAGTTCAGCGGCGACGCTGGATATCGACTTCACGGTTTCCGAAGTGCCGCTGCCGGCAGCCCTGCCGTTGTTTGCGGCTGCCATGGCCGGGCTGGGTCTGCTGAAAATCCGCCGCCGCGCCGCCTGAAATCTTACGAGATCATCGAGTCAGCTACGCCTCGGCCGAAAACCGGTCGAGCACGTTGCGGGTGATGCGTTCGACCTGGGCGTCGCCACGCGTCAGCCCCATCACCCATTCACAGGTTGCGGCCGTGAAGACCTCGCCTTTCCCTTTGTGGAAATGCACGATCATGCCGTTGCCGCGTGTGACGCTGTCCACGGTTTCCGCATCGGTCTTGCCGTAAAGCGCCTGCGCCTTCCAGATCGCGCCGCCGTCACCGATATACAGCGTTTCGCCCCAGATGCCGTGATCGGCCTCGGCATTCGTGCCCATGCCCATGGCGAGAATTTCCAGCCCTTCCGGCGCGCCGTCCGTGCCGGTCGCGTACGGCAGCCCGTCACGCACGACATGGTCCAGCCCGTCGACCTCATAGCCATAGATGCGGGAGTCCCGGCCCAGCACGTCGCCGTAACCGAGATGCGCGCCGTCGAAGGCCCAGTGGCCCGGCCGGTAGATCGTGAACCCGTCGCTGCCGCGGCCGACGCAGTTGCCCAGACCGGCATAGACCCCTTTCAGCGCATTGACGCCAAAGGTCTGCGCGCCGGGCCGGTCGATGGCCGGTATTTCCCAGGCCCCTGATAACAGGTGCTGATCGTTCGTGCCCATCACCGGATCGTCGTCGATGGCGGCGTATTTGTGGCAGATCTGGGTCTTGCCGCCGTCCTCGATGCGGGTCTGCCACAGGAAGTTTCCGGCGAACCGCGCGGCCTTGCCGCCGGCCTCGACCCAGGCGTCAACGGCGTCGCGCATCGCGCCGCTCCAGTATTCATCATGACCGACAGAGACGGCGCAGCGGTACCCGTCCAGCAGCGACGGGTCTTCGTGCAGATCGTGCAGGGTGGCGACATCGAAAGCGTAACCATTTCGTTCGGCCCATTGCACGAAATGCCGTTCGTAACTGGCCCAGCCGGCTGAAGCGTACTTCTTCGAATAGCCATACGCGTACGCCCATTCCATATACGGGTAGCGCACCATGTCGCCCGGTTTCGGCGGGGCTTCGGGCAGCGTGCGCGGCGCGCCCTGCGGCAATTTGCAGAAGCCGCGCGTCCAGGGCCGTTGCGTTGAAAGCCGGGGTGAAAACCGGTCGCCCGTCGGCCCGGCGATGCCGTCATAGGCGTTCGATCCGCCCCAGCAATTGTAGGAAAGCCAGGTGCCGGTGGCGCAGAGCAGCAGGATCGGCGCGGGCTTCTGATCGGATGATGGTCGCACGATGATAATGTGATGCTCTTCGACCCGATGGTCGCCACGATGCCCGGTCAGGGTGACCAGATATCCGCCGGATATCCAGTCCGCCGGCACGGTGAATGTGTGCGCCACCGGCCAGTTGCATCCATTGATCGAACAATCCGCCGGTGTGTCGTGACTGACGCCGGGCAGATCGCGCACGGTCATCACCGGATCAAAGGAAGCGCCGTCGCGGGCGATCTCCATGTCCCAGCGATCCGCCGTGGTGCTGACATGCAGATGCACGGTTTCGCCCGGCTGATAGGAAAACCGGTCGGTATAGGCCCAGATTTCCAGTACGGCGGGGTTCCGGGCCGGGCCGATATAGTAGTTGTCCAGAATGTGCCGCGCCTTGCGAAGGGTGCGCGGCGTCGGCTCGGCGAGCGGCTGGGCCGCGTCCGCAAGGCCGTGAAGATCCTGTGTCATTGTCGTTTCCACCCCCCTGTTTCAGACGCTTGCCAGGCCGTGACGGAAATCACTGACTCGCGGCGAAATTGAGCGTATGCTGGGCATCATGGTTGATTCAACACTTCAAACAGCGGTGTCGGCACTGCGCGCGGCGTCTGCTCGCGTCAACACCACGGCGAACAACATCGCCAACGCCCGTAGCGTCGGGCGTCCCGGGGCGACCGACCCGGCGGAACAGGCGTTCCAGCCGCAGGATGTGACGCAATCATCGCTGGCGACCGGCGGCACCGTGGCCCGCACGACGGCGCGCCAGCCCGCCACGTCGCTCGCCTTCGACCCCAACAACACGCTGGCCAATGCGCAGGGTTTCGTCGAGGCGCCGAATGTCGATCTCGCCAGTGAACTGGTTGATTTCAAGGCGGCGGAAATCGGCTTCAAGGCCGCCGCCGCGCTGATCCGCGCCGAAGACGAACGCAAGGACGCCCTGCTGGACATCAAGTCCTAGGCCGCAGACTCAAAAACGAAGAGAGTTTTTGCTGACCGGTTCGGCCTGACCCTTTCCTTTTCCGGCACATCGCCGGTTTCCCAACCGCCCGCACCGTCGTAGGCTGCCCGCAATCAATTGCGGGAGCAACACACATGAATCTGGCGGAATACGCGTCACAGGACGGTCTGGGCCTCGCGGCTCTGGTGAAGAAAGGCGAGGTTTCGCCGCGTGAACTGGCGTTGGCCGCACGGGCGGCGATGGAGGCCGTTGACGGCGAGGTGAAGGCGGTTGTCGAAACCTATCCCGACCGGATCGACGATCTGGACGAGGCCAGCCTCGGCGACGGGCCATTTCGCGGCGTGCCGTTTCTGATCAAGGATTTCCTCGGCCACGAAAAGGGCCGCAAGACCGAATTCGGCTCGCGGCTGTGCGAAGGCTATGTCGCCGACGTCACCTCCAATTTCTGCCAGGCGGTCAAGGCATCGGGATGCAATATTCTCGGCCGCTCGAACACGCCGGAATATTCCATCACCTGCACCGCCGAAAACGTGCTGTATGGCAACACCTCCACCCCGTGGAAGCTCGGCCATTGTGCCGGCGGGTCGACGGGCGGCGGCGCGGCGTCGGTGTCGGCGGGCATCGTGCCGATTGCGCACGGGTCTGATATCGCCGGGTCGATCCGCATTCCCGCAGCCTGGAGCGGTGGCGTCGGCATGAAGCCGTCGCGCGGCATGGTCTCGTCCGGCCCGGTGCTGGACGAATGGGGCTTCGGCCTGTCGATGAATTTCGTGCAGACCAAGACCATGCGCGATACGGCGGCGATGATGGATTGCGTTGCGGTGCCGTTTCCGGGTGACCCGTTCGTCGTGCGCCGGCCGGACAAACCGTATGCGGATTTTCTGAAAGCGCCGTTGCCGGCTTTGAAAATCGGCCTCGCGACCGCCCCGCTGATGGCCGATGCGCCGATCGATCCGGAAACCGTCGCGGCGGTCGAGGCGACCGGGCGGGTGCTGGAAGGCATGGGCCATACGGTCGAACCGGTCAGCTTCCCGTTCGATCACGAAGAGGCCGTGCACGCCATGGCGTCGCACTGGTTCTTCGGCTTCTCCCGCAAGCTCGACGCGCTGGGGGCGGCAACCGGGCGCAAACCGGGGCCGGACACGCTGGAACCGGTGACCCTGAAATTCTACGAAATGTCCCGCGACATGGACCCGTACAAATTTTTCGATGCGATGGACTGGCTGAACAAGGCCCGGCGCGTCGCCGGCGGGTTTTTCCAGCAATACGATGTGATGCTCAGCCCCACCTGTGCCCTGCCGTCACCGCCGCATGGCGAATACGGCCTCAGCATCGAAGGGTCGAAAACGCCGATCGACTACATGCTGCACTGGTCGAAGGCGACGCAATACTGCTTCCCGTACAATGTCGCCGGTGCGCCGGCCCTGTCGTTGCCGCTGGCGCTGCATTCGACCGGCCTGCCGATTGGCGTGCAGCTTGGCTCGGCCCCGCAAAACGACCATCTGCTGATCGGCCTCGGCGCGGCGCTGGAACAGGCGATGCCCTGGGCTGACCGGGTGCCGCCTCTGCATGCGTCCCGGTCGCGCTGAGCAGTCTGTTCGGTAACGGGGGTCGCCCGTTTCGTTCAGATCCGGGGGTTGTAGGGTTCGTCGTAGGAATAGAGCGGGTTGGCCTTTTCCAGCGACGTTCTGTCCATGTCGCGCTGATAGACCGACATCAGGTAGGGCTCCTTGCCCGACCGGGTGACCGGCAGGTCGACATAAGTGACATCGACGAAATTGCGGCCCACGACATCCAGCGTGCCGCCGGAAACCCCGATGCCCTTGAGATTGACCGTTGCTTCGACATACGGTTTTTCGATGGTTTCCCAGTGATCGGGAACCGTGTCTTCCTTCATCGCCTTGCCGGTGTAATCCTTGTCCCACAGCTCGACCAGGCCGGTGCCCCAGAGCAGGAAGATCATCTCCGAATAGTCGGGCTTGATCTCACCCAGCGAAACAAGGCCGTACCAGCCCTGAAAATCATCGAAGCCGAACTCGGACCAGTCAGGCAGCTTGCCGTCGCTGATTTTCGATTGCCAGAGCCGGACAATCGGCGCGAAGACACCGAAAACATCAGCATCGGTCTGCTGTTCGTATACCCGATAGAACCAGTCGTGTTCGCTCATCTGATACCTGCGTGGACAGCCACAAAATGGCGGAATTCAGAAATTATTGTGGTAATCTTATAGGGTGATTACCCTAATACCGCAAAAGAATACTGCAACTTATTAGCATTTCATTACATACCGAACGCCGGGCGGTGCCGCCGGAACAAGCAGACAGGGACAAGAACGATGACTGACGCCACACAGACTTCCTATGACGGCGGCTGCGCCTGCGGCGCCGTGCGCTACCGCGTGACGGTAAAGCCGATGTTCGTGAACTGCTGTCACTGCCGCTGGTGCCAGCGGGAATCGGGGGCGGCTTTCGCCCTCAATGCCATGGTTGAAACCAGCCGGATCACGCTGCTGAAAGGCAAGCCGGATATGGTCAACACGCCGTCGGAAAGCGGCGCCGGCCAGGTATTCGCCCGCTGCCCACAGTGCCACGTCGCGCTGTGGAGCCACTACCGAAGCGCCGGCGACAAGGTCGCCTTCATCCGGGTCGGCAGCCTGGACGAGCCGGACCGGATGCCGCCGGATGCCCATATCTATACCGAATCGAAACAGCCCTGGTTGAATATTTCGGACGGGTTGCCCGTCTTCGAAAGATATTACGACCGCGAAACAACCTGGCCTGCGGAAAGCGTGGCGCGCCGAAAGGCGGCGATCGAGAGCTAGGCCTCCGCCAGAATCCGGCAGAAGCGGCCTATTTCATCCTCCGTGTTGTAGTAATGAACCGAGGCCCGCGATACCGACGCGATGCCGCGCGCCCCGAAATCCAGCCGGGCTGACGATTGCCTCGACGTCGAGATATTGATGGCGGATGCGGCCAGCCGCGCCGCGACGGCGGCGGGGTCTTCGCCGTCTTTCGTGAACGTCACCAGCCCGGCCTTGCGACGACCCAGATCGCGAACCGTAACGCCGCTGACTTCCGCCAGCGCTGTCCGCAGGGTTTCCGCCAGTGCGGAGACCCGGGCTTCGATATCCTGCAGGCCGATGGCGAGCGCATAATCGACCGCTGCCGCAAGCCCGACCCGGCCGGCAACATAGCTTTCCCAGTTCTCGAACCGCCGCGCGCCGTCAGCAAGCTCGAAGGTGTCCGGCCCGGTCCAGGATGCGGCTTCCAGATCGATAAACGGCGGATCCAGCGTCTCCACAATCTCGTTCGACACATACAAAAAGCCGGTGCCGCGCGGTCCGCGCAGAAACTTCCGGCCGGTGCCGGACAGCAGATGACAGCCGATTTTTTCAACGTTGAGGTCGATCTGCCCGGCTGACTGGCAGGCATCCAGCAGATAGATCAGCCCGTGCTCGCGGGCGAACGCGCCAACCTCTTCCGCCGGGTTCACCAGCCCGCCCTGGGTCGGCACATGGGTTATGGCGACAAGTTTCGTGCGCGGGGTGATCAGGCCGGGCAGGGCGGCGACATCGATCTGGCCGGTGGAATCGGACGGCGCAAGATCGATTTCGATGCCGCGCCGCCTGGCAAGCTGCAGAAACGCCAGATAGTTGGAAACATACTCCGATGCATGGGTGATAACCCGGTCGCCGGGTTGCAGCGGCAGCGAATAGAACGCCATGTCCCAGGCGCGGGTGGCGTTTTCGATATAGGCGATTTCGGACGGGTCCGCGCCGAGCAGGCCGGCGAAGGCGTCATAGAAATGCTGCAGGGCCGGTTCGGCCTTCGCCGCCGCTTCGTACCCGCCGATGTCACGTTCCAGGGCAAGATGGCCGGTTACAGCCTCGAAGACCGGGTCCGGCATCAGCGATGCGCCGGCATTGTTGAAATGAACCAGAGTTTCGCAGGCCGGCGTATCCGCCCGCAACCGCGCTACCTGTTGGTCGTCGATCATCATACCCCCCTGCAACAGCTTCTTTTTCTTGACTTATAGGGTAAAAAGCCCCATGTCACGGTCACGGTGCGCAACAAAGCGCGCTTCTGTTATCTCGCGATGGCGCGATGCTTCCGGAAACCCGGATGCCATGTCCCGGGAATAATAATCAAAAAATCAATCCCGCACCGGCCGCGCCCGGTTCTGGACGACCGACCGGACAACGGTTGCGCCGAAGGCGTTTCCGCATGGTTCGGCGTTTAAGGAATTATACGTGACGCATACGACTTTCGCGACCCTCGGCCTGGCCGATCCGCTGCAACGTGCTCTTGAGGCACGCAACCATACAACCCCGACGCCCATTCAGGCGCAGTCCATTCCGGCATTGCTGGAAGGCCGCGACATGCTGGGCATCGCCCAGACCGGCACCGGCAAGACCGGCGCGTTCGCGCTGCCGATCCTGCACAAGCTGTTTACCGGCTGGGATACCAAACGCGGCCCGCGCCGCACCCGCGCGCTGATTCTGGCGCCGACCCGTGAACTGGCCGTGCAGATCAGTGATGAATTCCGCGCCTATGGCGCAAACCTGCCGATCCGCACCGCCTGCATTTTCGGCGGCGTCGGCCGCCAGCCGCAGCTCGATGCGCTGAATCGCGGTGTCGATATCATCGTCGCGACGCCGGGCCGTCTGCTGGATGTCATGGATGACGCCAAAGGCAAGCTGGGCGGGGTCGAATTTCTGGTACTCGACGAAGCTGACCGGATGCTGGACATGGGCTTTGTCAAGGATGTGAAGAAAATCATCGCCGCCCTGCCGCAGCAGCGCCAGTCGCTCCTGTTTTCGGCCACCATGCCGAAGGACATTATCGCGCTGTCGCGGGAAATCCTGATCGATCCGGTGAAGGTCGAGGTAACGCCGCAGGTGGTTACCGTCGATCTGATCGACCAGACCGTCCGGCATGTTCAGACCGACGCCAAGGCCAATCTGCTGACCAAGCTTTTGCAGGATGAGGACATGTCCCGGGTGATCGTTTTCACCCGCACCAAGCATCGCGCGAACCGGGTGGCGGACCATCTTGAAAAGGCGGGCATTTCCGCCGATGCCATCCACGGCAACAAATCGCAGGCGGCGCGCCAGATTGCGCTGAAGAAATTCCGTGACGGCCGCGCCCGCGTGCTGGTCGCAACCGACATCGCCGCCCGCGGCATCGATGTCGACGCGGTCAGCCATGTCGTCAATTTCGAATTGCCGAACGAACCGGAAAGCTATGTCCACCGTATCGGCCGCACCGCGCGCGCCGGCGCGTCAGGCCAGGCGATTTCGCTCTGCGACGCATCGGAACAGGGCTATCTGAAAGCCATCGAGAAACTGACCGGCGTTACGGTTACCGTCATCGGCGATCCTCCCGGTCCGGCGGCTCCCCCGCCGCAGATGGGCGGCAGGGGTCAGTCGCGCGGCGGTCAGAACCGGTCCAACAACAATGGGCCGGCGAAGCAGAAACCGGCAGGGTCGCGTGGTCCGAAACGGCGTAACCGCCGGGGACCGAACCAGAAAGCGGCATAATCCGCCCTGATCGGGGCTGATCGGCCTCCTCAAGACAGAGGGACGGTGGTATGACAATGTCATGACTGCCGTCCCTTTTTCCGTTTACAGGGCCGCCATGCTGGCGCGGCTGCGCCGGCTGTTCGGCCGCACGGTTGATCCGTATGCCCCGCTGCCCGAGGGAACGGCGCTCAGCCCGTCGCTTGGCGTGCAGGCGGCTTTTCGCACAGCACCGCGTGCGATGGGTTTCGATTGCGTTGCCGATATCGCACCCGAGGACTGGCAGCGCGGCGCCCGCGCGAAACTGGCCGATCTGACCGGCTATCAGACGCGGCGGCAGGCCCCTTCCGTCACTGCCGAACGGCCGGAACAGCCGGTTGGCGACGGAATCGTCAAGCGCAGCTTCTATCTGCGCATCCGGCCCGATACCGATCTGCCCGTTCACCTGATCTACAAGGCCGGGCTTGCCGGACCGGCGCCGGTTTTGCTGCATCTTGCCGGGTCGACCTCCGGCGTGCACCTCGCCTGGGGCGATGCCCGCGTGCCGATTGACCACCAGCGCCTGGCGCTTGGTGCGGACATGGCGCGGCAGGCGGCGCGACGGGGGTATCTGGGGGTCGCCATCGAACAGGCCGGCTATGGCGAACGCGGCGAACGGCATCTTACCCGACCGTCCCGCAACCGCACCATCGATCTCGCCAACCACCTGCTGCTGGTCGGCCGCACGCTGATGGGCGACGGCGCAACCGATGTCTCCGCCGCCATCGACTGGCTGCTCGGCGAGGCCTGTCCGGTGAAAGCCGACCCGGCCGGCCTCTATCTGTTCGGCCATTCCGCCGGCGGCACGCTTGCTCAATATGCGGCGGCGCTGGACACCAGAATTGCCGGCGTGCTGGCCAGCGGATCGGTCGGTCCGCTGCGCACGACCATCGCCGCACGGGGTGCGGCGGGCGGCGACGGCATCGTGCCGGGCTTCCTCAACTGGTTCGATACGCAGGACATGATCGCCCTGGTCGCGCCGCGCGTCTTTGTCGGCCTCAGCGGGGTCAGGGACCACATCTTTCCGTTCAGCGGGGTCGAGCAGGCGGTAGACGCCGCGCGTCCGTTCTATCAGGTGATGGCGGCGGAAGAGGCCGTGCAGGCAGTCGCCGTCGATGGACCGCATCGATACCACGCCGCCGCAAGCTGGGCTTCCTGGCAGGCGCATATCCGGCCGGATCCGGTTGATTGATGCCGGCGGCAGCAGAAGGCAGTTGATCCGCGCCCGATTGCATCGTCATATGTAAAAGGGAGTATCGGGTCGCGACGCCGCAAGAGCGCGCATCCGTTCTGGGGGTGCCGAATGGTGCAACGGAAAACTTTGCATACGGGAGACGATCGCATTGCCGCTTTCAGGGCGGTGATGGCCGGGATTCTGCTGCTGACCACGGGCGGCTGCGTCACGGCGGACAGTCAATCCGGCTCGACCGACCCGGCCGCTGAAAATGTTGCGTCGATAGATCCGGCGACGGACGTCGAACCCGAGACCGCCACGGAAAATCAACAGCGGAAAAGCCGCGCAGAGGTGCAGGCAGACCGCTATGCCGAAGCCGTCGCCCTGCAGCAGACCGAGGACCATGAAGCCGCTTTCGCGGCTTTCCAGCGCCTGGCCGAGGAAGGCCATGCGGCCGCTGCCTTCGACTACGCGCAGGCGCTGGACAGCGGTGACGGCACGCCGCGTGACGAGGAATCGGCTGCTCTCTGGTATGCAAAGGCGGCGGCGCTCGGGTCGCCGCGCGCGCTCTATCTGCAAGGCCTGACTTATGCAAACGGCGTCGGCGTCGAGAAGGATTTGGACAAGGCGGCGCGATCCTTCGCTGAAGCGGCCCGGCTCGGCCATGCCGAAGCGCAACTGCGGCTGGGCCGCGCCTATGCGAACGGGGAAGGCGTTGACCGCGATGTCCTGTGGGCGACGCGCTGGTATGACAGGGCGGCGGTGCAGGGCAATGCCGATGCGCAATTCGCCTATGCGGTGCAACTGGCGTCGGGCGCAAACGTGCCGCTCGACCTGCCGCTGGCGGCGGCGCTGATGGAAGCGGCGCAGCAGAACGGCCATTCACTCGCCGGCCAGATCCTGCCGAAAATCCAGAGCCGGCTATCCCCGTCGGAACATGACGAGGCGGCGCTGCTGCTGGCCGATCTGTATAATTCCGGCCCGCCTGGCATTCAGGACCGGCCGACAGTGCGTTATGTGCAGAAGGCGCTGGGACTGCTGGGCATCGATGTCGGCGCGGTCGATGGCTGGATGGGCGACAACACGCGCGATGGCATCAGGACGTTTCAGGAACGGGCGGGCATGACGCCGGATGGCGCGGTGACCGACGATCTGCTGGACAAATTGCGCGGTACGCTGCTGTCCTGACCGCCGGTTACCCGACAAGCCGCCCGACAGGGATGATTTCCTTTGAATCCGGCCGGTAGGGTTCGCCCTGCCAGTTGCCCAGCCACGCATCGACCGTCATGCCGACCTCCCGGATCAGCCGGTCGATCGCTTCAATCGGGCTGAACTGGATTTTCGATTCCGCCGACAGGTGCTGCCCGGTCCGCTCAATCACGTAGTGGGTTTCGTAGGTGACGACACCGGATCTTTCATCTCGCGCGACATCGGTCCAGGCCTCGGTCGGCCCGTGCATGGGATGATCGACCCGCCAGCCCGACACATCCTTCGCCCAGGTCTTCCATTCCTCGCAGGCCGGGTTCCGGCTGTCGAAAACAAATCTTGCGCCCGGCGCCAGATGCACGGCGATGGTCTGCAGCACCGCGGCCTGATCCTCCTCGGTCAGGAAAACCTGGAAGGCGTGGCCGGTCAGCACGATCAGATCGAACGTCCGGCCCAGCCGGGCGGTGCGGGCGTCTTCTTCAAGCCAGGTTACGTACTTGCCGCCGGGGCGCGACCGGGCGATGTCCAGCATCGCCGCCGCCGGATCGACACCGACGCAATCGATTTTCGGATAACGATGCACCAGCCCGGCGCAAAACCGACCGGTGCCGCAGCCGAGATCAAGCACGGACGCGGCGTCCCGCGCCAGACCGGCGCAGTATTCCTGGTCGTCGGCCCAGCCGTTATCGGCATCGTAGAAATCGACAAGCCTGGGGTCGGTATAAAGCCGGTCCGGATCATTCTGTTGCAAGGGGCGTCCTCATTCCTATTATCATGGTCGTTTCATACACGTAATGTGTTCGAAATTCGATTAAACCCCCGAGGAGATATGACTGAGATGACGAAACCGATCAGACTGTTGCCGAATGGCGACCCGGCGAAAGGCATGGTTCCCTCGACGATGACCGAAAAATCCGCCTTCACGACCGACGACACGACCGAACTGAACCACACGTTCTTTGCGACCGGCGATGAATCGCTACTGTCCGGCGTGTGGGAATGCGCGCCCTGCCGCGAGGAAATCGCCGCCTATCCGGTACACGAAATGATGACGGTGATTTCGGGGTCGGTCACGCTGACGGATTCCGACGGCAAGGCGCAAACCTTCACCGCCGGCGACACGTTCTACGTGCCCAAGGGCACGCCCTGCATCTGGGAAATTACCGAAACCCTGCGAAAATTCTACATGATCGCGGCATAAGGTTTTGCGGTAGCGGGGTGCGCGGATTCGGCCGATTGCCTCGTTAACCGGCCTTGTGCCATGCTTTTCCGTAGCCATATGGCTAATGCGAAAACGTAACAAAACAGGAGATTTTTTATGGGCGATTCAAGCGGTTCCCTTCATGCCCCCCGCGATAGGCTGAAGAAGAAAACCATCCACATGCACCACGCCATCGTGTCGCTGATGGAAGAGCTGGAGGCCGTCGACTGGTACCAGCAGCGCGCCGACGATTGCGAAGACAAGGCGCTGAGAGAAATTCTGCTGCACAACATGCGGGAAGAAATGGAACACGCGGCGATGGTGCTGGAATGGATCCGCCGCAACAATCCGGACTTCGAAGGTTTCCTGAAAGAGTTCCTGTTCACCGACAAGGATATCGCTCACCACTGAC
>CAYGSU010000086.1:5263-14505 GCA_964352715.1 uncultured Flavobacteriaceae bacterium | reverse complement strand
GCCTGACCCTGCTTGCCATCTATGGCGGCGCCATCGTGCTTCAGGTCGCCGTCACGTAGAGTCAGGGTGATCGGGCCGCTTGCACCCGCCCGTGTGCCGGCCATGCGAGCCGTGCGATCGTCAGGCCGGTACTTTCTCCGTCAGTCTGGAGCGGCAGCAGCCGTCCTTGCCCGGCGCCCACATTTCATGTTCGTAGGCGAAGCCCGCGTTTTCGTAGACCGCCTGGTCATAGGCCGAGGCGCAATACAGCAGGGTGCAGATTTCCTCGTCGGCGCAGCCGGCATCGACCCATGACTGCTTCAACGGGCATGACATATTCTTGAATTCGACACAGGTGTCATCGAGCTGCCTGATCTCGGTCGAATAGGTGACACCGTTACCCGGGGCCATCGCATAGCATTTGGCCATGCCCGCAAAATCGCGGGGCGCGAAACGGGCGAGCGCCTTGCCGTCATCGGCGCCGATGGATTTGCTGGCGGCGCGCATCACGCTGATGGCTTCATCCTGACCGTAGCGTTCCGAGAGTTCCCGGAAAACCGTCAGATACAGTTTGCCGCGGCCCTTGATCGCATCGATAACCTCGGGGTTGGGCTGTTTCTTTTCCATGCGGGTTGCTCCTGTTTGTTTGTGGCTGTTCGACAGGGTGCGAAAATTTCACACGGCCAGGCTTCCCGCAAACCACCATTCCTGCGGGTTCACCGCAGAAAATCTATTGTGTATAAACCGTACTCTATCTGCTTAGATAACCGCCAAATGACATACCGCCTGCCTTCCCTGAACGGGTTGCGCGCCTTCGAAGCCGCCGCCCGGCACCTGAGTTTCAAACACGCCGCGAACGAGCTGTGCGTGACGGCGGGGGCTGTCAGCCAGCAGGTGAAGGCGCTGGAAGAGGCGCTGGGTATTGCGCTGTTCAAACGGTTGCCGCGCGGTCTTGCGCTGACGGCCGAGGGCGAAACCTATCTGGATTCCGTCAGCGCCGCATTCGAGGTGATATCCGGCGCCACCGACAAGGTATCGGAGACGCTGCGGGGCCGGAAGCTTCGGCTGGGCGTTGCGCCGGAGCTCGGCGCGGATGTTCATGACCGGATCGGCGAATTGCAGGACCGCGAACGGCAGGGATTCGTGGCCGTCGTCAGCGCGGCCGGCGATCTCGACAGGCTGCCCGGCGGCAGTCTCGATGCGCTTCTGCGCCCGCGCATCAAATCCCATCCGGGCCTGCATCTCGATCAGCTTGACTATGCCGATGCCGATGGCGAGACACAGGAAGCGACGCTGGCGGTGATGCCGGGTCTCGCCGGTTGTCGTGAACACCGGCTGTTGTTACAGGCGTTATCTCGCATCCTGTAAAAAAGGCCCCGCCGGTATGTTGGCAGGGCCTTTCAGTTGGAGACGGATGTGGGGGAAGCCCACATCCGCCTCCGGGACCCGGCGGGCGACGTATCCTGATTGGGGAATCAGGATGGGGGGTGTCGCGCGCTCACAGGTCTTGCAGGTTTTGCGAAATCAGGCCGCAGCCGATTTACGCGATTTCAGATAGGACAGCACCGTGCCGGCATCCGAAACTTCAAACGGGTCGCCCGGCGCTTTCATGTCTTCGACAAAAAGCTGTTCGACCTTGCCGTCGGTGATCACGGCGGCATAGCGCCAGCTGCGCGAACCGAAGCCGAGATCATGCTTCTTGACCAGCATTCCCATGCCTTCGGAAAATTCGCCGTTGCCGTCAGGAATCATGCGGACTTCGTCGTCGATCATCTGGTCTTTCGCCCAGGCGTTCATGACGAAGCTGTCGTTAACCGACAGGCACGCGATTTCATCGACGCCCTGTGCCAGAATTTCATCGCGATGTTCCAGAAAGCCCGGAAGGTGCGTCGAGGAACAGGTCGGCGTGAATGCGCCCGGCAGGGCGAACAGCACGACCGTCTTGCCCTTGAAGATTTCGTCCGTGTTGACGTCTTTCCAGGCACCATCGACCCGGGTTCGGAATGTTACGGAAGGGATCTTTTCGCCAATCTTGATCATATCGTCCTCTGTGTCAGTTTCAGTTTCAAATGCCAGCGCAGCAGACCCGTCTGGTCGATGCGCTAGTAACGTTTCTTAGACGCATTCTAAATAGTGATGTTGAACGGGTATTACAAGCCTTGTTGCGGGATTCTTTTTCAGTTCGGAAAATTTAATAATTCTGGAGGGAAAGTTCGATATTTCCGATGTTTCTTGAAACCGGGCCAGAAAAATCGATTTTTTCGATAATTCGCGTCAAACGAGGCTGGAACGCACGCTTTCCAGCGCTTTTTCCCAGTTATCGGACACCTTGCGCTGGTGAACGGTGGCATTGGCGAACCAGGGCAATTCATCGGTACCCAGGGTGATCCATTCCTGTTCGCGCATCAGCACATGCTGTGGGACTGCCAGCGCGCCGGCCATCCCCATGATGCTGGTGCCGACATTGACCACACTGTCGAGTGCGGAAATCAGCGCAAAGACGCCGTCCAGGTCGTCACGCAGGTCCAGACCCGGCACATGATGAATGTCTACTATCGCATACCGATCCCTGAATGTGTCCAGTTCGGCATCGACATCGCCATGCTGAAGGTTTACCGGCACGATACCGGGCGATTTCAGTAAATCCGCCCAGTCATCAAGGTCGGTAAGTCCGTGCGCCCGTTTCTGGTTAACCAGCCCGCTTCGCCATGAAATGCCGACTTTTTTGCCCGGTGGAAGGCCGGCAAGGTGAGCTTCCATCGCAGCCTTCTTTTCCATATCCGGTGATAAATAGGCTTTCGGTGCGTCAAAATTGGTAATTTGTTGTCGAAAAAGGCCGGGTAGTCGCCCGATTGGGGCCTGCGCTTCGACGTTGCCTACTTTGATACCGTCCTCAGGAACCACGGTCAAAAACGGAAAAGATCTTTGAAACAGTGTCAAAAGTCGTGGGTCGCATTCCAGAATGATCCTTGTATCCGGCAAGGCGCGGTGCAGGTCGGGCAGGCAGGAGGCAAACAGAATCTCGTCGCCAAGGCCCTGTTCCGGCCAGATCAGCAGCGTTTTGCCGGCAAGATCGCCGCCAAACCAGTCCGTTGCCGCACGTCGACGGTCCGGCACGCGGTCGCCGGACGCAAAGCCGGCTTCGTAATAGGCCCAGCCGGTTTTCAGGTCGCCGGTGCCGAGTGAGGACAGCGCCAGCCCGAAGGCGAAACGTGGATCGTGGCGGAACCGCTGTGTGCCGTCGCGATAGGCATCACGCGCGGCCTCGATGCGCCCGGAGTTTTTCAGATGGTTGGCAAGATTTGCGCGGGCGTCTGCATGGTTGGGATCGCGTTTAAGTGCAGCTGCAAAGGCTTCATCCGCAGCGTCGAACCGCCCGAGGGCTGCCAGCAGATTGCCCCGGTTGCTGTGCGGGGCCGGATGGTCGGGTGCGACACGACAGGCGTGTTCGGCGGCCGCCAGGCCTTCTTCATAGGCGCCGGTAACAAAGCTCAGGCCAGCAAGGTTGGTCAGCGCGGCGGGGTGATCGGGCAGGTCGACCAGAACCGCGCGATACACGGTCTCGGCATCTTCCGGTCGGCCCGACTGCTGGTAGAGCGTGCCCAGATCGACCCTCAATCCTGCGCTGAGGCCGGTTCGGTCGATGCCCCGCTGCAGCACTGTTTCAGCCTGTTTCAGCTTGCCGCGCCGGGCGTAGAAGCCGGACAGAAGTCGATAGCCGTCCTCGTTGGCCGGATCGGCCTGCAGGGCCTTCCTGTAGGCTTTTTCGGCGCTGGCTGAGCGGCCGGCCTGTTCGTGCAGGGCCGCCTGATGCAGCGGGTTCAGGCCCTTTGCGCTCAAGAGCGGGGTTTCAGCGTCAGCGCGGCTGAATTCATGCAATAACGAAGGCCGGTCGGCTGCGGCCCGTCCGGAAATACATGCCCGAGATGGGCGTCGCAGCGGGAACACAGGGTTTCGGTACGCCGCATGAACAGCGACCGGTCTTCCTTGTCTGTCACGGCGTCATCGGCGACCGGTGCGTAGAAACTCGGCCATCCGGTGCCGGAATCGTATTTTGTTTGGGCGTCGAACAGCGGCTGGTCACAGCAGACGCAGTGATAGACGCCATCGGTCTTGGCGTTCCAGTACTGGCCGGAGAACGCCCGTTCGGTGCCGTGCTTGCGAGTCACCTTGTACTGTTCCGGCGAAAGCTGCTGTTTCCATTCGGAATCCGGTTTTACGACTTTTTCTTTGATTTCGGCTGTCATGACAGAACTCCCTGTACAGCGGCGTTTCGGCAGCGGGCAACTTCATCCCGCAAGCCGTTCAGCCTGGAATCGATGATATCCATGTCATTTAGGGCCTGAACGGTGTTTTCAAGGTATTCGTGGCACGGTCCGAGGCGACCCTGTGCTGTGGCGATCGCCTGCGCTGCTTCTTTCTGGCACAGTTCCGCAGCGAAGCGGTCGCAGTCCGGGTTGATTGCGAAAGATATGGCGGTAATCGGCCCGGTCTCGGTTTCGACCCGGAACCAGGAAGGCAGATACGACCCGGTTACCATTTCCCGGGCCCAGATGATGTCCAGCTCTTCAATCTGACGGTCAGGATCGTCATGCAGGCGATACAAGAGCCCGTTGCAGGACCCGCCGCGCTTCAAGGCCAGAACAAGGCCCGGATTTTCCGGTGTGCCGCGTCCGACCGGCGTCCACAGACAGAATGACCGGTGATAGCCGTATAACAGGCCACGTTTCTTTTCGGCATAGTTGAAGGCTGGGTTCCAGATCAGTGACCCGTAGGCGAAAACCCAAACGGCACCAGCCGGTTTGCTGGCGAGCACAGCTGCGCGCGAGGCGTCGCGTTCTTCCTTTGTCCAGCATCGAAGCAAGCCCAGCCGTTCGCCTTCTGCAACGATATCCTGAATGACACCGTTCCTGATCGTTTCCCGGTCCAGCACCATTTTGTTTTGAGTTCCGCCTTTCAGCCAACGTCCCAGACAATCTAGCGCGTTATGGCTGTTTGAAAAGCGGCAAGAGGGTCAATTTGTCGGTCGGGTCTTTTCGAAAATCTTGTTCCAGACCTCAACCTTGGTCTTGTAGCGAAGCGCATAGCCCCGAAACTTTTCGTGACGCACAACCTGCGCCTTTGCCGGAACGCAGATTTTCGTCTGGAACAGTTCTGCGACGATGTGGCAGTCGAATATGCCGTTTGCCGGCAGTTCAGCAAGTGTGGTCTCTACGAACACGCCGGTCTGGCTGACATTGGCGATAACCAGATCGCGTTTATCATAACGAAGCCAGATGTTTTCAAGGCGGATGCGGGGGCTGGCGCGTTTGTCGTCAGGCCGCACGCTCGGCGGCGGTGGCGCTGCGTCAACGACATCGACGCAGATATCATCGTCGAAACTAATATCCAGTTCGTTCATGACACAATTATCTGCCTGTCTGCGCGGTTTCAGTGAACCGCCCCCCAATTGAGCGGATTACACGGCGGATAGGTGCGAAAGTCCAGAACCGATAGATAAAATGTTGTTGAACTTCGTGGCAGAACGGCCCTTGCGGGCGCTGATCTACAGCAGAACGTCGACCATGATCAATTCGGTTTTCTCCAGCGCATTGACTTCGATGAAGGCTTCATCTGCAACGGCGACGCCATCCCGCGCCTTGATCGATACGCCGTTTACAGTGATATCGCCGTTTGTGGGTACCAGATAGGCCCCTCTGCCGGCTTTCATCGTATGTGTGATGGTGCCGCCCTTCGGTAAGGTGCCGGCATAGAGCGTGGCATCCTGGTCGATCGGCAACGCTCCTTCGATATGCGCTTCTCCCGAGGCCATCGGTTTCAGCACGCCGTCAGCCGCCTTGGGAAACTTGCGGGTTTCCCAGCGTGGCGTCAGACCGCTTGTGCGCGGCATGATCCAGATCTGGAACAGCCGGGTCAGGTCGTCGTCGCGGTTCCATTCACCATGCACGATGCCGGTGCCGGCAGACATCACCTGAATATCTCCGGCCTCCGTGCGGCCTTCGTTTCCAAGACTGTCGCGGTGGGTTATCGCCCCCTCGCGGACATAGGTGATGATTTCCATGTCTCGGTGCGGGTGCGGATCGAAACCGCTCATCGGCTGAATTTCGTCGTCGTTCCAGACCCGCAAGGGGCCGAAGCCCATGCGCGACGGATCGTAATAGCTGCCGAAGCTGAAATGATGTTTGGCATTCAGCCAGTCGATACGAAAAGCGCCGAGGCCTTCGAAGGGTCGATGATCAATCATGTCGGTACAATCCCATAGGGTGCCGGTGATCTAGAACCTGTCGTCCCGGCCGTGAGGAGTCTCGAAGTTCATGGCCGGACCGACGGGGATGATTCCGGTCGGGTTGATGGTTTTATGACTGCCGTAATAGTGGGTCTTGATATGGTCCATGAAGACCGTTCCGGCAACGCCCGGCACCTGATACAGGTCGCGCGTATAGGCCCACAGATTGGGGTAGTCGACGATACGTCGGATATTGGTCTTGAAATGGCCGACATAGACCGGGTCAAAACGGACCAGGGTGGTAAAGGCCCGCCAGTCAGCCTCCGTGATCTGGTCGCCGGCCAGGTAGCGTTGACGGCCAAGTTTCGTCTCCAGCGCATCCAGCGTATCGAACAGCGCCGTAACCGCCTCGCCATAGGCTTCCTGTGTCGTCGCGAAGCCGGCCTTGTACACGCCGTTGTTCACGTTGTCGTAAACCGTCGCGTTGATCACATCGATTTCCTCCTGAAGAGCTTCGGGATAGAAATCGCCCGGTGTCGCACCGACATCATCGAACGCCGTGTTGAACATGCGGATGATTTCAGCCGATTCATTGGAAACGATGGTGTTCTTTTGCTTGTCCCACAGCACAGGCACGGTCACGCGGCCGGTATAGTCTGCCTTCGCGGCGGTGTAGACCTGATGCATCCGGTCTGCATTGTGGATCGGGTCGGCAACAACGCCCGGAAAGTTCTCCTCGAAGGTCCAGCCTTCATCCAGCATGAAGGGGCTGACGACAGACACGTCGATCATGTCTTCCAGCCCTTTCAACGCCCGGAAAATCAGGGTCCGGTGGGCCCAGGGACAGGCATAGGAAACATACAGATGGTAGCGGCCCGGCTCGGCCTTGAAGCCGCCGTCGCCGGCCGGTCCCGGTTCGCCATCCGCGGTAACCCAGCTGCGGAAGGATGATTCCTCGCGCTTGAATTTACCGCCGGTCGAGTCGGTATCGTACCATTTGTCGTGCCATTTGCCGTCGATCAAGAGGCCCATTGGTTCTCTCCTTCGTTTCTGGTTTTCCGGTCCGGTCAGTCACCCCGCCCGGCCTTGAGGGCCGGACGGAGCCGTCATCGGACTGGTCAGGCCGCGAGCTTCTTTGCGATAGACGCAACATGCGCGCCCTGATGTTTGGCGATGGCCAGTTCAGTATCGGATGGCTGACGCGAACCGTCCGGGCCGGCAATCGTTCCGGCGCCATAGGGCGAGCCGCCGCGCATCTCGCTGATGTCCGTCAGTTCCGGAATGGAATACGGAGCGCCGACGAGAACCATGCCCTGGTGAGCAAGGGTCGGCCATGTTGTCAGGATGGTCGATTCATTACCGCCGCCGGTGCCGGTCGAGGTGAAAACGCTGCCGACCTTGCCGACAAGTTTGCCCTGGGCCCACAGGCCCCCCGTCTGATCGAAGAATGTTCGCATCTGACCGGCCATGTTGCCGAATCGTGTGGGCGTTCCGATGATGATCGCGTCATAGTCGGCAAGTTCGGAAGGCTCGGCGACCGGCGCATCCTGGTCCAGTTTCGCGCCGGCGTTTTTCGCGGCATCCTCGGACATCGTTTCGGGAACGCGCTTCACCGTGACCTCAACGCCATCGACGCTCTTCGCGCCGTCGGCAACCGCCTTGGCCATGGTTTCGATATGCCCGTACATCGAATAGTAAAGTACCAGAACCTTCGTCATGTCTTGCTCCTCATGCTGGGCCATATTGGCCGGTTTTTCCGTCTGACAGAGATATAAGCGCTTTAAATTCCGGAACAATCAGGCAAAATGGAACATGATTGTTTCTTTTTGGATACAATAGTTATGCAAAATGAGGAAATTGGCGGGTTTGTTACCTTCGCCCGGGTGGTGGAACAGGCGAGCTTCACCGGCGCTGCCGAAGTTCTGGGGTTGTCCAAATCCGCCGTCAGCAAGCAGGTGGCGCGGCTGGAGGAAACGCTGGGCGTTCGCCTGCTGAACCGGACGACCCGGAAACTGCAGGTAACCGAGGCGGGTAATGTTTTCTACGAGCGTTGTCGGCGGATTGTTGACGAGGTGGAAGAAGCACGCGCTGCGGTAACCAGTCTGCAGGCCTCGCCGCGTGGGGTCTTGCGGGTCAACGCGCCAGTCTCATACGGCTTGTTGCACCTGTCGACGATCCTTCCCGACTTCATGAAGCGGTATCCGGAGCTGAAGGTCGATCTGGGTCTCTCCGACCGGAAACTGGATCTACTGTCAGAGGGGGTCGATGTCGCCGTGCGTATCGGGCACATGAGCGATTCCAGCCTGGTCGCGAAGAAGATCACGGAGTTTCCGCGCATCGTTGCGGCGTCACCGTCTTACTGGGACGAAAACGGACGGCCGGAAGTACCGGACGATCTGGGGCAGCATAACTGTTTCGTTTACGAGTACCTGCCGCAGGGTGACCAGTGGGAGTTTCGCGATCCTCAGTCCGCAGCGGCGATCCGGGTCCGGGTATCCGGTAAGCTGAGTTCCAATAACGGCGATATTCTGATGCGGGCCGCCGAACAGGGGCAGGGTGTCGGCTGGATCCCGGGGTTTTTCATCGACCGGCAGATCGAGGACGGCGTGCTTGAGGAAGTGCTGACGGATTATCGGGCGGAACCGGTGGGCCTATACGCCGTCTTTCCCCATTCCCGGCATTTACCGACGAAAACCCGCGCCTTCGTCGACTATCTGGCTGAGACGATCAGGGGAAAGGCTGATTAGTGTCTGAGCCCCGGACTTGATCGGGAACCCATTCCGCTGTCGTCTCGTCACGCTGAAGCGCTTCAGGAATAGACCCCGGCTCGGGGGCCGGGGATCGCTTGGTAATAATACAGAGGCAGCGTCCCGGACGTGATCCGGGACCCATTCCGTTGTCGTCCCGTCACGCTGAAACGCTTCAGGAATAGACCCCGGCTCGGGGGCCGGGGATCGGTAGTCTTATATTCAGCAGTTCAATGGCACCGAGAGGTAGACGCCGAATTCCTGCCCGAAATCGCAGGAGACGCGGGCGT
>CAYGSU010000086.1:1452-5163 GCA_964352715.1 uncultured Flavobacteriaceae bacterium | reverse complement strand
GGCACCGAGAGGTAGACGCCGAATTCCTGCCCGAAATCGCAGGAGACGCGGGCGTGGACACGGCCCTGCCGGTCCTGGAAACGCTGCTTGTCGCCGACCGGGAAAATGCCTTCGTGCCAGATGTACGGATGGATATAGAGGCCACGCGAACCGTCACACCAGAAGGCGATCACCTTCTCCGGCGTCAGGTCGTCGCCGGGCAGGGCAACCGGCACGACGAAGGGCTGCCTGTCGAGCGGGAAGAACAACTGACCGCCATCCGGGTGGTAGTTGAAATGCCACAGCAGAACATTTTCGCGCGGCACGGTCTGTTTTTCCGTTTGCGCCAGTTGCGGGTCGGTCGACCAGCCCAGCACATAGTGGCCGTTTACCGCCTCGTTCGAGCCGAACAGGATGTCGCCTTTCCATTCTCCGTGGAATATGCCCTCGACCCAGCCGCCTTCATCGCCGGTATCCTCATCGACCTTGCGCCAGCCCTGCGCCGGCCAGCGGGTGATCTCGATATCGATGTCATCGGGATGGTCGACCAGACAGCCATAGCCTTTGACACTGTCATCGGTGGCGACAACCAGCGGCACGTCGTGCAGCGGAAGGGACGGTTTGTCGGCGGCTTCGAAAATGTAGACCGGCGCGTTCATGATGCTGTCTCCGGGCAACGGGAATCGACCGCCCGCTGCACCATCGGCGCGAAATGGGCGAAATCCGGCGTTTCCAGCCCGACAAGTTTGCCTTCGTCATCCAGCTGTCGAACCGTGACGATGGCATCCAGATTGGGGTTGTTCGCAAAGGCAGCGGCTTCGTCTCGTTCCATCGGGCCGCCCTGCAATTCCAGAGATTTGACCGATGCCTGCGACAGCTTGCCGAAATACATCGGATCGACGGCGCACAGATAGCGCTTGGCGGCGACATGGCGGCGCACGCAATCGGTAACCAGGTCGGGAAAAAAGGGTTCGAGAATTTCGGCGCCGGCGTCTTCGTGCAGCCGGTCGATCTCGTCGTTCATCTCGAATGTGCCCAGCTCGCTGGTGAAGTGGCCGATATCGTGCAGCAGGGCCGCGACGATGATGTGTTCGTGCTCGCCGCGCAGTTCCGCGAAATGGGCGCATTGCAGCATGTGTTCTGCGATGGTGACATCCTCGCCGAGATATTCTTCCGCGCCCCGACGCTCGAAAATGTCCGCCAGAAACGCAACGATGGTCTGTGGCGTCAACGCCTGTTTGCTGGTCATGCAGCGCTCTCCAGATCGCGGTTTTCAAGAACGGCCA
The DNA here is from genome assembly GCA_964352715.1 of uncultured Flavobacteriaceae bacterium. Taxonomy (GTDB): domain Bacteria; phylum Pseudomonadota; class Alphaproteobacteria; order UBA8366; family Aestuariispiraceae; genus JAVKBW01. The sequence goes on along the minus strand of CAYGSU010000086.1, from coordinate 3,898 downwards.
GGGTTGAAAGACAGCCGTCCTTGTCGGGGTAACAACCCTGCAGCCAGCGCGTGCCGCCTGATGCGGCATAAGCGCTGCGACCATGCAGGACGCGGGTGTTGTCGACAATGAAGCAGTCGCCGGGTGCTAGCTTGAAGCTGACGGTCATGGCGGGATCATCGACAATCTCGCTCAGCCGGCGATAGGCCGCATAATAGCCCGGCATGGCGTCGTAAGGCACATCGACGATCGGGGCCGTGCTGCGGTTGTTGAACCGGACGGCAATCAATTCACCATCCGGTGACAATTCGATCATCGGTTTGCGCGCGGTCAGGCAGACGCCGTCGGATCCCTTGTATTCAAACCGGGCGCAGTGACCGGCAAGCAGGGCGAAGCCGGCGGGGTCTTCGGCCCGCAGCCGTTGGGCCGCCCTGAAGCCGTCGACAACCTGGTTCTCGCCGCCTTCAGCGGAGTTCTCCAGACAGTAGAGGATCTGCATTGTCGGTGCCGGGTCGCGATACGGGTTGTCGGTGTGGACCTGCAGGCCCAGACCGGTATAGGCGAGGTTGGTCGGGTTGACCTCGGTGCGGACCTCGAAGAACTTTCCGTAGTTGGTTTCACGGACATAGCCGAACAGACCGGCTACTTTCATCAGTGCGCCGTTTTCGATCGGGCCGTTGCACAGTCTGGCGATGCCGAAGCTGCGTATATCCTCCAGCCACGCGCGCAGCGCATCCGGGTCGCCCGAGACCGTGTTGAAATCATGCAGGCGCGGGGAAAAGGCGCCGTCCCAGGTCATCACAGCTTTGCCGATATGTCCCGGCGCATCTGTCTCTTCCCTGTCATAGATATGGCCCCGCAACCAGCTTGCTGCGAAAGAGACGGTCTTGTTTTCGGGCTGGAAGGTGACCGCCAGCGTATCGCTCTGTGCTGCGACTGCGGACAAGACGGTTTCCGGCAGAATCTGCTTCAGCGTGATCAGCTTCTGACCGTTGGCGGGTGAACGTGTTTCGGCATCCAGCGCGTTGTCACGCAGCCAGAAGGCGTGAAAGCGGGCCATTTGGCCATCTGTCCATTCGAGGCTCACGGCGGCACCGTCATCCAGCAGCGTTGCAGCGGCGAGGGGCATCGGGTTGTTCCTTCAGGGTGCGTTTTCCAGCCTACAATCCGTCAAACCATGTATAATGACAATCAATGCATTTTTACCGTATGGCTTGGATTGCATTATGGATGAAAAAACAGGTATGGCGCAGTTGCCGCCGCTGGAATGGCTGCGGGTGTTCGATGCAGCGGCACGAACCGGCAATTTCACGGCGGCCGGGGCAGAGCTGGGTTTGACCCAGGCGGCTGTCAGCCAACGGATGCGGAATCTCGAAGCGCGGCTCGGTGCGGCCTTGTTCAAAAGACTGCCGCGCGGCGTCGAACTGACGGTGGAGGGCGAGGCTTATGCGCCGCATGTGGCGGCGTCGCTTGCAGCCCTTCAGCGCAGCACGGCGGACCTGTTCAGCGCATCGCGACGCAAGCTGTCGATCGCAGCCAATGCCTCGACCATCGATCTGTGGCTGACGCCCCGTTTGCCGGCGCTGATCCGGGCCCTGCCGGATCTGGAAGTATCGCTGAACAGTGTTCTGCGGTTGGGTGACTATACGCCGGCCAATTCCGATTTCGAGGTGCGGTTCGGCAACGGCGTATGGCCGGGCCGCGAGGCGAAGAAACTGTTCGACGAGGTACTCGCGCCGGTCGTTTCCCCCCATCTGCTGGAAAAGGCGAAAGCGGACTGGCGGCAATTGCCGCAGATTGCGCTGGCCGGGCCGCGCGTCGGCTGGCGCGACTGGGCTGCGGCCTGCGGGGTTGCGCCGCCCCGGTCGCCGTCATTGCGTTATGATGTGTTCGCCCATGCCTTGACCGCGGCGGTTAAAGGTGCCGGCGTTCTTTTGGCCTCGACGGAACTGACCGGCGACCTCATCCGGTCGAATCGGCTGGTGCTTCTGCCGGAACCGTCGCTTCGTATGGAAGACGGCTACTGGCTGACCTGGCCTGTGGAACAGGCGATGCTGAAGGACCACACGGTGATTGTCGAAACCCTGTGCGGGCCGGTAAGCTGACCGCCCCCAGACCGGAGATTTCGGTGATTATAGCGACCCGTCTTAGCGATACACCGATCATCCATCCCGGTCTTTCCGGCAGCATCGGCACGAACATAAACGGGCCATCGCTGGTGAAGCGGCCGGACTGGGCGCCGGGGCCGGGCCGGTACATGCTGTATTTCGCGCATCATACCGGCCGCCATATCCGGCTCGCTTTCGCCGATGCCATTGAAGGTCCCTGGACAATCCATGAACCCGGCGTGCTGCCGTTGCAATCGACGCCATTTGCGCAAACCCGCCCCGATCTGCCGCAGCCCGACTGGGCGGTCACGCTGGGGCAGGATGCGTATGTTCCTCATCTCGCCTCGCCGGATGTGCAT
>CAYGSU010000086.1:0-1352 GCA_964352715.1 uncultured Flavobacteriaceae bacterium | reverse complement strand
CATGTCGGCATCCTGAAGCGCGGGGCGGACCTGCATGTTCTGTTCACCCGATACGAAGACGCACCGGAACGCATCCTTCACATCATTCTGAAACTTGAAGGCGATTGGCAAACGTGGCGGACTTTGGGCGAGCCGGTCGAGCTGCTGCGCCCGGAACGTGACTGGGAAGGGGCCAATCTGCCGGTCGAAGCGGGGAAGATCGGTGCGACCGGTTTCGTCAACGCCCTGCGCGACCCGTATCTGTTCGAGGATGAGGGAAAGGTTTACCTGATTTATGCCGGTGGCGGCGAGGCGGCGCTGGGCCTCGCGGAGATAACAGGACTCTAGACCAGAGGCACGTAGTCATACTCGCCGAAGCCCTGCAGAACGAGAAAGATCAAGGATGATTCGCCGGCGTTGGTAACAAGATGAGGCCGCCCTGCGACGACAGTGAAGGTTTCACCCGGTTTCAGGTCTTTTGATTCCTTCGGTTCCTGAAGAAACAGCCGCATCGTTCCCTGTAACACGTAGAAGGTATCGTCGATCTGGGTGTGGGCGTGCCAGGGGATCGTCTGTGTCGGGCTCAACTGCATTTCGCTGATGTGAAAGCCCGGTCTTTCGCAATGCATCTCGCACCGTTCCACCTCATAAAGATGGCTCGGATCCTTTATCGGTTCAGGCAAGTTGTTTCTCATTTATGGCCTGATCACCGGAAACAGGTCGCTGTCGAGCAGGTCGCCCGGCTTGTGGGTGCACAGGTCGAAGTCGAGAAACGGCGGCGACATTTCCCCGGGGCGGATGGCGAAGCGGGCGTCTTCGCCGGTCCAGCGGAACGAGATCGCGCGGCGGCGGGTGCCGGCAGCGCTGTTGCCTGCCGCGCCGTGGACGGTCTTGAAATTGAAGGCAACGCAATCGCCCGGCTCCAGCCCGAAGGAGACAATGTCGTAGTTGTTCCGGTTCGACTCGATGTCGGGAATGGTTTCCGACCCGTCGTTGCCGCGCTCGTAATCCACGCCGGTAAATTTCGTCGGGGTGAACCATTTGCCCCAGCGGTGCGAGCCGCGAATGAATTCCACACCGTTTTCCTGCGCCACCGGGTCGAGCGGAATCCAAAGGCTGACCGTGTCATTGCCGTCGACGCAGTAATACGGCTGGTCGTGATGCCACGGCGTACGTTCCGCCGTACCGGGCTCCTTCACCACCACATGTTCATGGAACAGGTTCACCTTCTTCGACCCCATCAACGCAGCCGCAAGATCGGCCGCCGGGGAGTTGCGGGCGAAATCCTCGTATTCGGCAATACGCGACCAGTTGCAGTAATCGCCGAAGAAATGGCCGGACGCGCCTTCCGGGCTGTATTCCCGGCGGTACTT
>CAYGSU010000085.1:9039-14680 GCA_964352715.1 uncultured Flavobacteriaceae bacterium | reverse complement strand
GCATACAAAAGCAAGTAAAGACAATGGTTTCACCTGGTCCTGAAAACGCTTCGCCGACCGAACCTTCGGCCAAGGCCACGGCAGAGGATACAGGCGCGCTGTGCCTTGTCACCCTGATGCGGTTGCTGGAAATGCCGGGCGACGCGGCCCAGCTTCGCCATCAATACGGCGAACAGGGCAAGACAATGTCGGCCGAAACACTGGTGCTGGCGGCAAAGCGCCTGGACCTGAAAGCGCGGATCGTCAAAAGCACCTGGAAGAAGCTGGACGGCACGCCGATGCCAGCGATCGCCGAGTTGAAGGATGGATCGTTCATCCTTGTTGGCGGTCTGAAGGATGACAAGATTCTGGTACAGGATGCCCGGTCGGGGAAGACCGGGGCGGCAACACAGGCCGATTTCGAGCAACGCTGGACCGGTCGGCTGATCCTGATCACGCGCCGGGCGCGCATCCTCGGCAAGGGGTCGAAATTCGATATTTCATGGTTCGTGCCGGCGATTCTGAAATACAAGCGCCTGTTTGCGGAAGTGCTGATCGCCTCGTTTTTCCTGCAACTTTTCGGTCTGGCCTCGCCGCTGTTCTTTCAGGTCATTATCGACAAGGTGCTGGTGCATCGCGGGCTGACGACGCTGGACGTGCTGATTTTCGGGCTTGTCGTGGTGTCGATCTTCGAAGTGTTGATGGGCATGCTGCGCACCTATGTGTTTTCCCACACCACCAACCGGATTGATGTGGAACTCGGCGCGCAACTGTACCGTCACCTTCTGGGGTTGCCGCTCAGCTATTTCGAATCCCGTCAGGTCGGCCAATCGGTCGCCCGGGTGCGCGAGCTGGAAAACATCCGCAACTTCATCACCGGGTCCGGCCTGACCCTGCTGATGGACCTGTTCTTCACCGTCGTCTTTTTTGCGGTGATGTGGCATTTCAGCCCTTTTCTGACACTCATCGTGCTGGGCTCTATTCCGTTCTATGTCGCGCTTGCCTTCTTCGTCACGCCGGTGCTGCGCGCCCGGCTTGAGGAAAAATTCCAGCGCGGTGCCCAGAATCAGGCCTTTCTGGTCGAAAGCGTTACCGGGGTCGAAACCCTGAAGGCCCTGTCGGTTGAACCGCAATCTCAGCGCCGCTGGGAAGAACAGCTTGCGGGCTATGTGCAGTCGTCGTTCAAGACATCGCAGCTAGGTAATGTCGCAGGCCAGTCGACGCAGCTGATCAGCAAGGTGACCATGGCGCTGACCCTCTATTTCGGGGCCATCGCGGTGATCGCGGGCGACCTGAGCGTTGGCCAGCTTGTGGCGTTCAACATGCTGTCCGGCCGCGTGACCGGGCCGATCCTGCGGCTGGCCCAGCTCTGGAACGACTTCCAGCAGGCGCGGATTTCGGTTGATCGTCTCGGCGACATTCTGAACACCCCGACCGAACCGCAATACAACCCGAACCGCGCCGCGCTGAAACGCATCGATGGCCATATCAGGTTTGAAGGCGTGACCTTCCGGTATCGGCCCGACCTGCCGGAAGTGCTGCGGCGCATCTCGCTTGATGTACCTGCCGGGCAGGTTGTCGGCATCGTCGGTCCGTCCGGGTCAGGCAAGTCGACCCTCACAAAACTGGTGCAGCGCATGTATGTGCCGGAATCCGGCCGGGTACTGGTCGACAATGTCGACCTCGCCGTGGTCGATACGGCCTGGCTGCGCCGTCAGGTCGGCGTGGTGCTGCAGGAAAACCTGCTGTTCAACCGGTCGGTGCGTGAAAACATCGCCCTGTCCGATCCTGGCCTGCCGATGGAGAAAGTGGTCGAGGCTTCGAAAATGGCCGGCGCGCACGAATTCATCGCCGAACTGGCGGAAGGGTACGACACCATGGTTGGCGAACGGGGCAGCAACCTGTCGGGCGGCCAGCGTCAGCGGATCGCCATCGCACGAGCGTTGATCGGCGACCCGCGCATTCTGATTTTCGACGAGGCGACCAGTGCGCTGGATTATGAATCCGAAAGCATCATTCAGGCGAATATGCGGCACATCTGCAAGGGCCGGACAGTGCTGATCATCGCCCACCGGCTGTCGACCGTGCGATCGGCTGACCGGATCGTGACCATTGAAAAAGGCGAACTGGTCGAGGACGGCACGCATGACTCGCTGATCAAATCGAACGGCCGCTATGCCCGCCTGTGGCGCATCCAGTCGGGGGAGGACGCCGATGCCGCCGAATGATGCGCAGCCAAAGGCCGAGGCCTCCGGTAAGCCGAAGACGCCACCGCCTGCTCGAAAGAACCGCGATCAGGAGCGGGAGTTTTTGCCTGCGGCGCTGGAGATTCTTGAATCACCGGCCAACCCGGTAGGCCGGGCGCTGGCGCTGGCGCTGGCGGCATTCTTCACCATCGCCGTCATATGGGCGATCGTCGGCAAGATCGATATCGTTGCTGTGGCGCAAGGGCGGATCGTGCCTGTCGGCGGGGTCAAACAGATCCAGCCGCGCGAAATCGGCAATGTCACGGCCATTCATGTCCGCGACGGCCAGCATGTCATGAAGGGCGATGTGCTGATCGAACTCGATCCGACGGAAAGCGAAGTCGACAAGGACCAGTTGCAGCGCGAACGTGTGGAATCGCTGGTTGAAATCGCCCGGTTGACCGCCTTTATCCGGGCACTGAATGAACAGCCGCCGGACTATGCACTGCCCGAAGCGGGTCTGGACCCGGCGCTGATCGCGATGCACCGCAACCGTCTGGACAGTGATATCGCGGCTTACAGGGCGGAAATAGCCTCAATGGATGCCGAGCTCAGCCGTCGCATTGCCGACCGCGCGGCCATCCAGGCCGAAGTTGAAAAGCTGAAGGATGTCATTCCCCTGCTGGCGGAACGCGAGGAGTCGCTGCAAACCCTGTTGAAGAAAGGCATCACGCCGAAACCTGTCTGGCAGGAAGCGAAAACGCAGCTGATCGAATCCCAGCATAATGTCATCATTCAGAAGCACCGCCTTGCCGAAGCGGAAAGCGGTATGGAAGCCGCGGTCAAGGAACAGCAGCGGATGACGGCGGACCGGCTGCAAAAGGCCTACAGCGATCTTTCCGAAGCCAGGAAGTCATTCGAGCAATCTGACCTCGCCCTGCGCAAGGCCCTGAACCGGGAAGAACAGCACCGGCTTCTGGCGCCTGTTTCCGGCGTTGTACAGCAGCTTGCGGTTCATACGGTCGGCGGCGTGGTTCAGCCGGCCGAAGCGCTGATGCTGATCGTGCCCGACGATGCTGAACTTGTCGTGCGGGCGCAAATCCTCAACCGCGACAAGGGCTTCGTTGAAGTCGGCCAGCAAGCGGAAGTGAAACTGGAATCCTTCAACTTTACCAAATACGGCACTATCGACGGCGAAGTCGAATCTGTTTCAAGCGACGCGATCGAGGATGAAAATCTCGGTCTGGTCTACGATACGCGGGTGAGCCTCGCCGCCAATTCCATCCAGGCCGATGGACGGACGGTGCCGCTGACCCCCGGCATGTCGGTCACTGTGGAAATCAAGACCGGCAAACGCCGCGTCATCGATTTTCTGTTGTCACCCTTGCAGCGCTATCAGGACGAAGCGATCCGGGAACGCTAGGGTAGTAGACAGCATCTTGTTATTTGAGACGGCAACTTCCCCGACCCTTGCCTTTATCGGATAGGTGAAGGACCCTGACGGCTGTACAATTTAATGCCTTTTTCCGATTTCACGAAGGGGAGAGTATGCTGTGCCGAGAGACGTGAAGAATGCTCTGAAGAAAGCCGAAGGCGTTTACTACGCGAAGACGCGTCAGGAACTTGAAGAAAGTTATGACCGCTGGGCCGAAGAATGGGATGACGATGCAACCGAAGTGTTCGGCTATCTGGGTCCGGAAAAGGCGCAGGACTGTATCGAACGTTATTTGCCGAAGACCGCCCGCATTCTCGATGCCGGCGCCGGCACCGGGCGTCTCGGGCAACTGCTGCACGACGCCGGGTATTCGGAATTGACCGCCTTCGATTTGTCCAGGGGCATGCTGAAGGTCGCGGAACGGCGCGGCGTATACAAGGCGCTGCACCAGATGGCCCTTGGAGACCGGCTTGATTTCGACGACGACGCGTTCGATGCAACGGCCTGTATCGGCACCTTGACCACCGGCCACGCCCCGGCAAGCGGCATTGACGAACTGATCCGCGTGACGCGGCCGGACGGCCTGATCGTGGTAACGCTGAACCTGAACACCTATGCCGATGACGGTATCAAGGATCGCATCGAGGCGCTCGATACCGCCGGACAATGGGCGCTTGTGGAAGCCAGCGGCCCGCATCCGCTGATGCCGGTAGGGGCGCCCGACATCATCCACGACGTCCGGGTTTATCGCGTGCTGAAATAGCCTGTCTCACTGCAACGGTCACGGCGTCGCACGTCTTGTTGAGTCAGAAGCGCCGTTCAGCCGGCCGCCGGCGACAGATGATTGCCGGTTTCGCAAAGGCTGTGGTCGCTTATGGTTTCGATGACCCGGCAGTCGGAAATCCGGCCGCCCTTGCACTGCTCGACCATCCGTTCCAGTTCATGCCGAAGCGCCTGCAGGCGCTCGATCCGCAGATTGACCTGCTCCAGTTGCTCCGTTGCGATGGCATCCGCCGCATCGCACGGCTGATCAGGGTTGTCGGTCAGGCTGATGAGATCGCGGATCGCCTGCAGCGGAAAGCCCAGTTCGCGCGAATGGCGGATGAACCGTAGCCGCTGGATCGAGGATTCGTCATACAGCCGCTGGTTCCCCGCCGAGCGCCATGGCGCGGGCAGCAGGCCGATCTGCTCGTAATACCGGATCGTCTGGATCTTGCAATTGGCGGCTTTGGCGACAAGGCCGATTGTAAGAGGTTTCGCCATGTCATTTTTCCCTTGAACCTACAGTTACTGTAGATACCACATATGGGATCGGAACAGAAAATGTGAAGATCGGAGGCCGTCATGTCTGCCGGGTGTTGCCATCACCAGCCAAAATTCGACGGGGCCACGAAGGGTTTCCGAACCGCTTTGTGGATCGTCATCGCCATCAACGCGACGATGTTCGTTGTCGAGATGACGGCCGGCGCCCTGGCCGGCTCGCAGGCGCTGCAGGCGGATGCGCTCGATTTCCTCGGGGATTCGGTTACCTACGGGATCAGCCTGTTCGTTCTCGGCATGTCGCTGCGGGTCCGGGCGACGGCGGCATTGCTGAAAGGCGTCAGCCTCGCGGTCATGGGCTTGTGGGTTCTGGGGTCCACGGCCTACCAGGTTCTCGTGCTGGGCCTGCCGAACGCGACCTTCATGGGGGCTGTCGGGCTTCTGGCGCTGGCCGCCAACCTTGCCAGCGTCTTTGTTCTGATGCGGTTCAAGGACGGCGATTCGAACGTGCGGTCGGTCTGGCTGTGCAGCCGCAATGACGCGATCGGCAATCTTGCCGTTCTCGGCGCGGCCGGCGCCGTCATGCTGACGCAGTCGGCCTGGCCCGATCTGATCGTCGCGGCCCTGATGGCCGGGCTGTTCCTGTGGTCCGCTTTCCAGATTATTGTTCAGGCGTTGAAGGAGCGGCAGGATCTTCCGGCGGTCAGTCAGGCTGAATGAGCATCATGAAAATGGCTGAGTTGTAAGCACGGTACATCTGCTTGAAATTACGCATACACGC
>CAYGSU010000085.1:5369-8939 GCA_964352715.1 uncultured Flavobacteriaceae bacterium | reverse complement strand
CGGTCGAAAGCGCGCAATGAAGCGTCGTGGGTTGATTTCATCCAGGCCGATGCGACCGATCTGCCGATGGAAAGCGACACGTTCGATGCGATGGTAAGTACGCAAGTCGCCGAATACATCCCGGATACCCTATCGTTTTGCCAGGAAGCCTTTCGTGTCCTCAAACCGGGCGGTCGCGGCCTGATTATTGCGACCGACTGGAATACGGTGGCATGGCATTCGGACTCGCCGGAACGGATGAACAGAGTGATGGCGGCATTCCGTCCGCATTGCGCCCACGCCGACCTTCCGCGTACCCTCGCGCCTGTTCTTCGCAAGGCCGGGTTCAATGTTGATCGGGTTACGGCTTTCCCGATTATTAATATTGACTGGAAAGACGACAACTACAGCAAGATGAGTGTCGAGTTGATTGCCGCATATGTGCGCGGACAGGGCGGGCTCGCAGAAGAGGATGTTGCCGGATGGGAACAGGAATTTCCGCATTTGGCGAGTGAAGGCCGGTATTACTATTCAAACAACAGGCTGTTCTTCCACATATCCAAACCGGTGACATGACGATGGCCGTCTTCGGTCTGTAACGGATTGAGGAAACCCGATACCCTGGTCAGCAGACCGCAGCAATCCGTTCAGGCCTTGCAGTGTAATAGAAGTCAGGTACGCAATAGCCAGACGGTTTCCATTGCCGCGCATTTCCGTTTCAGGCCGCCGGGAATGTCGACAGAGGCAAGCCGGGTCAGGTCATAGTTTTTCTTGTAATGACGGCGGATCTCCGCCTCGCCGACCGAAAACGGCGGGCCGCCCATTTCGCTCTGGTCGTATTCGTAGCTGATCAGAAGCTGTGGCGCATTGCCGGACAGCGTCGTCAGGTGCCTCGTGTAAGCTGCGCGCATGTCGTCAGGTAGCGCTACCAGGGCGGCGCGGTCGTAGACCGCATCCACCGGTCCCAGAGCATCGGCGGTCAGTTCGAAGAAATCGCCGACGAAGATATCAATCCCGTCTGCACTGTAATGCTTGTGCGCGCCTGCGTCCGATATGCCGGGTGTTATTTCAAGCTCGTCAAAAAGCTGATCGATGGCGGTGGCGATCAGTTCCGAACCCGCTACCCGGTAGCCATGACCGAGAAGCCAGGCGATGTCGCGCGTCTTGCCGCACAGGGGCAGAAAAACCCGGTTGCCCGGCGCCAGCGACAGGGATGAAAAATGCTCTTCCAGCAACCGGTTCGGTTGGCCCTCGTGGAAAGCGATCTGGTTGTTCTGCCAGCGTTCGAGCCAGAATTTCGTGTCCATGCCAATGCCTTTGCGGGTTGTTCGTTGTAGGTTATTGTTCCAGGATACAAGCTCAAGTCAACTTGAGGTCAAGCGGAAAATGGAAGATGCCGGTGTTCTGGATATCGGTGAGGTTTCGAAACAGTCCGGCCTGCCGGCCTCGACCTTGCGCTATTATGAAGAAAAGGGGCTGATTAGCTCCGTTGGCCGAAACGGTCTGCGTCGGCTGTTCGGTACCGGTACGGTGCAGACACTGGCCCTGATCGCGCTTGGACGCAATGCCGGTTTTTCGCTGGATGAAATCGCCGCGATGCTGACACCGGACGGGCCGAAGATCGATCGGGGGTATCTGGCCGACAAAGCGGACGATCTGGACCGGACGATCAAACAGCTAATCGCGATGCGCGACGGGCTGCGCCATGCTGCGCATTGCAAGGCGCCCAGCCACCTTGAATGTCCGACCTTCCAGCGGCTTGTTCGTGTCGCCGGTAAACGGCGCAGAGGTCAACGCAATAACCAAAAAGCCCCCGGATGATCCGGGGGCTTTCGGCTACCTGAATTTTTCTTCTCTGAGTTAGGCGATGAAAGCCTTGCGGCGGCGCGACAGTACGCCGAACCCGGCCAGTGCCGTCAGCAGCAGTGTCAGTGACGCCGGCAATGGCACTTCGTTGATGTCGACATCGTTCACCGAAAGACCGGCCAGTGCATAGTCATTGCTGCCGTCGTCGCCGAACTTGCTGCGGCCGGTGAAGACCAGCTTCGCAGCCTGGATGGCGTTATCGACGCCCGGCAGATCGAACACGGCGAAACCGCCATTGACCTGCTTGGTGACGACCGCGTCGAAAAGGAACGAGGCGATCAGCGTGTCAGTTGCGCTGAACAGATCAATCGTCGCGGTTTCGATATTGTTGCCGTCGGCATTGGCGCTGCCGTTCGAAGCATTCAGCGCCGTCTGGTCCTTGGCGAACAGGTCGAGGAAGTAGATCTGGTTGATCCAGACCGACCGGTCGAATTCGATGGTCAGGCTCTGCGTTCCGCCGGTAATCTCATCGTCGCCGATGCCGTAGCCGTCGATCGTGCAGTTCAGAATGCCGCCGCAGTCGCCCAACGCGGCTTCGGAGCGTGTCAGATTGTTCGGGTTGGCGATCAGCGTATAGCCCAGCGTGCCGAATGTGGCGCTGATGCCGTCGCCGACCGGAACCGGGTTGGCGGGCGCCGCGCCGGTTGTGAAATCCAGCAGGGCGGCGGATGCCGAACCTGAGAACAGGACGAGGCCACAGAAAGCAGCGGCGCTGAAAATTCGATTCATGTCATACTCCAATTAAACATCTGTCGTAGGTTAAAGCAGTTTTCGGGGAGGGGCGTGTCAACCACGCCGTGTAACAATGCAAAAATTGTCAACGCACGTTAAAAATCGGGCGAATTAGCCTTCTGTTGGCGATTTGGGGCGTTACGCTGGCGGTGTCCTCTTGAATAACTGCAAAGTGCGGTCCCTCTATTCAACCTCGCCGTTTTGATTGATACTGACCGAATAGAGCGCCCCGCTGCCGTGTTTCTGTCGGTTAGCGGGAAAGCGCCGCGTAACAGTAAGGGGAGGACGGATCATGTCCGGTCTGTTTTTGAAGAATGCGCGTATTCTGGATGGATCGGGCACGGCGCCTTTTGACGGGTCCGTTCATGTCGACGGAAGCCGGATCAAGGCGCTGGCCGGGCACAATGCCGCTGCGCCGGGTGGATCGGAAGAAATAGACTGTGGCGGCAAGACGCTGATGCCCGGCCTTGTGGAAGCCCACGGCCATGTCACCTTCGGCGATACCGCCAGTCTGGAAGCTCTGGGTGAAATTCCGCCCGAAGAACATACGATCCTGGCGATGAAGAACGCCCGCAGGATGCTCGATCAGGGATTTACCAGTATCAACAGCGCCGCCGCCGCCAAGCCGCGACTGGATGTGGTGCTTCGTAACGCGATCAATGCCGGCGATTGCCCCGGCCCACGCATGCTGGCGGCCTCGCCGGAAATGACGGTGACCGGTGGTCTGGGCGATGTGCGGCTGTCGCACATGTACCGCGAAACCTTCGCCATCGTCTGCGACGGCCCGGACGAGTTCCGCCGCACCGCGCGGGAAATGGTGCGCGAAGGGGTCGACACGTTGAAGATAAACCCGTCGGGCGATGAATTCGTGCCGGTGGCGCGGGCGCACCAGACGGTAATGAACGAGGCGGAAATCGACGCCGTCTGTGAAGTCGCCCGATCGCGTGACAAGCGGGTCGCCGCTCATTGCCGCAGCGCCGAGTCGGTGAAGCT
>CAYGSU010000085.1:0-5269 GCA_964352715.1 uncultured Flavobacteriaceae bacterium | reverse complement strand
AATGCCCGCGACCTTGAACATTTCGTCAATCACCTCGACTTCACGCCGATGGAGGCCATTGAATCGGCGACACGGCTGGGCGGCGAAATCATGATGCGCGGCGATGACCTGGGGCAGATAAAGGAAGGCTATACGGCCGACATGCTGCTGGTCGATGGCGACCCGCTGGAAAACATCGCAATCCTGCAGGATGCCTCGCGTCTGTCGATGATCATGAAGAATGGTGATATCTACAAACATGCGGCGTAACGGTTGGTGATCGTAACACAGATTAGACATTTTGTTGCACTGCGCTATTGTAATTCCAGACGAGCCGGAAAAACCGGCCGGATGGAATGACAGACAGGGATACGCTATATGGCCGAAGGCCAGATATTCGATGAAATGAACATATCGGACGGCACGATCCGTCCACCGTATGACCGCATCGCCAACTGGTTGCGCGACACACCGGTCGATCTTTTCAAGCAGAAGCGGCTCGAAGCGGAAATCCTGTTCCGCCGTATCGGTATTACATTCGCCGTTTATGGCGAGGGTGGCGATCCGGAACGCCTGATCCCGTTTGACCTGGTGCCGCGCATCATGGCGGCCAAGGAATGGGAAACCCTGGAACACGGTCTGGCCCAACGGGTGCGCGCGCTCAATGCCTTCATTGCCGATGTCTATCGGGATCGGGAGATCATGAAAGCCGGCATTGTGCCGGAACAGCATGTCCTGACGAATTCCGCCTACCGCCCTGAAATGCAGGGCGTGACAGTACCCGGCGATATCTACTCGCATATCTGCGGCGTTGATCTTGTCCGCACCGGGGAAGACGAATTCTACGTTCTGGAAGACAATTGCCGCACCCCGTCAGGCGTTTCCTACATGCTGGAAGACCGCGAAGTGATGATGCGGCTGTTTCCCAACCTGTTCGCCCATCACAAGGTTGCACCGGTCGATACCTATACCGACGAATTGCTGCAGACCCTTCGGGAATCAGCGCCGCCGGCCTGTACCGGCGAGCCGACGGTGGCGATCCTGACCCCCGGCATCTACAACAGCGCCTATTACGAACACTCTTTCCTGGCCGACAAGATGGGCGTCGAACTGGTCGAGGGGCAGGACCTGTTCGTCGACGATAACCTGGTCTACATGCGCACGACTTCCGGACCGAGAAAGGTCGACGTGATCTACCGCCGGGTCGATGACGAGTTTCTCGACCCGCTGGTCTACAGCCCGGATTCGGCGCTTGGCATTCCTGGCGTCATGAATGTTTACCGCGCCGGGCGGGTGACGCTGGCCAATGCGGTCGGCGCAGGGATTGCTGACGACAAGGCGATCTATACCTATGTACCGGAAATGGTGCGGTTCTATCTCGGTGAAGAGGCGATCCTGAAGAATGTGCCGACCTGGCGTTGTGCCGAATCCGATGCGCTGGGCCATGTGCTCGACAATCTGGATGAACTGGTGGTCAAGGAAGTGCACGGATCCGGCGGCTATGGCATGCTGGTCGGGCCGCATGCCACGAAGCAGGAACGCGAAACCTACGCCGCGCGCATCAAGGCCAGCCCGGCCGACTTCATAGCCCAGCCGACCCTGGCGCTCAGCACCTGTCCAACTTTTGTGGAAAGTGGCGTTGCCCCCCGGCATGTCGATTTCCGGCCATACGTTCTGTCATCCGGCGACAACGTTCGGCTGGTCAAGGGCGGGCTGACACGTGTGGCGCTGAAGTCAGGGTCTCTGGTGGTGAATTCCAGCCAGGGCGGCGGAACCAAGGACACCTGGGTGCTGGAAGAATAGTGATGGTTTTAGACTTTGTCCCGAACGGCGCCGGCCCGCTCTCCCGCCCGACCACCCACATCTTGCGATCCCGCTGGGTGGACGGGTGGGGGAGAGGGCTGGAACCGACCATGCAGGACCCGCAATCATGTTAAGCAGAACCGCAAGCAATATTTTCTGGCTGGCCCGCTATCTTGAGCGGATGGAGAATCTGGCCCGCATCGTCGGCGTTTCCGAACGCATGGCGATGATGCCGGGTGAAACCGAACGTGAAGAACAGACGCACTGGGAATCCGCGATCATCATTTCCGGCTGCGAACCGCTGTTCCAGGAAAGCGGTTGTGCGCTGGAGCGCGATGCGATCCTCGATTTTCTGGTCCGCGATCCGGAAAACCCGTCCAGCCTGTATTCCTCGATCGAGGCAGCTCGCATCAACGGCCGGTCAGTGCGCACTGTGCTGACGATGGAAATGTGGGAAAGCTTGAATACAACCTGGTTGGAATTTGAACCGCGATGGGATGCCGCGCGCAGCACCGGCGAGGTGCGGGCCTTTCTGGAATGGATCAAGGAGCGGTCGGCGTCATTCCGCGGCGCGATCGGCGGCACCATGGTGCGCGACCAGGCCTGGCGGTTCAATCAGATCGGCACGCATATCGAACGGGCTGACAACACAGCGCGCATCCTGGATGTGAAATATCATGTGCTGCTGCCGGAAGACAGCGGCGTTGGCGGCAGTGTCGACTATTTCCAGTGGACCACAATCCTGCGGGCGGTATCGGCGCTGGGCAGCTATCACTATATATACCGCGACCAGCCGAAACCGTGGAAAATTGCGGAACTGCTGATGCTGCGGCCTGAAATGCCGCGCTCGCTTATCTACTGCGTCGGTACGGTTCAGGATCGCCTTTTCGAACTGCAGGACGAATTGGGCGACAAGACGGTCTGTTATCGCTATGCTGGCAAACTGTATTCCGAACTCCGCTACGCCGATGCAACGGAAATTTTCCAGAGCGGACTGCACGAATGGCTGACGCAGTTTATTGAGCGGAATGACCGGCTCAGTGAGGAAATTCGCAACTGCTATATGCTGGTGCCGCTGTAGCGTCGTCATTTTCCGGTACGCGTAAAGACATGCGCCAAGGGTATGGCGCTGGCCCGAATCGGTGTGATGTCACGCCGGAAGGACGCCAGCCAGAAAGCTTGATTTATGCTGATAGATGTCGAACATCGCACCGAATACCGGTACGAAACACCGGTAAGCTATACAATTCAAAGCCTCAAGCTGACCCCGTCCGATACTGACGGGCAACGCATGCGGTCGTGGAAAATCGATACCGGCGATTATGGTGATCTGCCGGCCTTTCATGACTCCTTCGGCAACCTGACTCATACCTTCGTGATCAACGGGTTCCACAAGGAAGTGACGATCATCGCGCGTGGTCAGGTAGAAACCCACGATACCCATGGCATCGTGTCCGGCACGTGGGAACCGTTTCCTTTATCCGCCTATCTGCGGCTGACGGATTTGACCCGGCCAAGCGACGACCTGGTGACACTGGCGCGCAAGTCGCAGGGCGGCGAGAACCGGCTGGAAGACTTGCACCGCTTGGCCAACACGGTGCGCGACGCCGTCGATTACCGGATAGGCGAAACCCAGGTAGAAACCGAAGCCGCCGAGGTTCTGAAACACGGCTTCGGTGTCTGCCAGGATCATGCGCATGTGTTCATTTCCGCTTGCCGCATGCTCAGCATTCCGGCCCGATATGTTTCCGGCTATCTGGTCGCCAGCGACAACCCGGATGAAACCTATGAAGCCTCGCATGCCTGGGCGGAAGCCTATGTGCCGGAAATCGGCTGGGTCGGTTTCGATGTATCGAACCGCATATGCCCGACGGATGCTTATCTGCGGGTAGCTGTCGGGCTGGATTATCGCGAGGCGGCGCCCATCCGGGGGCTACGACGCGGCGGGGCCGGCGAAACCCTCGACGTTTCCGTCAAGGTCACCCAGCAGCAGCGTCAGATGCAGGATTGACCCTATATTGCGGTGCGATAAAGGGCTTTGTTTTCCACCCGGCGCTGCCTAGTATCGCGCGGTTCCCAAGTTTTTCACGGTGAGGCTGAAGTGACGTATTGTATTGGTCTCTATACTAGGGCCGGGTTGGTGATGCTTGCCGACACGCGCACCAATGCCGGCGTCGACAACATTTCGACATTCCGCAAGCTGAAGGTCTGGGAGGCACCGGGGGACCGGGTGATCTCCCTGATGTCTGCCGGCAATCTGGCGGTCAGTCAGACGGTTATCGGTTTGCTGGATGAAGGTCTGCTGTTCACCGAGGAAGACCGGTCGATGATGGGCGTCGATGCACCGGCGGACCCGGACCAGGTGCAGACCCCGCTGACCGTACCGACCATGTTTCAGGCGGCGATGCTGGTCGGCCGGGCGGTGCGGGCGGTTTTTCACATGGATGGAGAGGCGCTGGAAAAGCAGGACAGCCCGTTCAATGTCTCGATGATTCTGGGCGGGCAGGTGGCAGGTCGCCGGATGCGTCTGTTCAACGTCTATTCTGCCGGTAATTTCATCGAAGCGTCGGAAGACACGCCGTTCTTCCAGATCGGCGAGCACAAATACGGCAAGCCGATTCTCGACCGCGCCATGAGTTATGATCTTGAACTGCATGACGCCGTGAAGCTCAGCCTGCTGTCGATGGATTCGACCATGCGCAGTAACCTGACTGTCGGCATGCCGCTCGATCTGATGGTGTATCAGAAGGATTCGCTGAAAGTCGGCTTCCAGCGCCGCATCGAACAGGGCGACGACTATTACGTTCACCTGCAACAATCCTGGTCCGACAGTCTGCGCGGCGCTTATACCCGCCTGCCGCAGCCCGAATGGATGAACCCGGACCTGTTCAGCGGCAAGTAATGCCAACCGCCCAAAGTCTTCCCGGTCACGACGAAATCCTCGCGCGGGTGGTGCCGCATCGGCATAAATGGACGGCGTTCCGGCCGAAGGACGCGGTTGTGCCGGGGCCGGGGCAGGAAAGCTGTTGGGATTTTCCACGTCCGCCACAGGTGCGCGAAGTAACCGGCCGTGTCGAGGTTGACTGGCAGGGCGAGACCATAGCCGCGACGGACAATGCGAAAATGATCGTCGAAACCGCCGGCGCGCCGGTCTGTTTCATTCCGCCCGACGATGTGAAACCCGGCATTCTGGTGCCGAAGAACCGGTTGTCGCTGTGCGAATGGAAGGGCGTCGCCGTCTACTTCGATCTCGCGATGAATGGCATGCGGGTGGAAGACGCCGCCTTCGCCTATCCCGACCCGTTGACCGATCTTGGGCAGGGATATGAGGCGATCGCCGGCTGGGTCGCCTTCTACGCCGGCAAGGTGGATGCCGCCCGCGTCGGCGGCGAGGTCGTCACCCCGCAACCCGGCGGTTTCTATGCCGGCTGGATCACCTCGCACTTTACCGGCCCGTTCAAGGGCGACCCCGGCAGCGAGGGGTGGT
>CAYGSU010000084.1:8250-14731 GCA_964352715.1 uncultured Flavobacteriaceae bacterium | reverse complement strand
TCTATAACAGGGTCTGGTCGCCTGCTCTTGCCGGCCATCGTTTCCATACTCCATCACGGCTGCGCAGTTTTGCGGTCAACCCGACATAGGCGTTGACCGTCGCATATAGCCCGAAAAACCGGTTCACGATGCTCGCCAGCAGAATCGCGCTGGAACCGACATAAGCGCTTTCATCGAAGGTCAGCTCGACATCGACACCACGCACAAAGCCGCGCCAGGCCTCGAGCCCGATCCGTCGGACCGACGGACGGCAATGCATTTCGACGATGCCGTTTATCTGCTGTTCCATCGCCGGGTCACCCGGTATGGCGTGCAGCCGCAGAATTTCCTGCAACGCCTTCAGCGAACCGTCAAACTGGCTGAGCGAGAGAAAGTTTACCGACAGATGCGAAACCAGCCGCCACAGGGTTTCGCCGCCCAGTGGCGGATCAAGCTGGCGGGTCGGTTTGGTCAGCGAGACGATGCGGCGCACCGGGGCCGCCTCCTCGATGGTCAGCAGCGCACCGGCCTGCAACTGTTCCGCCAGCCCCCGGTTGGTGCACAGGGTATGGGCGTAAAGCGTCGTCGTCGCCGGCATGGTCGGCCGGAAATCGAGATCGAGAAACGACAGGATCATGTCGGACCCGCGAATACCCGGCCGGTCAGACGCCTCTCGCCGTCCATGCCAGAAAGCCCGCGCGCCGCGTCGGTTGGCGTCATGCGAGAACGAGAAGAACGGTTCTACCTGATAGGCATCGGCCTGCGGCAGGTTCGATGCCGTGACCGACCGGATGGAATGGATTTCGGTGATCCGGTCGCGGCGGTAATCAGGCGACAACCGGTAGTCGGTCGTCCTTTCATCAAGCCGGATCGGTTCCGATGTCTTGCGGAACAGGTTGACGATGGGTGTGCAGCCAAGCTGGAAGTTTGCTGCGTTCACCGTCATCCGGCGCGGCGGTGTGCGGTCGAGGAGAAACAGAATATCCAGCGTATTTTCCGCATCGGCGCGGTTCAGTTCATTGATATCGAAAAACAGGAACTTTTCGGGAAAGGCGAAGAATTCCTGCAGGAAAGCATAGGCCGGCTGGGCCTGCGGCGGGTATTCCAGAATGATGTCCTGCCGTTCGAATCCGACCGGCTGCAGAGCATCGGGTGACAAGGCGACCGGTTTGTTACGCTTGTCGTCGCCGATCAGAACCACGCCGTTGGTCTGCACGAACAGCAATTCGTAAAGTTCGTCGGTCAGCACCCGTTCACCATTAAGGAAAAACCGCAGGCGTGACAGGTCGAGATTCCGTATGTCCTCGCCGAGGGTTTTGATCGACAGCCGCAACACGGCGTTTACATCCGTGCGGTTGTCCAGAAAATCATAACGGTCGGTCGTCTCGAACCCGGCGGATGCGACTTCCAGCGGCCACAGGGTTACCGGATACCCGGTTCGGAACCGGCAGGTCAGCCCGTTCGGCGCTTCCGCGAAGGCCGGCGCGCCCGGCTGAATCGTATAGCCTGTTGTCAGCTTGCCACGATCGGGATCGACCTCGAATTTCGCAATTGCCATCGACGGCAGCGGATTGACGAATTGCGGATACAACGTGCCCAGCAGCGCCTGCGGTATTTGCGGAAACTCGGCATCCAGGTTCTGCTGGATCCGGCCGGTCAGGAAGGCGAAACTTTCGATCAGCCGTTCGACATGCGGGTCCGGCGTATCGGTCGGCCCCATTTCCAGCCTTGCGGCGACCTTCGGGTAGGATTCGGCAAATGCCGCCCCCATGCGCCGCAGATAGCTCAGTTCCCGCTGGTAATGGCCCAGCAGTTCCTCGCGGTATTCATCGCTCATCCCGACCGCCTTTCTCCCGATCCGGCATCACTCGTCGCCCTGCGAGACATGCACCGGAAACGAAACCGGATGCACAACCGAACCGAAGCGCACGGCACCATCGACCCGCGCCAACAGCCTGTGGGTTTCACGCGACATATCCGCGATCGTCACCGATACCCGCGTCAGTCTGGGTTCATATACAGCAATCGTTCGGGCGATATGCTGCGAAAGTCGGCGCCGATCATCAACCGAACGGGTGAAATAGGGCGTTATATCAATCAGCCCGTAGTCAATGACACTGCGGGTCTTGTAATCGATATCCTCTTCCTTCAGCGGACACCTTGTGTTGAGAAGGGTTTCGATTTCCCGCGCGACCGACGCCATGAGACCGTCCAGGTCAAGCACCCGGCGCGGTTCAGCTTCGGCCCGGACACCGGGCGCATCGTCGGACAGCCGGTCAAATAACGGAACCGGGGCGCCTTCGAATTGTTGCAACGGGCGCATCTTGCGACGCCCTAGAAGGCCGGGTGGACTTTGGCGCGCCGAATGGCGTGTTCATCGAGCCCGGGAATGTAAATCTGGTAAGGACGATCCAGATTGTCTTTCGCGCCGGGACGGGCCGATGCGGTGCTGACGCCCTTGCGGCGGATGATTCCGTAGAAGCCCCAGACAGGAACCCGCAACTTGCCGACAACGACATAGCGGCCGCCGGCTTTTTTTCCATCAAAGGCAGCCGTGTCTTTCAGAACATCGATCAGGTCGGCTTTCGACCGTGAGGCAAACTGCACCCGACCTTCATAGCCGGGATCACCCTTGAACGGTTTGTAGATCGACCACCACGGATTGACCGGTTCCAGCGCGCCCGCGCCGATGACCTTTTTCTTGCTGAGAACATAGACCAGGGTTCCCGGTTTCAGACGGATCTTCTTGACCGACCCGCGAAACGATTTTCGGACATAGCCGGGAAGGTCGCTGAGACTTGTGTCGGCATTGATATCAGCGGGCATATTCTACACCTGTCCGGGCCGCTTCAGGATCAGCCTACTCGCCCTTGTTCAGGGTGACATCCCATTCAGAAGCAATCGAGCCCGGCTCTGCATTGGTTTCGTCCTGAACCTTCACTTCCCATTTGACCTTGGTGTAGTTGAGGCTGACGGTTTCTACCGGGCTGTCGCCGCCGCCGCCGCTGATGGCGACAGTCGAAACGATGGCGTTCTCGAACGTGTAGATCATCTGCGGCGTATGCGCCTTTTCGCCGGAGGCACGCAACACCGTGAACGTCACCGTGCCGACATTGGCGCCGATGCAGCACTTGAAGTTCAGCAACGGTGAAGCCTTGTCGGCGTATTTCAGGATGGTGAAATCGCTGTGTTCGACCCGCCCGACGGCGCGCCCGACATTCGACACATCCGTGTGCAGATGGTTATGCACCGAATGGGAGAACGATTGGCACATGATCTGTTTTTCGTAACCGTCGATGGTGGCTTCGCCTTCAATCCCATCGATTTTCATGACCAGGACATCCATGGTGCAGATCCTTTATTGCGTCTTACAGTCGTTGATTGTTATCGACCAAATATCCGATCAGGCCGCTGGCGGCGGCAGTTCTGCCACCAGTCTGATCGATGCTGTCAGTTCTTCCATCTGGAAATGCGGCTTCAAGAACACGGTCGCATTGTACGAGCCGGGCTTGCCCGGAATTTCCCGCACATCCACACGGGCTTCCCGCAGCGGAAACTTCGCCTTGGTGCCCTGCGGCGCGTCATCTGTCAGCAGCACGTAATTCGCAATCCAGGTATTCATGTACTGTTCGACATTGGCGGCGGTGAGGAAGCTGCCGATCTTGTCGCGCATGATCGCCTTGATGTAGTGCGCAAAGCGGCTGGCATTCAGAACATACGGCAGCCGCGCCGACAGGGCGGCATTCGCATTCGCCATATCGAGATTGTATTTCTTCGGATGCTGGGCCGTCTGGCCGCCGAAGAACGCGGCATAGTCCGTGCCCTTGCAGTGGCAGAGCGAGATAAATCCGAGATCCGACAGTTCCTTTTCACGCCGGTCGGTGATGGCGATTTCCGTCGGGCATTTCAGCGCGATATCGCCTTCGTCCGTCATGAAGGTATGGGTTGGAAGACCCTGCACCAGACCGCCGCCTTCGACACCGCGAATGGCCGCCAGCCAGCTGTGTTTGGCAAAGGCGTCGGTAATCCGCGCGCCCAAGGCCCAGGCCGCGTTGCCCCAGAGGTATTTCTTGTGGTCGCGTCCGTCGACATCCTCGACGAAATTCATGCCTTCAACCGGTACGGTATTCGGACCGTAAGGCAGACGCAGCAGGATATGCGGCAGCGTCAGCGCGACATAGCGGCTGTCTTCGCTGTCGCGGAACGACCGCCACTTGATCAGCTCGGCGCTTTCGAAAATCTTCGCCAGATCGCGCGGCACGCCCAGTTCGGTGAAGCTGTCCATGTCGAACAGGCGCGGGTTTGCCGCGCTCAGCAGCGGCGCATGGGCCGCGGCGGCAACTTCAGCCAGCTTGTTCAGCAGCGCCATATCCTGCGGGTGACGGCCGAATTCAAAATTGCCAAGCAGACACGTGAACGGCGCGCCGCCAAACGTGCCGTATTCTTCTTCATAGACCTTCTTGAACAGGGCCGACTGGTCAAATTCGACAGCCTTTTCGAGATCGGTGAGAAGATCTTTCTTGTTGGTGTTCAGCACCCGCAGTTTCAGCCGGGTGCTGGTTTCCGTGTTCATCACCAGATAGTGCATGCCGCGCCAGGTGGATTCGATTTCCTGGAATTCCTCGGCATGCATGATCTCGTTGAGCTGATCGCCGATCAGCGCATCGATTTCCGCAATTTTCTGGTTGATCATCGCAACGGTGTCGCTCGACACGTCGGAGCCTTCGGCCACCACGCTGTCGATAAACTCGCCAATCAGATCACGTGCATAACCCTGCTGTTCAGGATCGCGGGCAAGTTTGCCCTCGGTCATGATCTGTTCCAGCAGGTTAAGTTCTTGGGTTTCGTCGGCCATCCCTGTTCCCCTTAGCGATCGTCAATCCGTCAGCTTAAGTCGTGCTGCGGCGTTACGAGTCGTCGCCCTTGGCGTCCTCCAACAATTTCTTCACTTCCGACTGCTTGTCAGCATCGGAAACCATCGCCTGCAACAACTGGTCGAGATCGTCGTTGCCATCCAGCTTGGTCAGGAGATCGGTAAGCCGTGACCGCGCTTCGTACAGCTTGCGCAGCGGCTCAATCTGATTGACGACCGAAACGGGATCGAAATCGTCCATCGACCGGAAATTCAGCTCGACATTCATCTTGCCGGCGTCTTCGCCGTCTTCCGCCAGCTTGTTGTCGGCCTGGAAGGTGACGCGCGGTGACGTCGCCGCCATGATATCGTTGAAATTGTCGCGGTCGATCTCGACGAACTTGCGGTCTTTCAACTTGGGCAGCGGTTCCGTCGGATTGCCGGACAGGTCGGCCATGATGCCCATGACGAAAGGCAGTTCCTTCATCTGGATCGCGCCGCCGATTTCGACATCGTAGGTGATCTGAACGCGCGGCGGGCGCACCCGATCAAGTTTATGCTGGATACTTTCCGACATAACCAAATCCTTAAAAAATTCAATCTGGTGGCGGGCAATATTGTCTGCACGCCTTCTATTACGCGGAAGTAAACGTTAATGTGTGAAGTAATGCAAGCGTTCACTTTTAATATTTATAGTTAAACAGAAAGTATAACGCCGCTGGATTCACATCCAATGCTTGGCTCTTTCTAGTCCTCAACATCTGTACATGCCCATGTCAGTGCATAGGCGAATATTGCAGGCTGTTGCGGCGCGATCGAAAAAACCGCCTGAAAATCCGGCATCTGCCGATAGACAGGATGGGTGGAGCGCGGTATCAAGGTCGCAACGCGGAGATGAATGACGCATGACTGACAAGACAATCGAACTCAGCGGGTCGAACACACCGGGCGGCCAGATTCACGTCAAACTGGACATGGTTTTGCCGCACAAACAGGCCATGGCGGTGCTGGAAATCGTGCGCGAACACCAGTTGGCGGAACAGAAGGCGGATGAAGCCGCCGCAAAACGGGAAGAAGCTGAACGCCGCAAGGCCGAAGCCGCTGCCCGCAAGGCCGCCAAAACCGAGGCCGCCAAAGCCAAACGCGGCAAGGGCGCATCGGCCGAAACCGAAAAAGCCGGCAGCGCCGGCTGAACACCGCATCGTATTAACGCAGGAGAAACCGATCCATGTCGGAAAAAGTGCTAGAATTCGTCGGTTCCGAAGGACTGCCTGACACGATGAAGGTCACCATCCAGATGGACATGCCCTATGATCTGGCGGTCAAGATCCTCGACATGATCCAGAAGGAAATGCCGCGCGACGAACCCCCGGCCAAAGAAGGCTAAAGACCCAGTTCCGTCTCGCCGCGCCAGATCGACTGGTTAGGCTGGGTCGCCATATCGAAGCCGGGTTCCCATTCCAGCCGCCGGCGCTGTCCGGACCGCACCTGCATCAACTGCCGACGGCGCAACATTTCCGGCGTGGCGTGTGGCGTTTCCCGTAACCGGTCCAGCAGCGGCAAGGTCGATGCATCGGCAAAATAGGATGAATAGTTTCGCGCCCGTTCATAAGCGGTGACGGTCGCGGCGGTCAGCCAGGACAGATCGCG
>CAYGSU010000084.1:0-8150 GCA_964352715.1 uncultured Flavobacteriaceae bacterium | reverse complement strand
CCTTCGGCATCCAGCTTGATGAAACCGGGATCAGCGACCCCGAATTCGGCGGCGATATCGTCAAGCCTGCGCAAGGCGACGGTTTCCGAAGCGCTTCCTTCCCCCGAAGCCTCCACAAGCCGGTTGGTTTCGGAATTGTCATCTGTCGTCAGGCAGGCATCGCCCTCGACCTCGCCCAGCGCGGCCTGCACCACATCGGCATGCGGAAAGCCGGACAGCGTTGCCTTCAGATAACGGGCGGTTGATGCCGCCGGTTCGACAGCCAGAACCCTGCCTTTGTCGCCGACGGCTACTGCAAGTGTCGCTGCATAGACGCCGTAATTCGCCCCGATATCGATAACCGTTTCGCCGGGCTGGATCAGCCCGCGCAGAAACCCGGTTTCCTCTTCGAACCAGTCTTCCTGTTCCAGCAGTATATAAGGTGTCATCAACCGGATATTCGCCGGCGTGCGAATGGTCGCGCTGCCGGCAACGGCGATATCGAAACCGTGTGGGTGTCCGTCAGCGCCAGAAGTCGGCATTCAGGTGCAACTCCTCGGCTTTGTCGAAGACGGGATGGAATTCCGGCCGGTCGCGCTTGCCGGAGCGGATTTGCAGCAATTGCCGGCGCCGTTCCATTTCCGGCGAGTGATATTGCGTGTCACTGAGCCAATCGAGCAGCTTCAGCGTCTCGTCGCCGCCGAAATAGGACGAGAACGACCGCATCTTTTCATAGCCCGCATAGGCGTAGGCCTTCACCCAGTCGAACTGGCGGTCGCGCCAGTGAATGTTTTCAAATTCCGGGTTGATGGCGCGAACCACCGCCGGATCGGCGATCATGCCGGTATGAACCATTTCGATTGCATCGCCCAGCGCCCGCACCGCCCCACCACGGCGGCCCAGCGCCCAGGCGATCCTCGCGAAATTCAGCACATCGTTCAGGGAATCCGCCTGCTTTGCCGCCGGGATCAGCAGTTTTTCGATATTCAGCCACGCCGCCAGGCGTTTGTCAGGCGGGCCTTCCGGGTCAAAGTCGGGCCGTGCCAACGGCGGCCAATAGGGCACCAGCAATTCAGCTTCCTGCAGACTGTCAAAGCGGTCCCGCTTCACCGCGAACAGGTTCAGCACGTATTCGTCGACCCGCGATTTATCCAGCGGGATCAGCGCGCCGAGGCCGGGCGCGTAGACGAACATTTCGTAGCCGACAAACTTCAGTTCGTCGACCAGATCGCGATCGATATCGTTGCCAAGTTTCAGGTCGAACATCACGACCGGCGACTGTTCGGCGAAAACCGACCAACCACCCTGCACGATAGATTTTTCCGACCCTTCCGTATCCAGTTTCACGAAGTCGACCCCGGACAGGTCCATTTCTTCCGCCAGAGAAGACAGCCGCCGCACCGGCACGGTAATATTTTCCGGCAAATCTCCGTCTGCCGGGAAGAATGTGTTCAGTTCCGAGTTTTCCGCCTTGGTCAGAGGCATTTCGCCGTCTTTCTGACCGAGGCCAATGGTCAGGCACTGAACCTGTGGAAACGCCGCCATCGACTGTTTCAGGTAACCGGATGTCGACGGGGTCGGCTCAAAGGCGATCACCGAGCCGTCCGGCCCGACCGCCTGCGCCATCGCCGCCGTGACGCTGCCGTAACTGGCGCCAATATCGAGCGCCTTCATGCCGGGTTTCAGAAAACGCCGCAGGAACGCAAGGTCCTCCTCGAACCAGTCTTCCTGCTCCAGAAGCACATAGGGTGTCATCAGACGAATATCGGGCGGCGTTCTGATAAACGCGCCGCCTCTGATCGCAATGTCCAGCCCGTCTGTATCGGTCAAACCCTGCTCCTGCCGACATTTTCGCCGACGCCCATTGCGACGGCGCCCGCTTCCGGTCGGCCCTGTCCGCACCCTACCGATTGCCAGGCGGTTCTGGCAATTCCGTTCGCCGGACTCACGCCTCCAAGGTGCTGAAGTAATCATTCAAAGTAACTGAAGTTAATATGCGTTGTTTATTCTATCGATTATTTATAACGTGGCATGGTTACTGCATGAAATTTCTTCATCTAAAGAGAAACACAAAACTAGATGTAGTGCGTGTTTCTTAAAAGTTGGGGAAAGATAAACAAAATCAAGTGGGTATTCTGTCAGTTACTTGAAGGATACAGGCGAGGACATGCGCTTTAATTTGCCGGAATTTGTCGACAACCCGGAAAATCGGTGCCCTGTGGTGCTGTTGCTGGACACGTCTGCCTCGATGCGGGGCATGGCGATCGACGAACTGAACGCCGGCATCCGCATTTTCCACGAACAGATCGCCAATGATGAAATGGCCAGCCTTCGGGTCGAGACCGCCATCGTGACGTTCGGCGGCGAAGTCCGGATGGTGCAGGATTTTCTGTCGGCTGACGACATGGCCGGCCCACCGGCGCTGGAAGCCTGGGGCGCCACACCGATGGGCGAGGCGATCGACCTTGGCCTGAAGGCGCTGGAAGCGCGCAAATCCGTCTATCGGGCGCATGGCATTCACTACTATCGCCCCTGGATGTTTCTGATTACCGATGGCGCACCGACCGATGGCCTTGCCTGGCAGCATGCGGCAATGCGGGCGCAGGAAGCGGATGTGACCAAGCGCCTCGCCTTCTTCACCGTCGGCGTGCAGGACGCTGACATGGAAATTCTGAACGAGATCGCATCGCCGATGCGGCCGCCGATGATGCTGCGCGGCCTGCGCTTCCGTGATCTGTTTCACTGGCTGTCGGCATCAATGCGTCGTGTCTCGGTTTCCCAACTTAACGCAGACGTCGTCATGCTTCCTTCGGTGGAAAGCTGGGCGGTACTGGAAGCATGAGGGCGATGCGATGACCTGGCGCGCTGCCGTCGATTACCGCCAGGGCGCTGTCCACCGGAAAACCGGAACACCGTGTCAGGATTTTGGCGGGGTGCGAACCCTGCAGCACCTTGATATCGTGATCGGTGCAATTGCCGATGGATCGGGATCGGCCGTCCTGAGTCATATCGGTGCGCAATCGGCAACAAAACGCGCCTTGCAGCTTCTGGCGGACCGCGCGACGCAGACGCCTGAGCCGGATGCCGCCCCGATTGAAAATCTGATTATCGAAGTCCGGCAGACGCTGGACGAGACGGCTGTGTCCTACGGCTGTGCACCGGAAGACCTTGCCTGCACATTGATTGCCTTCATCGCCTGGCCGACCGGCATCGCGTCGGTGCAGATCGGTGACGGGTATCTGATCCGCGGCGACGGTCGTTACGGGTTCCAGAAGGTCGGCGACGGCCATCGCGGTGAATACATTAACGAGACCGTATTCGTGACCGACCCGGACGCTCTCGACCATATGGCGATTACGGTCGAAGCAGGACCGGTTCGCTTCATCGCAGCCGCAACCGACGGGCTGGAGCATGTCTCGATTTCCAGCGAAGACGGCCTGCCGCACCGGCCGTTCTTCAGACCCCTGAGCGACTATGTGACGATGACCGCAAACGACGATGAAATTCATCGCGGCATCCGTGAATTCCTGAGATCCGATAAATTATCTGAACGTGTCGATGACGATGTCGCCTTGTTGTTGTGCGGCTGGCGTGAAGACCAACAAGCCGGTGTATCCTTTTTATGACCAATCCGATCCGTACCGTGTTTCCGTCCAAAGGCGGCGACAAACCGATGCTGTTGCAGAAAATCGTCGCCGACGCCGGCGAAGCCGTCGTGTTTGAAACCGACGACCCCGGCATTCTGGCAAAACTGTATCATCGCCCGACAGACGAACAGGCGGCCAAGATTGAAGCGATGGTAAAGGACCCGCCGGACGACCCCTCAATTCGGCCCGGCCACCG
Organism: uncultured Flavobacteriaceae bacterium; assembly: GCA_964352715.1. Lineage (GTDB taxonomy): Bacteria > Pseudomonadota > Alphaproteobacteria > UBA8366 > Aestuariispiraceae > JAVKBW01. The sequence goes on along the minus strand of CAYGSU010000084.1, from coordinate 4,328 downwards.
GTCCTTCACCTGGCCGACCGATGCCCTGCTGGATAGCCGGGGTACCTTCGCCGGATTTCTGATGCCTGCCGTACCCGCGCCGCACAGCGCCACCGCCTGGGCCAGTCCGAAACTGCGCCGCCGCGCCGGGCTGGCGGCAAACTGGTCGAGCCTGCACGCTGTCGCCGCCAATCTTGCCTTTGTGGTCGGCCACCTGAACCGGGCCGGTATTGTTCTCGGTGATCTGAAAACCGACAACGTGCTGGTCGACACACACGGGCTCGTTACGCTGATAGACTGTGATTCCTTCCAGATTCCGGGGACCGGCCCGACCCCGTTTCTGTGTCGGGTGACGACAGAGGATTTCTGTGCGCCGGAACTGTTCGGCAAGGACCTTGGCGAACTTCCGCGTGACGAAACCGCTGACCGCTTCAGTCTGGCTGTCGCGATCTTCAAACTGCTGTTCGGCGCATCGCCGTTTTCCGGCGACTGGCGCGGCGGCGGCGAACCGGCAACCCCTGCCGCCAATGCCGCTGCCGGACGCTGGATCTGGGGCGGCGATGCCTTCCTGGCTCCACCCGCTGCTCTGCCCGATGCGGAAACCATTCACCCAAGCCTGATCCGCTCGTTCGACCGCGCCTTCAGGGCCGGCGCCATGGACCCGAAAGACCGGCCGAGCGGTGCGGAATGGCATGAAACCCTCTGCCTCGTAATGGCTGAAATCGGAACATGTGCCGCAAACCCCGCTCACTACCAGTATGACGGTTCACCCTGTCCGTGGTGTCGTCAGGCGCTGGCGATCGGTGGATCGACCTTCGACACCGCCGACAGTGATGCCCCGGCAGACCCGCGAGCGCTGTTGGTGCAGGCTTTCGAACGGGCAATGGCTCGGGGCGACGCCCGCATGGCCGTCGATCTGTGGGATGAGCACGGCTTTCTGGCCGAACGGGTCGCGGATTGCTGCGACAGCATCGCCAAACTCAGAAAGGGCCTGGCCCGGTTCGATGCGTGGTGCGGCAAGGTGGAAGCCTCCGGCACCCCTGATTCCGCCACAGCGAAAATTTTGCTGGCTGACTGGAAGACCCTGTCATCGGATGTTTCCGGCTGGCTGCATTGGGAAGACGTCAATGGCTATGGCGTCCCGGCGATACTGGCGCGGCTGCAGGAAATCAGCAAAACCAGACTCGCCGCAAAGAAATCAACCCCGGCCTCGAACAGCATTCGCCGCCGGCCGGTCGGCCCGCTTCTGGCCGGCCCGCCGACGATCATGATCAAGGAACCGGTGGTCCCCGAAAAGCCGGCCCGAGATAAAAAGCGACCATCGATCACCTATCGCATCGACGCCGGCTGGCAGGATCTGAAACCGGCGCGGCTGACCATTGAATGCGACGGGACGGTCGTGCTGCCAGAAATGGAACTGATCGACCGCCTGACCGGGCAGGCGCTGGTGCAATGCCCGGCAGGCCGTATCACCGGCAAGCTGGTCGTTCCGTTTTCGCAGCCGATCACGCCAACCGTGGTGATCCTGGCGCTTGTCGCCGGCGGCCCGGATATGGTCGAGATCGTTTCGCCGCCGGTACGGAACCGCACCATCGGTGCGCCGGCCGGACCGCCTTCGCCGCCGCCGCATGTCCGCAAGGTCTTTGTGAACGCATAATAATGCCGCCCTGATATTCGGGGCGGTCATATTCAAATATTTCAGCTTTCAGTGGGTTGGACGGGTTTCCGGTGAAGCCGTGTCGGTTTCCGCTTCGGCGACCACATCCTTCGGCTGCCTGTCGGACCCGCCGAAGGCGGCGCGACCGGGAGCCGTTGGCGGCGGTTCTTTCTGCATCCGGCCGAACCCTTCGGTCGCCTGACCCAGTTTAACCTTGCCGGTGGATTTCGCTTCGTAGGATGTGCGCGAATACTGGCCTTCGATTTCCGCGCCGGCGTCGACCTCGATCACTTCATGCTGGACATCGCCGAACACGCGGGCAGACCGTTTGAGGATGACGGAGCGGGCATCAATGCTGCCAAAAACAGCGCCTTCGACAGTCAATTCGTCGGCCGAAACCGTTCCGCGCAACTCGCCTTTCGGGCCAATGACGACGGTTTTTCCCTTCAGGTCGCCGACAAGTGTACCGTCCAGGCGAACCTGGCCTTCAACGGTGATATTGCCGTCGATCTTCATGTCTGTCCCGATAAGAGACTCCACGACTGTTGGTTTCTTTTCGGTCACTGTCTGTTTTGTTTCCCGCCAAAACACTGAAAAAACGCTCCCCGCCCTGAAAGCTCAGGGCATTTGCCAGTCATGCAATCCGTGACCCACGAATTACCATCTGACCTTACGCGACGCAATGGGGCAGCGGCAAGCCATGCTTGCCGGCATTTAGGACAAAGAAAGGATGATCTGAATATTACCGCAATGTTATTCAGCGGCAACACTGTCGACGCGGTCCGCATCTTCACTTTCGGCAAGGAATTTTTCAGCGTCCAGCGCTGCCATGCAGCCCATACCCGCAGCGGTGACCGCCTGCCGGTAGGTCTTGTCGACCACATCGCCGGCTGCGAAAACGCCGGCGATATCCGTCTTCGTCGTACCCGCTTGCGTCAAAATATAGCCTTCGTCATCCATTTTCAGATGGTCGGCGAAAATTTTGGTCGCCGGATCATGGCCGATGGCGATGAACACACCGTGCACCGGAATTTCCGTTATCTCGTCTGTATTGCGGTTGCGCAGCCGGACGCCGGTCACGCCCAGCGGATCGGTATCGCCGACGATTTCTTCCAGAACGGAATCCCACACGACCTCGATCTTCGGATTCTTGAACAACCGATCCTGCATGATCTTTTCCGCCCGCAGTTCATCGCGCCGGTGGATCAGCGTCACCTTGTCGGCGTGGTTGGTCAGATAAATCGCCTCTTCCACTGCCGTGTTGCCGCCGCCGATCACTGCGACGTCCTTGCCGCGATAGAAGAACCCGTCGCAGGTCGCGCAGGCGGATACGCCGAAGCCCTGGAAGGTCTGTTCGCTGGGCAGGCCAAGCCACCGTGCCTGCGCGCCGGTCGAGATGATAACTGAATCCGCCAGATACACATCGCCGCCATCGCCGACCGCGCGGAACGGACGCGACGAGAAATCGACCTCGCTGATGATGTCGTAGACGATATCAGTGCCGACATTCGCGGCCTGCGCCTGCATCTGTTCCATCAGCCACGGCCCCTGGATGACATCGGCGAAGCCGGGATAGTTTTCGACATCGGTGGTGATCGTCAGCTGGCCGCCGGGCTGCAGGCCCGCGACAAGGGTCGGTTCCAGGCTGGCGCGCGCAGCGTAAATAGCCGCCGTATAGCCGGCCGGGCCGGACCCGATGATCAACACTTTCGTTCTTTTTTCCGCCATCGTCTTTCCCTCAAAACCTTTGCAGCCTGAAGCCGCCATCCTGTATCAAATGGGGCCTGCTGCCCCGATCACAATCCGGTTGGCGGGAAACAATGCCTTCCCCGCCCGTCACAAACACAAGCTCAGTTACGCACCAGCGTGATGAAGGCGTAACTGATACCGTCCGGCGATACCGCCTCTTCGCGCCGGGTTTCGCGCCATTCCTTTTCATCGAAATCAGGATACGACGCATCGCCATCCGGCGACAGGTGAATCCGGGTCAATTCAATGCGATCACACATTGCTAGCGTCTGGCGGTAGATCTCCGCGCCGCCGATGACGGCCACAGCCTCGGCGCCTGAAGTCTTGGCGATTGTCCGCCCCAGCGACAGCGCCTCTTCCACGGACTGTACGACAGTGGTGCCATCGGCGGTATAATCGGGGTCACGGGTGACGACGATACTGGATCGGCCCGGCAGCGGGCGGCCGATGGAATCATAGGTCTTGCGCCCCATGATCATCGGCTTGCCCATGGTGCAGGCCTTGAAGTGTTTCAGATCGGCCGACAGATGCCACGGCAGGCCGCCTTCGCGACCGATCACACCGTTATCGGCAACGGCAACAACATGAACGATCTGCATCAGACGGCAACCGGGGCTGCGATATGCGGCGCCGCCTCGTAGCCTTCGAGCGAAATGTCATCGAAGGTGAAGCCGAAAATATCGGTCACGTCCGGGTTCAGCTTGAGACGCGGCAGACGCCCCGGAATACGGCTTAGCTGTTCATCCGCCTGTTCCAGATGGTTGATATACAGATGAGCATCGCCCAGCGTGTGAATGAAATCGCCCGGCTTCAGGCCGGTCACCTGCGCCATCATCATGGTCAGCAAGGCATAGGAGGCGATGTTGAACGGCACGCCGAGAAAGATATCGGCGCTGCGCTGGTACAACTGGCACGACAGTTTTCCGTCCAGCACATAGAACTG
>CAYGSU010000083.1:0-14974 GCA_964352715.1 uncultured Flavobacteriaceae bacterium | reverse complement strand
TCCGAACCGCGCCGTTGCAACCCGGCCGCAAGGTGAGGCGTTGTTCCCGTAACCCTGTTTGCGGCAATACGGAGACCGAGCTCTATGAACTTCGAAACCGAAATCCCCATCGCAGAGATGGCGATCCGTCTGGCCAGCGCCTGCGGGCTCGCTTTCCTGCTTGGTCTCGACCGGGAGATGCACGGCAAGGCAGCGGGACTTCGCACCCATATGATGGTCTCCCTCGGTTCGGCGGCGTTCATCATCATGGGCATGAGTTTGCTGTTCGCAACAGCCGAAGGTGACCCTTCCGCCAGTATCGACCCGAGCCGTATCATAGAGGGTGTCATTGGCGGGATCGGTTTTCTGGGGGCCGGCGCCATCATCCAGAGTGGTGGCGACATCAAGGGGCTCACCACCGGCGCCTCGATCTGGGCAGCCGGCGCCATTGGTCTCGCGTGCGGCATGGGCTATCTGCCGCTGGCCGCCATGTTCACCGCTTTCGCCGTCGTCATCATCCTGGTCCTGGGCTATTTCAAGAAAAAGGTGACCGAAGACAAGGAATGATGCGCCTTCGCAAGCACCCATCCGGTTTCGGCAAGGGTACGGTGTCGGTAGCACGAATAGAATCAAGGCTTGAACAGGCCACCCACCGACGCCGCCAACACCGCGTTCGGCCGCATCACGCTGACGAACCGTCTGTGGCTGGAATGCTGCATGCACGCGCAGCGAGTTTTACCCTAACAGGCGCTCGTCAGCGTTTTCAGCTTCGTAACTGCGAGGACAAAGGGCCAGGTTGCGGATTGGTTCATATTCCAGGCAATCACTCGCCTTCCGTGACCAAACAAAAAGTACTTCGGTCACGGAGACGCCTTAGGTATTTGCCGTATGCTTACTTCCAGACTGGCTCACCAAGATCAATCTGGTTTTTTCCGATCAGGATACCGGTCGCAGCACCCGCCGCACCGCCAATAACGGCGCCCGCGACCGGAGCGCCGACAAGAAGGCCACCTACAGCGCCAGCCGCTGCGCCGATACCTGCGCCTGATAGTCCACGATCTGTTTTTGTTTCACCGCATGCGCTGAGGGCAAGAATGCTGCACAGGGCGAAGCCCGTTTTTGCGATAGATAGTACCATCTCGAAAGTCCTTTTCTATTAAATGTTTGTCGTTCGCGCAGGCGTACAATTCTTTTTCAGAAAGACACGTACCTTGGAATTGTGCGCTGAGCTTTAGATATGGGTATTCGCGGTCACATATAACAGGGTCGGCAACTACGCAGGGCGCCACAACGCAAGTTGCACCCACAATGCCCTGATTATCTCGGAAAATGACGTCACCAGCCCAGCAAAACACATCATTTGGTATTCATGATCATACGGAGCTTGCCGCAGGATACGATCAAAGCACAAAGCAGGCAGGTGGCTGAGACGTGGCTGAACTTGGAACTCGGAAGATTCCTGGCGACTCACAGTGAATCGGTTGTGATGGCGAGAACCTTGATCTTCCATTGACCGGAATCAGATTTTACAAAAACCTGAGAATTACGGCCTCGTTCAAAAGAAATGGTTCCTGTTGCATCCTTTATCGTCGCCTCATACCGGCAGAACAGAAGCCCGGCGTTCCCCAGGATTTCCGCGCGGGTTTCCGAATAGGTCTCACCGACAATCCCTGCATCGATCCAGAATTGAAACAAGACTGTCAGATCCGCTGCTCCCCGCGTTATCGGCGTATCCATCGCGACAACCGTACCATCATCAGTAAAGTATCTGGATGCCGCCACAGCGTTACCCTCGCCAATTGATTTGGCCCAGCGGACATTTACGGCATTCAGGTCATCGACAAGCGCCAACAGTATTTCTTCCTTTGCAAGTGGCTACTTTGACCGGTACTCGGCGACGCCGTCCCAGCCATTGGGCGGTGGCCTTTCCAGATATCTTTCGCAACGTTCGATCATCACCGCGATCGTCTTGTCTTCTTTTCTCGGTATGACGATTTTTCTGAACAGGCCGATCGCCTCATCAAAACCCTGCGCGAGGTATCTATCGAAGGCCGCTTCATAGGCGATGGCGCTCTGCAGCGCAGTATCGGATACCGGGAAAGCCGACTCCGGGCCGTGCGTGCCAAGAAGTTCATAAATGGCTACCGGGATCGTCGTGCCGGCCGGCATGACAAGATCGACGCGGCGAAACGCAAACATGCCTTCCGGTGCCTTGTCTCTGATCGATGACGTGACCAGAATTTGGGTTCCGTATATCTTGTTCAGCCCCTCGATCCGCGCCGTCAGGTTGACCGTCGACCCGAGCGACGTGAACTGCAGCCGGTCGCTTGCCCCCATATTGCCGACATGCGCTTCGCCGGTATTCAAGCCGAACCGGGTATACAGAGCGGGAAAGCCTTCGTTTTCCAGCCCCACGTTCAGCTGTTCGGATGCGTCGAGGGCGGCCAGCGCACCGAGACAGGCATGTTCTATATGCCGCGCGTCTGCATTGGGTGCATTCCACATCGCCATGATTGCGTCACCGATATACTTGTCGATGACCCCTTCATTCTGCATCAGGGCATTTGTCAGCGCTTCAAAATATCGCGACGTTGTTTTAAGGACAATTTCAGGCGACATCTTCTCGGTAATTTTCGTGAAACCGGCGATATCACTGAACAGAAGCGTGATCTCCTGACGGCTGCCGCCGACTTCAGCCCGTCTTCCGCTTTCAATCAACTCGCGCACCAGATCGATGGGCACATAGCGGACAAACGTTTCAAGCGTCGTCCGCATCCCCTCCATCGAATTCTGAAGGCCCCTGATTTCAACAATAGGAGAATAGGAGACCGGCCTTTTGGTCAGGTCGAGGCTCATCACCCGGTCAGAAACAGCTTTCAGATTGCGGATCGGCTTTGACAGCCATCTGGACAGCAGGGTGGCGGAAACGACTGCGACCAGCATGATCGCAAGCGCAAACATCAACATGTTATCGCGGATTGCCAAAGCCGCCGACAGCAGTTCCTCTTCCGGTATGGCGACATAGAGATAGATAGGCTGGCTATTGGATGATGGAATCGCCAGAACCTGCCCGACCCAATCCTTGCCATCGATCGTGTAGCGCTTCTGGGCGCGGTCGTTTTGATCGGGATTTATGTCCGCCAAAGCCCGGATGGGTTGTACCGCGAAGTTGTTCAGCGATCGCTGCATGAAAGCGCCGCCGGATTTGTTGACGATCTTTGTGGTATCTTCATATCCAAGAAGCTGGCCGTTGCTATCCACCAGCGCAACTTCAGCGTTCGGCGTCGGTTTCAGATGCGCCACGACCCGGGAAAGAACGCTCAGGGAAAGATCGGCGCCGACAACGGCCGGACCGATATCGCTGCGATACGCAACAGTCAGCCCGATATCCTGCGTGGTCGCAAAGACATAGGGGCTGGTCCGGATTATTGAGTTTTCAGCAATGGCCGCCTCGTACCAGGCTCTGGTGCGCGGGTCGTACCTTTCTGCATAGGCATTGTTTTCTGCGTCATCCAGGATAAACCCCTCGCTGTCGAGCGAGATAAATCGGCCCTCCACAAAACCGCGCTCATGATCAATACTCTGGATCAGATATGCCGTATCAGGCGATACGTCGAATGCCGGACGCAAATCATCATCAAGCCGCCGCATGAGAAAAAAGTCACCATCTTCATACCCGACAAAATAGGAAGACACAGACCGGTTTCTCTCAAGCGCCTCGACGAATACGGGAATGCTGGACAGCCGCAGTGGCAGGGTATCGACCAGATTAATGCGGTCATGCCGCAACAGAGATACGCCTAACTCGACCGGGGTGAACAGCGACTCAATCTGGATTTGCAGTTCCCTCGCCGCCGCGTCGGAAACTTCCTGCCCATGCCTGGAGATGAGTTTTACCGTGCGGTCATAACTTATCCAGGAAAGGGAGAGGCAGGTAACAACAATCAGTAGCCCGAACACAGTCGAAATGTGCACGGCCAATGGCCCTGACACAGCCGTCCTGAGTTTTGCGAGCATGACTTTAGTCCAGACCAATGGTACTTTACTTGCCGATACTATCCCCGTTCAAGACCAGGAGAAAGACTGTTAACGCATTTCGCTTGCACTGGCGTTTCGTCCTTTCGGTCGCCTTGCTTACCGGCTTGCTTGCGTCGAAGGACGCTGTGGCCGAAAACCCGCCGCTTATTGTTTTTTCTTCCGATATCGATGCGCAACCCTACATCAGGACCGATGGCGTTACTATTATTGGTGGTATTGTCAAGGATATCAACGATGAAGCCGCACGGCGTCTTGGCATAACCATCGACTACAAACTTATTGCGAGACGTTCCGTCGATGCCGTCATGCAAGCGGGTGACGGGCATGTCACCTGCAACATCCAGCCAGCCTGGACTGGCATCGCCGACCAACTGATCTGGACAGAGCCGATGCTCGAGGATCAGGACGTCTACTGGCGCCTGTCCGATACGCCGGCGTTGACCTCGGTTGATGATCTGAAGGGCAAATCCTTCATGACCTATGCCGGTTACACGCATGGCGATGCCGTGACGGCTCAGGTCACCGCGAAGGAAACACGACGGGTCAATCTGTATGCTAGCCAGAACATCATGCAAGAACTGCTGCGCGGGCGAGCGGCCTATGCGATTTTTTCAAAGATCAGAGGACAATATCTGATGTCCCGCAAGGACTATGCCGGAAAGATCGAGCCTGCCGGACTGGTTGATTCAACCTACAACAATTTCTGTGCAATTGCGCCGTCCTCGCCGGTCGACCCGAACTTGTACGCAAGCACACTGAATGATATCGCCAAGGATGGCACTCTTGAAAAAATACTTGAACAATACCGGTAGAATGGCCGGTTAACCGGCGAGGCGGCTTATCGCCCTATCACGCCCGATCAGCGGCAGCAGGTCTTTCAGTTCCGGACCGTGCGGCCTTCCGGTCAGTGCCTTGCGCAACGGCATGAACAGGCCCTTGCCCTTGCGGCCGGTTTCCTGTTTCACCGATGCGATCCAGGTATCCCAGGTGGTTTCGTCCCACGGACCCGGCGGCAACAGCGTCGCGGCAGCGGCAATGAAATCGGCGTCTTCTTCGTCGATTTCCGGCTGGATTGATCCATTGCATACCTGCCACCAGTAACCGGCCTCCGCCAGCGCGCCGATATTGCCGCGCACAGCGTTCCAGAACGGTTCAGTCATCCCGTCCAGCCGCATCGCGGCAAGACGATCCTTAACAGCGTCGAAGCCGGTATGATGGATGACCTTGGCGTTCAGGATCGCCAGTTCTTCCGGCTCGTAGCGCGGTGAGGCGCGGCCGTAATCGGCGATGTTGAACTTGGCAACAAGGTCAGAAAGCTGCTCGCCGCCATCGGCTGCCACAGACGTGCCGAGCCGCGACAGATAAGCGACCAGCGCTAGCGGTTCGATGCCCTGTTCCCGCAGATCGGCCAGCGACAGACTGCCGACCCGCTTCGACAGCGACTTGCCGTCCGCCCCCATCATCAGCGGCATATGGGCGAACACAGGCACGTCATACCCCAAAGCCTGAAACAGCTGCACCTGCACCGCCGTATTGGCGACATGGTCTTCGCCGCGAATGACATGGGTTATCGCCATTTCACCGTCATCGACAACCGACGACAACGTATATAACGGCCGGTGGTCTTCACGGATCAGAACCGGGTCGGAAAGGTGACCTGGCTCGAAGCGCACCGGCCCGCGTCCCAGATCGTCCCAGGCCACCGGTTCGTCCAGCAGTTTGAAACGCCAGTGCGGCTTGCGGCCGTCCCGAACATATTCCGCCTTTTCATCTTCCGACAGCGACAGCGCGCCCCGGTCATAAACCGGCGGTTTGCCCTGTCCCAGTTGAATCTTGCGCTTCAGTTCCAGCTCTTCCTGGGTTTCGTAACAAGGGTATAACCGGCCATCGGCCTTAAGCCGTTCCATCGCCAGATCATAACGGTCCATGCGGCCGGATTGCCGAGCAAAATCGTCCCAGTCGAGACCCAGCCATTTAAGATCCTCGATAATGCCGTCTTCATACTCCGCCGTGCTGCGCTCGATATCCGTATCGTCCATCCGCAGCAGAAACCCGCCCTTGCGGTTGCGGGCGAACAGCCAGTTGATGAGTACGGTGCGCGTGTTGCCGACATGCAGCCGTCCTGTCGGGCTGGGTGCGAAGCGGACCTTGACGGTCTGACCGGAAGTTGCGGAAACGGATGACATATATGCGTCCTGAAATGATCTAGAGAATCTTGCGGAATGCATTGGTGATCGGATAGCGACGGTCGCGACCGAACGCACGGGCCGTCACCTTGACCCCCGGCGGTGCCTGACGCCTTTTGTATTCGGCAAGATCGAGCATGCGCCAGACCCGCTGCACAATCTGCGGGTCGTGACCGCGCGCCACGATATCGTCGACCGAAAGCTCTTTTTCGATCAGGCAGGCCAGAATATCGTCCAGCATGTCGTAGGGCGGCAGGGAATCCTGATCGGTCTGGTCCGGCTTCAGCTCGGCGCTGGGCGGTTTGGTGATGATGCGCTCAGGCATGACGCCGGTTTTCGGTCCCTGCGCACCCTCAGGCCGGGTTTCGTTGCGCCAGCGGCACAGGGCGAACACATCGGTCTTGTAGATGTCTTTCAGCACCGAGTAACCGCCGCACATATCACCATACAACGTGGCGTAACCGACCGACATTTCAGACTTGTTGCCGGTTGTCAGCAACATTGCGCCGAATTTGTTGGAAATAGCCATCAGGGTCAGACCGCGGGCCCGCGCCTGAATGTTTTCTTCCGTCGTATCCGGTGCCTTGTTGCCGAAAATCGGGGCCAGCATGTCGGAAAAGGCTTCCATGGCGGGCCAGATCGGCACCGTGTCGATACGACAGCCGAGCAGGTTTGCCGCTTCCGCCGCATCTTCAAGACTGTCCTTGCTGGTATAGGGCGACGGCATCATCACGCAATGCACCTTGTCCGCACCCAGGGCATCGACGGCAACCGCCGCCGACAGAGCGGAATCGATACCGCCGGACATGCCGAGCACCACGCCCGGAAACCCGTTCTTCAGCACATAATCGCGCAGCCCCAGCATCATCGCCTGATACATCGCCGACAGCCGTTCGGGCGGCGGATGCTTCACGCCGGGTGCGCAGGTCCAGCCATCCGGCCCGCGCTGCCACTCGGTAACAATCAATTCTTCCTGAAACGCCGACGCCTGAATCGCAAGCGACCGGTCGGCGTTCAACACGAAAGACGCCCCATCGAAAACCAGCTCGTCCTGCCCGCCGACCTGGTTCAGATAGATCAGCGGCAGACCGCTTTCTGTCACCCGCGCACCGGCAAGCTGCGACCGGAAATCCGGCTTGTCGATCTCGAAGGGCGACCCGTTTGGCGAAATCAGAATTTCCGCCCCGGATTCTTCCAGACATTCCACCACATCGGCGGTCCAGATATCCTCGCAGATCGGCACGCCGATGCGCACCCCGCGAAAATTGATCGGACCGGGCATCGGTCCGGGAACGAAAACTCGTTTTTCGTCGAAAACACCGTAATTCGGCAGATCCGCTTTCGCCCTGACCGCCGAAATTTCTCCCTGATCCAGCAGCAACGCTGCGTTCCAGGCTTTCGCCGTACCGATCGGCTCGTCAGCCCGCCAGGGCGCCGTCACCAGCATCGCCGGGCCGCCATCGGCCGTCTCTGCCGCCAGCGCTTCCACCGTCGCCTCGATCTTGTCGAGAAAGAACGGTTTCAACACCAGATCTTCAGGTGGATAGCCGCTGACAATCAGTTCGGAAAAAACGATCAGATCGGCTTCAGCCTCTGCCGCGAGGCCCCTCATTTTCCGAATCAGATCGGCATTGCCGGCCAGATCGCCCACGGTCGGGTTAACCTGCGCCAAAGCGATTTTTAGTGAGTCTGTCATTTTTTCGCCGATTCCAGCCGATCAGATAGCCCCGTCCGGCAACCGCCGGCAGTGCGTTTGCGTTGGTTGAATTCGGGACTATGGTTATACAGGAGGCGGCGATCAAGTCCGGGGTCCCGCAAGGGCGCCGCAAGAGATGTGATGAGGCTGGAAAGCGACAGATGAACAATCGATCAGATGATGACATGACCGACCTTGGCATCGGGTCCGGCACGCTGGCGCGGATCATCGGCACGTCGCTCGATATGCTTGAAAGCAGGTTGCGCGACCACGCCGCCGCCAATGACGGCACCGTGCCGCTGAATGCACTTCGCCAGATTCGGGAATCCGTTGATCCGCAGGTAAACCGGGAAATGCGCGCGCTTATCCGCAACGGATGGCATGACATGCGCCAGGCTGCACGTCGCGAACACATTGAAAACAAGCGAAGACATCCGCTTGAGCGGTTAATCATCCAGCGGTTCGATTATCTTCTGGCGCCGCACGGTCACCCGCCGATCCAGAGGCGGACGATGTCGCGGCGGATCATCCCCGCCTTCATCAGCGCCCTTCAGCAGATGATCGGCCCCGAACTGTACGAAGAATACGAAAAACGCTGTCAGGATATCGTCGATGCCGCTCGCAATCGCATGGGCGATTCGTTTGCGTGGTCAGTCGTTTATGCCGACGCCGGGGCGCATGTTCTGGTTACCGATATTCTGGTGTATATCGCCCGCTACTTCGATGATATCGAGCATCGCCAACACTGGATGGAAGAATATTTCGAAAGCGTGATGGTCAAGGGCGAGACCGAGGAAGAACGAAGATGGGCTTTTGAGGCGACTGAATTCTATCTGCTGCTGGACGCCCTTTACCATGACCTTCAGCGCGGCACGACCGACCCGCATTACGCCGAACGGCTCAAGAAACGGTATGGCGATGCCAACCTCGCCCATGTCTGGACACTGATAGACAACATAGACGCCGACCGGAATTCATCCGATTCGGCTGACGAACCCGACACCACTCTCTGATCGGCACGGCAGATGACACGCCGCGCCGATCGCCTGTTCGATATCATCCAGCGCTTGCGGCGGGGCGGTCTTGTCCGGGCCCGCGATCTGGCGGAAGAACTGGAAGTATCGGAACGGACAATCTACCGCGACATCGCCGATCTGATGGCCAGCGGCGTGCCGATCGAGGGAGAAGCCGGGCTGGGGTACCTGCTGCGCGACGGCTATGACCTGCCGCCCCTGATGTTCACCGAAGATGAACTGGAAGCGCTGGTGCTTGGCGCCCGGATGGTGCAGAGCTGGACCGACCCCGACCTCGCCAAAATCGCCGCGACAGCGCTGTCCAAGATCGATTCCGTACTGCCGGAACATCTGCAGCGGTTTCGTGAAGACAGCCTGATGCTGGCGCCGAAACGCAGGACATGGGGCGATATGGCGGTAATCATGCGTGACCTTCGCAACGCCGTGCGCAACCGGAAAAAGATCACCATTACCTACAAAGATGCGGCCGGCAGCGATACACAACGGACAGTGCGGCCGCTCGGCCTGTCGATGTACGGGCCGGAATGGCACCTCGCCGGCTGGTGCGAGCTGCGCAACGATTTCAGGACCTTTCGGCTGGACCGGTTGAGCGCGCATGACGTGCTCGGCGAATCCTTCCGGGACGAACCCGGCAAGCGGCTGAGAGACTATTTCAATCGGTATGTGGAAGACTGCTGACAGATAGCTGTCAGGAGCCATGCGGTAGAACCCGGATATTCAAAGCACCACGGCTTTTCACCCGGGAGACCCTTGCAATGTCAGAACCGTTATCCGCGAATCCGTCCGACATTCGCGCCTATTTCGAAACGCACTACTTGACGATCGCCGCCGTTGCCGCGAAATCGGGCGTCACCAGCAGCCGTGTGAAAGAACTGGAAATGGCGGGCTGCATTCCGGGCCACACCCATGAATGGCGAGAGGAAACAGTCGTAACCGGCGTGTTCGGCGAATTCCGGTTTCCCGGCACCGCTGTATTCTACTATCACCCGTCCGTGGTCGACTGGATCAGGAAAACGACTGCGTTCGCCGATGACATGCCGCTGGCCGATCTTGCCGCCGCGATGCATGACCGCTTCGCCGAAGACCTTCTGGAGGCTATTGGCGACCGCGAACCGCCCTGGCCCGATCCCGTCAACTACGCCTGGGCCTATGTGCTGGACGGCACCTGGGGCGCCTGTTTGAAGGATATCTGTCCAGAATCGATGCTGACCAAGGAATACGCAAGAAAGGCGATCCGCGATCTGCGCGCAAAGAACCGCAAGCCGGCAAAGGTCGAACGCAAGCAGCTTGAACGTCATGTAGAAGGCTACGAACGGGTTGCCATGCCTTTTGCCCCGCACGAAGTGCCAACCTGTTCCAGGACGCGGGAAATTCAACCCGCCGTCAGCGACTGGAAGCTTGAAGCAACGATCTGACGTGAATTGAAAAAGGACCCTGGTTCATGTTCGTCATTCTGCTGAAATTGTTCGACAACAAGGACAAGGCCGCGTGGTACATGGTCGGGCACAAGGCCTGGCTGGAACGCGGCTTTGACGATGGCGTTTTCCTGATGGCCGGCAGCCTGCAACCCAATCAGGGCGGCGGCATCGTTGCGCACAATACGACACTGGCGGCGCTTCAAGCCCGGGTCAAAGAAGACCCCTTCGTCGCCGAAAACGTCGTGCAGGCCGAGATACTTGAAATCGCACCGTCCAGAACAGACGACCGGCTGGCCTTTCTGGTCCCTGAAAAGGCGGATGCCTGACTGTCGCGACCTACGGTCACTTTCGGCTGTCAGGGCAGATACCCGTCCTTGTCGAATGTGACCGCAACCAGGATCGACTGAACGTTTCCATCGGTTCGGAAAAACGGCAGATACAGTTCATCGGCCTGTCGGATGTTTTTGAAGGGGCCGGTATAATCCAGATAGCTCAACAAGGGTTGACCGCTTTGCGCAACTTCGCGGTAACTTCGCCAGACTTTCTGGCGATCATCCTGGTTGGGTAGTTCGGACAGGCACATACCGCTGTAGTTACTTGTCAGTCGATCCAGAACCGCCTGCCCGAAAACACGAAACTGAAAATCACACCCCGCGTCGATAACATTGGTCATAATAATATTGGGCAGAATCGACGCGATGGCGAATGGATCAAAATCAGTTCGTAGCGGTCTGACCTTGATTTCGGCCAAAACATTCCAGTAGTCGTATGCGACACGATGAATGCGATTCAAAACGTCTCGGTTTATCGACATAGCCTGTTTCGATCCCGATGCAGGGTCATGAAGGTCTACCTTAGCAGGAATTCCCGACCGACCTTGACCCGAGCCTCGCCGTTATATTCGACAATATCGGCAGTCGCATAGGTTTCCTTCCACAGGTCCGGAAGGAAGCTGCCGGTACCGACGACGTCAATCGGCGCGTCGGCGAGTGACATTACCTTGCACTTTTCCGGGCCAAAACCGCTGGACGCGACGATCTTCACGTTCATGAAACCCGCCGTATCCAGCTGCTCGCGCATTTCCCAGATCGCGGCGGCTGAAACGCCCGCGCCGATCAGATGCCGCAATTCGTCTTCCGTCCGGTAGCCGCGAATGGCGCGGGGCGTATGGCGTTCCAGCACGGCGTAACTCGCCGCCGGGTCCAGCCCTTCCAGAAACCGGCTGCCCGGCGTGTCGATCCGCACGGCCAGCTTGCCGGCAGCGGCCAGGTCGGGAAACCGCCGGCAGACGGTCAGCGCATCGGTTACTTCCTTGCCGAAATAGTCGACAAGCACTGTCAGGTTGGCGTCGGGGAAGGTTTCATTGAACATTTCGGCGGCGCGGACCGTTGATCCGGCATAGCCGATCAACGCATGCGGCATGGTGCCCAGCCCTGCCTTGTTGCCGAAATAATGCGCGGTCGCATCGGTGGCGTTACCGACAAACCCTGTCGCCTCGACCTTCCGTTTGGCGCGGTCGGAGCCGACCGAGGCGGCATAGGCCATCAGTTCCGCCATTTCCGTGCCGGCGCAATGCCGCGCATCCATCGCCAGAAACGAGGTCTGCGGCAGTTCGGCACACATGGTGAAAGCGTTGTAGGCGGCGACGCAGGCCGGGCCGATTTTCTGCAAAAACAGGGTTTCCAGATCAACCAGATGATAGAACGGGCCTGTAATGTACAGCAGCGGTTCGCCCGCGCCGACCCAGCGGCCGGAGTCGTACATCAGTTCGATTTTGACATCGATGCCCCGGTCTTCCGCAACATGCCGCAGCCAGTCGATGGCCAGTTTCGGCGCGGAAACCACGGGACGACGCATGAAGATCGCATAGGTGACGGTCGTGTCGCCGAATTTGCCGACCGTTTCCTTGGTCTTGTTGAAATAGGTATCAGTCCATGCCCGGATGGCGTCGTCGCCACGGGGAATATCGGAAACACTGCCCCTACGTGACGATACAGAACCGGTATCGCCGTCTATCCGCCGGTCATCGGCCATGTCGAAGCCCCCTTCGCGGCAATAATACGCCAAGCGCAACGAAACCGGGATTGGCTGGGAAAGGCAAGTGCTTTCCCGGCCTTTCCGGAAACGAAAACCGTTCTTTCGGCGTCAGCTTGCCGCGGCCAGGGGTTTGGATGCGCCGCTACGTTCCGCCTTCAGGGATTCCGAAAGCTGGAATGCCAGTTCCAGCGACTGCGATGCATTCAGACGCGGGTCGCAATGCGTGTGGTACCGCGCCGAAAGATCTTCCGCCGAAATCGCCTGAGCGCCGCCGAGGCATTCGGTCACGTCCTGTCCGGTCATTTCGAAATGGACGCCGCCGGCATGGGTGCCTTCGGCTGCGTGCACTTCGAAGAACTTGCGGACTTCCGTCAGGATGCGATCCATCGGGCGGGTCTTGTAACCGCTCGACGCCTTGATCGTGTTGCCGTGCATCGGATCACATGACCAGACAACAGACCGACCCTCGTTCTTGATCTTCCGCACCAGATTGGGCAGGTGATCGAACACCTTGTCATGGCCCATGCGGGCGATCAGCGTCAGCCGACCCGGTTCATTGGCCGGGTTCAGGATATCGACCAGCCGGATCAGTTCGTCCGGGTCACTGGTCGGCCCGCATTTCACAGCGATCGGGTTCTTCACGCCGCGCAGATATTCGACATGCGCGCCATCCAGCTGACGGGTGCGGTCGCCGATCCACAGCATATGCGCGGAACAATCGTACCAGTCGCCGGAAATCGAATCCTGGCGGGTCAATGCTTCCTCGTACCACAGCAGCAAGGCTTCATGGCTTGTGTAGAAATCGGTTTCCGCGATCTGCGGCACCAGTTCAGCCGTCAGGCCACAGGCCGCCATGAAGTTCAGCGTTTCCGACAGGCGATCGGCAAGTTCCTGATAGCGTTCACCCTGCGGGCTGTCTTTCACGAAGTCCAGGTTCCAGCCATGCACCTGATGCAGATCGGCGAAACCGCCCTGTGCGAAAGCACGCAGCAGATTCAGCGTCGACGATGCCTGGTGGTAGGCCGCCATCATGCGGTTGGGGTCGGGAATTCGCGACTCTCCGGTGAAATCGATGCCGTTGATGATATCACCTCGGTAGCTCGGCAGTTCCACACCATCGATGGTTTCCATCGGGGCGGAACGCGGCTTGGCGAACTGGCCGGCCATCCGACCGACCTTGATGACCGGGCAGGCCGCGCCAAAGGTCAGCACGACAGCCATCTGCAACAGTACCTTGAACGTATCCCGGATGTTGTTGGCGGAGAATTCCGCAAAGCTTTCCGCGCAATCGCCGCCCTGCAGCAGAAAGGCTTCGCCGTTCGCCACCCGGGCGAGGTCTTCCTTCAGCCGGCGCGCCTCGCCGGCAAAAACCAGCGGCGGGTTGCGGCGCAGTGTTTCTTCCACCCGGTTCAGCGCGGCCTGATCCGAATATTCCGGTACCTGCTGGATGGGCTTTTCACGCCAGGATTTCGGACTCCAGGAACCTTTGGTCATCGTCTTGTCTCCGGTAATTTTCTCGCGAAAAACATCAAAATTCGCGATGTGGCGGCCCTTTTACGCTGTCACGGCCAAGTTTTCCACAGATTATTCACTCTTTTGGGCAGGTGCGGCAAATGTGAGAGAATGGTGTTTGTTTTGTCTGCCGCAGCGCCCTAGCGTATTTCGTTGAAGGCTTTCACACGTCATATGGCCTTGTCGCCCGCATTGTGTAGGGGCGACAGCGTGCCTAATAGATAGTGCATCAAGACCGCTGTCCAACCATGCATGTCGTTTTTTCAGAAAGATCAAAGCCATGACTTTTCATATCCAGAAGCGGATTACCCGCCGCAGCGCGGTGATTGCCGCGGTTTCGGCCACCCTGCTGGTCGTCGCCTGCAGCCCCGTGACGCTGGTTCAGCGCGCGGTGGAAGACCGCAGCATGCAGGACATCGCGGATGACAACAAAATCGTCGTCGCCGTCAACAAGCTGATGGCCAAGTACGAGACAATTTCCGTTTCCACGGAAGTCTACGAACAGCATCTGCTGGTCTACGGCATCATGGAAGAGAAGGCGATGTTTGACGGGTTCAATGCGGAAGTGGCGAAAATTCCAGGCGTCAGGAAGCTCTACAACAAGGTGATCCATATGACCGAGGCCGAACAGGAAGCGCAGGAAGACCGCATGCTGGGCTTCGCCGAGGGCCTGAAGGTGAAAGCAAAAATCGAACTCGACTGGCTGGATACGGCCGGGCTTGAAAGCCTGAATTTCCGGATCGCGGTGGACCCGATGGGAATAGCCTATGTAATCGGTCGCGCAAAATCGGAGGCTGAACGCGACCGGGCGCTGGCCGTGGCGGGCAACGCCGAAGGGGTAAAGCGCGTCAGAAACTATACGTTCATTCGATGATGACAGCAGAACAGGGAGCCGTTCGGAACACGATGAAACACATTATTTGCCTGATCGCCGCCCTGCCGCTGGTTCTGATGCTGGCCGGCTGCGAACCCGAAGTCGGGACGGAAGACTGGTGCGCGGATATCAAGGAAAAGGGCGCGGCCAACGTTACCGCCAACGAAGCGGCCGATTTCGCAAAGCACTGCGTGCTGTAG
>CAYGSU010000082.1:0-15187 GCA_964352715.1 uncultured Flavobacteriaceae bacterium | reverse complement strand
CGCTCATAACGGTTTGGTTGCAGGTTCGAGTCCTGCCGGGCCCACCACGCAGTCTGACACTATACAGTCGCCAATCCGACAAACCCCCTAAAAGTGCAGAAAACCGGGTGTTTCCAGGTCACGAATCTCCGGCTTCTGCGCATTGAGACGAAGAATATTGGTGCGAGAAGCCGTTTCTCGTAGCTCGTCTCTGCAGATCATTTCCGGTCACCAAATCAATGAAAGGCATTGTCACATTAACCACTGGCGCCACTGATGATGGCCGGTAGGTTGTTACGATGAAACCTGTCTCTTGTAACCGTCATCGCTTGCTGACGCGGTTTGTGATCTTGATCATGTCTTTCCCTGCGTCGTTAACGTGACAATGCCGGTCAGACGAATTCCTATTGGTTTTTGTTCATGTGCCGCAAAGTACAACTGCTGCAAACAGGGGGCTGAATTGAGGACGTCTGATCATCCTGGTGAGAGGAAACAAACTGCACCGACGCAATCGCAAGAATGGCTAGTGTCACCAGGCTGACGAGTATTGCTTTATGTCTGCGACGGATTTGCTCTTTGATATGAAGCATCGATCTTTCCCGTCCTTAAATAATCGTAGATTGGCTTGAGACTGCCTGAACAAGAATCGAGTTCCATTTTCGCAAACTCAATCGCGGCGATTTCGTGATTAGTCAAAATTTCAATTGCCGGACGGTCTTCTTCTGGCGCTGCCTGTAACAAGGCATCGAAACTGACCAGATATGTCGGATATCGCAGTGCCATGTCTGTCATAAGGGCCTGCCAGCTGAAGTCTTTGTGCCGTCCAATCCATTTTTCGCCCAGGAGCCTGAGCTCCTGATCCTCGCGTGGTGAAAGCCCGTATTTTTCCAGCAGAGGCCGAACGGATTCTGCAGCATACCGCTCCACCCTGGCGAGAAGCGCGAGCTTCGTACGTTCGTGATGAAGGTCAAAATAGTCGGCAAGACCCAGAAAATACGCTTCTCCCATGACTTCTTCCTCATGATACAGAAGCAAGGTTTTCAGGTACTTCGATGGCTGGTCTTCGGTATCCACCTGTCGCTCCGGTTCTAGCCGGCACCGATGGCATTCATCACATTGCCGGCAACCGCTTCGCCGCTTAGATAGGCGCCGCCGCACAGGGACACATAGGGTACAGCCACTGAATCGCCGGCGAAGAAAACGCGATTGCCGATCGGCTTTCCCAATTCGGCGCGCGCGGAGAAATGGCCCGGCCGGGCCGATGCGTAGGCACCGCGGGTCAAAGGGTTCTCCGCCCAATCAGTTAGATGGCCTTTTACGAAGTGCCTGCGAACCTTGTTACCCATGATCTTCTCAAGTTCGCCAAGCGCGAAATCAACGGCAACTTCAGCGCCTTTCGCAGAGATATCCCATCCGAAAGATCCACCAACGAAGCCCACCATGTAGTCGAACGAGAAAGGAAATGTCAGAAAGTAGCAGGCTTCCGCCGGCATCTTGTTCGGGACCGCATAGGTCAGAAACTTGTTCGGCGAAAGCCCGAAACGTTCACCGTCAAACTGCAAGGTGATCTTTGCCAGAAGTCCCATGGGAACATTCTCTATCGCCTCCTGCTTCCAGCCCGGCAAGTCCGGCGTGAACCTGATCGATCCGGCACTCAAAACGCCCGGTGAAACCGTGACAATGCATGCCTTTGCCCGAATGGTGCCGTCGTCGGTTTCAACGGCAACGCCATCGCCACTCCAGTCAATGCGCTTTGCGGGCGTCCGGAGCATTACCGGCAGTCCTTTTCCCATCTGCGCAACCAGGGTGCCGTAGCCTTCCTTGATGAGGTAGTTTGAACCGATTTCACCGTATTCCCAGTCATCCATCGTAGACAGGTTTACGTAATCAACGCCCCAATCCATCGGGCCGTTCCAGGTCTGCGGAATGCCGGCGTATTCCAGATCGGGCGGAATTACCGTTGATGCCGGTATATCCAACCCTTTTTCGCCGGCAGCGTAGAGGGCGCTATCGATTGCAGTATAGGCCGCGTCGATTTTCCTGCGCTCACTGCTGTTTGCGTATCTGTTGCCAACGAACAGAGCTTCGCCTGCATTCCGATGATCCAGAAGCGTGTAGTTCCAATCCCGAGCCATTTGGACATAGGGAACGTCTGATGGCCCCATGACCCAGGAACATCCGTGATCGAAGGGAACGCCGAATGTTTCGGATTCGGTATACGCGCGACCGCCAATCCTGTTTGCTGCCTCGACAATAACAACAGAAAGACCGTTCGATATGAGTTTGCGGGCGGCAGACAATCCGGCCGAGCCTGCGCCAACGATCACAACATCCGGGTTCGATGGCAGGGCGTGGCCGACAGACGGCAACACAGATGATGCTGCCAGGCCTGCAAGAAACGTCCGCCGCGCAAAAACTGGTTCAGTCATAGACCTATCCTTCCCGTTCATTCTAACACACCAGCCACTGCCGCCCCTGCATTTCCGCGATTGACGCAACAGAATGACCACACTCCGCAATGATGCCTCATGGCGTTCATCGCCCGTAGACTGATACTATAAATTTTTGTGACCAGTCAAAAAATATATTTACAAAATTGATTGACCAGTCAGATATTATCAACTTATCTTGATCGACTACAGGGGCGTATCGCCAGCAGTAAAAAATGGTCACGATTGGACAGAGGAAGGGTCGGGACATGGATATCAACGATACGATCAGGCGCATCTCGAACAGGGATATTAGCAGGCGGGACCTTACCCGTGCTTTAGGGGCTGTTGGATTGTCGGCAGTCGCCATGCCGATGCTGGCAAAACCGAGCCGAGCTGAAGGAGATCCGATCTACTACACCTGGGCCGGGTATGACGTGCCTGAAATGTGGCAGGGATATGTGGACAAGTTCGGCTCTACACCTGAGCTGCCGACATTCGGCGACACACAGGAAGCATTTACGAAAATTCGGGCAGGTTTTCAGGTCGATATCCTGCACCCCTGCAGCAATGACGTTCCGCGATGGAAGAATGCGGGGCTGCTTCAGCCCATCGATACATCCCGCCTTTCGAACTGGAAAGACGTAATCCCGGCGTTGAAGACTGTTGAAGGCACCCAGTTTGATGGCGAACAGTGGTTCATTCCCTGGGAATGGGGCCAGACATCGGTAACGTATCGAACCGATCTTTATGATCTGGAAGGTGAAGAAGAATCCTGGGGCATGCTCTGGAACGAAAGATATGCGGGTCGACTTTCGATCATTGATGCGGCAGGAGATTCATGGTGGTGCGCTGCCATCTATGCCGGTGTGGATTTCGAGAACATAACCGAAAGCGACATGAAAAAAGTCATGGACTTGCTTCGTCAGCAGCAGGAGTTGCTGAGATTCCGGCAAAGCGACAGTACGACTTTGGTGCAGGCGCTCGCAACCGGCGAAGTCGTTGCAGCGATGACATGGAACGACGTTCCTGCAACCTTGCTTGCAGAAGACGTGCCGGTGAAGTTCGCGAACGTGAAGGAAGGCGGGTTGACCTGGGTATGTGGTATGGTCCTCACGGTGGATGCGCCGCACTACGACCGGGCGCATGATCTTCTTGATGCCCTGATAAGTCCGGAAAGCGGTCAGTGGTGCATCGAGGGAAGCTCATACGGTCATTCCAACAGAAAAGCATTTGAGATGTTCACTCCTGAACAGCTGAAGGCAATCGGCCTGTCCGAAGATCCGTTCGAGGTCCTCAACAGCGGGGTCTTTCTGATTGCTCAACCTGAAGAGATCGAACAGCGCATCAACCGTGACTGGGGTGAACTGATCTCTGGAATCTAGTCCTGTACATGGTCTGTCGTGGCGGGTTGAACATGTGCCGGTTCCGGCCTTCACCCGGCACAGTGAAACCGGCGGTGTTTGATCGCTGGTTTTTGCGGGCTTGTACAAGAAGCGATTAAGCCGGACCGACCCGTTTTCCATAGCAAGGTAACCCACACAGCGATGACCGCTCAGACAAGCCCATCTACCTTGACCGCCGTGGCAGCGCCGGCACAGCACAGCCTGCTGGACTATTGTCGAAGACTGTATCTGCGCAGTGAAAGTGTTCGAGGATACTTCCTTCTTTCGCCGACACTGCTGTTGATGGCGCTGTCCATCGGTGCGCCGCTCGTCATTCTGTTTGTCATCAGCTTCTGGACACAGGATCTGCTGGAATTCACCCCGGGCGTTTCACTGGATAACTATGCCAAGTTCGCAGACAGCGATTCATATCAGAGACTGCTGTGGCGTTCGATAAAGATATCCGGCTTTGTAACAATTCTGACCGTTCTGCTCGCCTACCCGATGGCTTACTACATCGCGTTTCGAGTGAAGAAGAACAAGATGATGTGGATCATCCTGATTACCGTGCCGTTCTGGACAAGTTACCTGCTGCGGGTTTTCGCCTGGAAAATCATTCTCGGTTACAATGGTGTGGTCAATTCCGGTCTGGGGTCGCTCGGCTGGATCGAAGAACCGCTGCAGTTCCTTCTGTACAATCAGTTTGCTGTTGTCCTGACACTTGCACATGCCTGGGCGGCGTTTGCGATCCTGCCGATCTATGTGTCGCTTGAAAAAATAGACCGCTCGTTGCTGGAAGCCGCGACCGATCTGGGTGATGGGCCGGTCATGCGCTTCTTGAGAATAACACTGCCTTTGTCGATGGCTGGCGTGATTGCCGCCTGTTTGCTGGTGTTTATCCCGACTGTCGGCGATTACATAACGCCGGCGCTGTTAGGGGGACCGAGAGGATTGATGATCGGCAATCTGATTCAATTGCAATTCTCGACCGCTAACAACTGGCCGCTAGGGGCAGCGCTTTCCGTCATTTCGCTTCTGACAATTACATTGGTTGTCTGCGCCCTGTTATGGGTTACCAAACGTGTCAGGACGCAGGACCTATGAGCAATATCAGTTCCACTTCTGTATCGGCTCGCAGAAACGAAACTTCCGTGCCGAAAAAACACGTCAGCAAGAAGCGAAGACTGAGCGGGCTAGGGACATTTGCCCTGGTGTATCTGTTTTTCATCTATCTGCCTGTACTTTTTCTGCCATTGTTTTCGTTTAACGATTCAACATTTATCGCCTTTCCCCTGAGCGGCTTCACCTTTCAATGGTATGAGGAGGCGTTCAGCTCAGAGCGATTGATGCAGGCTCTCTGGAACAGCGTTAAGGTCGGTATACCTGTCGCGATTATCAGTACGTTTTTCGGTACACTGGCCGCCAAGGCGGTTACCCGCTACCGGATGCGGGGCAAGGGTCCGATTATCAGCTTCATCATGGCCCCCTTTGTCGTCCCGGGCATTATCGTCGGTATTGCCTTGCTGGTTATCGCTAATGCACTGAACATCGAGCTTTCATTAGTAACAATAGGTATTGCGCATCTTGCGCCCTGTACGGCCTACTCGATGTGGATACTGATCTCCAGGCTCGAAGGATTCGACAAATCGCTGGAAGAAGCTTCGCTGGACCTTGGTGAGGGTGCCTGGCATACATTCTGGCGTGTAACATTCCCGCTGATTTTTCCGGGAATTGTCGCCAGCCTGTTGCTGACATTCACAACATCATTCGACGAGTTCATTCTGGCATTCTTTCTGGCCGGAAGTGAGCCGACCCTTCCGATCTACATGTGGAGTCAGTTGCGGTTCCCTGCACAATTGCCACGCGTTCTGGCGCTTGGCTCAGTCATCCTGATTGTTTCCTTCGTTCTCGTCTACTTCTCGGAATGGATCCGTAGGCGCGGCGCTCAGCCGAATTCTGCAACCGGAGTTTAAACGCTGTGAGTAATGAATCGTATATTTCCATTCAGAATGTCAGCAAGCACTTCGGTGATGTGCGGGCCGTAGACAACGTAAGTATCGACATTGCACAAGGCGAGTTCTTTTCACTGCTGGGCCCATCCGGTTGCGGCAAGACAACCTTGTTGAGGATGCTGGCGGGGTTTGAATTTCCGACCAGCGGAGAGATCTTCATCGATGGTCAGCCAATGTCTGCCGTGCCGGCCAATCGCCGTCCCGTAAATATGGTGTTCCAAAGCTATGCAATATTTCCGCATTTGAACGTCAGCCAGAATATCGGGTACTCGTTGCGACGGGATAAGCTTTCCAAGCCGGAGTTCAATGCCCGCGTTGCCGAGATGCTGGAGCTTATAAAGCTTCCCGGATATGAAAGCCGGGCTTCGCATGAACTTTCAGGCGGTGAACGGCAGCGTGTTGCCCTTGCCAGGGCCCTGATCCGCCGACCGAAGGTTCTTCTGCTGGACGAGCCGCTCGGCGCACTGGACAAGCAACTTCGGGAACAGATGCAGCTTGAGCTTCGGGATCTGCAGCGATCCGTTGGCATTACGTTCGTCTTCGTAACGCATGATCAGGACGAAGCTCTGACCATGTCCGACCGAATTGCCGTGATGTCGAAAGGCAAGTATTTGCAGATCGATACGCCGACACAGCTATATGAAGCTCCCGTAAGCAAGGGCGTCGCCAGCTTTATCGGCTCGATGAACTTTTTCGATACGACGATCGTCGAAGTGAATGACAATCGGTTTCTGATCGATGCCGGACCGCTGGGTCACGTTTCTGTTCCATCCTGCGGCAAGGCATATGCGCGCGGACAGTCTGTAACTGCTGCGATACGCCCTGAAAAAATTCAGATCATAGCGGAAAAGCCGGCAAGCGGCGTGTCCCTGAAGGGAAGCCTGCTCAGCACAGCGTATCTCGGTGACAGAAGCCACATCTATGTCCGGGTGGACGGTATGGAGAAACCGATTGCCGTTTCTGCACAGAATACCAATCTGGCTCAACTGGCACGTGATGCGGAATCGAACGGAATCTGGGTGAATTGGAACGATGACGCTTTCGTTCTTTTGAACGCTGACTAAATCGTTTAGTCAGGTATCCTGTATACAGAATCATCAGATCCAGAGACTTGAGGTCGGAAGCATGAAACAGACAGTATCTGAAAAACCGGGAGGCAGTCGTGTCGCGGCGCGTGAAGCGCGTCGACAGCAACTCATCAATGCGACAATCGATTCAATATCCAAGCGCGGTTTCTCGGGAACGACGCTGACGACAGTAACCAAGGGGGCTAAACTCTCGCATGGCGTCGTGAACTTCTACTTTGACAGCAAGGAAATGCTATACAACGCGACGCTGGAGTACCTGGTCAACGAGCATTATGAGCTCTGGTTCCAGGCCATGCAGGATGCGCCACCGGACGCAACAGCCCAGCTTTCAGCAATTTTAAGTGCGGATTTCGACCCGAAGATCTGTTCCCGGAAGAAGCTGGCTGTCTGGTTTGCATTCTGGGGCCAGGCTAAGTATCGACCCAGCTACCTCAAGATCTACAACCATCACGATGACCAGCGCTATAGTGAAATTCTGAGACTCTGCAAGGAGATCATTGCCGATGGCAACTATGATAACCTTGATCCGGAAGCAATTACACGCAGTCTGGAATCCCTGGTTGATGGTGAATGGCTGAACTTGCTGATGTATCCGGACTGGATGTCGAATGAAGAGGCAAAATCCGATCTCTACCTGTATCTCAACGGTGTATTTCCCAAGCACTTTGACCGACCGGATTACGAAAAAGCTGGTTCGGAATGTAAGCTGAAGAAAAAGTCCTAGGGCGGCACGGTACCTGAAATGTCCCGGGACCCTCAGTACGATATTCTGTTCGAGCCTGTGCGCATAGGTCCTGTCGTAGCGAAGAACCGCTTTTACCAGGTACCGCATTGCAACGGCATGGGCCGCGCGTATCCGTCAAGCATGGCTGAAATGCGAGGCGTTAAGGCTGAGGGCGGGTGGGCCGTTGTTTGTACGGAAGAAGTCGAAATCCATCATACATCCGAACACAGCCCGTTGATTGAAGGGCGGATGTGGGATGACAGCGATATCCCGGTCTTCGCCCGCATGTGCGAGAAAATCAAGGAACATGGCGGATTGGCCGGATTCCAGCCCGCCTATACCGGCTTTACCTCAGCAAACCTTTACAGCCGTGAAATTCCGATGGCGCCGGCGAACAGACCGGTAGAAGGCCCGTTTCCGGTTCAAGCGCGGGCAATGGATCTGAGCGACATCAAGGCGCTTCGGAAATGGCATGTCGATGCCGCGAAGCGAGCCAGGAAGGCCGGCTTCGATATTGTGTATGACTACAGTGGTCATGACATGACCATGCAGATGCACTTCCTGTCCCGGCGGTACAACTCTCGCACTGATGAATATGGCGGCAATCTTCACAACAGAGTGCGGCTCTTTCGCGAAATCCTCTATGATATCAAGAGCGCGGTGGGTGACACTTGCGGCGTTGCGGTTCGGTTTGCGGTTGACGAGCTGATGGGGCCGGATGGGCTGACATGCGATGGCGAAGCAAGAGACGTTGTCGAAATGCTGGCGGATATTCCCGACCTTTGGGATGTCAATGTAAGCGAATGGTCGAATGATTCCTCAACATCCAGATTCAGCGAACAGAATTCGCAAAGTCCTTACACGGCATTCGTAAAGCAGGTTACGAACAAGCCTGTTGTCGGCGTCGGCCGGTTCACGTCGCCGGATACCATGGTTTCGATGATCAGGAATGGGCATCTCGACATGATTGGCGCAGCAAGACCGTCGATCGCGGACCCGTTCCTGCCAAGAAAGATCGAAGAAGGGCGCCTGGAAGACATTCGGGAATGCATCGGTTGCAATATCTGTGTCACGGCCGATTTTCTGGCCACGCCCCTGAGATGCACCCAAAACCCTACAATGGGCGAAGAATGGCGGCGCGGCTGGCATCCTGAACGAATTGCAATAAAGAAGAGCGACAGCAATGTGCTCGTCGTTGGCGCCGGACCGGCCGGGCTGGAATGCGCCATGTCGCTGGGAAAACGCGGCTATCCTGTCACGCTGGCTGAATCGTCGACTGTGCTTGGCGGCAGGGTAACGCTCGAAAGCCGGTTGCCTGGCCTGTCGGAATGGGCGCGTGTACGCGACTATCGGCAAGGGCAGCTTGATAAGTTGCTTAATGTTGACGTTTATCTGGACAGTCATTTGACGGCTGACCAGATACGCGAATTCGCGCCGGATCATGTCGTCCTCTGTACCGGGTCATTCTGGCGGAAGGACGGCATCGGGCGTGCGAATCATCACGCCATTCCGGGAAGCGATGGCGCGACTGTGTTTACACCGGATGATGTTATTTCAGGGGCCGAATTGAAAAGCCCTGTCATCGTTTTTGATGATGATCACTTCTACATGGGTGGAATTATCGCTGAAAAACTGCGGCAGGATGGTCTTGATGTTGTGCTGGTAACGCCTGAGGCGGATGTATCGAGCTTCACTCATAACACCATGGAGCAGGAGAAGATCCAGACCCGGCTACTGGAAATCGGCGTTCTGATCGTTCCGCACCGTAACATCGCATCGATCCGCGACGACAGAATTGCACTCAGATGCGTTTTCACGGAAAGGCTTGAGACAAGAGCCTGCGGGTCGCTTGTCATGGTGACGATGCGCGATCCGAATGATGATTTGTACCATGACCTGGCTTCCAATCCATCTGCCAACGATGCCGCTGGTATTACCTCGATCACCCGTGTCGGCGATTGCCTTGCACCCGGAACAATCGCCGCGGCCGTATATGGCGGCCATCGTTATGCCCGCGAGCTCGACGAACCTGTAGTCGAGGGCGTTCCTTTCAAACGAGAACTGCCGGAACTTGCTGCAATCTAGTATGCTTTCAGGAGAAAATTGTGACCCGTGACGCTCGCTATGACATTCTGTTCGAGCCGGTAAAGATCGGCCCGGTAACAGCAAAAAACCGATTCTATCAGGTACCACACTGTACCGGCAGTGGCTGGGAACGACCCCGCACATTGGCAGGGCTTCGTGAAGTGAAGGCTGAAGGCGGCTGGGCCGTCGTCAATACGGAATACTGTTCCGTCCACCCGGCCTGTGACGATACGCCGTATCCCTCGGCGTCACTCTGGGATGATGGCGACATCAGATCGCACAGCCTGATGACGGAGAAGGTCCATGCGCATGGCGCGCTGGCCGGCGTTGAATTGTGCATCGGTGGGGCCCGGATGCCCAATCTCGGAACCAGGGAAATAGCGCTCGGCGTTTCCAGCATGCCCAACCTCGCCGGCAATCCGTTTCAGACACGGGCGATGGACCTTGCGGATATCAAGGAAGTGCGCCGGTGGCATCGAAACGCCGCCATGCGGGCGAAAAAAGCCGGGTTCGATATCGCCTATGTCTATGCGACACATGGCTATCTGCTGTCACAATTCATGTCGCCCGTTCATAACACCCGCAGTGACGAATATGGCGGGTCGCTGGAAAACCGTATCCGTCTGGTGCGCGAAATCATCGAGGATACGAAGGAAGCTGTTGGCGACACGATGGCGGTGGCCGTCCGGTTCTCTGCCGAGACCAACGGCGGGTTTGATGGCGGCGACGGCAATCCGATGCCCGGTGAAACCGAGGACATATTCGGAATGATCGGTGAACTGCCGGACCTGTGGGATATCAACATCAACGACTATTCGATTGAAATGGGATTGTCCCGGTTTGTCGAACAAGGCGCACTTGAACCTTATATTTCCAAAGTAAAATCCTATACCAGCAAGCCGGTCGTCTCTGTCGGAAGGTTTACCTCACCGGACATGATGGTGAGCCAGATCAAACGCGGCATCATGGATTTCATCGGTGCGGCGCGCCCGTCGATAGCCGATCCCTTCCTGCCCAAGAAGATTGAGGAGGGGCGGCTTGACGATATCAGGGAATGTATCGGCTGTAATATCTGCTACACGGGCGATGGCAAGGGCGTCCCCATTCGGTGCACGCAAAATCCATCGATGAGCGAAGAATGGCGGCGCGGCTGGCATCCGGAATCCATCGAGAAAATGGGTTCCGACTCAACCGTGCTTATCGTTGGGGCAGGACCGGCGGGATTGGAAGCAGCGCATTCGCTCGGTAAACGCGGTTACACCGTGATGCTGGCGGAGGCGACCCGTGAGCTTGGGGGCAGGGTAACGTCTGAGTCGAAACTACCGGGACTGAGCGAATGGATCCGGGTGCGGGACTATCGCCTGCAGCAGATAGAGAAGCTGCTGAATGTCGAAGAGTTCCGGGAAAGCGAGATGTCTGCCGATCAGGTTCTTGCTGTTGGCGCCGACCATGTTGTTATCGCAACTGGCGCGCATTGGCGCAGTGACGGGTTTGGCAGCGCCAACCCGCGCGGTATTCACACAATGGGTCCGGCGGAAAAAATCTTTACGCCAGACGATATCATGGCTGGACGCGTTCCAGCCGGTCCTACGGTCGTGTTCGATGATGACCACTACTACATGGGAACGGTGATGGCGGAAGCTGTGCGTGAGGCCGGCGTGCCGGTCACGCTGGTTACGCCGGATGACAGTGTATCTGCCTGGGGTGAATATACGATGGACCGCTGGCGTGCCCGCGAGAAGCTTTCCGGGTTGGGTGTCGATGTCATAACCTCACACAACCTGCAGTCATTTGACGGCTCCAGGGTTACGATCGGATGCGAGTACAGCGGGCGGGAAACGACAATCGATGCAGAAGCGGTGGTTCTTGTAACTGCCAGAAAACCAAATGATACCCTGTATCATGATCTGGCAAAGATGATTACGGATGGCATTGAGTGGGCGCCCAAGAGCCTGAAGCGAATAGGTGATTGCGAGGCCCCGGCAATTATTGCTGCTGCGGTGTATTCCGGACACAAATATGCACGCGAACTGGATGCTGTCATCGATCCGGACAATCCTCTGAAACATGATCGCGTCTTCTTTGAGGATGCGTAACACTGACGCCAGTTGCAGTCGGGAGGCGTGAATGAAAGACAAACCTGTAGCGGAATCCTGGTTTTCTGTGGAACTGCACGATCCAGGAACTATCCGGTTTCGCGAGCATAACATTGACTCCTATGCTGTTGGTGACTTCTGGCTGGTGCGCGGCCAAAACGAAGACCTGCTGGTAGATTGTGGCTCCGGTATTGTCTCTCCTGCTGCGCTGGTGACAGCTATTGCGGGTAAGCCCTGCACTGTTGTTGCATTGAACAGCTATTACGATCATGCGGGCGCCTGGTCTGCATTCTCGCAACGCGCCTGCCACCCGCTGGATGCGGAAGCACTGGCAAATCCTGAAGAGGAAGCTGCATCAGTTTCCGACTACCTGAATGACAGAACAGTGTGGGCTTTGCCCTATGCGGGATATCAGGTTTCAGATTACAGAATGACGCCGGCGCATCCTACGCTGACTGTTGAGGACGGGGATGTTTTCGATTTGGGTGACCGTCAACTGGAGGTTCTTCATATGCCGGGCCGATCCCCCGGCGGGTTGGCGATCTGGGAAGAATCGACAGGCAGCCTTTTTACCAGTGACATGATGTACGATGGCGACCATGGTCTGGCGTGGCCGCCTGCCGAGCCCGTAAAATACTGTGACAGTCTCAGAAGGATGAAGACCCTACCGGTCGATCGTGTGTTCCCTGGGCACTATGGACCGTTCGGCAGGAAGCGGCTGCACCAGATTATTGATGCGCAACTGGCGGATCTGGCGCTCAGAAACTGACATCGCTGTATACCGAGGAGCGGGATTACATCCCGTCCGTTAAGTCACCGTCCACCAGAGGGGCCGCCAGCGATTCCAGTTTTCTGAACTTGGCCCAAACGCGATCGTTTTTCAGAAAGTAGTATTCGCACGGTGTCTTTTCCCACCCGACAATGTGCCAGCATACACCACCACTCAGGTTGACGCTCCATGTGCCGGTTTTGTGGACACCATTCCATACCGTTTTCAGTGTATAGTCGGGCGCATAGTACATTCGGCCATTCGCTGCTCGCTTGGATGTTTTGCCGGACAGTAATGCGATGGTCTGTTCGCGGCTGAAGAAGTCATGAGAGCCGTTATCGGTCTTCGCGCCTTTACGATGATTACCCGCTACTGCTTCCTTGTATTTCAGTGTGTTGCCATCTTGTGTTTCAGGCACTGCATCAAGGTTGCCGTTTTTCTGGAAGTAATTCTTTCCGTCCCGATGAAAGTAGGCTTCGCAAAGCGCATTTTTCAGGTCAAAAAAGTGCCAGCAGAGCTTCCCGTCCTGTGTCGTCGACCAGGACCCTTTCTGAACGTTACCCTTTTCATCAACGACCAGAAGCTTACCATCGTCTGCATAGTAAGCGCCGCCATCGGCCCGTACTTGCGTTTTGCCTGCGATGAAGCTGTACAATTCGCCTCGCGTAAACGGCTCGGGTGCATTGGCTTCCGATATGCTGCTTTCAGTCGAGCAGGCTGAAACAAGCACAACACCCAGCATCGCTGCCAAACCCTTTGGTCCTGAAACCGGCATCAGGTTCTCTCCTGGTCGGATGGAAATTTCTGCCTGAGTGTCGGTCACATCGAGTTTGTCATGTCGCCTTGTACATGCTCGCTGGCTTCCAGCTGTTCCCCTTCGTAAAGCGCCATCAGCTTGCCATCCTTGAGAAAGTAGTACTCGCAGGGTGTCTTGCCCCAGCTGGTGATATGCCAGCACACGCCGCCGTCTTCGGTTACACTCCAGGTGCCTCTTTCTCGGACGCCGTCCCACTTCGTGATCAGTGTGAAGTCTGGCGCATAATACGCGCCGCCATTGCCTTCCCAGATAACGGATTTGCCGGAAACGAGCGCTGTGGTTTCAGTTTTGGTAAACAATTCCGGCTCAAATGCTGTCGCTTCTTCCGGCGGTGCGCCCGCAGCCAGGCTGTCCAGCGCATTACCATCGATCCTTTCCGGGGCCAGCGATGTTTCGCCTTTGTAGACAATGCTTATGACGTCGCCGTTGTTATAGTATTTTTCACACGGCGTTTCGCCCCACGATTTGACATACCAGCAGAGCTCACCGTCTTTGGTCGTTTCCCATTCGCCTTCTGCCCGCTCTCCTTCCCACAAGGTTTGCAGGGTGCCGTTGCTTGCATAATACGCGCCCCCTTCATCCCAAACCTGCGTTTTCCCGGACAGATAGCTGTAAAGCTCGCCGCGTGTGAATGCTGTTGCATCTGCGGAAAGCACAGTGCCCTCGGTTTCTGTCGTCTGTTGCCCGGTAGTTTGACAGGCAGCAAGGCCCACGATTGCGGCAAGCCCAACCCCGGCCAGTCTGAGTATGGTGCGCGTCATATCTACCACTCCTGCTAACATTGACTGTTGAGTCAAAAATACCCTTAAATAATCTGACTGGTCAATCAATATTGTTGTAGACACAAAATATGATTGCCCCTATCTTTTTCCTGATTTCTTTTTGGGGAGCCGGTATGAAAACAGTTTTTGGAATGTGGATTGCATCGATTACGGTGGCGGTTTCGATTGTGCCTGCCCTGGCTGCGCAGCAGGTTTACACATTTCCTGTATGTGGCGCTCCCACAAGTATTCAACCGGGCTGGATGCCGCATGGCGACCCGAACGTTAAGGGCGAGATGACCCTTATCATTGACACCGTCGAAGGCACGCTGACGTTGGAACCTTCGAAGGAGTTGCTGGAAAGTACACGATACGTCTCTCTTCACGCCCATCTGTACGACCTCAAGCATCGCTACGAGAGAAGTGAGCTCGGACAGTCGACAATATGCTGGGCTTACTACAACCACACGGAGAGGGGCGGCGAATGCGCCGTAGACGACTACACTTGCCAGACATTGACGGGTGTCAAGAACTGGCCCTGGAAAGAGTACGGCTATTCCGTCGACTGGTATAAGGATTACATTCGCACGGTTGCCGAAGAAAATGCGGAAGGCTGGTGGTTCATGTACCACTCTGCGGGGGGGCATTTTGCTACCGATGAGGACGGTCATCTTGTCGAATGGGATGGATCACCTTTCATGGAAGCATCGTTCAATGGAGAGAACAGCATTCGTCCGGAATGCAATGCCCGGGTTGGCCGCAAACTGAATGACAAGGATTTCGGGACCGGTGACGCCTGCAACGCAATGCTGGAAGGTGTTGACGCTGACGACTACTTCCTCGATGCGAATGGCGTCAAATGGCTGAACGAAGACGGAACGCTTTCAGACAAGGCGATTGCCCATGGCTATGATCTTGAAACCGAGTATCTGTTCTTCAACTATCGCGACAACGGTCAGTCAGATCGCTGGGGTGGTCCGGATGGCGGTGCAGGTGGATTCATAACCGGCGATTCTGAAGGAAGGTGTCTTGAATGGCCACC
>CAYGSU010000081.1:0-15194 GCA_964352715.1 uncultured Flavobacteriaceae bacterium | reverse complement strand
ATGGGAAAAACCGATCCGTCATGACAAGAGTCGACATTACGCCCCTTATCGATCCGGAACTGGTACGCGCCATGCAGATCGACGCGCGTGAAAACCCGGCGCCTGTTCCTCCGCCGGAACCGGGCGATATAGGCGCCATGCGCGAGCTTTATAACCGGGGCCGGGCCTATTGGCGGCAGGGCGGTCCGGAAATGGCGCGGATCGAATCGTCGACAGCGACGGCGCAGGACGGCTATGAAATACCGCTCCGTTTCTACTATCCGACAGACGATACAGACGCTCCGACCATTGTGTATCTGCATGGCGGCGGCTGGATTCTTGGAAACCTCGATACCCATGACCGGGTGATGCGGGAACTTGCTGGCCGGTCCGGCTGTTGTGTTGTCGGGGTCGATTACCGGCTGGCGCCGGAGGCCAGATTTCCGGTGCCGATGGAAGATTCGGTAGCAGCGATCATCCATGTGATGGCAAAGGCCGAAAGCTACGGTATTGATCCGAACCGTCTTGGATGCGCCGGCGATTCCGCCGGCGGGCATATGACCCTTTATGCCGCCCTGCAGTTGCGAGACCGGGGCGTGACCCCTGGATTCAAGGCGATAGCGCCGTTGTATATGGCCGTGGGTCTGCAGGATTCCCAGTCGTGGCGCATGTTCCAGCGGCCTGAAGAAGGCATGGGGATGGCCGACAGGGAAGTCTGGCTTAACGCGCTGTTCAGTGACCCGTTGCGCGACAGGCTGCATCCCGGTTTCGACCTGCTGCAAAATGATCTGGATAACCTGCCGCCCGCCTATGTCATGGCCTGCGCGTTGGACCCCGTTCTGGACGACAGCCTGGCCTTCGCCGAATTGCTGCAAGCGGCCGGCGTTCCTGTCAGGCTCAGAATTCACGATGGAATGCTGCACAGCTTCATCCAGTATGTCGAACACATGCCCAAGGCAGGTTCCGCCATACAGGAAGTGGCCGATTTCTTTGCCGAAATGCTGGTTTGAAGCGCTCGTACTCGCTTGCGCTGGATCAAGGATTAAATTGTCGCGGGCGGGGTAGGGTCTGTCCCGGTTGAATTTTGCTGCGCAGCACGCATTATAGCGCCAAAGGGCCGATCAATTCGGCTGAGAAACAAAAATTTGGGAGAATTGCTATGTCAGAAGTCCATCTTCACAAGGTCAAGCCGGCGTGGTCCGATGATGCCCTGATCTCCAACGATCAGTATCTGTCGATGTACAAGCAGTCGATAGAAGACAACGAGGGCTTCTGGGCCGAACACGGCAAGCGGGTTGACTGGATCAAGCCATACTCGAAAGTGAAGGATGTCGATTTCAATATCCCCGGCGTCAGCATCAAGTGGTTCCATGACGGCACGCTGAATGTTGCCGCGAACTGCATTGACCGCCATCTCGAAAAGCGGGGCGATCAGGTTGCGATCATCTGGGAGGGCGACGAGCCGACCGACGACAAGAAGGTTACCTACCGGCAATTGCACGAAGCCGTGTGCCGGCTGTCCAACGCCATGAAGGAACGCGGCATCGGCAAGGGTGACCGGGTCTGCATCTATATGCCGATGGTGCTCGAAGCGGCCTATGCGATGCTGGCCTGCGCCCGGATCGGCGCGGTTCATTCCATCGTGTTCGGTGGGTTTTCACCCGATGCGCTTGCGAACCGCATTCAGGACAGCGATTGCAAGATGGTCATCACGGCCGATGAAGGCGTGCGCGGTGGCCGGAAAATTCCGTTGAAGGCGAATACCGACAAGGCGTTGGTCAATTGCCCGTCAGTGACAAGCGTTATCGTCGTCAAGCGCACCGGCGGCGATATCGGCTGGGTCGATGGACGCGATGTCTGGTACAACGAGGCGACAGAATCGGTTTCTGCCGATTGTCCGCCTGAAGAAATGAACGCGGAAGATCCGCTGTTCATTCTCTACACCTCCGGTTCGACCGGCCAGCCTAAGGGCGTGCTACACACGACCGGCGGTTACCTGGTCTATGCGTCGATGACGCATCAGTATGTTTTCGACTACCACGACGGCGATATCTACTGGTGCACGGCGGATGTCGGCTGGGTTACCGGCCACAGCTATATCGTCTACGGTCCGCTCGCCAACGGCGCGACGACGCTGATGTTCGAAGGCGTGCCCAACTATCCGGATTCCTCGCGGTTCTGGCAGGTCTGCGACAAGCATCAGGTGAACCAGTTCTACACGGCGCCGACGGCAATCCGCGCCCTGATGCGCGAAGGCGACGGGCCGGTGAAAAAGACCGACCGGTCGTCGATCCGCATTCTCGGCTCGGTCGGCGAGCCTATCAATCCGGAAGCGTGGGAATGGTATTACCGCGTTGTCGGTGACGAGCGTTGTCCGATCGTTGATACCTGGTGGCAGACCGAAACCGGTGGCATCCTTATCACGCCGCTGCCGGGGGCGACGGATCTGAAGCCGGGTTCCGCCACCCGGCCGTTCTTCGGTATCCAGCCGCAGATTGTCGATGCCGAGGGCCAGCCGCAGGAAGGCGCCACCGAAGGCAATCTTTGCATCATCGATTCCTGGCCCGGCCAGATGCGCACGGTCTATGGTGATCACGAACGGTTCGAACAGACCTATTTCTCGACCTACAAGGGCAAGTATTTCACCGGCGACGGCTGCCGCCGTGACGAGGATGGGTATTACTGGATCACCGGCCGCGTAGATGACGTTATCAATGTGTCCGGTCACCGGATGGGTACTGCTGAAGTTGAAAGCGCGCTGGTTGCCCATTCCAGCGTTTCGGAAGCCGCCGTCGTCGGTGCGCCGCACGACATCAAGGGGCAGGGCATCTACGCCTATGTCACGCTGAATGCCGGCGTAGAGCCTTCAGACGAGCTGAAGAAGGAACTGGTGCAGTGGGTTCGCAAGGAAATCGGCCCGATCGCCAGCCCGGACTGGCTGCAATGGTCGCCGGGCCTGCCGAAAACCCGATCAGGCAAGATCATGCGGCGCATCCTCCGCAAGATCGCCGAGAACGACTTCGGCAGCCTGGGCGATACCTCGACGCTTGCCGATCCGTCGGTGGTCGATGATCTGATCGATCATCGTCAGAACAGGTAATCCGTCAGACAAGACGAGGTAAAGGGACCGCATATATCGGCGGTCCCTTTTCGTTTGGCTGGCGGGGCCAAGCGAATCCGACTACCAACGGGTTGATCCTGATTTCTGCATCTGACGGAATACCGCGCCATGCCCCCCACCGGACATATCCACGACCCCGATCTCGCGGAGAAGATCAGAAATGGTTGCCGCCTGCGCGTCTTTCTGGAACCGGACCAGGCGCTGTTCGGCAAGTCCGGCGGCATGCCGGACTATATCGAATGCTACAATCTGCCGATTGTCTCGATGCAGGGTGATCGTTTCTGGGGCATGACCCGGTCTACCCACCTGATCATCGACAAGAACCATAACGTGGTGCAGGTCTGCAGTTTCGCCTACACCAACGCCGTGCCGGTTTATTCCATCGTGTTCAACGACGAAACCCTGAAGGCGCTGGGCAAGGGGCGTGTGGTCGCCAAACTGATGTCCGCAATGCAGTATCTGGAAATGCGGTTCATTGCCGCCGAACCGGGCCAGCTGGTCTGGCATGACGGCGAACCGGGCAACACACAGGCCGTTGCCGATAGTATTCACCGTGGCGATCATTTTTACGCCGTGGCGGAACTTGATGACAGGCGGGCGCTGTCGCTGCCGCTCGATCTTGCCTTTTTCACCACCGCAGACGGCGGTCTGGATTTTCGCAGCGAGGTTCGGCTGGTGCCCAGTTTCATTCCCGAGATCGACGCCTTTGTCGACCGCATGGCGGCGGAAGCGCAGTCGAAATCGATTTCGCTGGATGAAACCCTGCTGAACCCGCAGTTCAACATGGAATCTGAATTCCAGGCGTCGCTGATCTATTACCGGTTCTACCTCGATCGCACCTACGCGATGGTTCCGAATGTCATGAAGGACGAACGCGTGCCGCTGAAATCGCTGAAGGTTTACGCCTACCCGTAAGGCAGCTGCCGGTCGGCTAGCCGGATTTTTCCGTCGGCGTATCCATGTCGTCGTTCAATGTGGTGAACATCGATTGCCGTGTCGCATTAACGGCCGTGGGCAGCGAGATCAGCACCCGTCGGCGAACCGGCTTGGCCGGGGTTACGCTGTAGACCTGTTTTGTCGCTTCCAGAATATGCACACCGCCGAAGCGGCTGAACATCCGTGAGCCGATGCGCTCGAACGGTTCGGCGAATGGCAGCCAGGCCTGTCTCCGCACCGGCGGCATATACAGCGCCCGGGTGGCTTCGCCCGGTTCGAAATTTGTGTCGCGCAGCAGGCGCGCCAACTGGGCCATTGAAAACGGTTTGCCGTGTCCAAAAGGCGTGCGTTCGTTGCGTGACCAGAAGCCGCGCCGCGCTGGCACCACGACGATCAGCTTGCCGACACCGTTCAGCACCCGCCAGGATTCCAGCAGGGTATCGCGCAGCCGCTCGGTATTTTCCAGCATATGGACCACAAGCAGCCGGTCCACGGATAAATCCCCGAACGGCAACTGGGTTTCTTCCGACAGGCAGACCAGTGACTTTTCCTGCCGTGGCCAGGGGGTAACGCCCTGATAGGCCGGCATGACGGCAAGCACGCGTTCGGCCTCGCCCCGGAACACTTTCAGGTATGGAGTCGCATAGCCGATGCCGACGACCGACAGGCCATGGACATCCGGCCACATCGCGCGAATCCGTCGCTGAATCAGCCCGCGGGCGGTCGCACCAAGGCGCGACCGGTAAAAGGCATTGAGATCGATGACATCTGTCCACATAGTATGGGTACACTAGCGCAATCGGAGATTTTCCGAAACGCCGGGCTTCACGAAGCTGAATTGGAAAGAAATATGCTTGAGATCGAACAAATCGCCGTCCTGTCGGATAACTACGTTTATCTGGTGCGCGAGCCGGAAACCAACGCTGTTGCGGTGGTTGATCCGGCGGTTGCTGAACCGGTGCTGTCCCGGGCGAAGGAACTGGGCTGGACCATCACCCATATCCTGAACACCCACCATCATGGCGATCATGTCGGCGGCAACAAGGAAATCAAGGCGGCGACCGGCTGCACCATTGTCGGCCCGCGCGCCGATGCGAACCGGATTCCGGGTATCGATGTTCAGGTCGGTGATGGCGACACCTATACATTCGGAAACGCCACGGCGGACGTCTTCGATGTTCCCGGCCACACACGCGGGCATATCGCCTACTGGTTCGCCGGGTCGGATGCCCTGTTCTGCGGTGATACCCTGTTCGCACTGGGCTGCGGCCGGCTGTTTGAAGGCACGCCTCAACAGATGTGGGTATCGCTGGGCAAGCTGAAAGCGCTGCCGGACAGCGCGCGTGTTTTCTGCGCTCATGAATACACCCAGGCGAATGCCAAGTTTGCCGTTACGGTCGATCCGGCCAATGAAAATCTGTCCAATCGCAAACAGCAGATTGATGACAAACGGGCGCGCGGCGAACGCACG
This sequence comes from uncultured Flavobacteriaceae bacterium, assembly GCA_964352715.1. Lineage (GTDB taxonomy): Bacteria > Pseudomonadota > Alphaproteobacteria > UBA8366 > Aestuariispiraceae > JAVKBW01. The sequence goes on along the minus strand of CAYGSU010000081.1, from coordinate 9,687 downwards.
GTGCCGTCGCTTCTGGGCGAGGAAAAAGCGACCAACCCGTTCCTGCGTGCGGATGATCCGGGCGTTGCGGCGGCGGTTGGCTTAGCCGGCTCTGATCCGGTGTCGGTATTCGCCGAAGTACGGGCCCGCAAGGACAGTTTCTAGTCCGGGCATTTCCTTGCCGGACCGGTGCGGGGAAACCATGACCGCTGACGACATCATAAAGATCCTGAAACTTGAACCGCACCCGGAAGGCGGACGGTTTCGCGAAACCTACCGTCACGTGCCGGAAGGCGGCGGGCGCGGGGCCAGCACGGCGATCTACTATCTGTTACGGGCCGGTGAGAAGTCGCACTGGCACCGGGTGCTCGATGCCGATGAAGTCTGGCACTACTACGCTGGCGCGCCATTGCGCCTTGCCATCGCCAATCCCGACCTGCCGCCGATGCCGCATTTTCTGGGGCCCGATATTGCCAACAGCCAGCGGCCGCAGATCGTGGTGCCGGCGATGTGCTGGCAGTCTGCGGAAAGCCTCGGCGACTGGACTCTGGTCGGTTGTACCGTCGCCCCGGCTTTTGAATTCGCCAGCTTTGAAATGGCGCCGGCCAACTGGATGCCGCCGCAAAGCCTGAAGAAGGCCCGGGAAAGATGGCGCTAGATCTGCTCTCGGCGCTTTCGGGAAACCTGCAAAAGCACGGCCTGATCCTGCGCGGGGCCTTCCTTACGCAGTCCGGCGACACGGTGCCGGAGACGGTGAAAACAGTCGCGCTTGTCGGCAATGCCGGGCCGGCGCTGTGGTCACATTTCCGGGTTGAACGTCGGGATGAGGAAAACCCGCTTGATGCATGGACCAAACGGATTGTGAACCGGGTTGCGGCTGACCTGGGTGCAACGGCAGCCTATCCGTCCGACGGCCCGCCCTATCATCCGTTCCAGCAATGGGCGATGCGGTCGGAGCCAGTCTATCCGTCGCCCATCGGGTTGCTGATCCATCCGCAATACGGTTTGTGGCATGCCTATCGCGCTGCGATTCTGTTTCCCGAAAAACTGGAATTAACCCCGCCTGAAGCACGACCTAATCCGTGCGATACCTGTATCGATAAGCCGTGCCTGTCGACCTGCCCGGTCAACGCCTTTTCCGCAGCCGGGTATGACGTGCCGGCCTGTGCGGCGCATCTGTCGCGTCCCAAAGGTAAAGACTGCATGACGCTCGGCTGCAGCGCACGGCGGGCCTGCCCGGTCGGACGGGATTATCACTATCCTGACGGACAAGCTGAATTCCACATGCGGGCGTTTCTTGAACCACGCACTAGACCAGCATCGGTCTGACCCTTTCCCGCAACACCGGCAACACCTCATTTTCAAACCACGGGTTCTTTTTCGCCCAGCCGGTGGTGCGCCATGACGGGTGAGGGGTTGGAAAGAACCCGTCTTCCAGATAGTCGGCGAAGCGGTGCACGGTTTCGGTCATGGTCTTTTTCGCGGATTTTCCCAGGTATCGGGATTGCGCATAGGAGCCGACCAGCAACGTCAGTTTGATATGGGGCAGGTGTGCCTTAAGCCTGTCATGCCATGTCGGTGCGCATTCCGGCCGAGGCGGCAGGTCGCCGCCTTTCGGGTTGACGCCGGGGTAACAGAACCCCATCGGCATGATGCCGATGCGGGTTTCGTCGTAGAAGGTTTCCTTGTCGACCGAAAGCCAGTCGCGCAGCCGGTCGCCGCTTCTGTCGTCCCACGGAATGCCGCTTTCATGAACCCGCGTACCCGGTGCCTGGCCGATTATCAGCAGCCGGGCCGATGGCGCCATCCGGACGACCGGGCGCGGCCCCAGCGGCAGATGACTATCGCAGATCCGGCAGGATCGGACCTCCTTCAGCAGCATATCGAAGGTGTCGCTGTTCATGCCGTTTTCAGCAGGCTTTCAACGAAGGCCGGCACAATATTGGTCGCCGGTCCGTATTGCGCTTCATTGAAAGCGGACGCCCCTTCTGAGGGTTCGAGATTCAGTTCGATCTTGCGCGGGCATCCGGCCATATCCGCCATATGAACGAAACCGGCGGCCGGATAGACATTGCCGCTGGTGCCGATGGAAATGAACAGGGCGCAGTGTTTCAGGGCGATTTCGATGTCGTCCATGTAATGCGGCATTTCGCCAAACCAGACGACCTGCGGCCGCAGCGCGCCGGCTTTGCCGCAGGCTGTGCAGACTGATTCTATGAATAGATCATCCCGTTGCTCGGTAATAATCCCGCAGGCCGAACACAAGGCCTTCAGCAGCTCGCCGTGCATGTGCAGCACCTGTGCAGAGCCGGCCTGTTCGTGCAGATCGTCTATATTCTGGGTTACCAGAAGCACATTGCCCGTCCATTCCCGTTCCAGCCGGGCGAGGGCGAAATGCGCGGCATTTGGCTTGATGGCGGGGTCCTGCAACCCCCGTCGCCGGTGGTTGTAGAAATCGTGAACGCGGACCGGGTTTCTGGCAAAAGCCTCAGGCGTGGCGACGTCTTCCAGATTGACCTGCGACCAGATGCCGCCGGCATCGCGAAACGTCTCCAAACCGGATTCCTTGGAAATGCCGGCACCAGTGAGAATGACAATCGCCGGCGCGTCATCGTCCTTGATGGTCTGTTCGTTCATCGCGTTCCTGTCGAGGTATTTTCAAGCGTATTGTTTCACGCCGCGACATCGGTGCACAATCGTACTTTCATGAAGAGGCACTTATGAAACGCGTTCTTTTCGTCTGTACGGGCAACATCTGCCGATCTCCGACGGCGGAGGCGTTTTTCGCCGATCTTGTTCGCAGGGCGAAACTGGAAAATCTGATTTACACCGACAGTGTCGGTATCGAAAGCTGGCACCAGGGTAAACCGCCGGATCCGAGGGCGATCGAAACATTGCATGATCGCGGCGTCGATATGCGCCATCTGCGGGCGCGAAAAATCACCGACGATGATTTCTGGCAGAATGACCTCATCCTGGCCATGGACAAGTCGCATCTCGATTATCTGCAAAAACACGCCGGGGCGGATGCAGGCGAAATTCATCTGTTCCTGGAATCGCTGGGTCGCAACGAAGATGTTCCCGACCCCTATTACGGCACGGAAGCGGATTTCGATGACGTGCTGGACCTGATCGAGGACGGCTGCAACGCCTGGTTCGAAAAGGTCAGGGAAGAGCTGCCCAAAACATAGAGGGCAGCTCATTCCGCCTTAGGTGCGAAACCGGTCGGTCTAGTAACCGCCGATCTGTTCCAGTTCAGTGTCCCAGGCCGCTGCGTAGGACAGCGGCGCCGGCAGACGCAAAGGATAATCCGCTTCCGGTGTATAGATGGCGCCCGACTGCGACAGAAAGCTGGAATACAGCGTGAAATCGTGGGTCATGAAGGACGGCAAGGCCACACCTGCATTGGCGGCGCAATACTGCTCGACATCGAACATCGATGCGCCTTTCAGCCGGCCGAGGGTGATATGCGGCATGAACTTTCGTTCGTCCGGCCCCAGACCGATCCGCACCATCGCTGATTCGATCTTTCGCTGAAGGTGCAGCAGCGCCGGCGTCTTTGCAGCTTTGGCGACGATGGTCGTCGGTTTTTTCTTGGTTCCGAACCAGCCGATGCTGTCCAGGTCGACGGTGCAGCCTTCCGCATCGATTCGCAAAAGCGCGTTATCGACATCTTCTGCAATATCGGTATCGACATTGCCGACAAACCGCAGCGTCAGATGGTAGTTTTCCGGCGAAACCCAGCGGGCGCCGGGTAATCCGCAGGCCAGTCGGGACAGTTCAGAACGAATTTCAGCGGGGATCGGCAGGGCAACGAAAAGACGGATCATGGCGAGCCTCCTTTGCCTAAAGGCGCGGAATCCCTAGGGTTTTGCGCCCGGTCCGATCACCCTAACCGATTCATGCCTGACAGGGTATAGGTGTTTCGCGATGAATTTCGTCGATCTCTGCCAGGATATCGTCGCTCAGTGTCAGTGCGGCTGATTTGAGGCAGACGTCGAGTTGCGCGATTGACGTGGCCCCGATGATGTTCGACGTCATGAACGGCCGGTCGTTCACAAAGGCCAGCGCGAATTCGGTCGGATCCAGACCGTGTTTACGTGCCAGTGCGACGTATTTCGCCGTTTCCCGCTGCGCCAGAGGCTGCATATAACGCGGAAATTCATCTCCATACAGCGCCATGCGCGACCCGGCCGGCATTTTGCCGTCCAGGTACTTGCCGCTCAGAACGCCCATCGCCAGCGGCGAATAGGCCAGGCAGCCGATCCCTGTTTTTACCGAGACTTCCGAAAGCCCGATTTCATACATGCGCATCAACAGGTTATAGGGATTCTGAATCGAATGAATCGCCGGGAACCCTGACGTTTCGGCCAGACGTACGCATTCCATCACGCCCCAGGGTGTCTCATTGGAAACGGCGGCAAATCGCACTTTTCCTTCCTCGATCAGTTCCCCGACCGCGCCGAGTGTTTCCGGCAGCGGAATGGAATCGTCCTTTGCCGGCGGATCGTAGTTCAGTTGTCCGAACGTGTTTGTATCCCGGTCCGGCCAGTGCAACTGGTACAGATCGATGTAATCCGTTCTCAGGCGTTTCAGGCTGGCGTCGCAAGCCTCGCGGATCGACTGCGGATCGAGCCGTGTTTCACCGCCATGCAGGTGCGGCCGCGCCCAGGGGAAACGGTCGGATCGTCCAACCACCTTGGTGGCGATAACTACGTCGTCGCGCTTCTTCCGTCCGGCGAGCCAGGTGCCGACAATTTCCTCTGTGCGCCCCCATGTTTCGCGGCGCACCGGCACGGAATACATTTCGGCCATGTCAAAGAAGTTCACCCCGTTGTTCACGGCGAAATCCATCTGCTCGTGGCCTTCGGCTTCCGTGTTTTGCGCGCCGAAGGTCATCGTGCCGAGGCAGATCTTGCTGACTGACAGGCCGGTCCGGCCGAGAGGTCGTTGCTCCATGGAAACTCCCTAAAACATGGAATTATAGAAAGAGGGCCAGAACCCCGGTATAGGCGTAAAGGCGGTCGCGGCTGATTTCCCCGTTCGCGAAAAACCCGACAAGTGGGAAAGACCCGAGCGCCTGTTCGATCATATGGGTTTCCGTGCAATCCTTCGGGAACTGGTTTGGGCCGCGCGCAGCACATGAAATGTAAATGCCGCCTTTGATGGGCCGACCATCGACACGTTTCTTGATGTCCAGCAGCATCCGGTTCATGTCTTCCATCGCGGCTTTCGGATCGCGCCGACAGAACAGGATGCGGGCGCCGGATTCAACCGCCGCACCAATTGCGATCACACCATGCTGCGGATCGACGCCGATCATGTTGCGCACCAGATAATCGCCGGTATCCGAGCCTTCGATCGGCAGCGCGGCGAAAATGTAGCCGCCGATCTTTTGCAGGTCGCGGGCCAGAAGTTCACCGATGTCTTCTTTCAGCACATCGAGAGCAGGCCGCTCGTCGATCTGGAAGATAACGTTATCCTCGCCCGATGTAATGGTTCTCACCGGTCCGATCGGCGTGCAGCCCTGGCTGAGGCCCGTGGCGATTTCGACGGCGGCAGGCGAGATCATGACGCCACTCAGTTCAGTGTCTGACGGCTCCCTGTCGCTAACGACAGATGACCCCGCGCCCGATGCCGCGCCAAGGCCTCCGAACAGAAAGCCGCCGGTTTCAAGCGCCATGTCCTCAATCAATGGAGAGAGAAGCTCGTTGGAAGGATCGGCATGAATGACGACAAGCGGCATCACGGCCTGTTCCAGCCATTCCGATGCGCCGTTCACCGCCGGATCGGCATCGTCGGTGACGCCGTTGAAAACCCTGAACCCGGTTTCGTCCAGCGGCAGCAGCATGGCCGAAATCGCCGGCTCGTCGAAATGTTCCGATACGCCGCCCAGAACCCCGTGTCCGGAAACGCCGACCCATTGCGGCACGCCGGTTGTCTGGCGCAGAAAAACCTCGATCTGCTGCAGCGACGAGGCGAAATGATGGGTGACATAGACAATGCCCAGCCTGTGCTCAGCCGTTGGTTCGCCCAGTTGCACAAGCACCTCCGCCACGGCTTTCTGCCAGTCGTCCGACGCGGCTATGCCGCTACGAAAGTCGCTGTTGGAGGCGGCAGTATCAGGCATATCAGTTACTCTTGCGCTCGTATCAGGGCCTGTTCGATGGTCGGCAGAATGTTTTGCACGATGATCGATACGCCGGCCGGGTTAGGGTGAATGCCGTCAGCCTGATTGAGTGCGGGGTCTGCGGCAACCCCTTCAAGAAAGAAAGGGTAAAACAAAATATCTGGAAAAGATTCGGCAAGCTCCGGATAGATTGCATCAAACTCCATTGCGTAATCAGAACCCAGATTGCGCGGCGCCATCATGCCGGCCAGAACCACAACCGCGCCGGCGGCTTTCGATTTTTCGATCATGCCTGCCAGATTTTTCTTTGTCTGCGCCGGGTCCAGACCGCGCAATCCGTCATTCGCCCCCAATTCAAGCAGAACGATATCGGGCTTATCGGCCAGCGCCCAGTCGATCCGTGACCGTCCGCCGGCGCTTGTATCGCCGGAAACGCCGGCGTTGACGACGGTTACGTCGTGACCGTTCTTGTTGAGTTCTTTTTCCAGCTGAACGGGAAAGCTTGCAGCATCAACCAGTCCGTATCCCGCCATAAGGCTGTCGCCGAATCCCATGATCACGAGATTGTCAGCAAGCGCCGGGCCGGAACTACCTGCAATTACTGCAAATATCAGCGCGGCGGCGTTGATTCTTCGGGTAATACGGCCATATGTCTTCGTGACTGACGCCCATATACCTGCGACCACCCGTGCCGCGATGCCGTTATAATGACGAGGTTTCATGGCCCTTCCTGCGAGGATTGATATGCCGAACGCGATGATCCGACTGCGAGACGTACGCCTTACACTTGGGTCGCAGGCCGGAGAGGTCAATATATTGCGTGGCATCGACCTGGATGTTCATGACGGCGAAACGGTCAGCGTTGTCGGCCCGTCCGGCTCTGGCAAGACATCGATGCTGATGATCATCGGTGGCCTCGAACGCGCGACATCGGGCGAGGTTAAGGTCGCTGGCAAGGACTTCACCGCGATGAGCGAAGACGGCCTTGCCCTGGTCCGGCGCGATTCCATTGGTATTGTCTTCCAGAGCTTTCATCTCGTTCCGACCATGACGGCAACCGAAAACGTCGCAATACCGCTGGAACTGGCAGGCAGGCGCGATGCTTTCGAAAAGGCGGAAACCGGTTTGGAAGCGGTCGGGCTGGGTCATCGGTTGACCCACTATCCGGGCCAGCTTTCGGGTGGCGAACAACAGCGCGTCGCTCTGGCGCGCGCCTTTGTGACCGAACCCAAGCTGTTGCTGGCGGACGAACCGACCGGCAATCTGGATGGTGCGACCGGGCGTTCGATCATGGATCTGATGTTCGATCTTTCCGCACGGCACAACACAACCCTGATGCTGATCACCCACGATCCGGTTCTTGCGGAACGCTGCGACCGGGTGGTGCGCATGGCTGATGGCCTTATCGAGGAAGACGGCGCGGCCAAGAAAGCGGCGGAGTAACGCCATGCTGGGTCTTGCGTTCAGATATGCCGGGCGCGAACTGCGCGGCGGGTTGAAAGGGTTCCGGGTCTTTCTCGCCTGTCTCGCGATGGGCGTCGCGGCGATCGCAGGGGTCGGTTCTGTTTCAACCGCCATTCTCGAAGGTCTCCGGGCTGACGGAAAGTCGCTGCTGGGGGGCGATGTCGATCTTCGACTGACGCATCGGCCGGCAACGGCGGATCAGCTTTCGTGGCTGGAAAACAACACGGACCGTCTTTCCTCCGTCGCCCAGATGCGCGCGATGGCGATCCGCGACGATGGCGCAGACCGGAAGCTCATCGAACTGAAAGCCGTTGATTCAGCCTATCCGCTGCATGGCGCTGTCGTGCTGGAAAGCGGTGGTGCGTTACAGGACAAGCTTGAGAAAAGCGGTGAGGCCTGGGGCGCGGTGGTTTCCTCACGGCTGATGCCGCGCCTTGATCTTGAACTCGGGTCGGTGATCCGCATCGGCGACGCAAAATTCACCGTCGCGGATATTCTGATAGAAGAGCCGGACAAGAGTACTAGTGCTTTTGAACTCGGACCGCGCGTCATCATTCCGTTCGAGGCGTTGAAAGCGACCGGGCTTGAACAGCCGGGCAGCCTTATTCGCTATCATTACCGGGTTATCGTTCCTGCAGGTGAAACTCCCGCCGACTGGATCGACCGCCTGCATGAGGCGTATCCTGAGGCCGGCTGGCGGGTAAGAGGTCTGGACAATGCCGCCCCGAACATCCAGCGTTTCGTTGACCGCGTTACCATGTTCCTGACCCTTGTCGGGCTGACGGCGCTGCTGGTCGGTGGCGTCGGCGTCGGCAATGCGGTGAAGGCGTTCCTGCAAGCGCGCACCGGCACGATCGCCACGCTGAAATGCCTTGGCGCGCCGTCATCGACAATATTCTCCATCTACCTCATTCAGGTCATGCTGTTGGCGACGGTGGGCATCGTCGTCGGGCTGATTATCGGCACGGTCGCGCCACTGGCGGCAGCGCCGTTGCTCGCCGACCGCCTGCCGATCGAGGCGCAGTTCGGCATCTATCCGGATTCGCTGGCGATGGCGGCAGTATTCGGTTTCCTCGTCACCTTCTTGTTCGCCCTCATGCCGCTTGCCCGTGCCCGCACGGTGCCGGCGGCGACCCTGTTCCGCGATCTGCTGACACCGGTTACCGGCAAGCTTGGGCCACGTGTGATCGCATTGCTAATCGCTTCGGGGCTGGTGCTGGCGGGACTGGCGGTGCTGACGGCGGATAACTGGAAAATCGCCGCAATTTTTGTGGCTGGTTCGGCCTTGGCCTTGCTGGCCTTTAGGCTCGCGGCGGAAGGCGTGATGGCGCTGGCCCGGAAACTGCCGCGTTCCCGCAACGCGAAGATACGACTGGCAGTTGCGAACCTGCATCGTCCGGGCGCGCCGACCGGCAGTGTCGTCGTGTCGCTGGGTCTTGGCCTGACAGTGCTTGTCACCGTTGCCCTGATCGAGGGCAATCTGTCGAACCAGTTGAACGATACCCTGCGTGGAGAAGCGCCCGGCTTCTATTTCATCGATATCCAGCCCGATCAGGTGGAAGAATTCGATGCTCTTGTATCCGGGTTTCCGACCCTGACAAAGTCAGATCATGTACCGATGCTGCGCGGCCGAATTACGGCGCTCGACGGCGTCCCGGTTTCAGAGATCGAACCGGACCCGGATTTTGCCTGGATCCTGCGCGGCGACCGGGGCTTTACATGGTCATCAACACCGCCGGGATCCGGCAGCGAAGTCGTGGCGGGCGAATGGTGGCCTGCCGATTACAGCGGCGACCCGTTGGTCAGTTTCGACGCGGCGGCGGCCGAAGCCTATGGTCTGGAGGTCGGCGATACGATCTCCGTTAACCTGCTCGGCCGCGGATTTACTGCTGAAATCGCCAATCTGCGGAAAATCGACTGGACGTCGCTTGGCATCAATTTCGTGATGGTGTTCTCACCGGGGATGATGGAACAAGCGCCGCAGACCTACATAGCAACCGCCTATCTGGACGAGGCGCAGGAACCGGCGCTGGAAGCGCTCGTGACGGACACATTCCCCAATGTCTCGTCGGTGCGGGTCAAGGAAGTGCTGGAAGGCGTCGATGAAATCGTCG
>CAYGSU010000080.1:2301-15583 GCA_964352715.1 uncultured Flavobacteriaceae bacterium | reverse complement strand
GCATATGGCAGTGAATCATCCATTTACCGGGATTGTCGGCGACGAAGGCGATGCGTTTACGGTCCTCCGGGTCGATCAGCAGCGTATCGCGCCAGGGACCGGGCGGGCCGGCCGAAACTTCCCGGAAATGATGACCGTGAAAATGCATGGCATGCGGCCAGCGCGTATCGTTGATCATGTCGACGACAACGCTGCGGCCGGCAGCGGTGGTGAACAGCGGCGCATCGGTCATGCCCGCCTGACCGTTGAAAGACCAGTACTGGCCCTGTTGAGCAAGCGCCTGACCGTCCAGAACCTCGCCCTTGTAGCGTGCCGAGTCCAGCCATCGCATCGCGCCGCCCTGCATTGAAAGCGTCACGGATTGGCTCCCGTCGAGATCAGGAGTTGGCAGGTCGTTGCCCGGCAGCGCCGGTACCGGCATTTCTGACAGGCCGGAATCGGCAACGACGTCACTGGCGGGGAAGGAGGCAATCTTCGTTTCGCCGTCACCGACTGGCACCGAAAGCGCGCCCGGACCCGACATGTCGATCACCACATCGGCGCGCTGCGCCGGCGCAAGCTGAAGCGGCGATGCCGGGTCCAGCCGTTCGGGCGTACCCAGCGGCTGACCGTCCACCGCGATCAAGGTTGCCGGCAGGTCACCCAGCGTCAACGGAATGATCCGGGCATTCGATGCATTGATCAACCGAAGGCGAACCCGCGCCTTCGATGCGAATGCATAGACGGGCTTCGACACACCGTTGACGGTCGCCCAGTTTCCCAGCCGGCCGGCATGGCTCCAGTCCATTCCGTTGCCGAACGTCTCCTCGTTCAGCGTTCCGTCTTCGTTGAGCCGCCAGTCATCGACAATCAGGGTTTGCTCGGTATCGACCGGATAAGGCTCGTCTTCCTCGACGATCAACGGCCCGTAAAGGCCGCGCGCCATCTGTTCCCAGGTCCGGTTATGGGGGTGATACCAGTAGGTGCCCGCATCGGGCACTACAAAATCGTAGGAAAACGCCGCACCCGGTTCAATCGGCTTCTGCGTCAGGCCGGAAACGCCATCCATGGCGTTGTCGATGCGGATGCCGTGCCAGTGAACGCTGGTGCCCTGCGGCAGATCGTTGCTGACATCTATCGTCAGACGGTCGCCGCGCCGGATACGGATTTCAGGCCCCGGATTGACGCCATTGTAGGTCCACAAGCGCGCCGGCCCGCTTTCCTCGCCCATCAGAAAACCGTCCGCCGGCACGGCGTTCAGCCGAAGCCTGTTCGCCGCCGTTGCGATGTTTGACCCAAGCAGCGGCAGCGCAGCCGCCGCCACGCCGGTTTTCAGGAGATTTCGCCGGTCGACCGTCATCCCTAATTTCCCATTTCTCTGGTCCGCCGTTCCTGTTCCCGGCGTATCTCCTCGGGCCAGGTGCTCTTGATATAGTTCAGCACAGCGCGGATTTCGTCGTCGCTCAGAATACCCTCATAACCCGGCATGTCGCTTTGATAGCCCTGCCCCGCCATCGCCGCCGGACCGTACTTGGTCAGATCGAACAGCACCTGATCGGGATGGTGCCAGGTATGGCCGGTTTCATCATGCGGCGGGGCTGGCAGTTTTCCGTCGGCCTTGCGAATTTTCCAGTTCGGCTGTCCCTGCAGCTTGTCGCCGTGACAGGAAAGGCAGTTGTCGATGTAGAGTTTCTTGCCAAGAGCAATCGTCTCGGCGCTTGCCGCTGCATCGGGTTTTTCGCCCTCCAGCAGGCCGGAGGCAGGCAGATAAAGCGCGATGCCAACCAACGTGGCGGCCACGGCGCCGAACACCAGCCAGAACATCCGTGTTTTGCCGGTCAATCCGAATCCCCTTCATGAAGCCTGATTGAGCGCAACCTCAGCGCATTACCGATTACCGATACCGAAGACAGGCTCATCGCCGCCGCCGCAAACATCGGCGAGATCAGCACGCCGAAGAACGGAAAAAGGATACCGGCGGCAACCGGCACGCCGACGGCATTGTAGACCATCGCGAAAAACAGGTTCTGCTTGATGTTACGCATCGTCGCCTGCGACAGCCGCCGCGCCCGGACGATGCCGTTCAGATCACCCTTCACCAGCGTAATGCCTGCGCTTTCAATGGCGACATCGGCACCGGTACCCATCGCGATACCGACATTCGCCTGCGCCAGAGCCGGTGCATCGTTCACGCCGTCGCCGGCCATCGCCACGATATGTCCGTCGGCCTGTAGTTCCTTGATGATGCGGGCCTTGTCTTCCGGCAGCACATCGGCGCGGTAGTCGTCGATGCCCAGGTTTGAGGCAACCGCTTTCGCCGTCCGCTCGTTGTCGCCCGTCGCCATGACGATGCGAATACCTTCCGCATGCAGTGCCTTCAGGGCAGCCGACGTCGTTTCCTTGACCGGGTCGCTGACAGAAACCAACCCTGCAACAACGCCATCAACGGCAACGAACATGACTGTCTCGCCATCGTCGCGCCGGTTACCTGCTTCCGCGGACAGCGCCTGTCCATCGAGGCCCAGCTCTTCCAGAAGCTTCAGATTGCCGACCGCAACCGTCTTGCCGTCAACGGTACCGGTAATGCCCTTGCCGGTCGGCGCGTCGGTGTCTTCGGATTTCGACAGGGTGAGCCCGCGGTCTTTCGCGCCGGACACGATGGCGTCGGCCAGCGGATGCTCCGAACCGCGTTCCAGGCTTGCCGCCAGACGCAGCAGTTCGTCTTCGTCGAACCCGTCTTCCGGCAGAACTGCCACCAGTTTCGGCTTTCCTTCGGTCAGCGTGCCGGTCTTGTCGACGATCAGGGTATCGACGCCAGCGAAAAATTCCAGCGCTTCGGCATTCCTGATCAGAACCCCGGCCTGAGCGCCCCGCCCGGTCGCCGTCATGATCGACATCGGGGTGGCCAGCCCAAGCGCGCAGGGACACGCGATGATCAGCACCGATACCGCAGACACCAGCGCATAGGCATAGGCAGGGTCAGGGCCCCAGACCGCCCAGGCGACAAACGCCACGACGGCGACTGCGATGACCGCCGGGACAAACCTGCCGGCGACAGAATCGGCCAGTTTCTGGATCGGCGCGCGGGACCGTTGCGCATCGGCGACCATCTGCACGATCTGAGACAGCACGGTATCGCCGCCAATCCGTTCCGCCTCGATCACAATACTGCCGGTGCCATTGATTGTCGCGCCGGTCACCCGGTCGTCAGTCGTCTTTTCAACCGGCACGGCCTCGCCGGTCAGCATCGATTCATCAACTGACGATTTGCCCTCTACGACAACGCCATCAACCGGCACCTTTTCGCCGGGGCGCACCCGCAGCCTGTCGCCGACCTTCACATCGTCGAGCGCAATTTCCACTTCCGAACCGTCGTCCTTGACTCGCCGCGCCGTTTTGGCCGCCAGATCGAGCAATGCCCGGATGGCGGTTCCCGTCCGTTCGCGCGCACCTAGTTCCAGCAACTGGCCGAGCAGCACAAGGACGATGATGACAGCGCTGGCCTCGAAATAGACACTGACACTGCCGTCCGCCGCGCGGAACCCGTCCGGAAACAAACCCGGCGCGACAACCGCCACGACGCTGAAAACATAAGCCGCCGTAACGCCCATGCCGATCAGGCTGAACATGTTCAGGTTCATGCTTCGGAAGGATTTTGCGCCACGCACAAGGAAGGGCCAGCCCGACCACAACACCACAGGTGTGGCGAGCGCAAATTCCAGCCACTGCGCCAGACGCCCCCCGATCCAGTCATGCACCGGCAGACCGACCATCGGCCCCATAGAGATCGCCATCAGAGGAACCGACAGGACAGCGCCGATGGCGAACCGGCGTCGGAAGTCGATGAATTCCGGGTTCGGACCTTCATCGCCGGCCGGGATGCCTTTCGGTTCCAGCGCCATGCCACAGATCGGACAGTCACCGGGTCCGACCTGTTCGATTTCCGGGTCCATCGGGCAGGTATAGACGGTTCCTTCCGGCATCGGTTCCGGCGCGGGTTTGCCGTCCTGGTAGGTTTCCGGCGATGCCTCGAACTTCTGCTTGCACGAGCCGGAACAGAAGTAGAACCGCTCGCCGTCATGTTTCGTCATATGCCGGGCGGTCGCACGGCTCACCGTCATGCCACAGACGACATCTTCCGCCGTCTTGAAGTTTTCCGGCGCAGCCTCGAACTTTTTGCGGCACCCGTCGCAGCAGAAATAGTAGGTGTTGCCGTCGACGACAGCAGTAATCGCACTGTCCTTCGGCTCGACGGTCATGCCGCAAACCGGATCACGGTGCAGGTCGTGTTGCTGTAGCTGTGCTGTTTCGGCCATCGTTGAATAATCCCTTCACTGTCCCAACATAGGGTTTCCAGTCGCTGGAAGGTCAAGATGGTGTGTCTGAAAAGAAAAGGCGGTCAAAGAACCCTGTGTCGGCTCGTCTTACGAAAGGAACCCAGCGCCGGACCATCCAGTGCGGGGTCGCGGGGACGGTTGGTGACAGACCAAACACAAACAAGTTGAATTCGATTGAAGTTGCTTTACATATCTGTCCCATGAAGATTCTTGCCGCGATCCTGTCTTTGGCCGCCATTCTAACTTTTGGCGTGGCGCCTCTTCATGCATCGAGCCATGTCAACGGACACACGTACCAGCATGGGTCGTACGAACATCAGACAGATCATTCATCCGATTTTGAAAAAGATTGCAGTCAGAACGAATGCGAGCATGAAGCCAAACCCTGTTGCGACGTAGGATCCAATCACTGCAATGGCGCTACCTTGTCGAACAAGAAATCAGAATCGGCACCCTATCAGTGCCTTTCAGTCGTCTACATTGATCAGCCTGAACACGCTCGAACCCTGCCCAAGGGCATAGAAACGCCTCCTCCTCGAAACTGACAGCACCAGACTGGAGTGTGATTTTACGCTCCGGACACAAGAAATACGTCTGGAATCTATCAGTATTTTGAGGAATCAGCATGAAAACCAAGTCTATTCACAACGTCATCGGCGCGCTCGCCATTTCCTTGTTTTCTGCAACCCCTGTTTACTATTCGCAGGCAGCAGGAGGGCAGGATGACGGGCACGGGCACTCCGGTATCAGCGCAAAGATCGGAGAACCGGGTGAATCCTCCCAGGTTACACGAACGATCGAAATCGTGATGCACGACAACTACTATGAACCCGAAAACATTTCCGTAAAAGAAGGCGAAACGGTTCGGTTCATCATCCAAAATGCGGGCGCACTCGTGCATGAATTCAATATTGCTACAAGCGAGATGCATGAAGCACATGCACCTGAAATGAAGATGATGATGGAACATGGCGTTCTTGAACCGGATAAAATCAACTGGGAAGCCGCAAAGGCCATGCAGGAATCGATGGGCCATGGCATGCACGAAGAAGCGAACAGCCTTCTTCTGGAACCGGGAAAGTCCGGCGAAATCGTTTGGACGTTTCCGGACCATTCCGAGCTGGAATTCGCCTGCAACGTGCCGGGTCACTATGATTCGGGCATGGTCGGCGAGATAGACCTCACGCATTGATGCCACCCATCTGCAGCGACGGCAAACGTGGTGTCGGCGCTCAATACAAGGTACATGTTATGAAAATTCTGCATCTCACTGCCGCGACAGCCGCGGCAATCGTGTTTGTTCTTTCGGGCAATGCAATTGCAGCCGAATACAACCTCACAGTCGATAAAGTCACGATTGACACAGGTGACTTCGTAAAAACAGGCATAGGATACAACGGAACATCACCCGGCCCGGTATTGCGATTCAAGGAAGGTGAAGACGTGACAATCAATGTCACCAACAATCTTTCCGAATCGACGTCAATCCACTGGCATGGTTTGATCCTGCCATACCAGCAGGATGGTGTCCCAAAAATCAGCTATGACGGAATCGCGCCGGGTGAAACCTTCACCTATAACTTTCCGATTGTGCAAACAGGCACCTACTGGTTCCACAGCCACACCGGCTTTCAGGAGCCGGACGGCGCGTATGGTGCAATTATAATCGAACCTGAAGGACGTGAGCCTTTCCGTTTCGACCGCGAGTACGTGGTTCAGCTGACAGACGCCCACCCGCATTCCGGTAACCGGATCATGCGAAACCTGAAAATGATGCCGGACTACTACAATCGCCAACAGCGGACGCTGCTGGATTTTCTTTCGGACACAAAAGATATGGGGTTCGACGCGACGCTTGCTGACCGTATGGCCTGGGGCGAGATGCGGATGATGCCGACGGATGTCGAAGACCTGCAGGGCTTCACACCGCTGATAAACGGAAAATCGCCGGATCAGAACTGGACCGGCATATTCGAGCCGGGAGAACGCATTCGCCTACGGTTTATCAATTCTTCCGCAATGACATACTTCGATATTCGTATTCCCGGGCTTGATATGACTGTCGTTCAGGCAGACGGCAACAATGTTCAGCCGGTCAAGGTTGACGAGTTCCGAATTGCCGTCGCGGAGACTTATGACGTGATCGTGCGGCCGAAAGATGACAAAGCCTATACGATTTTCGCGGAATCAATGGCCCGCACTGCCTTTGCAAGAGGCACGCTTGCCCCGAGGGAAGGGATGGCAGCAGAGGTGCCGACTATGCGCGAGCCCCCCTTGCTGACAATGGCCGATATGCGGCTGGCGCCAGAAATGGCCGGAATGGACCACAGCGGTATGCAGGGGATGGATCACGGTTCGATGTCCGGCAGCCATACCATGACCGACGGCACGACTATGGCGGAAATGGACCACGGCTCGATGTCAGGTACCCACACCATGGCCGATGGCTCTTCAATGGCGGGAATGGACCACAGTGCGCATGGCGGTATGGAAACGCCCGATCCGTACTACGCGCCCGGAAGCGGCTTGACCCCATCTGCTGCCAACGGCGGGAAGTTTCTTTCCTATGCTGACCTGAAAGCACAGCGGCCGCTCTATGAGGACCGTGAGGCGACCCGGGAAATCGAGCTTCGGCTGACCGGCAATATGGAACGCTATATCTGGTCCATCAACAATGTGAAGTATGAAGATGCGGAACCGATCCGTCTTCAATATGGCGAGAGGGTGCGTTTCAAGTTCGTCAACGAAACAATGATGACACATCCAATGCATTTGCACGGTATGTGGTCGATCCTGGACAACGGAAACGGCAAGTGGGATCCGGTCAAACATGTCGTCAGCGTTTCGCCAGGCACTGTTGTCTATATGGAAACTGAAGTGGATGCGCCCGGCCAGTGGGCGTTCCATTGCCACCTTTCCTATCACGCCGACAGCGGCATGTTCCGAAAAGTGATTGTCGAGGGCGGGCCGGATGGCAAATCGGCCACCATGTATCATGTTGGCGGAGAACACATCCAATGAAACGCTTTCACGTAGCAATGACAATTATTGCCTCGACACTCCTATCCTCTCAGGCTGCTGCGGAAGAGTCGCTGATCTGGGGTGTTCAGATTGAACAACTTGAACACCGGTTTGAAGATACAGGCGACGATATTTTTGCCTGGGATTTTGACGCGCTTGTCGGATCGGATGAACTGAAGCTGGTATGGCGCAGCGAAGCAGAATATGAAACCGAAAGCAGCAGATTCGAGACGCTGGAAAACCAGCTCCGCCTGCAAACGCCAGTCAGTACTTTCTACGATGTCGCAGCAGGAATCCGCCTGGACAATCCGAAAGGAATCGACAGGATTTCCGGTATTGTCGGCATCCACGGCCTTGCCGAACAGTGGTTCGAAATCGATGCTGATCTGTTTCTGTCGGAAAATCCCTCTGTCCGATTTGAAATCGAATATGAAGGGCTAATCACCAACTACATCACGCTAACGCCAAGCGTAGAAATCGACATCCCCTTCACCGACGACGAGGATTTTGAAAACGGCGCCTGGGGACCAACCGTGGAAATCGGCGCCCGTATCGGTTATGACCTCGAAGATCGACTGTTAACGCCCTATATTGGGGTACACTATGAACGATCATTCGGCGAAACCGCAAACATTGCCGATGCCAATGGAGAAGACTCCGACAGCATGTATGTTGTAACTGGCGTGCGGTTGATGTTCTGACAAACGGAAGTTAAGCAACCATGAAAATCGGCGAAACGGCAAAACGGTCCGGTCTGCCGACAAAGACAGTTCGGTACTATGACGATATCGGTCTGGTAACCCCGGTTTCCGTCGGCGAGAACGGATACCGGGACTATTCGGAGGCCGATATCCGCAAGCTTCTGTTCGTCCGCAAGGCGCGAAATTTCGGGTTCTCGATCGATGATTGCCGCGATCTTCTGAGCCTCTACGAAGACCGCAACCGCGCCAGCGCGGATGTCAGGAAGATCGCGCAGGAACGGATTGAGGAAATCGACCGAAAGCTTGAAGAACTGCAATCGCTGCGCAAGGAACTGGGCCTGCTGGTCACCGCCTGCAGCGGCGACAACCGGCCGGATTGTCCGATCCTGACCGAATTGTCGAAACCGGCCTGACTGATTTACAGCCCAACGGGCGTACCGCCGGAAACCGGCAGGGCGATCCCGGTGATATAGGTGGAGGACGGCCCTGCCAGAAATGCCACCGTATCGGCGATTTCCGATGGCTCGCCGGCCCGGCGGAGCGCGACTTCCGCGTAACGTTCAGCCTTGATCTCGTCAATCGAAACGCCTTTCGCCGCCGCAAGCCGCGTATTCGCCCCTTCGTGCATATCGGTTTTCACATAACCGGGGCAGTCCGCGTTACATCGAATGCCATCCACCCCGAATTCCGCCGCAATGGTTTTGGTAACGCCGATTATGCCGTGTTTCATGGCGGTGTAGGCCCCGAACGAGGCATGCGCGCCCAGACTGCCCGTCGACCCGATATTGACGATGACGCCGCCGCCCTGGGCCTGCATCGCGGGAATAACAGCCTTGCTGAACAGGGTCGGACCCAGAAGATTCACCCTGAAACTCATGTCCCATTGATCGGATGTCGATTCCAGAAACGGCCCGGTGCCGATCGTCGTGCCGGCATTGTTCACAAGAATATCGACAGTCCCGAATCTTGAAACGGTTTGCGACACGCAATCGGCTACCCGCTTTTCGTTCGTGACATCCACATCCATCCCCATCGTCCTGCCGCCATTCGCTTCAATGGTCGCGACGAGCTCCGACAACAAGTCAAGCCGGTCAACCGTCCGATCCTCGATTGTCAAAGAACCGGCAATATCGGTAACCACGACAGCCGCACCGTCTTCCGCCAGTTTCAAGGCGCATGCGCGGCCAATACCATTCGGCGCGGACGCCCCGGTGACAATGGCGGTTTTTCCGTTCAGGGGAAGCGTCACGGGCATTTTCAAATCCTTCAAGGCAGATGTTCGGGAATACCGATGGCGCGGCGGTTCCGGCCTGGCAACACAGATCGGATTCTTACGTAGGAATAGCGATCGAGATTAAAAGGTGCGCGGCGTTATTTTGCGTTCAGCCAGTCGGCGGGGCCGCCGATATCCGGCCTGAAATAGGCGATCATCCGACCGTCGGGTCCGGCCGTCGCACTATCGCCCCAGGGCGCGACGCCGTGCAAAGCCAGCCGATGCACCAGGTAGGCCTCTCCCGGTTTCGCCGTTATCTTGACGCGCGGGCAAGTGTCGAAGATGCGCCGGCGCAGGTCGTGATAGGCTTCGGTTACGTCAATATCGGGCCAATCTTCCGGCGGATAATCCTTGTAGATTTCCCGAAAAGTATCTCGCACCACCTCGTGCGATCCTTCCCACACCACCAGAGGCGATGCGTCCTCGCTGAAATCAACCATCGGAAAGCCCAGAACGAAGCCGTGATATTCACGCAGGAATCGCCGCCGCTGCGGCCCTTCCGGCAACAACCCGTCGACATGCGCGGCATCGCGCTTCAAGCGGAAGCGGTAACCCGTATCCGGCTCACCCTCCATCGGTTTCGGATAGCCGGGGTAACAGATTGAAATCTGCGCCTTGTCCCAGGTGAAGCCTGACAGGCCGAGAATATCATGCACAAAATCCACTGCTGTGCCTGACAATGGCGGGCCACCCGTCACCGCGCCTGCATCGTCATTTGGCAGCACGTTGACGCCAGCAAACCATGTGCCGCCACAGCGATGCCATTGTTCGTTCGCCGGATCGACAACGGTGGCACGCGCGGCGGGTAAGGATTTTTCGATCCAGTCCAGCAACCGGAGATCGCTTGGAAACCGCACCCAGCCCTTTTCCAAGAAATCGGCTTTAAGGCTCGATGGCGTCATGTATAGCTCGGCCAGGTATCGGACAGTCGGTAACCCTGCGGCCACGGGTCGTCCGGATCGAGCATGTGCTGATGGGTGCCGGTAATCCAGGCCCGGCCGGCGATAACCGGCAGAATCGCATCGCGCCCGGCGACCTGCGTTTTCCGGTCGATCTGGCAATGAAATTCCGACCCGATGATGGAAACCCCGGTAAACGCCTCGCCGACATCCAGTTCACCCCGAGCATGCAGCACCGCCATGCGGGCGGAACAGCCGGTTCCCGTCGGTGACCGGTCGATCTTGCCGGGCCGGACGACAACCGCATTGCGGCCGGTCAGCATGCCATCCTGCATTTCGACGGGCGCTGCGATCTGACAGAACGAGATATGCGACCAGTCCGGGTTTTCAGGATGGGTAAAGCCGATCTGATCGTTGGCGGCCCGAGTGATGCGACTACCCATGACGGCCAGATCATGCGCCTCATCCGGTACCAGCTCGAAACCCAACCGTCGCGCATCCACAATGACGAAGCTGTCGCCGCCATAGGCCGTATCAACCGTCAGCGACCCTACGCCTTCGACCTCAAGCGGCACACCGAGTCTGTCTGCGAAACTCGGTACATTGCGTACGCGTACGCGAACAACCTTGCCGTTGCTGCATTCCGCCCGCACGGTCACCAGACCGCCCGGGGCTTCCAGCGTCAACGAGGTTTCCGGCTCGATCATCCGAATAATGCCGGTTTCCAGCAGCACGGTTGCGACACAGATCGAATTCGACCCGGACATCGGCGGCGTGTCTTCCGGCTCCATGATGATGAACGCGGCATCGGCATCCTTGTGAACCGGCGGCACCAGCAGATTGACGTGGCGGAAGACCCCGCCGCGCGGTTCGTTCAGCATGAACCGCCGCAATGCTTCGTCCCGGGCAATCCATCTGGATTGTTCCCACAGCGTTTCGCCCGGCGGCGGGGCGACACCACCGGTGATAACATCGCCGACCTCGCCTTCCGCATGGCACGAAACGACATGGATAACCTTGCTGCTGCGCATCCGCTAAAGCGCGATCAACTGCCGGGGCGTCTGAATGGGCATCCAGGCCCGGTCTTCACCGAACATCAGGGTACAGATCGTGTAGGTGATACCGCTCATATCCGGGCCGAAGAACTGGGTTTCGTAGTTCACCACCGTGCCGGGTTCGAACACCCGTTCGCTGTTCGTATCCGACATTTCATAGACGAAATTGCCGACCCAGTCCGGCGGGAAGGCCAACCCGAGTTCGTATCCGCCGACCCAGCCGGCATCGGACCAGATGCCGACATCCTCGTAATAGGCCTTACATTTCGTGACCAGTTCGGCGATCGGAAGGTTCGGGCGCAGCATGTCCTGGATGACGTTGAAGACACCGTTCGATTTCTCGTGGAACTCGGCGATATGATCGGGCGGATCGCCAACGAAGAACGCCCGCGCGGCATTACAGTGATAGCGGTTGTAGACGCCGGACACATCGACGCTGACCTGCTCGCCCGGCATGATCACCCGGCGGCTTGACAGTGAATGCCCGGTATTCGCCTTCGGTCCTGACAGGACCGGCAGGGTGATCGCCGGGTTTTCGCCGCCATTGCGGCCCATCGCCGCCATGATCTCGCCCCAGACTTCCAGTTCCATGACGCCCGGGCCGATTGTCTGTGCCGCCGCCTCAAGACCGATATCGGTCAGGTGCGCCGCCCGCTCGATATAGGACATCTCCTGCGGTGACTTGATCCAGCGGATTTCCCGCAGAATGTCGCTGCCATCGGCAACCGAACATCCCGCACCTTCGAAAGCGGTCTGAAACCGCTTCGAGATTGCCGGATTGGGGCGATAGGAATGAAACTCCATTCCCACTGTGCCGCTCAGCCATCCGGCACTGCGCAGCTCATCGATAATGAAGCCGATGCCGTCGCGCCGTTCGCCAATCGGGAAGATACGGATATCGTTCGCGCAGGTGACAAAACGAACCATGATCTTTTCGCTCGGCGTATCGAACAGGATGAAATCGTCGTGATCGACATGCACCGCAATGCCGCTGGTCGCCGGCCATTGTTTCGGCCCCTGCGCCTGATACCATTCGCATTTGTAGCCGGAGACATAGTTCAGGCTTTCCGGCGCCATCAGCCACAACAAATCAATGCCGTCTTCCGCCATGCGCTTGCGGATGCGCGTCAGCCGATCCCGATATTCCGTCAGCGTGAACGGCAGTTCCATTTCCGGCTGGCATTCTTCCAGCGCCTTGTCGCGATTTCGTCCCATGGTCGATTTCCCTCATTTTGAACAATCGACGTCAGACTAGGGCCTATATCGACGATAAATCAATCTCGCTCGGCGCATTCTTCGCCGTGGACTAAAAATCGGGACCGAAAGAAAATTAGAAAGAAAAAGTGAGGTGCAAACCCAGAATGCCGTAGAAAGCCGAGCCTCAATAATTAAAGGCCTTGGTGCCCGGTGTTTGCGGTAGATCGGTTTCTCCGCTGTCTGCTGCCGGACGTTTTCAACGAGTTCCTGAATACCGGCCAGATCTTCCTGTGTGACCATAAGTCTCAGCCCGCCGATAGCGTGCTGTGCATACCAGTTGGTTGCGAAGTGATTGAAGTCGAAAACCGTACAGTAGAAGCCATGCGCTTCAATAAATGCCCTCAACCCATAGGCTTCGCCGTAGGTCAGCGGCTGATCTATCATCACAAGCGACATGGAAGCCAATATCCATTTTGTTCGATTATAACGTGTGCAGAATGCCAGTGTATTTCAATCCGGTCACCCCTTCCGCTTGCCGGAGAATTGAATTAGCGTCTGATCATGGAAGACATTCTCGATCTTGATCGCTACCCATTGCACACGCTGGACAGTCGAGCCGGGCAGGAACTGGTTGCCTGGTGCAAGGCGGAGCTTGATCGTGTCGGCTTGTTCAACCTGGACAGGCTCGTTCGGCCCGGCGCGCTGAAAACCTGCCTTACCGAGGTCAATCCGCTATTGGCGACCGTGTCCTATGAACACAAGCAACACCACAACGTCTATTTCAGGAACACCGTCGAGGACCTTCCCCCGGATCATCCGG
>CAYGSU010000080.1:0-2201 GCA_964352715.1 uncultured Flavobacteriaceae bacterium | reverse complement strand
CACCACAACGTCTATTTCAGGAACACCGTCGAGGACCTTCCCCCGGATCATCCGGCCCTGATAAAAGCAACCACCCGGAACCGGAAAATCTGCGCCGACCAGATGCCGGGCAACATGATCATGAAAATTTACGAATGGCCCCCGCTGCTGGAGTTTCTGGCAAGCGTGATGGACAAGCCGGTTCTGTATACGATGGAAGACCCGCTGGCGCGGGTAAACGTGTTCAATTACAGGCAGGGCGAGCAACTTAACTGGCATTTCGACCGGTCGGAATTCACCACAACCCTGCTGCTGCAACCGCCGACGGATGGCGGAGAATTTCTGTATCGGCGCGGGCTGCGCAGCGACGACGACCCGAATTACGATGGCGTCGCCAAGCTGCTGGCCGGCAATGACAATCAGATCGAAACCGTAAAACTTGCCCCCGGCACGCTGAACGTCTTCAAGGGCAAGAACACCCTGCATTCGGTATCGCCGGTCGTCGGGCCGGATGAACGGGTGATCGCGGTTTTTTCCTATTATGAGTTTCCGGGTAAACTGTTCAGCGATGAAGAACGGATGACGTTCTACGGTCGCACACAATAGAACGACCCGAACGCTATAAACTCGCGGGGACAGAGCGGTGACAGCAACCCAACGGCTTCTCGACATGCTGGGCATACAACTGCCCATCATTCAGGCCCCGATGGCCGGGGCCAACGGATCGGAAATGACAATTGCCGTCTGCGAGGCCGGTGGCCTTGGCTCGCTTCCCTGCGCAGTGCTGGCGCCGGAAAAAATTCGCGACGAGATAATGGTGATCAAGCGGGGGACAAAAAAGCCGTTCAACCTGAACTTCTTCTGCCACAAGCCGCCTTCCCCGAACGAGGAAAAGGACCGGGAATGGAAAGCCCTGCTGGCGCATTATTATGACGAGCTTGGCCTCAACCCCGTAGATGCTACGCCGTCGGCCATCCGCGCTCCCTTCGACGCCACGGCCTGTTCCATCATTGCCGAGGTCAAACCGGCCGTTGTGAGTTTTCATTTCGGCCTGCCGTCGGACGAACTGCTGGCCCGCGTCAGAGGCGCCGGATGCATTATCATCAGTACCGCGACGACCGTGGCCGAAGCCAGGTGGCTGGAAGAGCATGGCTGCAACGCCATCATCGCCCAGGGTTATGAAGCCGGCGGCCATCGCGGCACGTTTCTGGCCGGCGACGTAGCGCGCCAGGCCGGCACCTTGGCGCTGGTCCCACAGATTGTCGATGCAGTGAAGGTGCCGGTCATCGCCGCCGGCGGCATCGCCGACGGACGCGGCGTCGCAGCGGCCTTCGCGCTGGGGGCGGCAGCCGTTCAGGTCGGTACCGCCTATCTGTTCACGCCGGAGGCAACAATCAGTCGGCTGCACCGGGCGGCTCTGCACCGGGTGGCCGATGATGGCACAATCCTGACCAATGTGCTCACCGGCAAACCGGCCCGGAGCATCGTCAACCGAGTGATCCGCGAGGTCGGCCCGATGACTGACAAGGCCCCGGCTTTTCCGAAAGCCGCCGGCCCGCTCGCACCGCTGAAAGCCGCTTCGGAAGCATCACGCAAGGGCGACTTTTCAAATCTCTGGGCCGGGCAGGCCGCACCATTGGTCAAGGATATCGGTGCGGGCCAGCTTACGCGCAACCTCGCCCGCGACGCCGCTGCGCGTCTTGCCGGCCTTGCTGAAAAACCGTAAGCAACGGCTGCCATGCAGATATTCATACGCAACCTACTGATCCCTTTCGCGCTGGTCTTCGGATTCGCCATCATGGGCTTCATGATCATCGGCTCGGAGGAATTCGAGGTGGTCATCACCGCCGACGGCGTGCCGGTGGAAGGGGCGATGACCGAGGAAAACGCCGCGCAGATGACGGCGGACGGCGTTGAGATATCCTCCTACGCCAGAGTATTCGGCATGCAATTGCCGGGCGAGGCGCAGATCTGGCAATTCGCCATCCTGTTCGTGTTCTGCTTTGTCGGCTTCCGGATCAGCAAGATCTTCAAGATCGAGCGCGGCAGCCCGGATGAGACGCGATCGGACAAAACCTGACGCCATGAGCATCAGGACCGAAAGACTGCTGCTGCGGAAGCTCGCCATGGACGATGCGGATGAACTCGCCGCATTGGCCAACGACTGGGACGTGGTGAAATGGCTCGCTCGCCTGCCCTACCCCTACACGCGGGACGACGCC
>CAYGSU010000079.1:0-15810 GCA_964352715.1 uncultured Flavobacteriaceae bacterium | reverse complement strand
TCGATGAGGCAGAACAGCGCGACGCCGACGCCGACGATCAGCACGCCGTCCCGGAACGGAACGGGTTTCGTGGCGAAAACGGCCTGCAGGAACGGCAGGTATGTCATGGCGAATTGCGCAACGGTAACCACGCCGACCAGCAGCCAGACCATTTTCGTCCCGCGCACCGCCTTCCAGGTCAGCGACGTGCCGTAGATATTCCGGATGAAGAACAGCTGGAAAATCTCCATCACCACCAGCGTGTTGAGCGCGATGGTGCGGGCGAGTTCCACCGAATAGCCGCGATCGACAGCATAGTGATACATGCCGAACACGCCGCAGAGAAACAGCACCGAGACCAGTACGATATGCCAGACCAGTCCACCGGACAGCAGCGGTTCGTTGCGCGGGCGCGGCGGCCGGCGCATGGTGTTTTCCTCCGTCGGTTCGAAGGCGAGCGCCAGGCCCAAAGTGACGGCGGTGATGAGGTTGACCCACAGAATCTGAACCGGCGTTATCGGCAGCGTCATCCCCGCCAGCAGCGCCACGATGATCGTCATGGCTTCGCCGGCATTGGTCGGAAGCGTCCATGAGATGACCTTCTTGATGTTGTCGTAGACGGTGCGGCCTTCGCGCACCGCAGCGGCGATGGAAACGAAGTTATCGTCCGCCAGCACCAGTTCCGCCGCCTCCTTGGCGGCTTCGCTTCCTTTCATCCCCATGGCGATGCCGGCATCGGCGCGTTTCAGGGCCGGCGCGTCGTTCACGCCGTCACCCGTCATCGCGACCGTCATGCCGTGGGATTGCAGCGCCATGACCAGACGCAGTTTATGTTCCGGGCTGGTGCGCGCGAAGATATCGCAATCCAGCACGGCCTGGCGCAAATCGGCATCGTCAATGCCGTCGAGATCGCTTCCGGTCAACACCCGGTCCGGGTTGCGCAGGCCGATCTGCCTGCCGATGGCGGCGGCGGTTTTCGCGTGGTCGCCCGTGATCATTTTCACGCGGATACCGGCTTCGTGACACTCCCTGATCGCCGCTATCGCTTCCGACCGCGGCGGGTCCATCATCCCCACCATGCCCAGCAGGGTGAGCGTGTTTTCGACATCGTCGAATTCCAGAACCGTATGGTCCGGTTTCGACGCCTTAACGGCAAAGGCGAGAACGCGTTGCCCCAATGCCGCCGTCGCCTCGATCTGCCGGTGCCAATAGTCGATGTCGAGCTTTTCGGCTTTTCCGTCGACGCTTCGCTGGTCCCGGCACATGGCGAGAATACGTTCCGGCGCGCCCTTGACGAACACAAAGGCATGCCCTTCATGATCGTGGTTCAGCGTCGCCATGAACCGGTGTCTGGCGTCGAAGGGAATGGTATCCGTGCGATGCCATGTCGCCTGGGCCGTGCGGGCATCCACATCCATTTTTCCGCCAAAGGCGAGCAGCGCCCCTTCCATCGGGTCGCCTTCCACCGTCCAGATATCGTCATGCTGTCGCAGCACGGCATCGTTGCAGAGCACCGCCGCGCGGGCGAGCTCTTCCAGCACGCCGTGGTTCGACGGCTCCACATGCTTGCTTTCCAGCGTAAGAGGCCCTTCCGGCGCGTAGCCGTCACCCTCCAGACCGAAAGCATGCTGCCCTGTAAGCACCGAGGCCACCATCATCTCGTTGCGGGTCAGCGTGCCGGTCTTGTCGGTGCAGATGACGGAAACCGAACCCAGGGTTTCAATTGCTGGCAAACGCCGGACGATGGCGTTGCGCTGCGCCATCGAGCGGACGCCGATCGCCAGCGTGATGGTCAGGACGGCGGGTAGGCCTTCGGGGATCGCGGCGACCGACAGCCCGACCACCGCCATGAACATTTCCGTGAAATCGGTATGGCCGACAAAGTAGCCGTAAGTCAGCAGCAGTGCCGCGATCAGCAGAATGAGAACGGTCAGCCATCTGGCGAAAATTCCGATCTGTGCCACAAGCGGCGTGGTCAATGTTTCGACCTTTGAAAGCAGCCCGCTTATCCGGCCGATTTCTGTCAGTCCGCCGGTACCGAAGACAATCCCCTTTCCCTGCCCGGTCGTCACCAGTGTGCCGGAAAAGGCGATACACGACCGGTCACCCAGCGCCGCATTGCCAGCGACCGGCTTCGTGCCTTTCTCGACAGGCACCGACTCGCCGGTAAGAATGGCCTCCTGCACCGACATGCTATGGGCTGTCAGCAGGCGCAGGTCCGCAGGCACCTTGTCTCCTGCCTCCAACAGAACGATGTCGCCGGGAACCAGCGCCTGTCCGTCAATGCTTTGCCTTTCGCCGTCGCGAAGCACATTGGCGCGCGGCGCAAGCATGTGGCGGATTGCGTCCATCGCCTTTTCCGCCTTGCCCTCCTGGATGAAACCGATAATGGCGTTGGCGATAACAACTGCCAGAATAACGCCGGTATCGATCCAGTGGCCGAGCATCGCCGTAATCGCCGCAGACCCAAGCAGCACATAGATCAGGATGTTGTGAAACTGCAGCAGAAACCGGACAATACCGCTTCGCCGCGCCGCTTCCGGCAGACGATTGGGGCCGCATTGCGCCAGCCGTTTTTCCGCTTCCGCGTCAGACAACCCTTCCGCTGAAGCGCCAAGGTGCTTCAGCGCTTCTTCCTGCGACAAGGCGTGCCAGGAAATCTGAGGCTGATCCGATCCCGGCTTTTTCATCGGTGTCTCTTGGTCGTTGTTCCGCCTGAACAACAGGCGACTTTAATCACGCGCGGGAATATACCGGAGACACCGGTGCATGTACCACTCCGCGTTTGCGACAATTCAACGCGTACCGACCAAAGCCGCGACAAGATGCACCCGGCGTTGTTCGCCGCCGTTCAGCGCCGTGTGATACCCGCGCGTATCGGTGAAATAGACACTGCCATCCGCCGGCAGATGCGTCACGTGATTGTTAACCACGAACAGCGAGCCGGGATTGCTGATAACCGGAATATGCAGGCGCGGCTCCGGATCGCGATGCCAGGAATTGCAGTTGTACAGACCTTTCGACAGTATCCGCATGCGGCCGATCACAAAGCGGTCCGAAAGCTGCCGGTGAACCTCTTCGAAATACGTGCCGGCAAAGACCGGGTTGAACAGGCTGAACGCCGCCTCGTCGACCAAGTCTTCACGCGGCACTTCGACATAGCTGTCGTCGGGCCGGCACCAGAACCGGCCTGACAGGTCATTCGCGGAAACGTCGGTTTCACCCGGCCGCAAAGTCAACGGCAGGGCGGCGAAGCCCTGATCCTGCATGTCGCCCATGAAGTCAGCTCGTTGCAGGCATTCGTCCAGGCCTTCCCGAAGGCAGGCGATATCGAAAGACAGCGACAATTTCCGGATATACGGGCTGGGCACAAACCCGGCGACCCGTTCCGTTTCCGGCGGGTGGGCGAAGCTTTCCTGAATCAGCTTCACATCCGGGTCCATCGCAAGGGCGGCTGATGGCATTACCTGACTCCCCATTTCGAAAATGATCGAATGGTGATAAAACCTAATATCTATCCCGCTGTGAAGCGGTGATTTCTCATGTTTTGATCAGTTTTCCTCATGAAAATACCATCGAAATGACGCCATGAAACGAAATCTGCCATCAACCACGGCGCTGCAATGTTTTGAAGCCGCCGCGCGCTACAGCAACTTCACCCGCGCGGCGGAGGAGCTGAACCTGACGCAGGGCGCCGTCAGCCGGCAGATCAGGCTGCTGGAAGAGTTTCTCGGTCAGGATCTGTTCGTGCGTCAACGCCGCCGGGTTGACCCGACCCCCGCCGGCCGGGCCTTGCTGGCCGAGACAGGACCGCTTCTGACCCAGCTCGACTCGCTGGTTATCCGGTTGCAACGGTTCGGCTCCGTCGCCGGCAGCCTGTCCGTCGGCTGTTACCCTACGCTCGGCACACGCTGGCTGCTGCCGCTCAGCATCGCATTTTCCGAAACCTATCCGGATATATCCGTGAATATCGCCACCTATGTTTCGAACAGCGATATCGACCCGGAGGCCTTCGATATCGGCATCGTCCAGGGCGACCCGCCGTTTCGCGGCATGATCGCCGACAGGCTGATGCCGGAAGGACTGGCCGCCGTTGCATCGCCCCGGCTTGTGCCGATTCCCGCCGACGATCCCGGCGCCCTGCTCAACCATCAGGCCATTCATGTCTATTCGAGGCCGATTTCGTGGCAGATCTGGTTCAAGACACTGGGCCTGACCCTGCATGAAGAACCGAAAGGCGTTTTCTACAGCCAGTTCGATGCTGCGATCGAAGCCGCCGTCAGAGGCATCGGCGTCGCAATCGTGCCTAAACTGCTGATCGAGCGCGACCTGGCCGATGGCAGGCTGCTTCTGGCGCATCCCCATATCGCCTGGCCAAAGCACATCTACTATCTGGTAACCCCGCAACGGAATGTCGGCGACCCACGGACAACGCTTTTCCGAGACTGGCTGCTGTCTCGAATACCCGATCAGACAGAAGCCTAGTTACATCCACTGCAGCGTAATCGCCGCGACGACGATGTAGCGTCCGGTCTTGGCGGTGGCGACCAGCAGCAGGAACATCCAGAACGGCTCGCGCAGCACACCCGCCGCCACGGTCAGCGGATCGCCGATAAACGGCGCCCAGCTCAACAGAAGCGACCACTGGCCGTAGCGCCGATACCAGGAAACCGCCTTTTCAAGCTGCTGCGGCTTCACCGGAAACCAGCGCCGGTCGCGGAATGTTTCTATGCCTCGCCCCAGCAGCCAGTTGACCACCGAGCCCAGCGTGTTGCCGATACTGGCGACCAGTATGAGCAAAAGGATGGAATAGTCGTCGGTAACCAACAGACCGACGAGGGCGAATTCGGATTGAAACGGAAAAATCGTCGCGGCAATAAAGGCAGCCAGAAACAGCCCGCCATATACGGCTGTCGTTCCCATCAGCTAATGACAACAAACGCCCTGACGTCTGCCGGCAGACAATCGGCGGCAGACGCTAGAACGGCCACTGGAACGGCGATGTTTCGCTTTCGCGCTGGATCGTGGGCGTGTCGCCTTCGGTCACTGGCTTGCCGAGACCGGCATTTTCCTGAAGCCGTCGGTTTTCTTCTGTGGCATCGACAATCGCCCCCGGCTCTTCGGGATCCTTCCAGAACAGAAGATCGTCGACGAAGTTTTCCTGTTCCTCGGCCAGCGCCTGGCTTTCCTCGTTCACGACCTGACGGATTTCAGGCGATGCGTTCAGCGCATCCGCCTGATTCAGCAGGGCCAGTTCGGATGCGTCCTGACCGGCCGCCTTGCGGGCCTGAATGATTTTCTGCTTGTCACGTTCTGACAGACTTTCCGACCCCAACACAGCCTGACGCGCATTGTCACGCGGGGTTACCGCATTGCGCTCGGCCTTGCCGGGTTCGGGCGGACGAAGCCCGTAATCGGGGGGCAGGGTCAGCGGGGCCCGCTTCACGACGGAGAACTCATCGGGCGGTTTGTTCTCCAGACCGAGAACCTCGCCGACATTGCTGCCGCACGCGTTCAGCGTTACCGCGAGAACCGCCGCAACCGAAGCAATCTTAAGGGAAGATGCCATTTTCCGTCTCATATCTATAGATATGTGGTAATTCTCCGGATTCTGCAACGCCGTGTCGCTGATTAAGGTCAAAAATCAGCGTTTCGGCTGCTGCAGGAAGAACCCGTCGATCAGGATAAGCACAACCCCGACCGATATCGCGGCATCGGCAACATTGAAGGCCGGCCACGGGTTGAACAGCGCCAGCGGAATGAAGGACAGCGTCACCGAAATGAAATCGGCGACAGCGCCCCATTGCAGACGGTCGATGATGTTTCCGACCGCGCCGCCGATTACCAGCCCCAGCGCCAGTGCCAGAAAACGGCTTGAAACCCGACGCAGCCAGAAAAACAGAACCACCACGATCAGCGCCGCCAGACCGGCCAGGATCAGCGGCGCAGCGGCATTATCGCTGCCCAGGAAACCGAAACTGATCCCCCGGTTCCACACCATCACCACATCGATAAAGCCGGTCAGCGCGATGATTGTCGGCGGATCCATGACATGGTGCACGACATACCACTTGGTGGCTTGATCGAAGGCGACCACAAGAAACGCAACCGCAAGGCCGAGTTTCAACAAGGCCCTATTCCGCCGCGGCGCGAAGATGGCTGACGACATCGGCGCACCGGCCGCAGGTTTCCGGCGCGGCAGGGTAATTGCCGACATCCGGTAGAACCCGCCAGCAGCGCTGGCACTTCTCGCCGTCCGCCAGTGACACTGTTACCGCGATATCCGGCACATCGTTCAACCTGTAGGCCCCTTCAGGCGCAGGATCTGTCGAAACCGAATGATCGGATGTGATCGTCACTTCCGCGAGATCGATATCCTTTACAGCGGCTGCCGTTTCCTCGGTCAGATAAATCGTCGGCGCGGCCTGAAGGCTCGCCCCGATCCGCTTTTCGGCCCGTTCAACTTCCAGAGCGCCCAGAACAACCCGGCGGATTTTTGCAATGGTTTCCCATTTGTCCGCCAGCGGCTGGTCACGCCACGATGCCGGAATATCCGGGAAGGTGCGCAGATGCACGCTGGTTTCCGCGCCATCGCCGTTGCGGATCAGCCAGGCTTCTTCTGTCGTGAAGCACAGGATCGGCGCAAGCCAGACCGTCAGCGTATTGAACAGCGTGTCGAGCACGCTGAGACACGCTAGCCGCTTTGGATCGTCAAGGGCATCGCAGTAGACGCAATCCTTGCGGATATCGAAGTATAGCGCCGACAGATCACCCGAACAGAAATCGTGCAGCTCCCGGAACACCCGGTTCAGGTCATATCTGTCATAGGATTCGCGCACGATGCCATCAAGTTCCGACAGCCGGTGCATCATCAGCCGTTCCAGTTCGGGCATGTTTTCAGGTGCAACGCGCTGTGACGGATCGAATGTCGATAGGGCGCCGAGCATCCAGCGGAACGTATTGCGGAACCGCCGGTAATAGTCGGTCATCTGCTTCAGGGTGTTTTCGCCCACCCGCATGTCGCGGGTGTAGTCCTGCGCAACAACCCAAAGCCGGGTGATTTCCGCGCCGTATTTGTCGTTCACCACCTGCGGATCAACCGTGTTGCCCAGTGACTTCGACATCTTGCGACCGTCTTCCGCCATGATGAAGCCGTGTGTCAGAATCTGGTCGTAAGGCGGGCGGCCGCGCGTTCCGCAGCTTTCCAGCAATGAGGAATGGAACCAGCCGCGATGCTGGTCCGACCCTTCAAGATACAGGTTCGCCGGCCAGGCGAGGTCTTCCCTCTGTTCAAGACAGAATGCGTGGGTTGAGCCTGAATCAAACCAGACATCGGCGATATCTCGCACCTGTTCGTAATCATCCGCGTCATAGTCATTCCCAAGAAAACGGGACGGCGGCGATGAAAACCACGCATCCGATCCTTCTTCCTTGAACACCGCAATCACGCGATCAACAACCGCCTGGTCGCGTAACGGCTCGCCGGTTTCCTTATGCACGAAAACGGGAATAGGCACACCCCAGGCGCGCTGCCGCGACAGGCACCAGTCCGGCCGGCCCTCGATCATCGAATACAGCCGGTTTTTACCACGTGCGGGGAAAAACTCTGTAGACTCGATACCCGCCAGCGCCTTCTTGCGCAGGTCGTTGGTTTCCATCGAAATGAACCACTGCGCGGTGTTGCGGAAGATCAGCGGCGCTTTCGACCGCCAGGAATGCGGATACTGGTGCCGCAGACTGCCCTTCGCCAGCAGCTTGCCGGCCACAGCCAGCTCCCGCATCGCTGTCGGGTTGGCATCGCCTTCCTTGCCGTCCTGGGTGATCACGACCTTGCCGCCGAAGACCGGAACGAAATCGTAGAAGGCGCCGTCTTCACCGACTGTCTGCGGAATCTCGATGCCGTTGGCGACGCCGAGATGCCAGTCATCTGCGCCGTGGCCCGGCGCGACATGCACAAAGCCGGTACCGGCGTCGTCAGTCACGAAACCGCCTTTGAGAACCGGTACGTCAAAGTCGAAATACCCGTCCGCGTCGGCGTGGCCGGCCAGCGGATGCCGGCAGACAGTGCCGTCAAGCGTGGAAATATCGCAGACACGCGAAAGCGTGATTTTCGCCTGATCCGCCGTCGATCCGGCAAGACTGTCAGCCAGAACCAGCCTGTCACCGACCGCAGCGCCTTTCGCGCCCTCACCCAGCGCGGTCACTTCGTAAAGACCGTAGGCGATTTCCTCGCCATAGGCCACGGCGCGGTTACCCGGAATGGTCCACGGCGTGGTCGTCCAGATGACAATATCCGCGCCTTCCAGTTCCGGCACGGCCGGTTTGGCGATCGGGAAGCGGACCCAGATCGTCGTCGACTTGTGTTCCATGTATTCGGCTTCGGCTTCCGCCAGCGCTGTTTTCTCCACCGCCGACCACCAGACCGGGCGTGCGCCACGGAACAGGCTGCCATTCATCAGGAACTTGCCGATTTCGCCGGCGATCAGCGCCTCGGCCGTGTAGTCCATCGTCATATAGGGGTTTTCCCAGTCCCCGAGGACGCCGAGCCGCTTGAATTCGGTGCGCTGGACGTCGATCCACTTTGCCGCAAAATCGCGACATTGGCGGCGGAATTCCGCGATCGGCACCGCGTCCTTGTCCTTGCCGTCGGCGCGGTACTGTTCTTCGATTTTCCATTCGATCGGCAGGCCGTGGCAGTCCCATCCAGGAACGTAATTGGCGTCCTTGCCCATCACCTGCTGTGACCGGTTGATGATGTCCTTCAGAATCTTGTTCAGGGCGTGGCCGATATGCAGATGACCGTTCGCATAGGGAGGCCCATCATGCAGAATGAATTTCTCGCGCCCTTTAGACTGGTCACGAAGCTTTTGCCACAGCCCGATATCCTGCCACCGCTGCAAAATTTCCGGTTCCTTCTGCGGCAAACCGGCGCGCATCGGAAAATCCGTATTCGGCAGGGACAGGGTATCCTTATAGTCAGGCGTCTCAGTGGTCATTTTACATCTTCAATCTGTGCTAATCGGAATCGACTGGATAAGGGCCAAAAAGCGCCCGGAATCACAAGTTTTTTTTGCGCTGTATCGCTTTAGGCGCCGGCGGCCCGGGTCTTCAGAATCCGCCTGGCGATTTTGCAATCGGCAGCAATCTGGTCACGCATTGCATCGACACTGTCGAATTTCTTGTCTTCCCTGACATATTCGATCAGCGCGACCCGCAGATATCGCCCGTACAGATCGCCGTCGAAATCGAAAAGAAACGCTTCGAACAGCTCACCCGTGCCGTCGACCGTCGGCCGGTCGCCATAATAACCGGCGCCGTCGTACCAGGTGGTGTCACCAGTGTCTTCGTCGACCAGCCCGCAGCGCACGGCATAGATGCCGATCGCCGGCCTCAGAAAATCGCCGAGCGACAGGTTTGCGGTCGGAAACCCGATTGTCCGGCCCAGTTTCTCACCCGGCTCGACCCGCGCCTCTATCTCGTAGGGACGGCCCAGCAGCGCCATCGCCTGCCCCGGATTGCCGCGTCGCAGGGCATCGCGAATTCGGGTCGAGGAATAAATGATGCCGTCATGCGTCGCGGCCGGATCGATCACCGTCACGTCGAAACCGCCATGCGTGCGCAACAGGTCCGGTGTGCCCTTGCGGCCCTTGCCGAAACAAAAGTCGTAGCCGATCACGATATGCGATGCGCCTAACCCGTCGACAAGAACACGGTCGATGAAGTCCTCGGCCGTCATTGCCGCTGTTTCAGCAGTGAACTCCAGCACCGACATGTAATCGACGCCCAAAGCTTCGATATGGTGCGCCTTGTTATGGGTCGGCGTCAGGCCAAAGGGTGGCTCATCGGGCTTGAAGAAACGCCTTGGATGCGGTTCGAACGTCAGCACGCCGGTCGGACGCCCCCGCATTGCCGCCTGTTCCGTCGCCTTGCCGATCAGCAACTGGTGCCCGCGATGCACGCCATCGAAATTGCCGATCGCGACAACCCCGCTGCGCAGCTCATCCGGAAACGCTGATAGATCGGTAAAAACACGCATCGATAACATCCTTGGCCGTCAGGAGGTCGCAGAATGAACCGGTGCGGTACCGACGATCAAGGAGAACGATGAAATTAGTCGGCTGCGATCTGTTTGGCGGCGGCTTCTTCAGCATCCGCTTTTCGTCTGGCGGCTTCCTGCACGCGGCTGCGAACCATCATCGCCGCTTCACCGTCACAAACGATCGTCTCGCCGACATGCGCCGTTGTTTTGGCGATCAGGCGTTTCTTTTCGGCAATGATGTCGGTAATCACGATGCGGGCCTGAACCGTGTCGCCGGCGCGCACCGGCGCCAGAAAACGAAGGTCCTGCTTCAGGTAGATGCAGCCGGGACCCGGCAGCTTGGTGCCAAGCACCGTCGAAATCAGACTGGCGGTCAACATCCCGTGTGCGATACGGCCCTTGAAAATCGTATCTTCCGCGAAGTCCTGATTCACGTGAACGGGGTTCATGTCGCCGGTAACGCCCGAGAACAGGACAATGTCGGCTTCGGTGATCGTTTTCGCGAAAACAGCCGACATGCCAACGGTCAGGTCTTCAATGAAGTAACCGTTGAGTTCCTCGTGCGGAATTGGGGCATCCATCAATTTTCTCCTAAACGCCTGTTACAGGCATAATCGACAACCGCGCCCATCAAAATCGGGCATCTGGCTATGTTGCGCCGCAATATAAGGGGGTTTGTATCGGTCTGCAATACGCACTTTGTTGCGCTGCATCAATAGTGTGAACGGCTTGTTTTCCTGTGCCCGCATCGCTAACTCACGGGTTACAGCCGGTATGGCCGTATATCATGCAGGATTATCGTCATGGCAGAGACGTCGGAAGCAGAAGAACAGGGTGAACGTGACCGTTTGCCGGTCAGTGTCCTGACCGGCTTCCTGGGCA
Source organism: uncultured Flavobacteriaceae bacterium (assembly GCA_964352715.1). GTDB lineage: Bacteria > Pseudomonadota > Alphaproteobacteria > UBA8366 > Aestuariispiraceae > JAVKBW01. The sequence continues at coordinate 4,910 of CAYGSU010000079.1, read as the reverse complement.
GCGGAAAAACCACCCTGCTATCGAAACTGCTGACCCATCCGGGCATGGGGCAGACAGCGGTCGTAATCAACGAATTCGGCGAAGTCGGCCTTGATCACCGTCTGGTGGAAACAAGCACCGAAGATACCGTGCTGATGGAATCAGGCTGCCTGTGCTGCACCATCCGGGGCGATCTGATTGAAACACTCAGAACCCTGTACCGACGCCGCTGGAAGGGTGAGATTCCGGCCTTTGAACGCCTGGTGATCGAAACCACCGGCCTTGCCGATCCGGCACCCATTCTGCACACCCTGATGACAGACCCTGTACTTTCAGGACGCTACCGGCTGGACGGCGTGGTGACCACGGTTGACGCCGTTCATGGCGCGCGGCAACTGGACGATACGCCTGAATCCGTGAAGCAGGCTGCTGTCGCCGACCGGCTGGTGCTGACAAAGGCCGATCTTGCGTCTCCAGAAGATCTCGCGGCTTTGCAGGACCGCTTGCGGGTCATCAACCCCGCGGCCAGGCAGATTACCGCTTCCTTCGGCGAGGTCGATCCGGCGCTGCTGTTCGATGCCGGGTTGTACGACCCCGCAACGAAAGCGCCCGATGTCGAAAAATGGCTGCAGGAAGAAGCATATGCGGACGATCATGGCCACAATCATGGTCATGAGCATGGCCATGCATACCACCATGATGTGAACCGGCATGATGACCGGATCCGCAGTTTCTGCATCACCCGGGACAAGCCGATAGAGTGGGATCCGTTCGTGGAATGGATCGAAGCGCTGATTTCGGTCCACGGCTCCAATCTGCTGCGGATCAAGGGGATTCTCGATGTCGTCGATGCCCCCGGACCGGTCGCCGTGCACGGGGTGCAGCATGTGTTTCATCCGCCGGCGATTATCGGCGAATGGCAAGCAGGAGAAGACCGACGATCACGGCTGGTAATGATCACGCGGGATATTTCCAGAAAACCGGTCGAGGAAATGCTGAACGCATTCCTGGCCTGACCCCTTCAGGCCGTGCCCCGTCGCGCCCGACGGCGCGCCCTCATATCGGCGGGGCTTGTAATGCCTGCCGCGCGGCGTCGTTTCTTCAGTTCCTGAAGAATTTCATAGCGCTTTTCATTGTCGGATCCGGGCCAGAGCGCAATTTCCATTGGCGTGCGCAGGCACCCGACGCAAACGCCGGCTACGGGATCGAGCGTGCAAACGCCAACGCAAGGTGAAGGAAGGTCCGGAAGCTTTGCCATCACTCTGATTAAGGCCTGCCGTTCAGATTTTCAACAAATCAATGCGGAATACCGTCTTCGCTGTCATCTGAAACCCGGTCGTCAATGTCCTGGCCGTTGGCGGGTATGAGATTGCTGCCATGCGACCAGTCCACTGGCGAACGCGACGGCGGATCGCCCTTCAGGGCGCGCCAGATGACCTCCGGTGTTGCCGGCATATCGATATCCGCCGCACCACCCGCTGCCTGCAAGGCGTCAAGAATTGCGCAGATAACCGGGCCGCAACCCCCGTTTGCGCCAACCTCACCGGCACCTTTGGCGCCCAGAACGTTGTTCATGGCCGGTACACCGGCATCATTGTGGGCGAATGCCGGAACATCGGTGGCGCGCGGCAATCCATAATCCATAAACGATCCCGAAAGCATCTGACCGTCCGCCGGGTCGTATACCGTATGTTCCATAACCGCCTGACCGATGGCCTGTGTCAGTCCACCTGCGACCTGGCCATAGGCCAGCCCCGGGTTCAAAACGTTGCCCAAATCATCAACGCAAGTGAAGGCGACGATATCGAGCCCGCCGGTATCCGGATCGATCTCGACCTCGCAGGCATAGGTGCTGACCGTTACAGCCTGCGGATCGCCGTCAAACGCTTCCGTTGCCGCGCATCCCGGCTGGCCGTCACTCTCCAGCGCCGTCGCCAGTTCAAACAGGCCGATCGATTTATCTGTGCCGGCCACGGTGAAGCGGCCATCGCCATATTCTATGTCGGCCGGGGCGGTTTCCAACCGGTCGGCTGCCTGCTTGCGGGCATTGTCGATCAGCGTCCGCGCCGCTCTCTCGATGGTTGGGCCCGCGATTGTCAGCGATGAAGAACCGCCGGTACCGCCGCCATCCGCCAATTCATCCGTATCGCCTTCGATCACACGGATGCTCTCCATAGGAATTTGCAACCGGTTGGACAGAAGCTGCATGAAGACGGTTTCATGCCCCTGCCCCGAGGCTTGAACGCCTGTCCGCAAGGTGACAATTCCATCGCTGCCGACCCTGAGATCGCTGGTCTCGTTTGAGTTTCCGCCGCCGAGATGCATCGCCGGGCACAGACCCAGACCGCGCAGTTTGCCTGCCTTTTTCGAATCGGTGCGCCGGTTCGCAAATCCGGCGACATCGGCCGCCAGAAGCGCCTGTTCAAACACCCGCGGTATGTCGCCGGAATGGTAAACAATGCCGACCGGACTGGTATAGGGCATCTGTTCCGGCTGGATCAGATTTCGGCGGCGCAGGTCGAACCGCTCGATGCCCAGTTCGCGCGAAGCCTTTTCCATCAGACGTTCCAGAAAGTAACTCGATTCCGGCTTGCCAGCACCGCGATAGGCATCCGTCGGCGCGGTATTGGTGTAAACCCCGACACACCGGACACGCAACGCCGGGATCGAATAGGAATGGCCGAGCATCTTGATGAACCCCCGGCCGCTGGTGAACGGGCCGATGGGCGAGGCATAGGCGCCAAGGTTGCCGCGTGTCGTTACTTTCAGGCCAAGAATCCGACCATTGCTGTCGAAGGCGAGCTCGCCCCGTGTGACATGATCGCGGCCATGTACATCCGCCAGCATCGCTTCGCCCCGAGTTTCCGTCCAGCGGATGGCCGCGCCGACATGCCGGGCGGCAAACAGCATCAGAGACTGATCGGGATAACTGGTCAGTTTTACCGCAAAACTGCCGCCGACATCCGGCGTTATCACGCGCACCTTGTCTTTCGAAAGGCCCAACGGTTTGCAGATCAGATTGCGCAGCAGGTGAACGCCCTGACTTTGCGACACGAGGGTGTAACGGTCTTCCGACGCATCGTAGCTTGCAATCAGCGACCGAGGTTCGATCGGCGACCCGACAACGCGATTATTGACCACGTCAATCGATACGACATGGTCTGCAATTGCGAAGGCGGTGTCCGTCTTTTCCGCATCCCCTTCGCGCAGTTCAAACGCAATATCGACCGAAGCACCGGTATCGACACAAATATCCAGCTCGTCATACTCGAAGCCGATCAGTTCAACCGCGTCCCTCGCGGCATAGTCCGTATCGGCAATCACCAGCGCCACCGGATCACCAACAAACCGCACCGTATCCTTCACCAGCAGATGCCGGACGGGTTCGCGGAAACGCTTGCCGTCATAGGAATGCATCGGCGACATACAGGTTACCGGCTCAATCCCGTTCCGTTCCAGATCATCATGGGTCAGGATCGCCCGTACACCCGGAACCGCCAGCGCATCGTCGATATCCAGAGCGATGATTCTGGCATGCGCCACAGGCGACCGGAAGAACACGGCATGCAGGGCATCCGCCGACATCAGGTCATCAACAAACCGCCCGTGGCCGGTCAGCATCCGGTAGTCTTCCGCACGGGGTACAGCCTGCCCCAACGGTGATGAAAAACTCATGGATTGCACTCCGAACGGACGATAGTGTTAGGCAGCCTTGCTGCAACGACGAATACTGCACTGAACACGATTTTCAAGCCCGTGGTCTCCTGCCGAAACGAAGGATTGCTTTCCTCTCGCGACATTTGAAGACCGAGCCGGAACACCGCCATGCCAACACCTTTCACGCTGGACCCCGCCACCGCGCGCCGCCTTGTGCTGTCGCTGCAGGGACTGTCTGACCCACCCCGGCAAAAACTGTCTTCCGAAGGCCTGCTCGATCTGCTCGAACGAATGGGATTCGTGCAGATCGACAGCATAAACACGGTCGAACGCGCTCACCACATGATCCTGTTTTCCCGCAATACGACGTATCGGCAGAAGCACCTGGTGCAGGCGGTGGAAAAGCACCGCACCGCATTCGAAAACTGGACGCATGACGCGTCTATCATTCCGACCCGGTTCTTTCCGTTCTGGAAGGCTCGATTTCGGCGGGAAAAAGTGCGACTGGCGGAAAGTTACAGAAACTGGCACGGCGGCGAGTGCCTGTCAGAAACAGCACGAATTCTCGACCATGTTCGCGAAATCGGCCCGGTACAGAGCCGTGACTTTTCGTCCGAACGAACAGGAAAGGCCGGCGGCTGGTGGGACTGGCACCCGTCAAAAACCGCACTTGAATTCCTGTGGCGAACCGGCGATCTCGCCGTATCCGGCCGGCAGGGGTTCCAGAAGATCTATGACCTTACCGAACGGGTGCTGCCGGATCATGCCGGCAACGATCACCCACACGACGACCATCTGATCGACTGGGCCTGTCGGTCCGCCCTTGAGCGGCTCGGCTACGGCAGTGCAGCAGATATCGCAGGATTCTGGGCATCAATAACCACAGCCGAAGCGAATGCCTGGCTGCAACGGCAACCCGCTGCAACGGTCATGCCCGTGCGGGTGGAAGCGGCAGACGGGTCGCCGACACGGCAGTTATTCGCAAGACCCGATCTGGAAGACGTGTGCGCCGATCTGCCTGACCCGATCGACCGGCTGCGCATCCTCAGCCCGTTCGATCCGCTGATCCGCGATCGCAAGCGTCTGATGAAGCTGTTCGGATTCGACTACCGGATCGAGGTTTTCGTTCCGGCGGAAAAGCGCGTTTACGGCTACTACGTCTTTCCCATGCTGGAAGGCGACCGGATGGTCGGTCGGATCGACATGAAGGCCGACCGGCTCACTGGCGTCCTGAATGTTACCGGTCTTTGGTTCGAGCCGGGTGTGAAACCGAC